>NZ_JAGVRK010000001.1:2013426-2684568 GCF_018283675.1 Metabacillus flavus
TCTGGTGAATTATACCAAACAATTATGTATAAATAGAGCTTTTTTTACAATTTTTTAGTTTTTTAAGTTTTCGTTGTTTCAAAATCTTAGTTGTGCTAGAATTTGACACGCATTGCTTTATTATAGTGAAATGATTAAAGTGGAATTTTTTTATTTTTTTGAATACTTTTGTGATTTTATTCACAAAATAATCCATTAGAGATTGAACTAGGAGTGGTTATTTTGCAGCAGCAGTTAAAGAAAGAAATTGGTTTTCTAGCCGCTTTAACAACGGTCATCGGCACCGTTATTGGAGCTGGCGTATTTTTTAAGCCGACCGCGGTTTATAGTTCAACCGGCTCGGCAAGCTTAGGATTACTCGCCTGGTTTATAGGAGGCGTACTGACAATTTGTGCCGGATTGACAGCAGCGGAATTGTCTGCAGCCATTCCTGAAACAGGCGGAATGATGGCCTATTTAAAGCGTACATACGGAAATTTAACAGCCTTTCTGCTTGGATGGGCTCAAACTGTCATTTATTTTCCCGCTAATATTGCGGCATTGGCTATCATTTTTGGAACACAAACCGTCAGCTTGTTTGGTTTAGCTGCGAATGATCATAAAATGCTGATCGTCGGGATCGCAGCCGCAACCGCCATTTTTTTAACCCTGCTCAACTTTCTTGGAGCAAAGGCTGCCGGCGGGATTCAAACCGTGGCCACCATCTGCAAATTGATTCCATTAGCTCTTATCATTATTTTTGGTCTGCTTCATGAAGGAAGTGTGCCCTTTCAATTGTTTCCTGTTGAACCAGGACCGGAGCAATCTTCTTTTCTAACCGCGCTTGGGGCAGGTTTGCTTGCTACCATGTTCGCTTATGATGGATGGATTCTTGTTGGAAATATCGCGGGGGAAATGAGGAACCCGAAAAAGGATTTACCGAAAGCGATTATTTTAGGTTTATCCGCGGTTATGGCCATTTATTTGCTGATCAATGTTGCCTTTTTAATGGTGATGTCTGCAGCATCCCTTGCAGGAACGGATACGCCTGCATCAGACGCTGCACAGCTCATATTCGGTTCTATGGGCGGAAAACTCGTCAGTATCGGAATTCTTATTTCCGTGTTTGGTTCCATCAACGGATATGTAATGACAGGAATCCGTGTACCATATGCGATGGCTATGGAAAACAAACTGCCATTCAGCAAGTGGTTTGCAAAACTATCTTCTAAAAGCAGGATTCCATATAACTCAGGACTTTTTATCCTCTTGATTGCGATCATCATGATGTTTATTGGCGGATTCAACACGCTGACAGACATGCTCATTTTTGTCATTTGGATTTTCTACACGATGACGTTTGCGGCTGTCATGATTCTGCGTAAGCGGGAGCCGAAACTTGTCCGTCCTTACAAAGTGCCGCTGTATCCTGTTTTACCGGTCATTGCGATCCTTGGAGGATTATTCATCGTCATTAATACCCTGTTAACTCAGCCTGTGCTCGCACTATGCGGATTAGCGATAACAGCTCTGGGTCTTCCCGTTTATTATGGAATGCGCAGCAAGCATATCAATGTATGATCAAAAAACAAAGGCTCAGATAGGCTGGTTTATGCGCCCTATCTGAGCCTCTTTTGTATGAGCGGGATATCAAGATATCATATTTCCTCTTCATTGATACATAAACCGCATCATTGCATGCACTGCAAGCCGGCTTGTCATATCCCTAAAGTCTTTTGAAGGATCAATCTCTACGATATCCATTGCCCGTACTTTCTCATGCTTTGCTGCTGCAGAAACAGCTGAAAGAAGCTCCCTGCTCGTTAATCCTCCCGGACCAATAGCTGGACAGCCGGGAGCAAAAGCCTGATCCACTGCATCCATATCAAGAGACAGATAGATAACGTCCACTTTTTCCGCTAGCCTGTCTCCTTCTTTCTCTACAATGGGGATGATTCCGCTTCTTTCAATATCCCCCATTGTATAGATTGAGAGGCGTTTTTCCTGTGCATAATCAGAGTAAGCTTCAGCATTGGAAAAATCCCGGATGCCGATTTGAACCAGATTTTCCCCTTCAACTACTCCCTCTTCAATCAGGCTTCTGAAGGGTGTACCATTCGTCCTCCCCCCATCCTCAAGGTTCCGCACGTCATGATGGGCATCGAATTGTATGATTCCAATTGTTCCGAAGTTTTCACTAAAAGCCCGGATTGATGGATAGCTGATTCCATGATCGCCGCCGAGCAGAATGTATCGGGAGCATGAATTCGTTTCAATCATTTCCTTCACACTTATATAGAGTCTTTTTAAGCTTTCGGGCAGACTGGTTGGGTGTGTCATTACATCTCCAAAATCCAGTATTTTGTGATTGCGGTAATCCTTGTTTCGTTCCGCTGAGAAAGTAGAATAAAGGCTCATGCAGGACCGGATTGCTTGAGGAGCCTCAGACGCCTGAGACAAGGAAATGGAAAACTTGGAAAACGGCAGTCCGATCAGTCCTGTATCTCCTGTGATTCCCTCCTCATAAGGAATCACGGTTTCATTTACTTTTGTTACAAACCGATCTTTAAAGATTGCGGCCTTCCCTGGCTGTAGAAAGCTGAATGGATCCATGGCGTACCTTCTCCCATCTTTTCTTTCCTTCGGTATATACACTTTCTGCATGGTTCACTCCGAAATGATAAGGGATATATTGATAATTTGGCACATCCCAGATGACGAAATCAGCTTGTTTTCCGACTGCCATTATCCCCGCTTTACCACCGAGGCCAATAGCGTGAGCGGCGTTAACGGTCACCGCATTCCAAATTTCCTCTGCTGTCATCTTCAGCTTCAAGGCAGCAAGCGACATGATCATTTGAAGATTTTCCGTTACGCAGCTTCCTGGATTAAAATCAGTCGCAAGGGCTACAGCTGCCCCTTCATCCATCATTTTTCGGGCTCGGGCGTAATGATCCTTCCCTAAGTAAAAGGTGGTTCCGGGAAGCAGCACAGCTACCGTATCACTTTCAGCCAAGCAAGCGATGCCTTCATCTGAGGCGGCAACAAGGTGGTCGGCACTGGCTGAACCTAATGATACCGCAAGCTCCGTCCCGCCTAATGTGTCGATTTCGTCGGCATGAATTTTCAAACCAAATCCTTTTTCCTTCGCTTTCATCATATATTGTCTCGACTGGTCAATCGTGAACACTCCCGTTTCACAGAAGATATCTGCAAATTGAGCGAGCTTCTCTTCTTTTATGACATCCAGGAGCTGAATCATCTTCTCAAGAAACAAGTCCTCCTTTCCTTTATATTCAGCAGGAACGGCGTGAGGCCCCAGAAATGTAGGTACAAGACGAATCGGGTAGTTTTTGTGCAGCTGTTCGATAACCCTAAGCTGTTTCAACTCGGTTTCATGATCCAAACCGTAGCCGCTTTTTGCTTCAATGGCTGTAACGCCAAATGAAATCATTCGTTCAAAATGAAAAGCGGCTTTATCAAATAATTCTTTCGCGGATGCGTTTTTTGTAGCGTGGACTGTGGAGAGGATTCCTCCCCCCTTCGCAAGGATTTCCAAGTAGGAAACGCCCGCTTGCTTCATTGCGAGCTCATTTTCCCTGCTTCCGGCAAATACGAGATGGGTATGCGGATCCACAAGACCTGGTGAAACTACTTTCCCTTTTACATTCCGTTTTTCATTAGCGAGCAATCTCTCAGCTTCTTCAGTAGAGCCGATCCAGGATACAAGACCATCTTTTACGGCAATAGCTGCATTGTTTAAAACACGAAGCCTGTTCATGTCCTCTCCTTTCAATGGCTTTCCGTTAGTTTCAGGCAGAAGCAATTGTCCAATGTTAAAAAGAATCAGGTCATGTGTCATCGTGTTCACCCCTTTACAGGATGGATCATCGGAATATCCAGCCCTTTTTCCTTTGCAGCCTCAACGGCTTTGTCATATCCTGCATCAGCATGGCGGATAATGCCCATACCAGGATCTGTAGTAAGAACCCGCCGAAGTCTTTCTTCCGCAAGCCCGGTGCCATCTGCCACGGCAACCATGCCCGCATGCAGAGAATAGCCCATTCCGACACCGCCTCCGTGATGGACCGAAATCCACGAACCGCCTGCCGCAACATTGATCAGAGCATTTAAAATCGCCCAGTCTCCCACTGCATCGCTGCCATCCTTCATCGCTTCCGTCTCCCGATTCGGCGAAGCAACGGATCCACAATCCAAATGATCACGGCCAATTACGATTGGTGCCTTTAATTCCCTGCTCCGGACAAGATCATTGATGGCAAGCCCCATTTTCATCCGCTCTCCATAGCCAAGCCAGCAAATTCGCGAAGGAATCCCCTGAAATGCCACCTTTTCCTGTGCCATATCAATCCAGCGGAGAAGCGGTTTGTTTTCCGGGAACAATTCTTTTATGAGGGCATCCGTCCGGTAAATATCCTCAGGATCACCAGAAAGAGCAGCCCAGCGGAATGGACCTTTTCCTTCACAAAACAAGGGACGGATATAGGCAGGAACGAAGCCTGGAAAATCAAAGGCATTGCTGACTCCTTCATCCTTTGCAATTTGCCGGATATTATTTCCATAGTCGAATACTACGGCTCCTCTCTGCTGGAATTCAAGCATCGCTTCAACCTGCTTAGCCATCGACTTCGAAGCTTGTTTTTCATATTCCTTCGGATGGGTCTTTCTTAATTCAGCTGCTGCTTCCAGAGTGAGATTCTCCGGGATGTAGCCATTGATCGGATCATGTGCAGAGGTTTGGTCTGTGACAATATCAATATGGATGTTTCGCTTTAAAAGCTCGTGGTGAAGGCTTGCTGCATTTCCCACAACCCCAATGGATAATGGCTCTCCTTTCTTTTTAGCTTCCATGGCCCATTTAACGGCCTCATCCAGACTGGATGCCATTTTATCGCAATAGCTTGTTTGAAGTCTCTTTTCAATTCGGTCCGGATCGGCCTCAACCGCCAAACAGACACCGCCGTTCATCGTTACTGCCAGAGGCTGGGCTCCGCCCATTCCGCCAAGTCCCGCTGTTAAGGTGAGCGTCCCTTTGAGTGAGCCCCCAAAATGCTGCCGGGCGACTTCAGCGAAGGTTTCATACGTTCCTTGCAGAATTCCTTGAGTTCCAATATAGATCCAGCTTCCTGCGGTCATTTGACCGTACATCATCAGTCCTTTTCGGTCGAGCTCGTGGAAGTGGTCCCAATTTGCCCATTTTGGAACGATGACGGAGTTTGACAGCAAAACCCTTGGCGCTGCGGCATGCGTTTTAAAGACGGCCACAGGTTTACCGGATTGGACGAGCATCGTTTCATCGTTGTCCAGTCTTCTGAGCGTGTGCACGATTGCGTCAAATGCTTCCCAGTTTCGAGCCGCTTTTCCAATTCCCCCGTATACGACGAGATCCTCCGGTTTCTCCGCCACATCCGGGTCGAGATTGTTATAGAGCATTCTCAAAGCTGCTTCCTGCTCCCACCCCTTGCATTCCAATTCAAGCCCTTTTTTGGCACGGATTACGCGTTTTGTTTCCATTTCTCAAACTCCCTTCCTTCGTCTAAAGCTGTCCATCCGGCTTTATTTTTTTTTAGCCATTCCGCCATGTTCTCTATGTCTTCCGAAAACACCCGGTCCTTGGTGATGGAAGGCACAATCTCCCTTGCTTCATCATAATAAGCCCGGGTTGCAGGAGCCATCTTATTGATGCCGCGGAACTGAACGGCTTGAAGGGCGCAAATGCACTCAATTGCCAGCACCCGGCGCACATTTTGAATGATGCTGAAGCAGTGGCGGGCGGCAATCGTTCCCATGCTTACGTGATCCTCCTGATTCGCTGAAGACGGGATTGAATCCACACTTGCGGGATGGGCAAGTGTTTTGTTTTCCGATACAAACGAGGCAGCGCAATACTGCATGATCATCGCACCGGACTGAAGACCGGGCTGAGCGCTTAAAAAGGGCGGCAGATCATTGAGCTGAGGATTCACGAGCCGTTCGATTCTCCGTTCTGAAATGCTTGCAAACTCCGCCATGGCAATTTTCATAAAATCCATGGCAAGGGCAATGGGCTGTCCGTGAAAATTCCCTCCTGAAATTACCGTGAGGCCTCCGTCAAAAATCAGCGGATTATCGGTCGCTGCGTTTATTTCGATCTCAAGCTTTTCTTTCACATAATCAAGAGCCTGCCAGGAAGCCCCGTGCACTTGGGGGATACATCTAAGAGAATAGGCATCCTGAACCCGTTTTTCTCCTTGCCTTGTCACTAACTTGCTTCCTGTAAGCATTATTCGCATCCGTTCCGCAACCGCTGATTGCTGCGGAAATCCTCTCGCTTCATGGATGGCAGGGTGAAAGGCATCCATAATCCCTTCCAGACCCTCCATCGTAAGCGATGCGATTATTTCGCTTTGCAAGGCAAGTTGTTCTGCCTCTAAATAGCTGATCACCCCCATTGCGGTCATCGCCTGGGTTCCATTGATTAATGCGAGACCTTCTTTCGCTTCCAGGATAAGCGGTGAAAGGCCTGCATGATGAAATGCTTCAGAAGCTTTACACACTTTTCCTGAATAAAACACTTTGCCTTCGCCGATTAGGACAAGGGCTAGATGGGAGAGCGGTGCAAGGTCACCTGACGCCCCTAAAGATCCCTGCTGCGGAATGACTGGATGAATGTGTTGATTAAGCAGTTCAGCAAGCAGCTCTGCCAAAATAGGACGGATTCCTGAAAAGCCTTTTAGTAATGCGTTGAGGCGCAAAAGGACCATCGCTCTTGATACAGGCTCAGGAAAAGGATCTCCTACCCCGCATGCATGGGAGCGAATCAAGTTCAGCTGCAGCTCATTTACATCTTTCTCACCAATCACGACATCGCTGAATTTGCCGAAACCCGTATTGATTCCATATACTGTCTTTTTATCCCGGACGATTTTCAATACCGCTTCCCTGCTTTGTTCTACTTTACGCATGCTTTCTGGCTTGAGAACGATTCGTTCCCCATCCAGACAAATTTTCCTTACCTCTTCAAGTGAGAGCGTCTCACCCGTTAAAACAACCATTTTGACCCCTCCTAAACTCAAAAAAGAGACGACAATGGCATAAAAACACCATCATCGCCTCCTCATGACTTATGAACTATAGGCAATGTTTCTTCATATATGATTAATTCCCAGACCAACCGTTTCATGCTCGAGCCCTTTAATCGGGGCGCCGATTGTTCCATAAAATGCGACGGCAATCCATTCTCCTTCTGATTCCTCTGCATATGGCCTGCCCCTTACAATGGCAAACCTCAAGCCTACCGTCCGGCTCATCTCGCCAATAGAGGGCTGACCGCGGGTAACCCCTTCAATCCCCTCTAAAACAGCATGATAAAGTGCGTGGGTTTCCCTGTAGCAGTTTTCCAGAATCAGCTCATTCCTTTTTGCTGCGGTTTCAACTGCCGCAATGACCTTTTGCATATTCATTGACCCTACTTTGCCCTGACAATAAAGGATTTTATCAAAAGACGGCTTGATCAAATCCAACTCTTCATCTGTCAATGAAGCAAGAAGAACCGCGTATTTACCAATGTGTGCTTTCAATGTCATAAGCAGCCTCTTTTGTCTGAATTTTCTCTATTCACTAATATCTAATGTTATTCTATGGGTTTATTCTTCGCTGTGTCAATTACTATTGGAAAATTTCAGTTTGTTACCAATATGTTTATTAAAGAAAGAAAGCTCTTGGAAAAGGATTAAAAAAGAGGGAGTTTAGTTTTTAAAAGCAAAATTTGTTAAATTTAATAACTATTATATGGTAAAATATACATAAAATGTTGGGATATATGGAATAAAAATCCTTATTTCAAGGTGTATAGACCTGTGTTCGATCGGGACTTATATTCAATCATTCAGGAAAAAACAGCATCGATATTGTTTACTGGGAGGTAAACCAATTATGTCACTTTTTGCATTTTCAATTTTATTGCAGATTTTATTATTTTTTTACTTTGAAGCAACGACATTGCTCAACCTGTACCCCTGGAATGATCTGGCTAAATACACGAACCGGGAGAAAACACTTGAAGCTGCTTCAAATGGATTGGTCATCTTAATCAGTATGGGTTTATTTATTTCCCATATTAAATGGCTCATGACGATATCTGTTATATTTTGGTTCATCTTTTTGATTATGCAGCTTTTAACTTGGTGGATGCCTTATTTAACAGGAAGACATTTAAAGCAATTTCCGAAATCACTTTATGAGACTCACTTTATAAGGACAATAAAAATATTGCCTCGCGTGAAGGATCATATCGTACCGGATGCCCAGCATAATGTTCTGCAGTTCATTTCACTCATTACTGTTATTGTAAGTGCACTGTCTATTTTTTACGCATAAAATATATTTTCAGAATTGAAGAGAAGGCTCCAGCAGGAGCCTTCTCCGATCAATACAGCAAATATTTCTCCCGAATATCCAAAAATTTTGTTCTTTCCTCTTCATACTTCTTCTCGATCTCTTCAACGGATGCTCCCTTTACCAGCATATCCTTCACCCAGCTGTTTCCAAGCAAAAGATTAAAATTATCGGCTGCTAAAAACTGAAAATCATTCGGATACATGTCTTTTACGGTTTTCACAATGGATAAGCCAGTTTTGACTGCTTTAAACTTCTTCCGGTCGGTCACGTAGAGCTGTACCCCATGTGAAAGCTTGCCGGTGTGCTTTGAAAACGTTGGAGTGAAAGATGCTGCTCTAAACGATACGCCCGGCAGCTCCAAGCTGTTCAGTTTTCCAGCGAGTTTATCGCTATTAATAAACGGTGCACCAATAAGTTCAAACGGTTTTGTAGTCCCCCTGCCTTCTGAAAGATTGGTTCCTTCAATCATGCCTGTTGCCGGATAAACGATGGCGGTTTCAAGTGTCGGCATGTTCGGTGACGGCATGACGAATGGAAGACGGGTATCATCAAAGTCCATACTTCTCTTCCAGCCCTTCATTTTCACTACTTTCAGGTCAGCACCGATCTTAAATTCACTGTCAAAGAGCTTTGCCAGTTCTCCAACCGTCATCCCGTGCTTTAGTGGAATCGGGTATTTGCCTACAAATGAAGAGAAGGCTGGTTCAAGAACAGGTCCATCCGTTTGAATTCCGCCAAGCGGGTTCGGCCGGTCCAAAACGATAATCGGAATGTTGTTTTCTTTCGCCGCTTCCATTGCGTAAGCCATCGAGTAAATGTACGTGTAGTAGCGGGAGCCGACATCCTGAATATCAAAAACCAGCACATCCACGTTTTTGAGCATCTCGGGTGTTGGCTTTTTCGTTTGCCCATAAAGGCTGTATACCGGCACTCCTGTTTTTTCATCGATGTAATACTCAACATACTGCCCAGCCTGTGCATCTCCACGTACCCCATGCTCAGGACCAAAAAGAGCGGTCAGTTTAATGTCTTTATCCTGTGCAAGCAGATCGACAACGCTTGTAAGATTCCGGTCAACTCCGGTAGGATTTGTTATCAGACCTACGCGCTTTCCTTTAATCAGGCTTTTTTGTTCCTTCAGCAGCATCTCGGCGCCAGTGAGCACTTTCTTATCTTTTTTATGCCCGAAAAGGGAAGCATCCACCGATGTAGCCATACCGATTGCAAGTACCCCGGCAATCAGGGCGAATATTATTTTTTTCATAAGCGAGCCCTCTCCCGTCTGCTTATTTTAGTGGTTTTCCATTGAATTTTAAACCGTATCCAAATGGATAAAGAATTTCATTTGGATGAGTTACGGAAGGAATGTCGACCGGCAGTTTTCCTTTAGGCTCAGATAATCCGAAGATCGTTTCAATTCCCGCTGGAATGTTCGGCTGCCGGAACCGGCCGTTTGTATATCCTTTAAATCCGTAGACAGCCAAGACCGCTTTCGCTTCTTCAAAATTAGCGGCATCATAAGGATTGCGCAGGCTCATCAGGACAAATTTCTTGCTGTTTTTCTGAGAGTAGTTCATAACTGCTCTCGGAAAAACGGTTGCCCATTTGCTTGAATCTGTCACCGGATCATCAATAACCCCATCATTAACGGCCGGATCATTTTTCACGACATAGGAACCGGTAATGACATAATCAGCTTCATCAATTTTCTCAGCGGTTTTTTGATCAAATACTTTTCCGGAAAAAATCAGGCTTTCCACTTGGACTTTGCTTATTCTTTGTTTGGAGTAGAGCTCCTTAATGGACCTTCTCATTGCTTCCGCCTGATCTTCGAATGGTGCAAGGATCAGAACTTTTTCGTTCTTTTTTGGTTTAAACGGCAGGGTTTTATCCTCATTTTTCAGAAGCGTCACCGCGTCTAATGCCATTTTCTTTTCTAAATGGTAATGCTTCATGCTGCCGACAATTTTTTTGGCATAGGCAATCTTTGCTTCCAGTGCATCTTCTTGGATTGATCCTTCAGGCTTATATATGCCGCGCTTCATTTTCAAATCGAGAATCCGTTCAACGGAATTATCGATCTCACTCATTGGAATTTCTCCGGATTTTACTGCATCTATGACCCCGTTATATACTTCGGTCAAATTTTTTTCTGTTGCTTTGGACGTAACCGGTGCAGGCATCAGGGCAATATCCACACCGGATTTAATGGCGAGAATCACCGCTTCTTTTTGGCCAAAGTTTTCAGCAATGGCTTTCATGTTCAGTGCGTCGGTTACAACGACTCCCTTAAAGCCCATCTCATCTCTTAGCAGATCTGTCAGCACTTTGCGTGAGAGTGTCGCAGGAACCATAATCTGCTGACCGTCCTTTTTGCTTTTATATGTGGTATCGTCAATCGCAGGGAATTGAACATGTGCAGTCATAATCATATCGACGTTTGCATCAATCGCTTTTTGAAAAGGATACAATTCTACATTTTTTAATCGTTCTTTATCATGTGTGACCATCGGAAGACCGTAATGGGAATCAACCGCTGTATCCCCATGTCCCGGGAAGTGCTTTGCCGTCGTAGCCATGTTTTGATCCTGCAGGCCTTTGATTGTCTGAAGACCAAGGGAAGCAACCAGCTCCGGGCTGCTGCCAAAGGAGCGGACCCCGATAACTGGATTGCCGGGATTGTTATTTACATCTAGAGATGGAGCAAAATTGACGTTGATGCCCAGGGAATGAAGCTCTTTCCCGACAATCGCTCCTGTGTTATAGGCATTTTTCAAGCTTCTACCTGCACCAAGTGCCATGTTTCCCGGCAAGTTGGTTCCTGATTGCAGTCTTGTTACAATGCCGCCTTCCTGATCAATCGTGACAAAAAGCGGGATGTTCTTGCTCGCTTTCTGAAGACCATTTGCAAGTCTAACCGTCTGTTCTGTATCTACTACATTTTCGGCAAACAAAATGACCCCGCCAAGATGGTACTTCTCAATGATGCTTCCGACTTCATCATTCATTTCTGTTAAGCCGGTCAATTTGCTTTCCCCTTGCTTCTGCCAGTTGCGGAAATCCGGCATCAGCATTTGGCCGACTTTTTCTTCAAGAGACATTCCATCTGTTATTTGTTCCGCAGCTGCTGGCGTGCTTCTAAGTTCCTGTTTTGCTTTAGCATCGGATTTAATTCCTGCAAATGTAGTTAAAACAAGAACGGAGACCAAACTATACGTAATGAAACGGGTTTTCTTCATAAAGTCCTCCTTATTGGGTTTAGTATTTACATAGAACGCTATAGGTAAGCGCTTACTAACGATGTTGGGCAATCTGTTATTTTTTCAGCATGGCTTCATAAACAGCTGTAACGACACTTCCATATTTTCCGGTCTGAAACAGATCGCCCTGGAAAGTATTTGAATCTTTAGCTGGATTCACTAACGGCGAATGTTTTTTATTTGTAAGGAGAACAATTCCCAGGTTGTATTTTGGATCCAGGATGGTCACAGTGCCTGTCCACCCCGTATGGCCAAACGCTTTGTCGCTCGCATAGGGCCCGAACATCCACTCCATGCTTTCATTACCATTCAATCGCCATCCTAATCCGTATGTAGGATTCATGGACGATGGCTGCACAAACGCTTTGGCCGTTTTTTTGCTGAATAGCTGCTGATTGCCATAGCTTCCGCCATTCAGCATGGTTTGGAGCAGGACAGCCATATCTCTGGTATTGGAAAACAGCCCCGCATGTCCTGATACCCCTCCCATTGAATAGAAGGCTTTCTCATCATGCACTTCCCCCTGGAGGGTATATTTACGAATATTCGGAAAATCAATTACACCATCACGCGTATTCCCCATAAGCTCTGTAGCTGCAGCATCCTTCGGTTTGAATCCCTTTTGAAGAGGATTGAAAACGGTGTTTTTCAGTCCAAGAGGTTTGTATAAGTGTTTTTCCACATATTCATCAAGCTGTTTTCCGGTTACTTTTTCAATTATGGTGCCGAGCAGCATATAGTCGACATCACTATATATGTTTTTTGTTCCAGGCTGGTACGTTAGCGGCGTCCTCGAGATCATACTGATGGTCAGGTCCCGATCCTGGGAGAAAAGATTTTTGGACACTTTTGGGTTGTGGTATTGCGGGTCGGGCGGAAAGCCGGCTGTGTGATGAAGGACATCGATAATCCTTAGAGTGTCCTTCCCTTTAATCACATCAGTTTCCTGATCGCGGAATTCCGGAATATACGTTTGAATTTTATCCTCAAGATTTATTTTCCCTTCTGATACAAGTTGCTGAAGGGCGAAATTGGCCGCATACATTTTTGTATTGGAAGCCAGATCAAACAAGGTATCCCGTTTCACTTTTTCAGGACGCTCCAGAAGTGTCTGGCCGTCATATTTTTTTTTATATCCATAGGCTTCATTTTTTACAATTTTTCCATCCTTAATCACAATGAGAGCGGCTCCCGGGAAACCCTGGTTGATTTCGTCCTGAATCAGCTTGTCCACCCTCTTTAGTCCGAATGTGGAAAAACCGGCTTCTTCCGGTCTCTTTACTTGTTTAAGCGTAGAGGCTTTTTGATGCTCCTGCGCCTGTATGGTTTGTGCAGGTGTGTTCAGCGCCTGTGCAGGAACAGCGGCCGGTGCAATCATCGCAATCGTCAGCAAGGAACCTATTGTTTTTCGTTTCAATTTCCCCATCCCCTTGTCACTTATTCTATGAGTCTTTTATTAGCAGCAGAGTCTGTCCGGGCTGAATGAGCTCAAGCAATGGCTGATCTGAAGCTGAAATTCTGCCAATCACGTTGACACGTTCATCCCCCGGCAAATCCTCTTTAACAAGTTGAATTTCGCCCCTATATCTGCCATATAAATCGTTATCCATCGTAATGACCCCTTTGCTTCTTGGCTTGGCCGGCAATGGAGGTATGGAGCGGTTTGTTCTTGTATTAAGCAATCGAATGACATCCCTTGAAAGATCCGGTCTTACCTGATACCTTTCATTCAAGCTGGGGGTTGATGAGATTCTGATTTTTATCGTGTCTTCCTTTGAGTAAAGCAAGAGATCCTCCAGAAGTTCTCCCCCAAAATCGGCATCTCCGATATAAATATGATCTGTGTCCATTTGATCCAGCTCAATTGCTGCATGCAGTGGATTTATCGCACGGTGTTTTTCCAATGTCGGCAAGCCCTCAAATAATGGTCCCCGCTTTTCACCTCTGCCAGGTATGAAGGCAGCTGTTGAGATTCCATATTGTCTGAAAAGGCGGTTTTGCTTTTTGTAAAAAGAATCATCCAGCCCAGTCTCTCTCCGAGGATAAAAATTGTGCCATGCGATAAGTGCCTCTTGCTTAACCCCAATGGAAAGCAGATCCCGAAGCTCCCTTTCAAAAAGAATGCTTGCATTAATGGCAATCGAAAACTCACGGCTGAACTCCGCCATTTCTTCTAATTCAAATCCATCATCGAGACGGAGCCCGTTTACCCCAAGTTCTTTTAACTCATATATCGAGGCTGCACCAAGCTTTGCAGGAGTTCCTGCAGAGACATCTGCAAAAACCTGAACTCCTGCTTCCTTGGCTGCCCGAAGGAGCTGTTTCGCTTTTCCTGCGAGATCTCCCTTGTCCTCCGGGATGTGGAGGGAGGTAAAGGCCTGCTTTACCCCCAGTCTCCCTGCTTCCCTAATTCGTTTTTCTGCACATTCATCGTGCAGATAGAAGGATATACCAATCATGCGAATTCACTTGCCATTTCATCCTTAAAGCCAAAGAAATATGTGATAAGGAAGCCGGCAGCATAAGAAATCAACAGCCCAATCAAGTAAAGCACGATTTCATTAAGTGGAATCAGGAAGGCGAGCGGAAGCCCTGAAACGCCAATGCTTGTTGTCGCTACATTAAAGTACGCCTGAAATGCTCCGCCTACTCCTGCTCCTAAACATGCGGTAAGGAATGGCCTGCCTAGTGGAAGGGTTACACCGAAAATTAAGGGTTCGCCGATTCCAAGCATCCCTGCAGGAAGACCTCCGCCAATCGCCCGTTTCAAACGTTTTTTCTTTGTTTTAGCAAAAATAGCAAATGCAGCACCTACTTGGCCAGCTCCACCCATTGCCAGAATCGGAAGCAGCGGATCATCGCCAATTGAACTAATCAATTCCAAATGAACGGGAGTCAATCCTTGATGAAGACCGGTAACGACGAGCGGCAGGAATGTAGCGCCAAGAACGAATCCTGCTCCAGGACCTCCTACATCTAACACAGTGAGCAATCCTTTTGTGATGCCTTCAGAAATCCAGCCTCCTACAGGCATGAACACAATGTACGTAACCAATCCGGTTACGAGCAATGCAATGGTCGGGGTGATGATAATATCGAGTGACTTCGGAACAAATTTGCGGACTCTTTGCTCTACGATCGCTATAAATATAGCGGCAAATAAGACCCCAACGAGACCTCCGCGGCCAGGGAGAAGATTTTCTCCAAAGAGAGAAATGCCCGCTATTGCAGGATTAATAATCAAAATACCTGCGAGAGCACCGAGTGCCGGAGATCCGCCAAACTCCTTGGCTGCGTTGTGCCCGACAAGAATGCCAAGGTAAGCAAATAAACCGCTTCCAATTGCTGTTAATATAAGTGCCGTTTGCGATTTTTCATCCAGCCAGCCTGCTTGAATAATGGCTTTTGAAATACCAGTTATGAGTCCCGAAGCCACAAGTGCAGGAATCAGCGGAATAAAAATATTGGATATTTTTCTGAGAAACTGTTTGAAAGGAGTTGCGTTCTTTTTATTAATCTCAGCTTTATTCGATGCAGCTGCTTTCTTTAAATCCAGCTCCTCAGGTTCACCTGTCAGTTTGCCAAATTGCTCTGAAACTTGATTTACGGTGCCAGGACCGACAATAATTTGAAACGTATCCTCTTCTACCAGGCCGAACACACCATCAATTCTCTTTATTCCATCTCTGTCTACCAATGAATCATCCTGTACCTTTACTCTAAGCCTTGTCATGCAGTGAGCATAGGAGATAACGTTATCCTTGCCTCCCAATTTCTCCAGTATTTCTGCTGCCAGTGCACTGGATTTATCCATTTTACCCATCAGAAACCCTCCCCCAATGAAGTTGTTCTATTTTTCTTTTTTGGTAATCGAACGAATGGCTTCTCTCGTATTATCAATATACTGAACTGTTTCACCGTATTGATTGGCTGCCATCCCTAAAAAGAGGACATCAATCAAATAGAGCTGAGAGAGCCGTGAAGAAGTCGCCGCACTTCTAAAAGGTGCTTCGTTCGAACTCGATGTATAAAGGCATACATCGCATAAAGCTGTCATCCTGGATTGGCCGAAGTGTGTAAGGCCAATCGTCCTCACCCCCTTTTCATTAGCAAGTTTTAAGATGCGGAGAATTTCAGATGTTTCTCCTGAATACGAAACCGCAAATACCACATCGTCTTGATCCGCATTAGCAATCAAAGTGGCAACTAAATGCAGATCCGCAAAGGCTGTGGCATTTTTATTGATTCTTAACAGCTTTTGCTGGGCATCTGTGGCCACTATCCCTGACGCCCCCACTCCATAAAAATGGACTGTTTTCGCTTCTGACAGCAGCTGAACCGCTTTTGCCAGCTGGTCATAATCCAGAATTTCAGACGTATCTGTAATCGCCTGAATGCTGTTGCTCGCCGTCTTCATGGCGATCGAGTAGAGCGGCTCCTCCGGTTCAATATCACGGTAGCCTTGCTCGGTAGGCCTCAGAAGATCTCCGGCAATTCGAAGCTTCAGGTCCTGAAAGCCTTTTAAACCGAGCGACTTGCAAAGTCTCACTACGGCAGCGCCGCTTGCGTTTGATGAAACACTGATTTGGCTTACGGTACTGTTTACGGCTTCATGAGGATGATCGAGAATATATTGGGCAATCTTCCTCTCTGATTCCGGAAGTCTTTCAATCGTTTGCTGAATAATCGATAAACCGCCTTTAGTCATTACTGAAGATCCTTTTCAGCATAGGCTGTAATCGCTTTTCTAGCGTTGCCGCCGGATCTGTCCAGCAAATCCTGTGCAGATTCAGCGTCTGAATTGGTTTTAATCATCACAATCGCTTTTTTGACTTGAAGATCAGCAAGTTCAAGCATTTCTTTTGCCGTTTCATAGGATACCGAGGTGACGGTTTCAATAATCGAAATCGCTCTCTCTTTTAGCTTGTGATTGCTCACATGCACATCGATCATCAGGTTTTCGTACACCTTGCCGATTCTGATCATAGAAGCGGTAGAGATCATATTCAGGATCATTTTGTGTGCAGTAGCCGCTTTTAGCCTTGTTGACCCAGTCAGAACTTCAGGACCGACGATCACTTCAATCCGATGCTCTGCATAATCGCTTATGGAAGCGCCTTCATTACAGGATAGCGCAACTGTATGAGCACCCGTTTCCCTGGCATATTCAAGCGCTCCGGCGACATAAGGCGTTCTGCCGCTTGCTGCGATGCCAATAACCGTATCCGCTGCAGTAAGATTAAGAGAGATCAGGTCCTTTCTTCCTTCTTCCGGAGAATCCTCTGCACCCTCCACTGCCTTAAGGAAAGCACCTTCTCCGCCTGCCATAACAGCTCTCACCTGCTCTGATGATGTTCGGAACGTTGGCGGACATTCAACCGCATCAAGGATTCCCAGCCTTCCGCTTGTGCCTGCTCCTGTATAAATCAGCCTCCCGCCCTTTAAAAAGGAATCCACTGCACATTCCACTGCCTTGCTGATCTCAGGTAATACGCTTTCGACGGCATCTGCAACCTTCTTATCTTCATCATTCATGATTTTTAATACCTCTGCTGTATCGGCTGTATCAATATTCATTGAATGTTCATTGCGCTTTTCAGTCGTTAGTTTTCTCAGTTGCTTCTCCATTGAACTTGTACCCTCCTGATTTGAACCATTAGTATTCTGAATATTCATTTCCTATCATGATTATACGCTTTTTTAAATATTTATTTCAATTATTTTTTTATAAAAGTGAAATTTTGTTTTAGTATTGATATATTAACTTTCAAAACATTGGACAATCGAATATTTTTAATCCCTCATCGAGGAAGCAAAAAAGACCGGCGAAAGGAGTTATATTTCCCTTTGCCAGCCCTTTAGCCAAATTTAAAATCCTTTTAACCCTTTCTTTACCGGTAACATCAGATGGCTCTTAGACAAATCCACTTCAATCCTCGTGCCTGCTCTTGGTCTGATTGTATAATTATAATCACTTGAAAGAAGGACAATGCCAAGCCTGTGCCCCTTTTCGAATACATAATCATCCGGCTGCATGCTCCAGCTGAATGAATAGGATTTTCCAGGAGTGAGTGATTGGGATCTTAAAGAGGATTGAACGTTCTGCGGATCCATCCACCCCCTTGTTACGATATTTGCCTGATTGTCAGGTCCATAGTCCACGAGCAGCGCAGTGAGATTCGCTGCAGGCTTACTTAGTGATGCTTGAACCGTAACCTTCGGTGTACCGCTGATCCGCAGCGGTTTATTGAGCTCCCCCGTCATAAAGGCAAGCCGGTTTTCATTTTTTTCAATTGGATTTTTGGCAAGTTCTTCGGCTTTTTTCATCGCATCATCCAAAATAGTTTGAACGGAGTCATTGTTTTTTGATGTCTGTAATCCAATCAATCCAGCACCTTCAGCTTGTTCTGAAAAATAGAGTTTCGTATCTGAGGTGTTTTTAGCAGGCCATTTGGATTCGGTATGCCAGCTCTTGTCCTCACGCTGAATATCAACCATTGGCTGTTTCATGACATCATTTTTCACATCATAAAGCCAATAATCAAACCATTTGTTAAGCGTTGTAAGCCACTCATCTCTTCTAAAGGAATAAGGACTTGCATGACCTCCCTGATGGAGCCATAGCTTTCTCGGAACATGATAAGTACCGAGTGCTTCCCACCATTGGGCAAACTGCTTCGTTTTCACGTTCCAGTCATTTAATCCATGCACGACCAGTACACTCGCTCTCACGTTGTGTGCTTTGCCTGCATAATCACGCGCTTTCCAAAACGCATTATAATCTCCTGTTTTCCGGTCCTGTCCTTCTGTAAGCTCTTCAATTACAGGACGGCAAACCTCTGGATTCTCTCTTGTCAAAATGGCCTCTGCCATATTGTCTGTATCTTCACCCTGATAGCCGCCTGGTGCGGTTACAGCTCCATTGCTGCGGTAATAATCATACCAGCTGGAAATCGCTGCAACAGGAACAATCGTTTTAAGTCCTTTATCACCGGTTGCAGCCACTGCATTTGGAAGGGTTCCATTGTAGGAAACCCCTGTCATTCCGACTTTACCCGTGGTCCAACCGGCATCAATTTTATTCCCTTTGGAGTCAAAAGCATCTGCGGTTCCATTCAGCCAGTCAATGACCGCCTTGGTGCCAAGAATCTCCCGGTAATCCCCAGTTGAAGGGCAGCCTGTAGACTGGCCTGTCCCAATGCTTTCCGCCAAGATGACCGCATATCCTCTTGGAACAAAATAATTGTCATAATAGCCCGGAAAATCAGCAGCTTTTGGTGCTTGCAAATTTGAAATCATGCCGCTTTTTTTCACGGCATTCAGCTCATGGTCCACGTCATAGACAGGTACATCGTTCAAGCCTGCCCGGTAAGGGCTTATCTCATAAATAACCGGTACCTTCAGTCCTTTTTCTGTTTCCTTAGGACGGATAATATCAGCATGGACTCTGTCCCTTTTTCCATCTTTGTCACTGTCAAGCGGAACCTCGACGAAAACAGTTTCCGGAATGGCTTCTTCCAGAGAATAAACCGGCTGAGTCATCCCATCCTTCACCAAAATATTTTGAATACCTTCGTTGCCAGGCGGGCTAGCACCCATTAGCATAGAAACAGATAATACAGAACAGCCAAGAATACTAATTTGTTTTTTCAACCCCTCATCTCTCCCTCCTATTTCTACCAGCGGCTATTATTCTACTAAACCGGCATTGAAAAATTTGTAGGATTTTGAAGATACAGGAGGAGTCAGAACTAAAGTCGCAGAGCATTTATTTAATTTCATTCTATTGGACTAAATCACAAAAAAAAACAGCTGCATATTTTGCAACTGTTTCTATCTGCAAACAAGAATCTCTCTGGAAAACCGGCTCTTCACCGCCAGACCGCGATCCTCAATCTCTAAACCTGCTTCTTTTAAATAATGATCAATCGGATCAATCGTAACAAACACACATTTATCTGCAATCCGCTTCGCATTCTTAATGATCGAAATCTGTTCTTCAACTGTAATGTGAGTATATAAATTATAAGGCAAGTCGATTATCGCAACATCATAGTAGCCTGCAGCCTCTTCAATCGGACCGATGTTTACATCTGCTTCAAATCCGAAGTGGGCAATATTTTCTCGGGCACCCGTAACAGCGAGGGGATTGATGTCCCTGCCGGTAATCTGCACTCCCATTGATAGAGCTTCCACCAGAACATTCCCGATTCCGCAGCATGGATCAATAACAGAGACACCTTCAGGATCAGGGACCGCAATATTTACAAGAGCTCTTGCAACTCTCGTACTTAAAGCGGTAGAGTATTGACGGGGCTTTTTTAAATGTTTCAGCCACATAGCTTCACTCCGCTCATACGTTCCAAAATACCACCGGTCTCCAATAGCAGCAAGTCCGTATGTATGATCGGGCTGGCGTACATCCGCCTCGGCATCAATACTGTGACCGAGATCATACTCAATATTTCTTCGTTTCTCGTATTCAATCGGCTTGCCGCCGGTGAGCAGGCTCTGCTTCACACATATAATCTTAAATGTGTCTTCACCAAGCTTGATGGACTGAATTTGTTCTTTTATTTCTTCGAGCGATTTCCCCTCGTATAAAACATCAATCTTTTCCCTGATAAAAGGACTTCTGCCTATCGAAATATTTCGATTGCTTTTGAATAAGTGTCCTGGAACTTCACCGCCGAAAAGCGATCTCAATTCCAGCATGCACAGCGATTCTTCTTCACGGCTGTATGTATAGGTGTAGACATAGCTTTCAGTTGTTTCCAATGCATCTCATCCTTTAATTGATAAAAGAGGGGTTGCCCCCTCTTTTAAGATGTTATCCTATTTGGCTTTCAAACGCAGATGTTACTTCTTCGAATTCCTCATCGTTTTCGATTTCAGACAGTTCCCCATCTTCTTCCACTCTTAAAAAGAACAATTCGATTTCCTCAGTCGTTTCTTTTTCAATTTCTTCGGAAAAACTGACTGCTGCGTATTGTTTGCCTTCAATTTCAGCTGTTGCAAGAACCTCAAGCTCCTGATCCTGCCCGTTTTCATCTTCCATCAGCAAAACATCTCCAACTTCAATCTTATCCATGGGTTTTCCTCCTCAATTGATTCGATCTTAATTAAAGAAAACCTTATCTACGTTGTATTTTGCCTTCTCTTTGTTGATGGCATACGTCTCATAGATTTCCCGCTCAACCGGATCCTCTACATAGCAAATGGCAATTTCAGCAATTTCATCGCGGTGATCTTTGACAGCTGAAACATTGTCTTCAAAATGTTTTTTGATGCGCAGTCTTAGCTTTCTTGCCTTTCCGACGAATAGCAATTCATCATTCAGGTTGTAAAACATAAAAACTCCGCCCTTGTCCCTTGGAATTTTCAAATAGTCGGTAAACCCGTATTTGCTGATAATGTCTATTTCTCCGGGCTGTCCTTTTTGATCATTTTTTCTTAACACCAAATCTGGTGATGGCATACTGATTTTTATCATCGTAACTCACTTCCTGCTTCTGTTGAATAGTTTGTTTCTTTAACTTTTGTATTATCTCATAACATCCGTTACTTATCCACTCCTTCCCCATCTAGCCGTAATGGAGCCGAATGGTCAGAATCTGCATGAAAAAAAGTCTGTCAAAACAGACTTTTTTTACTGTGGATAAAATTCTATAGAAAGCTGTGGCAGTTTTTTTATATTGGCTTTGTTAATGTTTTATCAAAAAGATGATTATAACACTTATTTATTTCATTAATTCCAATACGAAAACAGACATGTATAAAAATAGTAAGATGATAAATACTACTCTTGGTGCTTACAATTCGGAACGAACGAGGTAAGTTCTCTAAATGCTTATGATTATGCAGGATAAGGAGGATTTAAAATGAAAAAGAAGATAGTTATTGGTTTTTTTCTGATTTTCATGATGGCCCTTTCATTTTCACGTGGCATTTTAGCGGCAGAGATTACAGAAGGTAACAAGGATATTGTTGAAACAGCAGCAGAAGCAGGAGAATTTAAAATACTTGCTGCTGCACTTGAAAAAGCAGGATTAGCTGAAACACTAAAAGGTGCTGGCCCGTATACTGTATTCGCACCTACAGATCAGGCGTTTGAAAAACTGCTGCAGGATTTAGGCATTACAGCAGAAGAGTTATTGAACAGAAAAGACTTAAAGAACATTCTGCTTTACCATGTCGTTCCAGGAAAAGTATTGTCGAGTGATCTCAAAAATGGGATGAAGGTGAAAACCCTTGCTGGTAAAGAAGTAATGATTTCGCTTGATCCCGTGAAGGTGAATAATGCTACTGTGGTAAAACCGGATATAGAGGCTTCAAATGGGGTCATTCACGTAATCGATACTGTGTTATTGCCATAAGGACTCCCTCTGGTCCGGGAAATGACTAGGATGTGAGAGTGCATTTTACTAAAGGGCATTTTTTCTTAAAGAAAAAATGCTCTTTTTGTTATGCCTGTTATTTGCCTGTTCATTCCGCTTCTGCCGCTCGCAATAAGGCGCTTTCCGCAGAAGAGGCTCACCGCCCAGCCCGCGGAAAGGAGCTTTAACAACTGATTTTCTTGACAGCCCCTTTAGCGGATTCTGCTTCTATGGATAGAGACAGCGGTCAGCATAATAAAGGATATCCCTATAATAGACAGCACCCACATCCATGCAAGGCCCATATCCCCTGAATCAATCGCCATGTATATTGCAGTTGGCACGGTTTGTGTCTTTCCAGGTATATTTCCTGCAAACATTAACGTTGCCCCAAATTCGCCTAATGCTCTTGCGAAACTTAATAGTAAGCCTGTCACGATTGAACCGGCTGCCAAAGGAAGAGAAATATGCAAAAGCACCCTTCCTTGATTGGCACCATCCACTTTTGCCGCATCTTCAATATCCGGATCTATCGATTCCAGTCCTGTTTTAGCAGATTGATACATAAGCGGAAATGACACGACCGCGGAAGCAATCACTCCCGCCCACCATGTAAACATGATGGGCGACCCGAATAAGGAAATAATTCCTTGGCCGATCGGACTCCTGTTCCCAAAAATTACAATTAACAGAAAACCTACGACAGATGGCGGAAGCACCAGCGGAAGCAAAAGGATGGTTTCGATAAAAACTTTCCCTCTGAATGATTTCCTTCCCATAATTACGGCGGAAAAAATTCCTGTACACGCTACAATTATGGTTGAGATAACGGCTATTTCAATTGAAAGGACGATCGGTTCCCAAAATGAACTGCCCATTACTATTGGTCAGCCTTTGAAAATCCGTATTTTTCATAGGTTTTCATTGCTTCCTTGCTAATCAGATAGGTATAAAGCTTCTCCGCTTCCTTTGGATGAGGGGTCTTTTTAATAATTCCAAGCGGATAAATGATTGCGGAATGCGATCCCTCAGGCGGAATAGCCGCGATTTTAATCTGTTTTGAAGCAGAAGCATCGGTTTGATAAACGATCCCCGCCTCAGCATTTCCGGTTTCGACATAATTCAATACCTGTCTCACGTCTCTACCATAAACGATTTGCTTTGTCAGTTTATCCCAAAGACCTAGGGTTGTTAAAGTTTCCTTCGCATAATGTCCGGCAGGTACAGATTCTGGTGTTCCAATGGAGAAAGTCCCTTTTAAGCGATTAAGCTCTTCAAATGATTTGATTTTGGAATCCTTGCCTGTAATCAGGACAATTTCGTTTCCGATCAAATCCAAGGCGTGTTTCTCATCAATTTCCCCTTCCTCTTTCAGCAAATCGAACTTATCTTCAGCTGCAGAAAAGAACAAGTCGGCAGGGGCGCCCTGAGAGATCTGCTGCTGAAGGGTTCCGGATGCACCATAATTAAAAGAAAGCTCAATAGTTGGATGCTGCTTATTGAAATCCTTTTGGATCTCAGTCAAGACATCCTTTAAACTGGCTGCCGCAGAAACTGTCAATTCTGTTTTGTCTTTTTCGTTTGAAGAAGAGCATCCGCTTACTGCAAGCATTGCAACCATCGCTGCTATCAGGATGGATTTTCTCATATGTATTCACCCTTACCGTTCATCTAAAGTCAGCCTCCGCTAACAGGCGGAATAAAAGCGACTGTGTCCCCTGTTTTAACCATCTCTTCATCTGTAACGAAACTTTCATTAATTGCCGCCATGGCATGCTGGAAAGAGGAGCCTGGATACTCGGATTCCAGCAATTCCTTCAGGTCCCTTACTGTAACATTCGATTTCTCCACTTTAATTTGTTCCTTGCCAATGCTTTCTCTATTGGCTGCAAACAGTAAAACAGTAATCATTTATCCATTCCTCCCTTCAGCGGCTTTCCATCTGGATATGCCTGCGTTTCAAGCTGGTCTCCTACCCACATCGTTCCATCTTCCCAGAATTCTTTCTTCCAAATCGGCACAATCTGCTTAATCCGCTCAATGGCATATTCATTTGCCTCGTATGCCGCTTTTCTATGAGCTGAAGATACTGCAATCACCACCGCAATATCTGATATTTCAAGACGCCCGATCCGGTGAGTAATCGCCATTTTAGCATCCGGCCATTTTTGAATCACTTCCTCCCCAATTTGCGAGAGCATTTTGACAGCCATCGGTTCGTATGCCTGATACTCCAGATAGAGCGTTTTCTTCCCATTTGTTAGCTCTCGGACCGTCCCAATAAAGGTCGTGATTGCTCCCGCTTCTCTTCTCGTGACCATTTGAATCAATTTCTCTGTTCGGATCGGTTCGTCAGTTATACTAAATAATGTCTCTTTCATTTTGGTTTGTCACTTCTTTCATTAAGAAATCTAAATACAGATCCTCTTCTTCTATGTAAAAATGATTCATTCCCGGGAAATGGTTTTTGTGAACACAGCTGCTTGATATTACACAAACGATGGCTTGAAGCTCATGAACCAGCGGTAAATCCTCCTCTTTACTGATCAGCAAAACCTTTGGAAAGGGCTCTTTCTTATAGCCTTCAATGAATAATACATCCAGATCAAAATAAGAATAAAGCTCAATCAATCTATGAAGCTGATCATTTCCCAGTCTAGCTGAAAGCTGAACAGTTCCTTCACCCTCGGCACCTGATACAATGGCACCTGCTTTAAAATGATCGGTGCTGTCTTTTACTGGAAGATCAGGAGTGCCGCCGTGTCCATGATGCTTAAGCGAACCTGCTGCAAGCCCCTGTTCTGCTGCACGGGCTATCAGCTTTTTCATTAATGTCGTTTTCCCGCTGTTTTGATAGCCTGTTATCTGTAGGATGGCACAATGTTTTCCCATGGCCATTCACTCCCCGACACATCATTTAATAAAAGAGCATCCACGAGCATGCCCTTTTCATAGCCTCTCGTTCCCCCCGGAAGTAAAATAAACACATCTGCATCAGCTAGAGAGGAAACCGCGCTGGATTTGTTGAATCCGGATGGTGTGACAGAAATCCGTCCATCCTCTTCAAAGCCTATGCGCGCGCGTACAAAGCGCATAAATGGATTCGCTTTTTTGAAATCGGCTCCTAAAACCGCTTTTACTTTCTTTAGGTGGGGCAGCTCATTTCCCTGCTCTTTTCTTATGACTGGGCGGACAAAAAGCTCAAATCCCACATAGCATGCGGAAGGATTGCCCGAAAGACCAAAAAGGAGCTTACCATTGACCTCCGCTACTGTTGTTACACTGCCTGGCCTCATGGCGACTTTGTTAAAAAGAACAGAGGCGTTAAGTTTTTCATAGATGGCTGGAAGGTAATCATAATCCCCTACCGACACTCCGCCTGTAGTTATTAGTAAATCCACCTGCTTCATTGCTGTTTGGATCGTCCTATAACAGGAATTAAAATTATCTTCAAGCTTTCCAAAATAAAGAGCTTCTGCGCCAGCCCGTTCAATTTGTGAGAGAATCATATAAGCATTGCTGTTACGGATTTTTCCCGGTTCAAGGGCCTCCTCCACATCCAGCAGTTCACTTCCCGTAGCTAGAACGCCAATTACCGGCTTGACGGAAACAGGAACAGAATGGTAACCAAAGGTAGCAAGCAAGGCTGATATCCCGGCATTAACCGGAGTTCCTTTTTTGACCAGAACGGTTCCTTCCCGTGTATCCTCACCTTTAAAAGATACATTGTCGCCTTTATTATAGGCCCGGTTCAGTTCAATGAACTTCTTTCCCTCTATCGAATGTTCTTTGACTAATTCAAGCATCACGACGGCATCGAATCCTTCAGGTATAGCGGCCCCCGTCATGATTCTGACCGCTTCGAACGGCTCTGCCGGTTTTGCATGCAGAGAACCTGCACCAATCTCGCCGACAACCTTCAGCATCACGTTTTTTTTGCTGCCGGTATCCTCTGACCTGATTGCAAAACCATCGTAGGGGGACCGGTCAAAGGCCGGGATATCATGGTCTGCAATCAAATCCTCCGCCAGAAACCGGCCGTATGCCTGTTTGATTGGAACCCATTCAATCTTTCCGGTTCCCGCAAACTTCATTACTCTATTTACTGCATCCCCTACAGGAATCGGGGTTCGTTTTTCAATCATCACGGATCCTCCTAACCAAGGATTTGATAATACAATTTTTTCGCTTCCTGTATACTGTTTGTCCCATGTATGAAGACACGGCCATCCTGGAAAATGACAAACCTGTGCTTAGGAAGCTTGCAGGATAATAGAAACGGATTGCGTTCAATCTTTCCATAAACACTCAGCCGCTTTTCAAGCTCATCGAAGTTATGGTAAATGGCTTCTTGCGGACGGATCTGAACCGTATCCCTTCCGCAAAGCACTTCTGATTTCGTCTGATTTTCAAATTTTAAATGCGGGTATGCAGGATTGGAACCGCAGGTCGGGCAATTCTCTTTCTTTACTTTATCAAACTTAATGGAAAAATGCTGATTGTTCCATAAATCAAAGCTGATAAACGTCTCTCTCAGGTGATCCATATCCTCTACCAGGATCTTCATGGCTTCAGCTGTCTGATAGGCTGCCGTGATTTGCACTGCAGGGCTGATAATCCCGGCTGTGTCACACGTCGCTCCCGAAGGAGGCATCCGTTCTAACAAACACTTAAGACACGGGGTCTTTCCGGGAAGAATGGTGCAGGTCACGCCATAGCTCCCTACACAGGAACCATAAATCCATGGAATGCGGAACTTGTGGGATAAATCGTTTAACACGAAACGGATATCAAAGTTATCTGCCGCATCAATGATCAAATCAATATCATGAAGGAGCGGTTCCAAATTTCCGGGTGCAGCGTCTTCTACGTATGCGTCCACCTCAACATCAGCGTTGATCCGGAACAGTCTGTTTTTTGCCGCAAGGGCTTTCGGCATTTTTTCTCTTGCATCCTTCTCTTCATACAGCTGCTGGCGCTGAAGATTGCTCCATTCCACATAATCGCGATCCATAAGGGTAAGTTTCCCGATTCCAGCCCTGGCAAGCATTTCAGCCGCTGCACTTCCAAGGGCACCGGTTCCGACAATCAGCACATGCTTCCTGCTGATTTGATCCTGACCCTGTTTTCCTATAGGTGCGAACAAATGCTGTCTCGAATAGCGATCGTCCATTTCATGTGCCCCCCTTTAGCTTCTATGTATGGTTAAATTGAAAAGGAAGACCGACTAGTCTGATAGTCAGTCCTGATGGTTACCTCATGATGCTTTTCTGGATGAAATCGATGGATCCATTTTTTGCTTATAATAGGACGTAAAGTAAGCCATCCCTACAAATACAGCACCGCCTATTATATTCCCTATTAAAGTGGGAACAAAATTGCTAAAGTAATCCATCCAGGTAAAGTGCCCTGCGAATATAGCGGCCGGAATCAGGAACATATTCGCGACAACGTGCTGAAAGCCGATGGCGACAAATGCCATGATTGGAAACCAGATGCCTAAAATTTTTCCGCCCACGTCCTCTGCTCCAGTTGACAGCCAGATTGCAAGACACACAAGCCAATTGCAGCCTATTGCTGAAATAAGGGTCTGACCAAACGATTCATCAATTTTCGCACCTGCAATCGCTACCGTTTTATCCAAAAAAGGTCCAGTTTCGGTCAGACCGACAATGTGGCCGAAAAAGTAGGCAACGAATAAAGCGCCAAGAAAATTGGCGAGGATGATAAAGAGCCAATTCAAACCAAGATCTTTCAATGAAACCTTTTTCGCGTAATACGCCATGGATACAGACATGATGTTCCCTGTTATTAATTCTCCTCCGGCAAGTACGATCAGCATGAGACCTACCGGGAAAACAGCTCCACCCAATAAGGATGCAAAACTTCCCCACTCAGGCGGAAGATTTCCGATTACACGGATATCAAGCAGGAAACCAAATGAGATAAAAGCTCCCCCGAGAAATCCAAGAATCCATAATACCGGCATCGGCAGTTTGGTTTTACTTACCCCTGCTTCAATCGTTTTTTCTGCAATTTGCTGCGGCTTAAGATATGCCATTTTACTCTCTCTCCCATCCTGAAAATAAAAAGGCAGCACTCATACAGCCCGTTTCAAAGAAGGGGCTGAAAAATGCTGCCAAATCCTGCTGCAATTCCATACAGCAAAATCATTCATCATTTTTTACATAATAAAAGATATGCAGGTCTTGCATACCTTCCATTATTGCTCAAACAAACTTATCCTATCAAAAAAATGATGAGAAAGCTATACAGCATTATTCAGTCAGCCGCCAATATGGGACATTTCTACTTTTGATCCGGCTGTTTTTCCATCCCTGCGTTCATCCGAATACCGGTCTTTCCGGTGATTCCAAATGGAGGAAAGGATATCGAGAAGCTCCTGGTCACTTTTTTCTGACCTCAGCTGATTTCGCAGATCAAACCCGTCCGCCGCAAAAAGACATGTATAGAGTTTCCCTTCTGCAGAAACTCTAGCTCTCGAACAGGCAGAGCAGAACGAATCTGTAACCGACGAAATCACACCGATTTCCTGTCCATCGTCCAAGTACCGGAATCGAGTTGCGACTTCCCCTGTATAATTCGGTGAAAGCGGCTCAATCGGCATGACTTGTCCGATTGTGCTAAGGATTTCCTGTTTGGAGGAGACCTCGTCCATTCTCCAGCCGTTCGTATTTCCCACATCCATATATTCGATGAAACGGAGAATGTGCTGCTTTTCTTTAAAGTATCTTGCCATAGGAATGATGTCCTGGTCGTTCTTTCCTTTTTGTACGACCATGTTAATTTTCACTTGAAGCCCGGCATCTGCTGCAGCCTCAATGCCTTCTAATACCCTCTTCACACTGCTTCTATTCCCGTTTAAGCTGCTGAATCTCTCTTCATCAAGTGAATCAAGGCTTACAGTCACCCGATGCAAACCAGCTTGCTTTAATGCTGATGCCTGCTTTTTCAAAAGGGATCCATTCGTGGTGATCGCTATGTCCCTTATTCCGTCAATGACTGCAAGACGTTCGATCAGCGCTGTAAGATTTTTTCTTAAAAGCGGTTCACCGCCTGTAATTCTGACTTTCTCCACTCCAAGGGAAGCGAAAAGCTTAGTTAATCGCTCCATTTCGTCAAAGGATAGGATATGTTCTGAAGATAAAAACGGATAATCCGGACCGAAAATTTCTTCAGGCATGCAATACCTGCACCGAAAATTGCAGCGGTCCGTTACAGAAAGGCGCAAATCCCGGAGCGGACGCTGAAGTGTATCTGTTACACTGTTTCTCATAGCTGTTCCCTCTCCTTCAAAGTCATTGTTCATCCAGCTTGATCCGTTCAGGGTGCGTATATATATTCATTGACTCATTTCGGATAAAGCCCGCTGCCGTGATGCCAAGCTCCTCCGCAAGCTTTAACGCAAGCTCAGTCGGTGCTGATTTGGAGAGAACAATCTCACAGCCGATTTTTGCAACCTTCAGAAGAATTTCTGAAGAGATGCGGCCGCTGAATACAATGATCTTGTCTTCAATCGATATCTGGTTTTTCAGGCAATAGCCATATATTTTATCAAGAGCATTATGACGCCCAATATCCATTCTGCTTAAAATAATTCCATTTACATCACATAATGCAGCATTATGCACCCCGCCTGTATTTTGGAATGTTTGAGCAGATTGCTGCATGTCTTCCATCAGCCTGAAACAATCTGCTGCGGTTACTCTCACCCGGACCCCGTTCATTTTTTTGGCGGTAAGTGCGTCGTTGACAAAGACAAATCCCTGTCTGCTCATACCGCAGCAGGAAGTAATATAGCGCTTACTTTGGAAATTTTGATAGTAGGGATTTACATGATCCGTTTTCACATGAACATACCCTTCTTTTTCCTGCATCCAAATCTCTTTAATTTCATCATACTTTCGAATTACACCCTCAGATGCCAAAAATCCGGCCACCATGTCTTCCACATATTCCGGGGTGCAGACCATTGTCACAAGCTCTTTCCCATTCACTTTCACCGTTACCGGAAATTCGGTGACAACCGTATCCTCCAGACACTCTGATCTGCCTTTTGATACCCGTATTATCTCTCTTTTTATCTGGATTGGCTCCAATAGGAAACCCTCCTCTGTTTACATAATATTCTTATCAAAAACAAATACAGATACAGCCATATTTTCTTCCACTTTTATGTCGGAGAATAAATGCACAAGCTTGGCTCCCATTAGTTCTTCCATACCCTCAGGAGGACTTACTGAATAAACATCCTGAATCATTTTTGTTCTGGCCGCATGAATCATGTCCTTGCCTTCCTGTGATTTGGATAGAAACAGTTCGGTTGGCGTCAGATTGCCATAAAGGGTTGAAACCGCCATGTTTTCAACAAAAACAGTGTGAATCCGTTCTGGCCCCTTTCCGAATAATTCCTTTCGAAGCTTTCTGATCATATCGTTAAATTCATGAATGACATTTGGCATGAATCCATCTCCTCTATTTCTCTTGCAAACTTTATCAATTGGTCTATCATAAATCAAAGATTCAAAAAATAAAAGAGCCTTGCATAGGAAGCCCTAATTGTCCCAAGGTGTATTGTATCTTTTAAAAAATGGGTCTATAATAGCCATATTGATGGAGATGCAGTAGTGCGCTGCTGTGTTTTTATCGCCGATGATAACGAAATGGCTTGGACTGGTTCTTTAGCAAGATCTGCTAATAAATTATTCCACCATGTATTGTGTGCTGTCCAATAATTGGACTCATGCAATCATGGTGGTTTTTTTATGTCCAAATTCAGAAAGGGGCAAAAAAATGAGTGATTCGAAGATTAGCGTGAAAATTAATGGAAGCGAATACGAAGCCAATCAGGGGACTTCCATTCTTGAAATCTTAAACGAACAGCAGATTCAGCATCCGCAGATTTGCTATGTACCTGAAGTGGATCCGATCCAGACGTGTGATACATGCATCGTGGAAGTGGACGGCCAGCTTGTCCGTTCATGTTCAACCTGTGCGTCTGACGGTATGAATATTGTATTGGATTCAAGTGCAGCAAAGTCAGCACAAACAGAAGCTATGGACCGTATTCTTGAAAATCACTTGCTCTACTGCACCGTATGCGATAACAACAATGGAAATTGCAAGCTGCATAACACGGCTGATTTCATGGAAATCGAGCATCAAAAATATCCGTACACACCTAAAGTCGATCTGGATGATGTGGATATGTCCCATCCATTTTACCGCTACGATGCCAACCAATGCATTGCCTGCGGACAGTGTGTGGAAGTGTGTCAAAATCTGCAGGTAAATGAGACTCTCTCTATTGACTGGGAGGCGGACCGTCCCCGCGTCATTTGGGATAATGATACAACCATCAATGATTCATCCTGCGTCAGCTGCGGACAATGTGTAACAGTCTGTCCATGTAATGCTCTTATGGAAAAATCAATGCTTGGCGAAGCCGGTTTCATGACAGGACTTAAAACCGACATGCTTAGTCCGATGATTGATCTTGTAAAAGAGGTTGAGCCCGGATACAGCGGCATCTTCGCTATTTCGGAAGCAGAAGCAGCGATGAGAGACACTCGCACAAAGAAAACGAAAACGGTCTGCACCTTCTGCGGAGTCGGCTGTGCATTTGAAGTTTGGACGAAGGACCGCAAAATTCTCAAGGTGCAGCCAGTTGATGATGCACCGGTTAATGCCATTTCCACTTGTGTCAAAGGGAAATTCGGATGGGATTTCGTTAACTCCGAAGAGCGCATTACGAAACCGCTTATCCGTAAAAACGGCGCTTTCGTTGAAGCAAGCTGGAAAGAAGCACTGGATCTAGTTGCAAGCAGACTTGGAACGATTAAAGAAAAGCATGGGGAAGGCTCCGTCGGTCTGATTTCTTCTTCCAAAATTACGAATGAAGAAAACTACGTGATCCAGAAGCTTGCCCGTCAGGTTTTTGAAACGAACAACGTGGACAACTGCTCCCGCTACTGTCAATCCCCTGCCACAGACGGTTTATTCCGTACAGTAGGAATGGGAGGCGACGCAGGTACAATCAAGGATATTGCGAAAGCAGGCCTCGTCATCATAGTCGGCGCAAATCCGGCTGAGGGCCATCCGGTTCTGGCAACACGCGTTAAACGCGCCCACAAACTGCATGGACAGAAGCTGATTGTCTCCGATCTCAGGAAAAACGAAATGGCCGAACGGTCCGATTTGTTTATCAGTCCAAAACAAGGAACCGATCAAGTCTGGATTATGGCGGTTACGAAATACATGATGGATCAAGGCTGGCACGATCAGCGCTTTATTAATGAGAACGTGAACTTCTTTGACGAATACAATGAAGTTCTCGAAAAATATACACTTGAGTATGCTGAAAAGTGGACGGGCATTACAAAAGAACAAATGATTGAAATCGCTGAAATGATTCGCGATGCTGACGGCACATGTGTGCTCTGGGGAATGGGCGTTACTCAAAACACTGGAGGATCCCATACTTCCGCTGCCATTTCCAATCTATTGCTCGCTACAGGAAACTATCGCCGTCCCGGTGCCGGCGCTTACCCTCTTCGCGGACACAATAATGTTCAAGGCGCATGTGATATGGGTACCCTGCCAGGCTGGCTTCCTGGTTATCAGCATGTTACCGATGATGCAGCCCGCGCTAAATTTGAAGAAGCGTACGGTGTAAAAATCTGCAGTACGCCTGGATTGAATAACATTGAGATGCTTGGCTCAATCGGTGCTGGAAAAATGAAAGCTATGTACCTTGTCGGGGAAGACATGGCTTTAGTAGATGCCGATTCAAACCATGTTGATGAAATTCTTTCAAGCCTAGAATTTTTTGTTGTTCAGGACATCTTCCTTTCCAGAACGGCCCAATATGCAGATGTCGTTCTGCCGGCGGCTCCCTCTCTAGAGAAAGATGGAACGTTCACTAATACAGAACGCCGGGTTCAAAGATTGTATCAAGCCCTGCCAACACTTGGTGACTCCAAGCCGGATTGGTGGATTGTTCAGGAAATTGCCAACCGTTTAGGGGCAAATTGGAATTACACGCATCCAAGCGATATTTTTGCTGAAATGGCTTCCCTGTCTCCATTGTTCGGTGATGCAAGCTATGAAGTGCTTGAAGGCTGGAACAGCTTCCTGTGGGGCAGCTTTGATGGGAAAAGTACGCCGCTTCTCTATACGGACGGCTTCAACTTCCCGGACAAAAAAGCGCGGTTCGCCCTTTCTGACTGGGTGACACCTGCTGAGTTCCCTGATGAGTATGACCTGAATATCAATAACGGGCGGATGCTCGAGCATTTCCATGAAGGAAATATGACGAACAAATCCAAAGGAATTCAAGCCAAGGTTCCCCAGGTATTCGTAGAGGTCTCCCCTGCCCTCGCTAAAGAACGCGGAGTTGAGGATGGTTCAGTAGTTCGTCTCGTTTCTCCATTCGGAGCCGTAAAACTGAGTGTCCTGATCACGGATCGTGTAAAAGGAAAAGAAATTTATCTTCCGATGAATTCAGTTGATAAAGAGACAGCTGTCAACTTCTTGACCGGCCCTATATATGATACGGAAACCAATACGCCTGCCTATAAACAGACGAAAGTACGGATGGAAGTGCTGGGAGAAAAACGCGAGATGCCATTGCCAAGCACAAATCCAAGAAATAAAAAACGTTACCCTCAGAACGGCGTTGAAGCAGAACGCAAATGGGCTCGCCCAGGCTATGTTCATCTGACTACGGACAAATAAGGAGGAAATACCATTGGCAGCTCCTATTACAGAAATCAGAAAACCTCAATTAAGCGAGGAAGAAGTTAAACAGCAAAAGCTTAATGATTTAAAGACCCTGCTGGCTGAAAATGAAACAGCTTTGGCAAAAATGATGGAAATTGCGAGCGAGCTGAACAGCATCGGCATTCTTGACGCAGCTGACCATATGCTTCTTGCAAAAGATGAAATTGCTAAAATAGCTCTTGGACAGGTTTCCCGCAAACCGGTTACCAACCTTCTCAATACCTTGCTCGGTGCAACCGGAGCATTGATGAAAGCAGATCCCGGACAGACTTCCAAGCTATTAAACAGTGCTGTTGCCGGTATGGATGCAGGAAGCAAATACTTGAAATCTGAAAAAAAGGTAACCGTCATGGATTTATTAAAAACGCTGAACGATCCTGATATTAATAGAGCAATCGGTTTCGGCCTCCATTTCCTCCGCGGAATGGGAAAAGATCTGAAAGAGGATTAACCTGCTGACTGAAAAGACGCCGTGAGCTTCTTTTCAGTCTTTTTCAATGGCGGCGTGAGAGTCCAGAGTTTGTTTGACAAATGATCGACTGCCCGGTTTGTCTGAGAATTTTGCCTGACAAGTGATGGACTGCCCGGATTGTCTGACAATTTTGTCTGACAAGTGATGGATTTCTCCGTTTGTCTGACGATTTTGTCTGACAAATGACGGATTGCCCAACGAGAAGCAGGACAGGTGAGATTATTCAGGAGTGTTGCGCAGCGGATCCTCTACTTTGCCCTGCTCATGCAAGCATCCTTATACGAAAACCAGCCATCTTTATTCTTGTTTCACAGCAGCAAGGTTAGCGTAAGCAGTCTCCAGTATAGAATCTGACTTAGTAAGGAATGATCAAGAATATGACAAATGAACAAGTACTGAGTGCTTTAAAGCATGTAAACGATCCTGAATTGAATAAGAGCTTAACAGAGTTGAATATGATACGAAATATACAGATTGAGGAAAAACATATCCACCTTGAGGTCGTGCTAACAATTTCAGGCTGTCCATTAAAGGCGAAAATACAGGAAGACATCGAAAATGCCCTTTACAAAATTGGCGCATCCAAGGTCACGATCACATTCGGATCGATGACTCCCGAGGAAAGAGCAGCATTAACACAATCTCTGAAAAATGAAACGACAGCTGATAACGGCATGCCTGCCATGCTGCGCCCCGATTCCGGGGTTTCGATCTTTACCATTACAAGCGGGAAAGGCGGAGTCGGAAAATCTACAGTTACGATCAACCTTGCGGCTGCACTGGCTAAAATGGGTAAAAAAGTCGGCATTCTCGATGCAGACATTTACGGATTCAGCATCCCTGCAATGCTGCAGGTGAAGGATAAACCTACAATGATTGATCAAACCGCAATTCCGGTAGAAAGCTACGGAATTAAAATCATGTCCATGGCCTTCTTTGCGAATGGAAACAACCCTGTAATGTGGCGCGGTCCCATGCTTAATAAATGGATTAAAAATTTCCTGGTAAACACCCATTGGGGGGAACTTGACTATTTGCTGCTCGATCTTCCACCCGGAACCGGTGATGTGGCCATCGATGTAGCGGCGATGATTCCACAGGCAAAGGAAGTCATCGTTACCACTCCCCATGCGGTTGCTTCTTTAGTGGCAGCAAGAGCGGGAATCATGGCTCAGCACACGAAGCACGAAATAGCCGGCGTCGTTGAAAACATGGCCTATCTGGAAGAAGCAGATGGCACAAAAAGATATCTGTTCGGAAAAGATGGCGGAGAAATGCTGGCCAGACAGCTCCATACGGAAGTCATCGCAAGAATACCTTTTGGACAACCTGATGACAGACTTACAGAAGGACTTTATCAAGAAGAATCCCTGCCCGGAGAAATGTTTAGAAGCCTTGCTCAACATCTCATACGTCAACAAAAGACCTAACTATGTTCATACTGAAAATAAACCAAAAGAAAAAGCAAGAAGCTTTCCAGCTTCTTGCTTTTTCTCAATAATCTATCACTCTTCCACCTTAACCGTATAAGGGAAAACATGAACCTTCCCTTCAAACTTAAATTCTGCCCAAATCTTATAAATTCCCGGTTTTTCAAATTCAGTTTCAAACTTTGTCTCTTTTTCAGAAGCCGGGTGAACATGCACGTATTTTTCACCCTTCTCATCCAGAATAACGACATGTCCTGAAGCGCCAAGGTATGGTTCCGGCTCCCCTTTGTTAAATGAAAATGCAAGCGTAACAGGTTCTTGTCTTTTCAGTTTTTTGGGATTCATCTCAGCCATATAGTCCCCTGTTGTCATTTTAAATGAGTTCTCCGGCTGCAGCGAGGGGATTTTATCTTCATTAGAAGTACCGATTTGGAATCCAAGCGGCTTCACTTCATACTCCGCATTTTCAGGGCTTATATCCACGAATGCTTTGTAGTTTCCGTCAGAAAGCTTTTGTTCTGCCTCATATGTGCCATCTGCCGTTTTCCCGGGATGAATATGGTGATATTTCTTTAAATCCTTACTTACTACAATTAGGTGCATGATTTTTTCGTGATTCACCTTGAGTTTACTGAATGGCTTTCCTTCACTGTCTGTTAATTTAATTTGAATACGATTATCTTTAAACTTTACAGATGCCTGGATTTCATTTAAATGGCTGTTATGACTTCCATGACTGGCATGAGTAACGGCCTCTTGATGAGAGTGACCTGTTTCTTTTATTGCAGCAGGCTTTTCTGAATTAGCCTGAACAATAAAATATGCACCGGTCACCGCTCCCGCAATTAAAGCTGCTGCCAGGACCCATTTCCAAATAATCGACATAATCTGCCTCCCTTATTTTAGCTTCAATCTCTGCAGACGAAGCGCGTTAAGAACTACCGAAACTGAGCTGAATGCCATTGCTGCGCCTGCAAGCCATGGAGCAAGGAAGCCTGCTGCAGCGATAGGAATTCCAATTATGTTATAGCCAAATGCCCAAAACAGGTTTTGTTTAATATTGCGGATCGTTTTCCGGCTCATGAATAAGGCATCCGCAATACTGTTCAAGTCCCCTCGTATAAGGGTGATATCGGCTGCCTCCATCGCGACATCTGTTCCGGTGCCGATTGCCATGCCGATATTAGCTGAAGCAAGGGCAGGTGCATCGTTAATACCATCTCCCACCATTGCCACCCGTTTGCCTTCTTTCTGCAGCTTTTTCACTGCTGCAGCTTTTTCAGCCGGCAATACCTCTGCAATCACTTCATCGATTCCTGCCTGAGCCGCAATGGATCTGGCTGTTCTCTCGTTATCTCCAGTAATCATGACTACCCTTACACCCATGTCTTTCAATCTCTTCACTGCTTCGGCCGAACTCTCTTTAATGGTATCTGCAACTGCAATCAGTCCGGCATAGGTACCGTTAATGCCAATCAGCATGGCGGTCTTGCCATCGCCTTCTAATTTCTTCATTAAAGGGATCGCCTGAGAGATTTCAATTCCATGGTTTTCCATCAGCTTTCTTGTTCCAATCAAAACTTTATCTCCATTAACAGTAGAACGGATTCCATACCCTGGAATCGTTTCAAATTCCTGAACCTCTGCTAAGGGAATTCCCCGTTCTTTGATTCCATCTGTAATGGCTTTCGCCAGCGGGTGCTCTGACTGATTTTCTGCTGCAGCAATGATTGATAGCACTTGATTTTCATTTTCAGAAATGATGTTTACATCGGTCAAAACAGGTGTACCATTCGTTACTGTGCCCGTCTTATCTAATAAAACGGTATCAATTCGGTGCGCTGCTTCCAGATGTTCTCCTCCCTTAAACAAGATTCCGAATTCTGCGGCACGTCCTGAACCGGCCATAATGGACGTTGGAGTCGCGAGACCCAGAGCACAGGGACAGGCAATAACAAGAACCGCAATCAGCTTTTCAAGGGCAGAAGGAAATTCCCCGGGGTTTATCCAAATAATCCAGCACAAAAAGGTCAGAAATGCCAATCCCAGCACAATAGGGACAAAGATTCCTGATATTTGATCAGCCAGACGCTGAATTGGTGCCTTTGAGGTTTGAGCCTCTTCCACCACTTTAATAATCTGGGCAAGGGCTGTGTCTTTTCCCACTTTGTCAGCGCGGAACTTAATAAATCCATTTTTATTTATAGTAGAACCGAATACTGCATCCCCTGCTGTTTTATCTGCAGGAATGCTTTCCCCTGTAAGCATGGACTCATCTACTGCAGTACGGCCTTCGATAATCTCACCGTCAACCGGAATTTTTTCTCCTGGTTTAACGAAAACAAGATCCCCTTTTGCAACCTCTTCAAGCGGAACCGTCATCTCCTGCCCATCCCGGAAAACGGAAGCTGTTTTGGCCTGCAGCCCCATCAGTTTTTTGATTGCTTCGGATGACCGGCCTTTTGCCTGTGCTTCGAATAATTTACCAAGCAGGATGAGGGTAATGAGAATGGCGCTTGTTTCAAAATAAAGCCCTTGTATATGTTCCTGTATACCGATTGATTTAACCGTTAAGAACAGGCTGTAAAAATAAGCTGCGGAAGTACCCAAGGCCACCAGAACGTCCATATTGGCCCCTTTATTTCTTAATGTATGGTAAGCGCCTTTATAAAATTGCCAGCCGGCGATAAATTGAACAGGCGTAGCAAACGCAAGCTGCACCCAAGGATTCATCAGCATATCCGGCAAATAAATAAAGGATGTAAAAGAAAAATGGCTGACCATTGCCCAAAGCAGCGGAATGGACAGAATCATAGAAAACAAGAATTTCCCCTGCTGGTTTTGAATCTCTTTTAATCGCCGGTGCCCTGCATCCTTATCTTCCTTCTTCACTGCGGCCCCATATCCTAATTTTTCAATTTGGCTGACAATTTCTTTAGGCCCTGAACCGGCAGGATTATACTCAACGGATGCACTTTCCATGGCCAGGTTGACAGTTGCATTGTAAACGCCATCCATTTTGTTCAAGCCCTTTTCAATCCTCGCTGCGCAGGCTGCACAGGTCATGCCTGTAATGGAAAAAGCGGCTTTCCTTCCATCTGGTTCATAGCCGAGTTCTCTAATTTTTGTTTGGATCTCTGAGAGGCTGACTGTCTTTGCATCATATTGAATGGATGAGCGCTCAAGCGCAAGATTCACATGAGCTTCCTCAATTCCTTCCATTTTCTTCAGTCCTTTTTCAATTCGGACTGCACAAGCAGCGCATGTCATCCCGCTGATTCCGATATTTGTTTCCTTCAATTGACTGTTCATGGATGTCCACCTCCTTATACCTTATAGGGGTATATTTTTTCTAAAAAGATACGCGCTATTTTGATCTAGCACGTACTCACTGGCTTATTCTGCTGCTTCATATCCTTGTTCATCAATCGTTTCAATGATTTCTTCCAGACTAACCTTTTCAGGTGCATAATTTACATCAGCTTTTCCTTCATTTAAATGCACCTTTACGGAGGACACTCCTGTAAGCTTTCCTACGCTGCCTTCAACTGCTTTTACGCAATGTTCACAGCTCATTCCTTTGACCGTTAACGTGGTAATCAAAATAATCTCCCCTTATCCTTTTTTCATAAGCTTTCCAATGGTTAACAGCACTTCATCCAGGACCTCTTCGTCCCCTGCCTGGATCCGTTCTGCTACACACGATTTCATATGGCCTTCGAGCAATAGCTTTCCTACACTATTTAAAGCAGCCTGAGTAGCAGCGATTTGAGTAATGACATCATCACAGTACGTATCTTCTTCAATCAGTCTTTTAATTCCCCGTACCTGCCCCTCAACTCGGTTAAGACGGGAAGTTAAATTCTTTTTCATTAATTCCGAATGATGGCTTTTCCGGCCGGAGCTTGCACAGTGCTGAGCTTCCTTTTCCACTGCGTGAATTTGTTCTTCTTCCATCGTTCCACCCCCCTCTAACTGCCCTTAATATAACATACCCTTATAGGGTATGCAATTATGCTGTTTTGGATTCGGTTTTTTGAAAGAAGTTTTGGGAGAGCGGAATGGCTAATGGTATAATAGCAAGTACGAAAAATGAACCTACTATTACACGATTTCATAAAAGGGTGCAGAAGATGAAGAGATTTATCATAATAGGGGCTGGCATTTTAGGTGCTTCCACCGCATATCACTTAGTTAAAAAAGGAGCAGAGGTTGTCATTATTGACCGGCTCGATGAAGGTCAGGCAACAGGTGCCGCTGCTGGTATTGTATGTCCTTGGCTTTCACAGCGCAGAAATCAGGCATGGTACAAACTTGCCAAAAGCGGTGCCCGCTATTACCCGGAGCTGATTGCCGAGCTTGAAGCCGATGGTGAAAAAGATACAGGCTATGCAAAAGTCGGCGCAATCAGCATCCATCCCGATGAAGAAAAAATAGCGGCGATGGAAAAACGGGCGCTGAAGCGAAAAGAGGTTGCCCCTGAAATTGGGGAGCTGACGAGGATGAACCCATCGCAAATTTCGGACCTCTTCCCTCCTCTTGGAGATAAATATTATGGCCTCCATGTAAGCGGCGCTGCCAGAGTGGACGGGCGCGGAATACGGGATGCTTTGCTGAACGCGGCAAAGAAACGCGGTGCCAAAGTAATTTCAGGTGATGCATCCTTATTGCATCAAGATGACACCGTTACCGGAGCGATCGTAAATGGACATTCCTATTTATCTGATCAGGTGATTGTATGTGCGGGAGCCTGGGCCTCCTCTTTGTTAAAACCATTAGGCATATCCTTTCAGGTCCATTTTCAAAAAGCACAAATTGTCCACTTGGAGCTTCCGGGAGAGCAGACTGAACAATGGCCGGTAGTTATGCCGCCCGGCACTCAATATATTCTTGCTTTTGATCATGGTCGAATTGTGGCAGGTGCCACTCACGAAAATACCGATGTTTTTGATTCCCGTTTAACGGCAGGCGGCATTCATGAAGTTCTCAGCAAGGCAGCGGAAACCGCTCCCGGATTAAGCCATGGCCGCTTTCTTGAAGGCCGGGTTGGTTTCCGGCCCTTTACGGAAGACTTCCTGCCGGTTATAGGAGCCGTGCCTAAATGGAAAGGCCTGCTAGCCGCAAATGGATTAGGTTCTTCTGGTTTGACGATGGGTCCATTCCTTGGTTCACAGCTTGCTAATCTGGCACTTGATGAACATCTTGAAATTGATTTGCAGCTCTATTCTCTAAATAAAACGATGAAAAGTGAAGGAAGTGAAAGTCTTGAGTAATAAAGAACTGGAAAACCAAATCATACAAAACTATCAAAATGAGGAAAAGATGATGATATTAGTTTTTGCCCAATGGTGCGTCAATCATGATCTCAATCCTGAAGAATTGTATGTAGCCGCCTATCCGCAGCAAGCTGATAATCAGGCGTTAAAGGATGCCTTGGAATTGACTATTCCTAAGGAAGAAGCTGGAGAAATTGAGGATGATACGCTGCTTGGAGTGCTATCCTTATTTGGCAACGAAGACCTTGCGTTTACGGTAACAGAAGAAATTGAAAAGCGAAAAAAGAAGAAAAAATGAATCAAATGCAGTCAGTATTGGCTGCAAATGACTTTAGATGTAATTCATCACTGAGTCTGCTAAAGTGGAAATATAGTGATTTACAGAAGGAGAGTGCAGATTTACGTGCATAGGCATAATCAGTCTATTTCGGTGCAAACGGCCATTTTGACCGTAAGCGATACTCGTACTAAAGAAAATGACATAAGCGGAGCAGCCATCCGGGAATTTTTAGAGGCGAATGGGCATCATGTTGAGGATTATACAATTGTTGATGACGATGTTTACTCGATCCGTAATGCTGTGACGGGCTGGTGCGAACGTTCAGCCAACCAGGCTATTATCATCACAGGGGGAACTGGATTCAGCCCAAGAGATGTTACATATGAAGCAGTATCAGATTTGTTTCACAAGGAAATGACAGGATTTGGGGAATTATTCAGGAATCTGAGCTACGAAGAAATCGGTGCAAAGGCAATGTTCAGCAGAGCTGCCGCTGGAAGCATAAACGGCCGTGCTGTATATGTATTGCCCGGATCAGAAAACGCAGTAAAGCTCGGAATGTCAAAGCTCATTCTTCCATCCATTCAGCACTTCACAGAGGAGTTAAACCGTCTATGAAAATGGCTGGCGTAGTTCTTGCAGGCGGCAGGTCTTCAAGATTCGGAAAACCAAAAATGTTCGAGCTGCATAATGGAAAACCGTTTTATGAACATAGTTTGGATGCATTAAAACAAAATCATCTCTCCCCATTAGTAATTTCTACTAATGAAGTGCTTGTCCAGCAATTCAAGCGCCAGGATGTAAGGCTCATTGTTGAAGAAGAGTCTTCTTCCTATCAAGGGCCCTTGTATGCCATCCATAATGTAATGAGCCGTATGGACGACCCGGACTGGTTTTTCATCCTGTCATGCGATATCCCTTTTGTCACGGCAGAATTTGTAGATGAAATGATTGGTTTTGCGGGCGATTCCGAAGCAGATGCGGTCGTACCTGTCCAGGGCGGACGCATTCAGCCGTTAATGGCCCTTTATCATAAGCGGACCATTGAAAATCTGGAAAAAATGCTGGCAGCTGATGAACATAAGCTGGAGCATCTTTTAAATGATTTGCATGTATTAACGATTCCATTTCCTGAGGATGACCCTGCTTTCATCAATATTAATCATGCCAGGGACTGGAACACTGATTATTAGGAGGAAAACGTTATGAGTTCTTTCACTCATTGGAACGAATCAGGAAGACCGAAAATGGTGGATATATCTGATAAGGACAGTTCAAGCCGCACGGCTTCCGCTCAAGCTGTCATCACTTTATCCGCCGAGCTCTATGAAGCGATACAAGCTGGATCCATAAAAAAAGGCGATCCGCTGCAAGTGGCTCAGATTGCCGGAATTATGGGAGCAAAGAAAACAGCGGAGATTATTCCGATGTGCCACCCTATTCAGCTTCAGGGCACCGACTTTGACTTTCAGTATATGAAAAGCAAGGAAGGCTATGAGCTGATTATGCAGGCAGAAGTAAAGTGCGACGGTAAAACGGGCGTTGAAATGGAAGCCTTGACCGCGGTATCCATTGCTGCACTGACTTTCTATGATATGTGCAAAGCGGTTGATAAAAGCATGGTGATTAAGGAAACCTCCCTTCTGAAAAAAACAGGTGGAAAGAGCGGCGATTATATCCGCTCTTGAAATGATTTGGTCTCATATGTAAAGAGCCTGGAATTCCTTCCAGGCTCTTATCTTTTATATGATCTAATCGAATGATCTTGCCTCCACCCGATTTTCCCCTACTCCCGTTTTTTCCCTGAAAATCAGCCAAAGCACCACTCCCATACCTGCGGCAATTCCTTCGAGTGAAAGAATATACCAAGGGTAGGGTCCAAGCAGGTCAAGCAAACTTCCGCTTGTAGGCTTATGATCAAGGAACATGTAATTTCCTCCCGTATAGTGGTTTACCAAAAGAACAACCGGAAGCAGGATATTTAGAAATACAACCGTTTTTATAACCGAGTAAATCGTAGGACGATACCCCTTCACCCATGTATAGTAGAGCGGAACGGCTATAATCCAGGTATGTGTATAGAAAAAATGAAAAAAGCGGAAATGCGGAAAATCGATTGAGAGCACCGGAGTCAGCAATGCCTGAGACGCTCCCATTAATCCGATAAACAGCAGGATCTCGTACACAAGACGGCTCCCTGTAAGCAGCAGCAATCCAGTCATAATAAAACTGATATTGCAAAGCTCGAGCGGCAGTGCATGTCTTACTTCCCAATTGTTATTAACAATCAGCCAAACGTGATAAAGAAGTTCAATTGCAACTAAGGTGATAGCTAAGCCAATCTCTAAGGGTTTCATCTTTTTTTCTTTAAGTACTGATTTAAAACCATACAAAATAATCAATAAAACGAGAAGCACAGCCAAAGCAGCAATATGACTGCTGCCGAACATAGCAAAAGGAAAATCCTCCTGATTGTTTCCGAATAGATTCATTTTTCCTTCTCCACCAAAGTATGACGTCCTTTTCATAATATCATTTTTTAAAGGATGGGAGACCCCTTCTTGTCATTTACCGAAAGTCTATTGCTGTCATATTCTTGCTTTCCTATTCATAAATCGTTATCGGCTGCCTCCTCTTGGTTTATAATTTTCCCATAAAGGAGTGATGAGCGTGAATGAACAAGAACTATTTGAAGCAATCTATGAAACCATTTTAAACCGAACGGCAAAATACGATGGCCAATACTATATCGGAATCACCTCAACCAAAATCTTCTGCCGGCCATCCTGCCGGTCGAGGACACCGAAAAGGAAAAATGTGAGGGTGTACAGAAGCATCCAGGAAGCAATAGATGCAGGCTTCCGGGCATGCAAACGGTGCAAGCCCGAGGTATCAGGAAAGCATGGACCAGATGCAGAAATGGCTGAAAGAGTAAAGCAGCTCATTCACCATCAATATAAAGAAGCATTAACATTAAACGCCATGGCCCAGCAATTAGCCATAAGTCCATATCATCTCCTGCGTGTATTTAAACGGGTCACAGGATTGACCCCTTCCAAATACTTGATGACTCACAGAATAAGCGAGGCTAAAAAGCTATTACTGGCAGATCAAAAAGCCATCGCTCAAGTTGCAGCTGAGACAGGATTTTCAAATCCCCCGCATTTTTCATCTGTGTTTAAAAAGATGGCAGGCTGCTCCCCTCACGAATATAGAGAAAAAACGGCTGAAGAAGGTGAACGGTTAAAATGACAGAAATCGTGCCTGTTTACTGGAGTCAATTTTCACATGAAACTTTCAACCCTCTCCCTTTCTATATCGCAGCGACCGACTATGGAATTTGCAGGCTGACATGGCCGGGGGAATCATTTGAAGTTTTGGAAAACTGGGTTGCTTTAAAAATTCCGGGTTCAAAATTAGAACATAACCCAAAAGAAACAGCTGTCTACATTCAAGAGCTTATGGAATATTTAAACGGGGAGCGAAAAGTATTTCAGTTTCCTATAGATTTATACGGAACCTCTTTTCAAAAGGCTATATGGAATGCATTGTTAAACATTCCTTATGGAGCTGTCCGCAGCTATTCCCAGCTTGCAGAAGCTGCCGGAAATAAAAAGGCAGTCCGGGCAGCCGGAACAGCAAATGGCGCTAATCCCGTTCCGATCGCAGTGCCCTGCCATCGAGTGATTGGCTCCAATAATACCTTAACAGGATTCAGGGGCGGACTCCATATGAAAGAACACCTTCTCCGATTGGAGGATTATCATGACTTCAGCATCAAAGGACATGCACGTTTTCAATTTTAGCACCGCGTCTGAATCCATGATCATCCAGGTCCCGAAACTTTTCAGCTGCAAAGAAGCCCTTCATTATTTAACTAGATCTCCTCAAGAATGCCTTCATCAAGTTGTTGACGGAGAAATCTATAAGGTTCTCGTTATAGACCGGCATAAAATTCTTGTGAGGATAAAGGAGAGCGGACATTCTTTTCTTGAGCTTAAAATAGTGGACGGTTCAGATAAAAGCGAGATCATGCATCGTAAAGCTGCCGAATATACGGCCGAGTGGCTGGATCTCACTACAGATCTCGAACCTTTTTATCAGATAGCAAATAACGATCCAATTCTTGGTTCTCTCACTCAAAAATTTGAGGGCCTTCGGATAATTGGGGTTCCTGATTTGTTCGAAGCATTGACCTGGGCAGTCATCGGACAGCAAATCAATCTGGCTTTTGCTTATACACTGAAGAAAAGATTGGTTGAAGCATACGGTGAGAAGCATGTATGGGCTGAAAAGGCTTTTTGGACCTTTCCTGCTCCGGAAACCATAGCTTCTCTTTCCGCAGAAAACCTGCGGGAGCTTCAATTTACAGAAAAAAAAGCAGAGTATGTGATCGGGATCGCCAAACTGATTGCAGACGGAAAGATAACGAAAGAAAACCTTTTGAGAGTTCGGAATGTAAAGTCAATAGAAGAAAAACTTTTGTCCATCCGGGGGATCGGTCCATGGACAGCTCACTATTGTATGATGAGATGCCTCAGGATTTCCTCGAGTTTTCCCTTTGGTGATGCGGCTTTAAATAAAGCCTTGCAGAATGCGGGCTTTAAAGAAGGAAAACTAACGAGAGATGAAATGGAAGAGATATTTTCACCATGGGCACCATGGGAGGCTTATGCTGTTTTCTATTTTTGGAAGAGTTTGTCATAATTGGACTTATAGTTCCATTTATATAAATAATGCAGATTTTCCTATAAGCCTCTCGCCTGTGCAATTTATTTTGCTTCCCATGACCAGTAAGATATGATGTGGGTAGCATTTTTCAGAAAGAAGGGTATTCATGAAACTCAGCATACTGGATCAATCTCCTTTATCATCAGGCAAAACGCCAAAAGAAGCTCTTGAAGCTTCTCTTCGTCTTGCACAAGCTGGAGAAAGGCTCGGGTATAAAAGATATTGGATTGCAGAACATCATGACTTTTCCGGTCTTACAAGTTCAGCTCCGGAAGTGATGCTTGGATTTATAGGAGGCCATACCCGAAGCATCCGTCTTGGAGCGGGTGCAATTCTTCTGCCCCATTATAAGCCATATAAAATAGCAGAGACTTTTAATCTCCTTTCTACCCTTTTTACGGATCGGATTGATCTTGGAATTGGCAGGTCCCCCGGAGGATCCGCTGAAGCAGCCAGCGCCCTGTCCGGAAATTTTCTTAATAATGTGAAACAATTCCCTGATACATTCAAAGAACTGCTTCATTTTCTAAGAAATGATTTTCCGGATGATCATATGTACTCGGCCGTTAAACCCTCCCCGGTTCCTCCCTCTCCTCCTCAGGTTCATGTATTGGGGACGAGCAGCAAAAGCGCTTTGCTTGCGGCGGCGAATGGAACGGGATATGTATTCGGGCAGTTTATGGGAAGCAAGGAGCCAGCGATTGTACGTCAATATAAAGAGGCGTTCATGCCAAGCTCTCATCTTCCCGCTCCAAAAGTCATCCTCGCTGCTGCGGCAATATGCGCTGAAACAGCCGAAGATGCCGAAAAAATTGCTTACAGCAGCCAAGTCTGGCATCTCATGCTTGCAAAAGGAGAAGGAAAAAAGGGAGTACCTTCATTTGAGGAAGCCCATGCTTATATCCTTACAGCAGATGAAGAGGAAATGCTGAAGAAAATTAAATCGCAGCAGATCGTAGGTACCCCTTCTGCAGTCAAGAAAAAACTTGAGAAGCTGGCTATTGAATATGGAGCAGGCGAAGTGATGATAATATCCATCACCCATAAAGAGGAAGATAAAATTCGTTCTTATGAGCTTATTGCCAACGAATTTTCCCAATAAAAAAAGGCCGGATTTACTTTCCGGCCTTTTTCTCAATCAATTGAAGATAGTAATCCCCAATTGCATTGTCTTCATATAAATTTACGGCAGAGGTTGAATATTGTTTGATGACTGCTTGAAATGAAAGGTTTTTTTCCGGTACTTTCACTTCGAAATCATTTTTATAAAGCAAGGTTGTTGTATCATGATAATCTTCCCCGCTTTTCACTTTAAAATGGAAGCTGATTAAATGGGATCCCTTCACTTCCTCATGAAGAAAGTCTGTCCCTTCAATTGGCCGTTCATTAATATAAATGATCATGGAAATCGCTCCTATTCCTGATAAAAAAGAGAGTTCTTTATGAAAAGAACTCTGCTTTTATTTGTTAATGGTGGTCATGCCATCCTTTATTTCTGTTGATGATTTCAAATCGTTCCTGAGGGACGAAGAAAAACTGGATCCATACTCCGTCCAAAAATTCTTCACGGCTGTCCATCAGAATATCGATATCTTTATCTGTTTTCACAATCTCATCATGTTCAGTAGGTGTATCAAGTTTCACATCATAATGGGCATGGTCCCCGTGCATTTCCGTGATGAACACCCGTATCATTTTCCCTTGTCCTTCTTTACTCTCAAGCATTCTTTTTAACACTTTTGCAGCGTTGCGGTTTATTTTGCATTCCATCGTCTCTTCTCCTTCAATAAATTGTTACTTGACTAGCTGTGAAACAATTTCATAAGATTGCAGTCTTGCCTGATGATCAAAAATATTAGCGGTAATCATCATCTCATCAGCCTGGGTTTCATCCAGGAAGCTTTGAAGCTTCGTCTTCACTTGTTCAGAATCGCCAATCGCAGAAGCTCTTAATGTTTGCTGAATAGAAGCTTTTTCATATTCGTTCCATAAATCATCCATATTATCCACCGGAGGATTCAATTGTCCCGGACGTCCTCTGACCAGATTCAGAAATTGCTGTTTCATGGAAGTAGATAAATATTGCGCCTGTGCCTCTGTCTCCGCAGCAACGACATTTACCCCTACCATTGCATATGGTTCATCCAAAACTTCGGAAGGACGGAAATGATTCCGGTAAATCCTTAATGCTTCAGTTGTATGATCCGGTGAAAAATGGCTGGCAAAGGCAAACGGCAATCCAAGCTGGCCGGCAAGATGGGCACTGAAGCCGCTTGAGCCAAGCAGCCAAATCGGAATATTCAACCCTTCACCAGGAATGGCTTTTACATGGCTATATTCAACAGGGTTAAAATAGGCTCTCAATTCTTCCACCTGTTCAGGAAAATCCTCTCCGCTCCCCTTCAGCTCTCTTCTAAGTGCCTGCGCGGTTAGCTGATCTGTTCCAGGTGCCCTTCCTAGTCCAAGATCGATTCGGCCGGGAAAAAGCGATTCAAGTGTTCCAAATTGCTCAGCAATGACAAGCGGAGCGTGGTTAGGGAGCATAATGCCGCCTGAGCCGACCCGGATGGTCGAAGTACCCTGCGCAATATGACCAATCACGACTGACGTCGCTGAACTGGCAATCCCTCTCATATTGTGATGCTCAGCCAGCCAATAGCGGTTATATCCCCACTTTTCTGCATGCTGTGCCAAATCCAGTGAGTTGCCCAAAGCTTCCCCAGCATGGCTTCCAGAAACAATAGGAGCCAGGTCCAAGACAGAGAGCTTAATTTCGTGCAGCTGCTTTTTATTTTTATCTGCGTAATTCCGTTTAAACACGCGTATTCCTCCTTAGTCACGATTCCTTATATATGGAAGGGTTTCTTATAGTATCAAATCATAAGGACAACTTTACTATATGTCCTTTAAAAACTCGAATAATTTGCACACAGCCGGCCAATCATGTATGTTTGCTCCCATTTCTGACAAAACTTTAGAAAAAGGAGTGAGAAAAATGAATCAGCTTGCTGTCATTGCCGTAAAATTTATTATCGCAGCCATCGCCTTTGCTATAGGTCTGGATTTATTTTTTGATGCGAACATAACAGATATTTTTTCTTTTAGTTTATTTGCAGCCCTTGCTACCTATTTGCTGGGAGACAGAGTCGTACTGCCTGCATTGGGACATCGGTCAGCGTACATAGTAGAATTTTTCACTGTTTACCTCGGGGTGTGGATTTTTGGATCTGTTTTGTATGAAAACTATCTGCAAATTGCCTGGGGCAGCGGGATCTCTGCTGTCATCTTTACAGCTGGAGAGGTATTCGTTCACCTCTTTTTACTTGAGCGGATGCAAACTGCGGAGAGAAGATCCATCCGTACAGGACACGCAGCTTTTGGAACCGAATTTTCAAAAGAACTGGACCCTTTAGAAAAAAATAAAAAAGATTAATTTTTTTTCGTCATATTCACCTATAACCAGTCAGGTTTTGAGGCCAAAGTCTTGCAATGACCAGACGAAATGACCCTCTAATCACCATATAAATACAAAAAACACTCATCTTTTTCATAAACAGCAAAAGGATTAGCGGAATTTGCAGAGTGTTTAAAGGTTTTATACATTGGAAAAGACGGTATTTAATAGATAACAATCCGATTTTAAGGAGGGAGCAGAATGGTCATTCGAGCAGGGAGCTGGAAGATGCTCTCGGTTAAAGAAAAATTGTTCATCTTAAAAGCCGTCAGCCATTTATATAAATCCAAAGCCTAATGATCCCCTATACGCTCTAGCCTGATCCTATCCTATACTTAAAAATCCAAATACCAGATAGAACCGCATCTGACACAGCATGCGGTTTTTGTTTTATCAAATTTTAATAAGGATATATATGCTTATATAAGAACACAATAAAAGAAGATATGCTGTTATGAGGAGGATTTGCATGGCGGATCAGGGAAAATTTAAGAAAACAATCTCTTTGCTTGATTTAACACTAATAGGACTTGGAGCAATCTTTGGGTCTGCCTGGCTGTTTGCAGTAAGCAATGTCGCTTCCAAAGCAGGCCCTGCCGGGAGTTTCTCCTGGATAATCGGAGGAGTCATCATTTTATTGATTGGATTTGTATATGCCGAGCTTGGTGCAGCTTTGCCAAGGACCGGAGGGATTATTCGGTATCCGGTTTATTCACATGGGCACCTGGTAGGTTACATGATTTCTTTCATTACCATTATTGCGTATACAAGTCTTATCTCCATTGAAGTAACTGCTGTAAGACAGTATGTTGCCTTTTGGTTTCCAGGTTTAACGGTTAAAGGTTCAGAATCTCCCACGATCGCTGGATGGCTGCTTCAATTCGGATTGCTGTGTCTTTTCTTTTTGTTAAATTATTGGAGTGTAAAAACATTTGCCAAATCCAATATTATCATTTCAATTTTTAAGTATTTCGTTCCATTAACCATCATCACCGTGCTTATTTTCTATTTTAAATCTGCAAATCTCACTGCAGCTGGATTTGCTCCTTCAGGATTTACCGGGATTCAGGCTGCCATTTCCACCGGCGGAGTCATGTTTGCCTATCTTGGCCTGCATCCGATCGTATCGGTCGCAAGCGAGGTGAAAAATCCGCAGCGTAACATCCCGATTGCTTTGTTTTTGTGCATCATTTTATCAGCTGCCATTTATACTGCCCTGCAGGTTCTGTTTATTGGAGCGATTCCAACGGACATGCTGTCTTCCGGCTGGGAAAACATTCAAAAAGAGTTTGCATTGCCATTTAAAGATATTGCTGTCGTTCTCGGACTTGGATGGCTGGCATTTCTTGTTGTATTTGACGCCATAGTGTCGCCGGGCGGCAACGGGAATATTTTTATGAATACTACGGCACGGCTCGTGTATGCCTGGTCCAGAAACGGAACACTATTTAAAACCTTTTCAAAAATCGATCAAAAAACAGGTATCCCAAGATCATCGCTGTGGCTGTCATTCGGTCTTTCCGTTTTTTGGACTCTTCCGTTTCCTTCCTGGAATGCGCTTGTAAACGTGTGTTCTGTCGCATTAATCCTGTCTTATGCGATTGCACCTATCTCTTCCGCCACTTTCAGAGTAAACGCCAAAAATCTCGAGAAACCCTTTAAGCTTAGAGGAATGAGTGTGATAGCCCCTCTTTCATTCATTTTTGCCTCTTATATCGTGTATTGGTCAGGCTGGACAACGATCTCATGGCTTCTTGCATCACAGCTCGTCATGTTTGTTGTTTATCTGTTATTTTCTAAATATGTTCCAACCCGTGAAGTCAGTTTACCTCAGCAGCTTAAATCGTCTTGGTGGCTTATCGGATACTATGTCATGATGCTGGTTTTCTCTTATACCGGATCTTTCGGAGGAGGACTTGGAATTTTATCCAATCCTCTCGACCTGATCCTGATTGCAATAGGATCACTTGGTATCTTCTATTGGGCAAAATATTCAGGCCTGCCTGAAGCATTGATTGATGATGACGAAACCGATGATGCTGCAAAGCAAGTTCAGCCTGCCAGCCCATAAGAAAAAGGCCTTGCTTTATGCAGGCCGTTTTTTTATGGAGACAGCATGAATTCATCTTGAATCAGAGATGTCATTCAAATTCAATTTGTAAAGCTTATCATCCTTCTTAAACCGTACTGCTCGCCCATCCCTATTGTTCATGACAAAATACATCGCTTCTCCTTCGATAAACACATCCCGGATTCGTCCATATCCATTGATGGCTGTCTTTAATTGTCCGGAGCGGATTGAATAAGACTTCACACTTTCACCGCCAAGCTCACCGAAATAAAGAGTGCCGCCGGAAAAAGCCAATTCGAGCAGGAAACCAGCCATACAAATAGAATGAGACAGCAGAAAGAAACAATTTTCTTCCACTAGATCTACTGTATTTTTCCAATGGGTTTAGGTGGAGAGATTCAAGATAAAAATTCCGCTGGATTCAAGCCAAGCTCGCTGCAAATTTCTGCTACCGCCTGTTTTTCTGAAGGATCGAAGTTTCCATCAGCAAAACCGATTGCCACACAGTACCGGACAACAAGCCTTCCTACTTCAGGCTTGCTTCTTACATTTCCAAGAGCTCTCATTGCTTCTGCACGTCCAGTCATCCAATCTCTTTCCAGATTCATTACAAACTGGTTGAACCGCTGATTCACTTTCGCTGTATCAAATACACGCAATTCCTGGCTATTATTAAAAAACTCGTTTACCTTTTGCCGTTCGGCTGAAGAAATATGCCCATCCGCCAAACTCACTAATGCACAGCCTGCTACAATGGCGTCCATAACATCCTGGCTTTTAAAGCGCTGCAGGAGCTCCTGTGCATTTCGCTTCTGTTCATTGGCCCAGGCCGCGAAATCCTTCTGATCAGGAGACCATTTATGCATACATTGGTTGCAGTTAAATTGCACTTTGCCGCCGCCGATAAAGCCTCCGAGCAATCCAACCGGTCCAAGCACGAGCCCGCCCAGTGCTGCTTTCCCGATACCAAAGCCTTTCTTTCCGGCAGCTACATTTTGGGAGTGGCATCTTGGACAAGAAGTGGTCCTGCCTGCAGTATGAACCTGTCCGCCTGGATAAGAAGACTGCGGAGCCACTCCATAGCCTTGTGAGCCAGAATACGTCTGTGCTGATGGAGACCCTTGCTGATATGGATTGGAACTGATGCCCGGTGACTCTTGATAAACGCCGGAAGAATAACCTCTACTTTGATTATACTCAGGCTGCGGCTGGAAGTTTTGCTGGAATAATCCTTGCGGTGGATGATTCGGCTGTATGTATCCTGATCCTTGAGGCTGGCTATATCCCGCTTGGGTAGCCGGTTCATCATCTATAGTCACACCAAAATTTCTGCAAAGCGCTGACAGACCCCCGCCAAATCCGCTCCCAATTGCATTGAATTTCCATTCATTCTGATGTCTGTAAAGTTCTGCTGCCACAATTGCTGTTTCCACTGAAAACTCTTGGCCCAGTTGATATCGGATAAATTCCATCCCGGTATCTTCGCTGAAAATGCGGACATAGGCATTGGAAATTTGACCAAAGTTCTGTCTTTTTTCCGCAGCATCATGGATAGTGATGGTAAAAGCGATTTTTTGGAGATTTTGCGGTACCCGGTTAAGATCTATAAGGATTAGCTCATCATCCTGCATTCCTGCGCCCGTCCGATTATCACCGCAATAAAGAACTGAGCCCGATGCACCGTTTGGATTGTTATAAAATATAAAGTCGTTATCAGAAGGGACCTTTCCATTTTCCCCGAGCAGAAAGACGGATGCATCTAAATCAAACGCAGAGCCCCCCATCTGATTAATGTCCCATCCTAAGCCGACAGCAATTTTTGAAAGACCGGGGTTTGTCTTTGTCAAATCTACTTTTTGTCCTTTTCTCAAGCTTACACCCACAGGTACCTCTCCCTTTCTTCATAAGGTATATTATCTCTATCATTCTACCATTATTTCATTCCATCCCCAAATTATTACAATAGTCTTAATCAAAAAACCAGCAGGATTCACTCTGCTGGTTCGATAACCGGTTACTTATGAGAGAAAGGGCATTTTCCCTTTATTGGTTCAATATCATCCCCGATGAAATACTGTTTCCACTCATTATGATCCACATCACCGTAATGACTGATGTCAGGATGTGTCGGAAGCTGATCCCACTTTTCAACTCGCTCTCTCACTTTTTCCCTGGACATAATTCCTCCCTTTTCCGTTCCTTCAAGACCTTCAAAAATCATCCTTGGCTGAAACCCCAATACGAGACTGTTTCCAAGGTGCCTCGTTTTCCTCTGCTTGTAGGCAGGTGCATTTCCAAAAATGAAAAATGGTTCTCCATTAAAATGAAAATCCCATAAATGATGATCTGGATCCTTAGGCGCTTCTGCTGGCCATGGCTTCGGATCATGTTCATGAAGGTACTGCAAAATATCCCAAAAACGTTTCCTATATAAATCAAGTTCCCCTTCCTCTTTTTCAGGTTCCATAAACACGAATAGACCGTGCCGCGTATACGGCGGTTCTTTAAAGAGGGTTAAAAACTGCTCAACGGCCTTAGGAAGGTTTGACCAATCCTCTCTTGTTATGTATGCATACCGCAGCTCTCCTTTTTTTTCGGCCTTCATTCCGAAATAGCAAGGAAAAGTTGCGTCTGTAACTACGCCATGAAAGGTCTGATATTCATCGATCACCCATTGAGGCACAACTTCGGGATTCGTCATATCCTCCTTAGTCAAAAGAAAAGATGAAATAGTTTGCATGATAAGCCTCCTTTAAAATACTCAATACACCATTCCCTGTTTAGAAAAAAGAGAAACAATGAATGCATGCTTCTTGCTTATTGGCTTTCTATTGTGGCATCCTACAAAAAACAAGATGAAGGAAAGGAAATATATATGAAACTCAGCATACTCGACCAAGTTCCGGTTTCTAAAAACATAAGCGTTACCGGAACGTTTCAGCAGACAGCAGAACTTGCTCAGCATGCTGAAGACCTCGGATACACAAGATACTGGTTTGCCGAACATCACGGGACAAGAGGGCTTGCCAGCACTTCTCCTGAAATTCTGATGTCCTATATCGCTTCCAAAACCTCAAGGATCAGATTAGGCTCAGGCGGAGTGCTTCTTCCCCAATACAGTCCCTACAAAATAGCGGAAAACTTCCGGCTGCTCGAAGCTGTATTTCCCGGAAGAATCGATCTTGGCGTCGGCCGCTCACCTGGCGGCACTCAAAAAGTGAGACAGGCGCTTTTGGATGGTGCGGCAAGAGGCTTGAGTGAATTTCCAAGGCAGCTGAAGGATCTCATTTATTATATAACCGATTCATTACCGTCAGACCATCCATCTCATGGAATCAAGGCTGCTCCTCTTCCTGAATCCGTCCCGCCGGTTTGGATCCTTGGGCTCGGGGAAAACAGTGCACGGCAGACAGCGCAACTCGGACTTAATTATGTGTTCGGCCATTTTATAAAACCTGATAGAGGACAAGAAGCTTTTCAGGATTATCGGGAAAATTTTGTCCCAACTTCATTTTCCGCTGCTCCGCAGTCTCTCGCAGCCGTTTTCGTCATTTGCGGAAAAGACGACGATCATGCTGAAGAACTTGCATGGAGTCAGGATCTATGGCTTCTCCGGGTAGAGAAAGGGCTTGACAGCCGGGTACCAAGCATTGAAGAAGCCAAGGCAGCGGTTCTGTCCGCTGCAGACCGAGAAAGAATGGCAAACAACCGAAAGAGAATGATTATAGGCGGCCCTGATAAGGTGAAGAAGTCAATATACGAGCTATCCGAGCGGTACGAAACGGATGAAATCATGATTTTGACTAATGTCTATTCTTTTGAACAGAAAAAGCACTCCTATTCAAGACTTGCAGAACTGTTTTTATAGAGATTATCGTGCATGCAGATTTAATCAGGTGACATACTAACCCTAAATGTAATACCTTGATGCGGGTTTCACTTCCTTTTTAAATGGACAGACTAAGGAATCGCTTGGGCGGGGAGTTTTCTGTGTGCTGAAGAAAATCATAATCATTCTATTCGTATCTGCCGCCGCTTTGACAGGCATTGGCTTTACGGCCATAAACGATGTGAAATCAGGGGCAGAATCCTATAATAAGCAGCATCCGATTTTCGCGTCTCCAATTTCATCCGGAGACGCGAGTCTTTTTACTGACGGAAAAACCCTGATTCGTTCTTTATATAAAGACATCAAGGAAGCCCAGAGTTTTATTTATATCCACTTTTTTATCATCCGGGACGATGCCGTCAGCAAAGAATTTTTTGCTATTCTTCAAGAAAAAGCGGAGCAAGGCGTTGATGTAAAGCTTTCGGTTGATGCAATCGGCGGAAACGACATCACAAAATCAATGATCCGAAGACTTGAGAAAAGCGGCGTGCAGTTTGCCAAAAGCAGACCGCTTGCCTACCGGCATTTTTTTTACCGGTTAAATCACCGCAATCATCGCAAAATCGCTGTTATAGATGGAAAGGTTTCGTATATTGGCGGATTTAATATTGGAGAAGAGTACCTGGGAAATGATCCGAGATTTGGGTATTGGAGAGATTATCACGTTCGGCTTTCCGGCTCTGGGTCAAGAGAAATAACCAAACAGTTTTTGAAGGACTGGAAGGAAGATACGGGCAAAACCGTTCAGCCTCTCATCACAAAAATTCAAGACACTGGCTCTGATCGCTATCAATTTGTTTTCTCAACCGGGGATGATCTCGAAAAGAAAATAATTGGAATGATCAATCATGCAAAAAGCAGCATTATGATTGCTACTCCCTATTTTATTCCAACCGATGAGCTGATGAAATCTTTGCTTGCCTCTTTAAAACGAGGGGTTAAGGTTGAACTGCTGATACCTGATAAGCCAGATTACTGGTATACGAAACCGCCGAGCTACCCAAGAACGAAGAAGCTTCTAAAAAAAGGGGCTGTCATTTATTTATACCGCGAAGGTTTTTTTCATGGGAAAGTTATGGTTATTGATAATGAATTGGCGGACATCGGCACAGCAAACTGGGATAAACGGAGCTTTTTTATTAATGATGAAGCGAACTGTCTGATTTACTCCAAATTATTTATTTCAGAAACAAAAAAGGAGCTCCGAAAGGATTTCTCCTCCAGCCGCATCCTTACAGAAGACATGTATGATAAAATTCCGTTCTGGGAAAGATTACTTGAACATACCCCTGAATGGATTTACGAGCTATTCTAAGTTTTCATCTTCAATATATTTTTCCTCTTCTTCAGAAGACAGCAGACGGTTGGCCTTCCCGATGGTTCCCCCCTGCAGGGACCAAATGGAATTGTGATCCTTTACTGCATGAGAGAAATCACCGGATTCCCAGCGAGACAAAATGTCCTTATAAATATCTGCATGTTCGAGATCAGAATAGTGCTTATCTAAAGAATCAGTCAATTTAGCAATCCGTTCGTCTGTAATTTTTATGGCTCCCCATTTTTCAGGGGCACCTACTTTCTGATGCGACATGTAATGAAGGACCTGCTGAAATGCCTCATCATCCCATTCCCTGCTGGCGGAAAAATACTGGAAAGCCGGATTCCCCTTCCCACTCACTGCCGCCTTCGCATGCTGCTCTGGATTTTGAACAGGCTCTCCAAACAAATAGAAGTATAAAGCTCCTGCTAAACCCAATGATGCTGCAGAAATAGCAATGAAGGACAGTCTTCCTTTAGCGGCTCTTTTTACCGTTCTTTTTTCAGGCATATAAACCCCTCCCTTAATCCTGATTGTACCACTTTTTCCATGTTTTATGTAAAGGAATGTGAGGGGTTTCTTTCATTATGGTTTAAGCAAAATTTTACCTGTGCTTTTACGGCTCTCCAGAAGTCTATGAGCATCTGCACCTTTTTCCATTGGAAATGAACGCGGGGGCTGAATTATGATATGGCCATCTAGTATCCATTTTAACAGCTCTGAGGCACGGCTCTGGCGTTCTTCACTTGAAGTGAGAACATTCCACAGGTCCCCGCCTGTAAGCGTCTTGGATTGATCCATCAGCATTCTCGGGTCAACAGGAAGAGGATCCCCGCCGGCCATTCCATAAAAAATGACGGTGCCTCCAATGCGGACGGCGGAAAAACTTTCATTTAGGGTGGAGCCGACAGACTCATACACGGCATCTGCACCTTTCCCGTTTGTATAGGCAATCGTTTTCTCCGTCCAATTTTCATGATAAAGGAATACTTCATCTGCCCCTGCCTTTAAAGCGGCCTCTCTTTTTTCTGCAGAGGAAGTTAGGCCAATAACTTTTCCTCCCATCATTTTAATAATTTGAACCAAAATTTGTCCGACACCGCCAGCTGCAGCATGAACGAGGATTACATCTCCCTCTTTGACCTGATAGCTGTCTTTAGTTAAGTATTGGGCAGTCAATCCCTGAAGAAGGACAGATGCAGCTATGTCAGAAGTAATGCCGGCAGGCAGCGGGATGGCTTTCTCAACAGGGACTGCAGCATACTCAGCATTTGCATAAGGCACATCTGCAAACGCAATTCTGTCCCCGGGTTTGAATTCAGCGTGATTCCCTGCATCCTCGACAACACCCGCTCCCTCATAACCCAATATGTACGGCGGCTTGCCTGCTAAATGATAATTCCCTTTTCTTCGGTAAACATCTGCAAAATTCAAACCGGCTGCCTCAATACGGACCATAATTTCATCGGTCTTTAAAACGGGTTTGCTGATCTCCGCGTACTTTAATACCTCAGGTCCTCCAAACTCTTCAAACACTAATGCTTTCATATCAAATCTCCTTATTTTCACGAATGACGACACTTCCGTTGACTCCCGTAACCACAACATTTGGATGCTTTAGAAACAGACCGTGCTCTACAACGCCTGGAAGCTGTTTTAACATGTCAGCAAACTTACCTGGTTCTGCAATCTCTTTCAAATGCAGATCATAAATGACATTTCCGCTGTCTGTATAAAATGTCTTACCGTTCTCCTTTTTGCGAAGGACCGGAACTAAATTATTCTTTGCAAGGAGGCGTCCTGTATGTTCTGACCCAAACGATATGACCTCGACAGGAAGAGGAAATTTTCCGAGCTTTTGAACCAATTTCGTGTGGCTCGCCACCCATACGATTTTATTAGAAGCATTTGCGACAAGCTTTTCACGAAGAAGAGCGCCTCCTCCCCCTTTAATTCCATTAAATTGAGGATCAATTTCATCGGCTCCGTCAATCGTCAGATCTATTATTTCTGTTTCGTTTAAATCGATTAAAGGAATGTGCATGCTTTCAGCAATCCGGGCGGTATTAGTGGATGTAGCTACTCCTTTTAGCGTCATTCCCTGTTTAACCAATTCACTGATTTTGGCAAGCGTATAATAAACCGTACTGCCTGTCCCTAAGCCAATCGTCATTCCATCTTTTATATATCCTGCCGCATATTCACCAGCTTGTTTCTTCTCATTCATAGCATGCACCTTCCATACGATAAAGCGGCCAAGTTCTTAACAGCAATTGACCGCTTCATTAATTAGTAATTAAGCTGTTTTAATTGGGAAAGAATTTCTGAAGGCTCTGCCCGATCTTTATAATCGGCTTTTGTATACTCATAAATAATATTCCCGCTTTGGTCGGCAATGTAGGTAGCGGATACAGGAAGACTCCAGGTTTCATCTCTATTGTGCCCTGGAACATCCAATCCCTTTTCCTTATAAATTTCAATTAAATATTCAGGCATCCGGTAAACAAGATTAAAATCCTGTGCTGTACTGTTTTCTTTGTCACTTAATACATGAAAGGAAAGTTCATTTTTTTCTTTCGTACTTAAGGATGCATCAGGGCTTTCCGGACTGATGGCCACAAGTTCTGCTCCCGCTTCATGAATCTCATCCAGAATGGACTGATACGCTTTAAGCTCCATATTGCAATAAGGACACCATCCGCCTCTGTAAAATGTTATAACAGCAGGTCCTTTTTTCAGAATATCCGTAATGCTGATTTCCTTTCCTCTGGCATCCGGAAGAACGAAATTGGGAACTTGATCACCAACCTGAAGGCCCTTTCCTTCTTCAGAATCCTCAAGCTCTTGGATCGCTGTCTCCATTTTCTGCTGAGTTTCTATTGGAGTATTTTTCTTGAACTGCTCCAGATATGCCTTAAAGCCTTCACGAAGCTGTACTTCAGCCATTTCAAATCCTCCTTCATATTCTATACTTGAAACCATGGTATCAAGTTTTGGCCAGTCTTGCTCCTTATATGCTTAACTGGACGATGAAAGCAGATCTTCCCTGTTGAAAAGCTGGCTCAAAACAGCAGAAAGTTCATCAGAACTCAGCTTAAAATCCGATTGATAAAGAGTGGACCTCAGCCTGAAGCCGTCAAGCAACAGCATGTACAGCTCCGCTGCCTTAGCAGGATCCAGCCCACTAGGGATTGTCCCATTCTGCTGTCCGGAACGTATCCATAATAGAGCAAACTGATAGAGGCTGTCATAGAAATCATCGAGGGCATCCCGTGCAGTTTGATGATCTGTTCGTGAAACTAAATAAACAAATATCTTCCCGATAATTTGTTCCGGATCTTCCATCACTCTGATTTGTTCTGCTAATACGTCCGCTGGATCCAGCATGGCTTTTTGGCCTTCAGACAGCTTGTAAAAAAAACGGTCGTTGCTTTCTTCCAGAAGATTCTGCAGAACCTTTGCCATCAGGTCGTCTTTGCTTGACACGTAATGATAAATAGCACCTTTTGACAGACCTGTCATCTTCATTAATTCAGCAAACGTTGTCTGGTGGCAGCCTTTTTGTGCAATAAGCTGTTTAGCCGATTCTGCTATCAATTGCTCTGAACGAATACGTCTGGCAAGCTGTTTCACGACATCCCTCCCCTCATTATTATAAAAACCGACCAGCGGTCTGTAAATACGACACCATAAAATTACCCGATCCTTTAAGGATCGGGATTGTATTAATCATCGTCATTAATAAATCGCTTTAATGTGAGGGGTTCTGCAAGTATTTTTTTAGCCGATGCGAAAAAAGTCTGGAAGTGTTCTGATCGATTGTGAACATCGATCGCATGCTGATCTTTCCATTGCTCAAGCATAACAAACTGGTTTGAATTGCTTACTTCTTCAAATAGGCGGTAACTAACATTACCTTCTTCTTCTCTTGTAAGTTCAACTACCTGCTGCACTTTTTCAAGAAACACTTCCCGGTACTCTGGTTTCACATTCATATAGGCTGTAATGCTGATCATTACGACTCCTCCTCTTCAATCACAGACTGTTTCTGTTTATTCGTGAAATATTGCACGTGTCATTTAAATTTAAAGTAGCATGCTTTTGTTAGTCTATCAACGTATTTGCCTTTCATAATTCAGGCTGCGGTTCCTGTCACAAAAAGTTCGGTTTATCTTGAATGGACTATTTGATATTCTGTTGCTAGATAGGCTAAGCATGTTTAAAAAGATGAAACCTTTTATTTAATACCCCGTATACATGATATCGAATGAAAATGGAGAGGTTAAAATATGCTATTGAGAAAATGGATGTCCCGTCTTGGGATTGGCGCAGCTAAAATTGATCTTGTTTTAGACAGCGAAATCTATAAACAAGGAGACGTCATACATGGACGCTACGATATTTATGGGGGAACCATTGAACAAAAATTGAAAAGAATTGAATCCGATCTTGTTCAAACGCAAAATGGAAAAGAAACCCACATTTTGAATAACTGTATTTACACTGCATCCACCGTCATGGCAGATGAGAATCGGGCGATATCCTTTAAATGCAGATTACCTGAGCATTTACCTCTGACGGATGAAAAGACAAGCTACAAGTTTGTCACAAAACTCATTTTTGATAATGGGACGGACAGTCTGGATCATGATGAAATCAGGGTCATCTCACTATAAACCGTCCGCTTCAAGCTTAACGAAAGGATCGGCCCAAGCATCCAATACCTTTGAACCGGCTAAAAACGGGAAGCTGTCAATCAGCCTTCCCGTTTTTTTATCCTAAAGAATGGGTAACCGAATGAATCCAGGATTTCGCCATTAGCAGATTACCCGTCGAAGTCATATGAACTCCATCTGTGGTTAAAGGAATGCCCTCATTTATCTGAAGAACTTCAGTGAACGCCTGGTGGGCCGGAACTAAAATTGCGTGATATTTCAAAGCAAGTTCATTTACTGTATTTATGTAAGGAACCAGCTTCTTATTCCCCTCTGATTGAAGATCTTCTTCAATCACTGTAGGCTGCATCAAGATAAGCCTGGCTGTCGTTTTTTCTATCGCTTTATTTATTATTTGTTCATAAATTTCTTTAAATTCATCAGGGAGCACCTGTTTCTTGCCTGGCTGATCGAGCTGTCTCCAGACGTCATTTATCCCAATGGATACCGAAAGAAAATCGGGCTTCTCATTTATAACATCCCTTTCCCATCGTGTAGCAAGATCCGTCACACGGTTGCCGCTGACTCCCCTGTTGCATATCTCTATTTGGCTGCTCATTCCTTCTGATACATAGTAATCTCTTATTAACCGCACATATCCATGTCCAAGGTTTTCAGGATCGGATTTTCTCCCGGAATCCGTAATACTGTCTCCAATAAAAACTATTTTTCCAACTGGCAAGTTTTTATGTGCAAACACTGGCGTTCGCTCCTTTTCATGCGATATAGTGATAGCAATTGTATGATTATCATTCTATCATAAGAGCCTGGAGGCATACTCATGAAAACTTTTATTATTACAGGTACATCAAGAGGTCTTGGGGAAGAGCTGGCCTCTCAATTACTGAAAACAGATCATTATGTTATCTGTCTATCAAGATCAAAAAGCGGCATGCTCAAGCAGAAAGCAGAAGAGAGAAAGGCTCCGCTCCTCGAAATTCAAGCAGATTTAACGGCAGCAGATTCCATTCCGGATCTTATGGAACATATTTTTTCTTCCATTCCTGCAGAAGGTCTGCAAGGCATTTATTTACTGAATAATGCGGGTACCGTTCAGCCCGTTGCACCCGCAGAACTTGCATCAGCAGGTGAAATGGTTCAAAACATATCCATCAACCTCATAGCTCCCATGGTATTAACGGCTGAATTTATAAAAAGAACGGCTGATATCCCTGCTGAAAAGAGAATAATGAATATCTCATCCGGCGCTGCCAGGAATTCCTATGAAGGCTGGAGCAGCTATTGCTCTGCTAAAGCTGGTCTAGATCATTTTTCGCGCTGCATCGCTGAAGAACAAAAACATAGAGAAAATGGGATTAAATGTGTCTCGATCGCTCCAGGTGTCGTTGATACAAGTATGCAGGAGCATATCCGCAGCCTTGAAGAAGGCAGGTTCCCTCAGCAGGCCAAATTTATTAAATTAAAAAAAGAAGGAAAGCTTTATTCGCCTACTTTTGCCGCTGAGAAACTGCTCACAGTACTCTTTGATGATCAATTTGGCAGCGAGGTGATTATGGATATCCGCGGCGTATGAACTATACCCCTGTATCGGGTTCAAGAGAAAGGGCATCATCCCTCCAAGTACCCTGTCGGCTAACCGATGTATATGATCAAAGAACCCGCTTACTCAAGTAAGCGGGTTCTGATCATTTATTAGCTTTTCACCGTCTGTGCTGCACTCAATACTTGAATGGTCATGGATCCATTTGCTTCATCAACTGTCGAACGGATCAAAACAGGGAAATCCTTGCTGTTCTCAAATTTAAAATCCGGTCCGCCCCATGAAACCGTAGCATCTTTATCCTTAGGCACATATCCAACCTGTTTGGAATGGTGGTGCAGTTCAATAATTTCAAGTCCGGCATTTTCTACAGCGTTGTAAAGAGTAGAGGATGTCTGGCAGATTCCTCCACCAACCCCTTCGACAAACTCTTTATTCACGATCTCAAGTGCTTTTTGATAGCCTCTTGCTTCCGTTCTTTCGCCAACGATTAAATTGTAGTAAAAACGGTCTCCAGGACCAAGCACAATGTTATTAATCGAGTTTGAAGACAGCTTAATATTATGGACCCGGCCTTTAACCGCAGGATTAAAAGCTGTTTTGTATTCACCGATTACTTGATTGGTAATCCCGCTTATGTCTTCTGCTTTTACATTCGGGACACTTTCTTCAATTGGAAGAGTAATTTGGCTTTCATAAGCACTTAAGTTTTGAAGCATGCCAGATGTTTTTTCTTCATCGAGGACTACTCTTTTCTGCCCCTCTGAAAACTGTCCGTTGGCGCCTAACTTTGCCGGCACCATGGGCTGGTCGATTTTCTTTGCAAGGTCATCTGCGATTGAATCTGCATCTATATCACCATTCGAGGAATCGTACGTATAAAGAACATCATTTGTTCTGGAATCAATTAACTCCACTTTGCGGTTGAAATTTTTTGCTTCGAGAACTGTCTCTTTTGTCATTAAATCTTCCGCCTTGGTTACTTCCGCTGTGTCCCCCCTGCTGCTGCACATCCTCCAGCAAACAATAGTCCTAACACAATGACTGTTTGTTTTAACAATTGCTCTCTCTCCCAATTCACTATTTATTTCTTGCTCCCCTATAAAACGTTTAAACCATGGAAAATGTTTCATATTTTAATAGTAGGCTCCAAACTTGGCTGTTGATCTCTGCTGGCAATCGTTTTCCGCGGGCGGGCGGTGAGCCCGAAGGAGTCTCATGCCTTCCGCTCCAATTAACAGGTGTTAAATAAACAACATAAAGCTTTAACAAAACCTAATAATAAGAGAATATTAAATCCATTCCTTGGATGAATCCAATAAATTATGGAATGAACACCTATAGATTTTACCACTTAAGAGAAATGACACATGTGTATATAGTACCATTTTCACCAAAAAACTAAACTATTCGGCTTATGATGGAAAGAGGATAAAAGAAAAAAGAAGCAGTGTCACGATTCAGGTTAATGATATTAGTGACTGAATCGGCCTGCTTCTTTTTTCAAATCAATCATACCGGGGCTGGCTGTAACGGCCAAACCACTTGAACCGGCTTGTAGATACTTTAGAGTAAAACATCTCTGCTGCCTTTATCACGAATGGAACATACATAATGATGCCAAGCGGCTTGGTAAGTGGCATGGATAGAAAAATCTTCCTTAATGCATGCGCTCCGGCCAAGACCTCTTCATCTTTTGTAATCATATGAATTTTTTCAAGTAAAGGAAGATCTCTCAAGAATGCAAAGGGAGTTTCTTCTATCGTTTGTATAGAAGACCATTTAATTCTGCAGCGCCAGTCTAATGAGGAAAGGGATTTTTTTAAATGAAAACATAATGGACACTGTGCATCATAAAACACGACATGCTTCAAAATATCTCCTCCTATACCTGTTCATTACCACAATGCGAAGCAGCTTAAAACGAGGATTCCCTGGATTTTTCATATAGTTTTAAATTTGAGTAAACAGCCTGCAAATTCGGAACTGATACACCTGTCTCACTTGCCATACTATAAAGATATCCGTGCAGATGGTCTGCTTCAACATTTCCGTGTTTTTCCATGTCTCTTTGCATAGAAGATTTCATTGTATAGCTTATCTGATCGATTGTTTGCATATGTTTCTCTGTAATGTGTCCGGATAGAGGTGCATATGCCTGTCTCATTACAGATTCCAATTCTTTAAACAACCGCGCTAGAAATTCTCTCGATTCATGCACCTTTCTAATCGGCCCGATCGGCTGTCTGAAAAGTGTCGTTACACCTGACATAGCTGCGATAAAAAGATACTTCTCCCACATGTCCTGCACAATCGAGCGGCTTGCTTTAGCATCACTTTTGCTTCCATCAAATGCATGCTCGACATCCCGAACCCTTTCCGGCATACTCCCATCCCATTCCCCAAAAACGAAACGGTGGGTCTGGCTGGTCTGAATAATGAAACCCTCCGGTGAAAGGTCAGACTCAATGAAACACAGGCCCCCTAGCACCTGATGAGCAGAAAAACGCTCTTTCAGCTTATGTATATGATCCATCCCATTCAGCATCGGAATAATTACCTTATTATCCTGAACGTACGGCTCAATATCGGATAGCGCCTGATCAATCTGGTAGGCTTTTGTACTAAGAAGGATCACATCGTATGCTCCTTGATCTCCGCTTAGGATGGTTTTTGGCTGAAAGCTGAAATCCCCGTGAACACTTTTTATAATCAGGCCTGTTTCAGCAAGCTGCCGATTCCGTTTTTCCCTTACAAGAAACGTTACATCCTGTTCGTTTTCGGCCAGTCTTCCTCCAAAATATCCCCCAACAGCTCCTGCTCCAACAACCAAAAATTTCATTTGTTACCTCCCCCTTCATTCCCCGTTACTCAAATTATACACGAACATGGAAAAAGAAGGAAAAATCCGGACTGTATTCAAGCAGGCTGTTTCTTATTCATCCAAAAGACACCAAGAAGAATCATAACCCCCCCTGTTAGTGCTGAAACTGCCATTCTTTCTTGCAGGAGGACTGCTCCTGCAGCCAAGGTAAATAGAGGCTCAATATACAGAAAAGCGGCCACGCTTGAGGCATTCATCCTTGATAACGCCTTTCCCCAAAACCAATAGGCGGCTGCAGAAACAAAGATTGCCAGAAAAAGAAGGTGCGCCCATTGATGTTCAGGCATTGTAACTAAAGCATGCCAGCCCCCATTTCTTATCGTAAACGGAAGCATCAGCAGAGAACCAATGACACTCGTGTAAAACGCAATCGTGATTATTGGGTAAGGCACAAATAACTTTTTTAATAAGATGGAGTAAATCGCCCAATTAAGTGTACTGAGCACCATTAATGCAACACCTGCATTAGATGAAGCTTTAAATCCCTCACTATAAGCGACAAAAAGTACACCTGCGAGGGCGGCAGCCATCCCGAACACTTTGCTTTTCGTCATGTTCTCCCCTAAAAGTGCGGCCGATAGTATGACGGTAAAAACCGGGGAACAGGCAATCAGCCAGCCTGCGGAAACGGCATCAATGTATTGAAGAGCCAGCACTTGAATCCACTGATGAATGAACACACCGGAAACACCCAGGATTACAAGCTGGGGTATATGCTTCAATCTGATAGCTAAAGGGATATTAAAAACGGCACCTGCCAGTCCAAGAAGTAAAGAAGCCAGTCCGAATCTTGACGCCACGATTGTATAAGGATCCAGGTTCTGAAGCAAAGATTTACTGGATACAAAGGAAACTCCCCAAAAAGCAACCGCTGCTAATGCATATAATTTAAAGACAAATCCCTCTCGCAAAACTATACCTCCAGAGTAAGACCTGTCCTTATATATATGCTGTTAAGGTTTGTTCAGCACAAAATCGCCAATTCCATATAAGACTCCCATGACTTCATTTGCTCTCTTTTTCCGTTTTACCAAATTCGACCGTTTTTATATCTCCCAGCACAATCGTATAAAAGAACAGTCCGATAGCAAGAACCGCTCCTGCAATCATGAAAGATAAATTAAAAGAACCCGTTTTATCTACAAGGTATCCTGTAAGGGCAGCCGCTATGATTCCTCCGAATAAATTATTCGAGAAATTAACGATAGAGCTTGTCTGCCCCTGTGCACCGGGTGGAGAAATTTTGGATGCAATTGTCCATCCGATTGGTGCCGTGGCAGATATTCCGGCGAGACCAACGGAGATAAATACCATGGAGAGAATCGGATTGCTGGTAAAAATGGCGCCAAGGAATGAAAAACCAATCAGCATTCCGATTATAATGACACCTTTGTACACCCGATCCGGTTTATGCCCTTTTTGAATCAGCCGATCAACGAGCCATCCTCCCACCGCTACTCCTGTTATAGAAGCGATTAGCCATGGAATAGCGGTCAGCAAAGAGGACGATAAGAGGTCAACCTGGAATTCTTCTTTAAAAAAGGTAGGGAGCCATAGTAATAAAAGATTAAACGTATAGCCGTATCCGGTAAAACCAATGGTCACTCCCCATACCTTTCTGCTGGCAAAAAGCTTTTTCCACACATCTTTCGCCCGGTGCACAGGGATATCCGAAGCATCTGCTCCATACTTTTGAATGTAATTGATTTCTTCTTCTGAAATTTTTTTATGTCTCCCCGGTTCGTCATAATAGCTCCAAAAAACCAGTGTAAAGATGACATTTATGATTCCTAAAACCAAAAAGGCAGTGCGCCAGTCATAAAATGTAATTAATAGTGCAACCAGCGGTCCTCCAATTACATTCGAAAATTTAGCAGCGGAATCAAATAATGAATTAGCCAGACCCCGTTCATGATATGGAAACCAGTTAGCCGTAGCTTTAGAAGCAGCAGGAAAAGCAGATGCACTCATGACTCCGGTAAAAAACCTTAATATGTAAAGGAGCAGCTTTCCGCTTATAAATGCGAAAATGATGGTTAATATGCTCCATACCGCCATACCGATTCTTGTAATCCATGATACTCCCCATTTATCCAGCATTGTTCCTATAGGCAGCTGCATCATAGTATAAGCATAATTATATATCGAAAAAACAATACCAATCTCAGTAGCGGACAGGTTGAAGCTGGCCTGCAGCTCAGGCGCCGCGACCGCGATCGCAACCCGGTCAAAATAATTGAGGATAATTATGCTGCATAAGAGGGAAGAAATAGCCCATCTCGTATTTTTCCCCTTCGGTCTTTGAATCGCTGCATCACCCATGAAATCCTCTCCTTCATTTGCCTGTTAAACCCCTATTAACCTTCCCCGCTGCCTATTCTGCTACCCTTTTTTTCTCAAATGGTTTTCAACTTTAAATAAGGGGAACATAACGATTAAATACAATTTTTAAAATTGTCTTTTCATGTACAGGCAAACATACTATACTGTCCTTATTGCATAAATGTACTTCTACAGAAATGGGGTTTTCTTTTTGCTTTTACAGCCGCTTTTGATTTTCGTCCTGCAGATTCTATATGTTCCAATCCTTACTCTTCGGACAATCTTTTTAGTTAAGAATCAAACGAGAGCAGCCGCTGGCGTTGGATTAATGGAAGCTGCGATTTACATCGTGGCGCTTGGAATTGTTTTTCAGGACCTTTCTAATATTTATAACATTATTGCCTATGTTCTGGGCTTCAGCGTTGGGTTATATTTAGGCGGCAAACTTGAAAACAGGCTGGCAATCGGCTACGTTACCCACCACGTTAATCTTAATGAGCGTTCTGACGAATTAGTTCATGCGCTAAGAAACGCCGGCTTCGGAGTTACGGTTTTCACCGGACAAGGCTTAAACTCCATGCGCTACCGTTTGGATATTGTCGCCAAACGATCAAGAGAGCAGGAACTTATGGAAATTGTAGAGGAAATTGAACCGAAGGCGTTTATGACTTCCTATGAATTGAGATCATTTAAGGGCGGTTATATGGTTAATTCCATGAAAAAAAGAGCTAAAAAGTTTAACAGTGAAAAAAATCAGGAACAAGCTAAAACGGGCGATTCTCAATGAATCGCCCGTTTACCTTTAAAAATTATCTTTAATCGCTTTGTCAATAAGCCCCTGACACCGCTCAAGTTCTACCTTCAGCTGCTTTTTATAGAGCATCGCAGCGTCAAAATCCTTAAACTCATAAAAGACAACTTCCTGCAGTTTCATACCCTCTTTCTTTTTCTTAACCTGCTTTAATACTCCATCATCAATTAATTCATGAAGAGCTTTATATACTTCAGAATGATTAGGCTTATAGCCGAATCTTCTGAATTCATCTCTCATATTATCCAGCAGCTTTAGCCCATAAAGTCTTTTCTGGTCTGTCAGTGTGATCATATATAATTTAAGAAATGCCCGCTGTTTAAGCAGGAAACCGCTGCTGTTTCTCGATTCTTTCATTCTGTCCCCTCCTATTGAAAGCATACTACTCCTTTCGCTAATAGAACATGATTTCCTTTTTGAATTTTTAAAATGATCCTTTTTACATTTTATTACGGGCTTGTTTTATAGTATGATTATTTAGAACATAGTTCAACTAGAAAGTTTTTTGTCTGTTGTCTGTGCAGCACAAAGTTGATTATTTAGAACATAATTCTTTTAAAATTTGTTTACATAAGATGGTTATTAAATTCAATTTCTCCAAAAAAAAACTGCCGGATGATTTCCGGCAGTTTTGACGTTTATTTATTTTTGATCCCTTTGTAATCTCCACGGTATCGCTTGTCGAAGCCACTCTTTCTCATTAAGCCATTATGACATTCATTATTGCGTGTGCTACACCATCATCGTTATTGGAAACCGTTTCTCTGTCACAAAGTTTCTTTACATCTGGATCTGCATTTCCCATTGCAATGGATAATCCAGCGGCTTCCATCATCGGAACGTCATTAAAGTTATCACCAATGGCCACAGTGTCCTCCATTTTAATTCCTAAATGGGACGCCATGATTCGAAGACCCTGTCCTTTATGCCCGTCTGGATTCATGATTTCGATATTATTTGGTCCTGATGAAGTCGGAGCAATCCCATCGATGCTCTCAAGGGCTGGGAGCAGCTCCTCTTTTAAACCTTGATCGAGAGTTAAAATAAAGAACTTTTGAATGGACAGCCCTTCCATACTCAGCAAGTCTTCAACCGAGTCAAACAGCTTTACTGCTCCATCCGCTTTCGGCTGTTCAGTGATTCTTTTATATTCTGATTCAGAAATGGAATGCCTGCCATCCATAGCTTTTAATGCGGCGGTAGTCCGTTCCGCCCAGCTGTTCAGCACATAAATGCCTTCGCTTGTATAAATTTTATATGGTACATTCTTTTGATCGAGTAAAGCGGCTGATTCCCTGACTGCCCCTTCACTGATTGATACCCTTGATAGCAGCTTTCCTTTTGAGTAAACGACTGTGCCATTGCTGCCTGCAAGATCACATTGCAAATCAAATTCCTTTAATACCGCTTGAATATCTTCTGGAGCCCGGCCGGAGCAAATCATGACATGATGTTTTTCCTGTGCTTTTAAAATTGCCTTTCGGTTTACGTCAGAAATCTTCAGCTGCGATGATAACAGTGTTCCATCTAAGTCAATTGCAATCAGTTTCATTATGTATGTCTCCTTTATATTCAATCTTCCTTGGTGCATATCTATCTTACACGTATTATGCTCGTTCGTCATGACTTTGCTTATTTTGAAGCTCTGTTAAACTTGTCTGTTGGGCAGCCCGCAGAGGAAAACTTCAATGGAAAAGACTTAAGCCTATCTGACGTACGCACCATCCGCTCCAGTCAACTTAATACAGTTTTTCGTCATAAGAACCGATATAAAAACAGCCATCTTTAAAAAAAAGCCATTTAAAATAGCCGGCTCCGAAAATGGAACCGGCTGGTGGATGCTATCTGATTTGACCATTCCCTTTAAGCTTAAGCTTTGTTGTAGTTAATGCCGGAAGACCCATCGGACCTCTTGCATGGAGCTTTTGTGTCGAGATGCCGATCTCTGCTCCAAAGCCTAATGCACTCCCATCAGTGAACCGTGTTGAAGCGTTGTGATAAACAGCTGCTGCGTCCACCCTGTTAAGAAATTCTTCGGCGGAATCTGCATCCTCTGTAATGATTGCTTCGGAATGCTTCGTTCCATACCGGTCAATATGATGAATCGCATCATCCATATTTTCAGCTGTTTTCACAGCAACATCCAAGCTTAAATATTCATCTGCCCAGTCCGGCTCTCCGGCTGCCGCGGCTCCATCCAAAACATTCATTGCCGCTTGATCAGCATGAACTTTAATCTGATTACTCTTAAGTGTCTCATCCAATATGTCTTTATTAGCAAAGAGCCACTCTTTATGAACAATGACCGTCTCAGCAGCGTTACAAACAGCAGGACGATCTGTCTTTGCATTCACGATAATGGATAATGCTTTTTCAGTATCTGCATGCTTATCGACATAAATGTGACAGTTCCCGACTCCTGTTTCCAGCACAGGTACAGTAGCATTTTCCACGACGGCATTGATTAATGCTCCGCCTCCGCGCGGAATTAGAACATCAATGTATTCTTTCATCGTAAACAGCTCCTGTGCTGCTTTACGGTCTGTGCTTGAAATAAACTGGACTGCGTCTTCCGGAATATCCGTTTTGGATAATCCCTGATGCAGAATATTTACAATCGCTTGATTGGAGTAAAGAGCAGAGGAACCGCCTTTTAGGACAATCGCATTGCCTGATTTAAGCGCAAGCCCTGCAGCATCGGCTGTTACGTTTGGTCTAGCCTCATAAATCATCCCGATTACTCCTAAAGGAACGGAAACTTTCTCAGCCGATAGTCCGTTTTCAAGCTCCCATTTTTCCTGTATTATACCTGCGGGATCTTCAAGATCGATAAGCTTTCTTAAACCGCTGGAAAAATCTTTAATTCTTGATTCACTCAATTTTAAACGGTCCATATACGCTTCGTCGTACCCTTTTTTTCTTCCCGTCTCCAGATCTTTTGCATTTTCATCTAAAATGTACGGGATGTTAGCTTCTAATTCATCAGCGAGTTTTTCCAAAGCACGGTCTTTCGTTTCCGTATCCAGCATCTTTAAAACATTTGCTGCTTTTTTTGCCTTAATCGCCTGGTCCTCTACTGTTTGACTTTCCATTAATAAAGTCATCCAATTCCTCCCATCAGATTATACGCCCGCTGGCATAGGAAAATCCAGCCGGCAAACTAAGCCTTCGCTGTCCACTATAGCTTTTGCATCCTGATCCATTCCTGTTACATCCAAGCCTCGGAAATTTGAAAGCTGTTCAGATGAATAGTTGACGATACCGAGTCCTATTTCCTCTCCCCGATCATCTTTAAGTCTCACAACAGCGCCATGCTTAAACCTGCCTGATACTTTTATGACGTGCTGAGCATGCAGTTCACCCGAATGCTCTACAATAGCGGTTTTTGCTTTGTCATTGACGGTCACGCTTCCCTCTGGTCCTGAGTTAAAGGCAATCCATTGCTTGCGGTGATCCAAACCGTCTCTTTCGGTGCTTGGATTGAAATACGTTCCTCGTGCAGTTCCGCTGACTGCGTTTCCAATCAGTCCTTTTATTCCTGATTTTCCTAGAAAAGCCGGGATTCCTGAAGCCATCGTGATTTTAAATGCTTCAATTTTAGATTTCATCCCGCCTGTTCCTACGCCGCTCCCTGGATCGCCGGCAGAATCCTCAATCTCGGATGTGATTTCATGCACATTTAATAGAAGTTCTGCATGCGGATTTTTCCTGGGATCACTGTCATATAAACCGTCTATATCCGACATGATGATTAGCTGATCTGCATCTACTAAACCTGCAACCTTAGCGGAAAGAGTGTCATTGTCTCCGAACTTCAAACGGTCGATTGTAACGGTATCATTCTCATTTACAATCGGGACAATGCCTCGATCCAGCAGGATTTTTAATGTATTTCGCGCATTCATATATCTTTTCTCATCTGAAAAGTCACTTCTCGTTATGAGAATTTGGGAAGCCACATATCCATGGGATAGGAAGTATTCCGAGTAGGCCTCCATCAGCAGGCCCTGACCAATGGATGCTGCTGCCTGCTTTTCTGTTAATGCAGTCGGCCGGTCTACACAGCCAAGCTTGCGGTATCCTGCTGCTACTGCTCCTGAAGATACGAGGAGAACTTCGTGTCCTTCTTCCTTTAATTCCACAACTTCCTCTACAATTCTTTTCAGCTTCCTTCTGCTGATTTCTCCGTGAAGACTGGTTAAAGAGCTGCTTCCAATTTTGATGACAATGCGTTTTTTATTAGTCAACTGTGATCACTCCTAAAAATACTGGTATGATTACTTAACCAAAATCGCTTCCTGTAATTGTTCACTCATTTCCTTAGACCGTTCAGCGGCTGATAAAATCGCTTGTGAGATTGCATGGCCGCCTCCGTTAAATTTAAGGGCTTCAAGTCCGGCTGCTGTTGTTCCATTTGGGGACGTAACATTTTCCCTCAGCTGTGACGGTGTTTCCTCCCTGCTCATCATCATTTTCGCTGCCCCTAAAATCGTCTGGGCTCCTGCTTTCCTAGCCATTTCAGGGTCCATTCCATTTTCTTCTGCTGTTTTTTCAATGCTTTCCATTAGATAATAGAAGTAAGCGGGACCGCTGCCTGCTATTCCGGTGAACAAATCCATCTGGCTTTCTTTAATGACAAATACTTTTCCAATGGCAGCCATCAATTCCTCTGCCATCCATACGTTTTCCATTGAAACGTTAGGACTTGGTGATAAAGCGGTGGCTGACTCTCCTATCATGCTCGATGTATTCGGCATCACTCTGATTACCTGCTGTCCGCTGTGAAGGCATGCTTCAATAAAATGATTTGATATTCCTGCGAGAACCGACATAATGGTTTGTTCCGGCTGGATTTTTTCTTTGAGCGGCTTCATAGCTTTTTCTGCATCCTTAGGCTTCATAGCCAGGATAAATGCATCTATTTCTTCATATGGCAGCTCTTCTGTATGCATGGCTTTTATTCCGTATTTCCGGATTAATTCATGCCTTCTATTTAGATTGCTTCTGTTTGTCACGTAAATATTTTCTTTTTTAACTGTGCCTGATTCTACTATGCCGGATATCATAGCTTCAGCCATGGAACCTGCACCAATAAATGCAACTTTCAATTCCTTCATTAAGAAGACCCCCTATTTAAATGATCTTTTAATATTTGCGCACTTCAGGATTTGTAAATCGTTGTTTAAGAACTCGTTTCATTACAACAATTATTTCATGGTTTTGGTGTGCGGATCACCTTATATATGGACACCGCCGAGGGTGTAAATCCGCTGTTTTTACTGTTCGTATTTTGTTCGTATTTTTATTTAACGTTACCTATCGTAACATGACCTCAACCAGTGTCAAGCGTGCAGAAACTCTTGAAAAACCGGTATTCTTTTGAGGGGTGCGAGAGTAAGCGTTCTCAAAGAACGGTTCAATTCTAAATTTTCAGATATTTTTTATAAAAAATCGCTCATTTGAAGTTTTCTGTGGATTTCCACTCCAGGATGCTCGATTTGCGGTCAGCCTGCTATTCGCCTCTGCGTATTTGGCACGCTCTTCGATCCATTCAACCTATACAGGTGTTTTTCAAAAAACACCTGTACGAAAAACTAAAAAAAACCTGAAACCCCACAATATGCTTTAGATAAGCAAAAAAAAAACGGCCGCATTGGCCGTTTATTTTCTTATTAAAAGGATGAGCATGGATTGTCGACTACTTGAAGCTCTTTTGTCTGGGTAGCCATTGGGCTTTTACAGATCGGGCATAACGGCTCATCACTGCTTTTAAAGTTATCCCGAACCCAGCATTTGCAATTGTCAGCTGTACAAGTCCAGATTTTCGTATCTTTTGTAATAATTTCCTCAACCGGTTTTTTATTATACAAGTACAAAACCCTCCTTTTATACCTCTAACTAAAAAGCTACCCAAAAAAGGCAGCTTTTATTACTCGCAATTTCCGCAATACGTGAGATTATGAAGCGGCTTCTTAGACTGGAGAATAAATCTCCAAAAACCAAAACAACGAAAGCCCTGCCTCTCTTTCATCCTTACGGCTCCTAGGCCGTGCCAGTATGAATCAGTTGTTTGGATAAACCAAAAACATCATTTTGAAAAAGGTTTCTTGTTAAGCAGATAAACTGAAGATAAGCTCTTGGAGGGAAAGAATGCGGTGAAAAAAGAATACTTCTTCGTTTATTTTCTAATATCGAACTTAACGTACTCTCAAGTCTAACATCGAGTCGATCAAAACTTATTATATACCTGAATCCTGAAAATGTCAATAGGCCGATAAGCTTCACGTAATTACGCACTTCATCTGCCAGGTATATTACGTTAACGATTTTTTGTTTACAGCAGTAATCGCATTCTTAATCATGGTTGTGTATCCCCGTTCCTCTAATACTGCGATTCCCTCGGCGGTCGATCCTCCAGGGGTCGTGACTTGTTCCCTTAAAGCAAAAGGATCGCCATTTTCCTTCAGCATGGAAGCAGAACCGGCAATCATCTGTGTGACAAGTTTTTCTGCCTTGAATTCAGATATTCCGTACTCCTTCGCTTTTTCAATCAGCACTTCGGCAAACAAATAAACAAATGCAGGCGCACTGCCCGTGATTGCTGTTAAATGATGTATTTCCTCCTCCGTGCACTCTTCAGCCTGTCCTATTGCATCAAGGAGCAGCTTGAGACTTTTTTCCTGAAGGGCTTCAAGCGGCTTTTTCCCTTTGCAGTACAGAGACATGCTTTCTCCAATAGAAGAGGCCGTGTTTGGCATAATCCAGCTGACTGCTGAACCGGGCAAAGCCTTCTCCATTTTTGATGGACCGATTCCAGCGGCAATCGTAACGATCAATTGGCCGCTGACAAGACTTCGGAGCTTCATAAAAACTTCCTCATGTTCTTCTGGAGGCATAGCCAGTACGACAGTGTCTGCTTCGTGAATCTTCTCCTGCCATTGGAAGACTGTTTCTGCATAATACTGTTTTTTTAGCCTCTCCAGCCTCATAATATTCGATTGGTTTGAAACAATAATCCGCTCTATTTCATTTTCTTTTTTTGCTCGTAATCCAGCAATTATGGCCTCAGCCATTCTCCCCGCTCCAATAAATAAAATAGTCGGTTTTTCCATTCATCCCACTCTCTCTTCACATTTGTAATTGTTGAAAAAATTATATCATGAAAGCGTCTGAAGGTCACCGGCTGTATAAATTGATACAGAAAACATTCAATTAGTAATACAGATTTCAGCTGTTTCACTTAAATATAAACAACAAGAAAACAAGGGTGCAACAGCTAAACAGCCGTTCTTTATAACTAACGCTTTTCCACACTTAGCCAGCCGATGTGAATAACCTTAGATTAATAAATATTTTTATAAAATATTTAAAAAAAAGCCCCTAAAAGGGCTCAATTTGAGGATTTAATGGCTGCCACACTCTCTCTTCTAATGATCTCATAGCCTGATACCATTTTTTTCTGAACGGACTTTCCTTCAATGAGACTTACTATAGAAAAAGCTGCATTCAAGCCGACATCAAAATAATGAAAACTGACTGTTGTAAGTCCCGGATGGACCATTTCTGAAATCCGGTATCCTCCAAATCCTGCCACGGAAAGGTCTGCAGGTATTGTAAAATTCTTTTCTTGTATAGCTTTCATTGCTCCTAGTGCCATATTATCTGTAGAACAGACAATAATGTCAGGGATACCTACCCTTAAAGCTTTATCTGTTTCGATTCTGGCTCGTTCCATGGAAAAGTCAGCTTCTAAAGCTTTTACCGAATGGGGACCGCTGTCTTTCAAAGCGTCCATAAACCCGCGTTTTCTCTTTAAGCCAACCGCTTCATCCTGTTCGCTTACTCCAAGAAACAAAATTTTCCGGTGACCATTTTTATATATAAATTTTCCAAGGTCATATCCTGCTTCATAATCTGCATGGATGATGGAATGATAATTGGTACTTTCCTGCCCAATGACTAATGTCGGAATTCCTGCATATTCAAACGCTTCATTGTGTTCTTCTGTTATGTTTGTAGCCATTAAAATAATACCGGCCACTTTTTGCCGTGAAAAGGCATAGATATTTTCGATTTCCCTCTCCTGTACCTGATCGGTATTGGCAACAAGCATTTGAAACCCAAGTTCCTTGAGTCTTTCATCAATGCCCATCAGCATTTTGGTCATCGTATAGGAATCGAGCCTTGGGATAATGACTCCAATAAAATTAGTTTTCTTTTGTTTCAAACTTTGTGCAAACGAATTTGGTTCAAACTTCGTTTCAGTTATGGCGGTTTGAATTTTCTTAGCTGTTGCCGCGCTTACGTAGCCGCCATTTAAAAACCTGGAGACGGTACTTTTTGATACTTTCGCCATATTGGCAATATCGGATATGGTCGTTCTCAAATACTCCCCTCCCCCTTTTTTTAAATGCTTTCTCATAAACGTGTATTTTATATCATTCCCAGGGAAAAAGACAAGTACCCATCACTTGTCTTTTGTTTACATAATTAAATTATGTATCACTTAAATACTTCAATAAAATTTGATTACAATACGTATATGCTTCTCTTTTTTTACCGCTATAAAATAATAGACTACGATTTAACCAGTGTATATCCAAGTTTTTCCCACACATAACTGATGCCTTGTTTAAACGATGGAAAGGCTTTAATGGAAAGTCCGTAGCCTCTGCTGATCATTTGCCGGGCCATGTCCGGCTTTAATCCAACGCAAATCGCTTCCGTCCCCATCAGATTTAATGCCTGCACGAGCTGTTCAAGCTTATCAATAACAGCTTCATCCGGCACAGAATACATTTCAGAGAAATCAAACAGCATGTATTCTGCTTGATTAGCACCTGCAAAGGACAATATTTTCTCTGTCATATGCTCGATTCTGTGCTCGGATAAAAATCCCGTAATGGCTGCAAGAAAAGTGTGATCAAGCATTGTCCCAATGATTGGAGTGTATAATTCCTCCATTAGCTTCCTGCCTGAAAGCAATTCCTTTTCGTAATCGGTTACATCTTTCCATGTGAGTATATAGCCCCTGCTCTCCGGAAGCCTGTCAACGACAATATGTGCAGAAAACGTTTGAAACAGATGAATAGTAGAAGTATAAGGGAGAGGTCCATGTTCAATTATCCGGATTTGATCTGCCCTGTGAAACGATTTTAAATTAACTCCCAGAAATGAATTTGCATCAGCAAGATTAATATGCGGAGCGACAGTATTTAATAAATCTCTTGCACACTCGTTAAACCAAGATATATTTAGTTCATCATCAGTTAAAATTAATGATTCTCCTACTCGGTTCAGGAGTTCAATCGTGTTAACGCCTTCCAGAAAACCCCTCTTTGGCTCCACCTGCTCAATTCCTCTCTTTCATATAGCTGTTTCCTTTTAAAAAGAAAGTGGATATATGTATGTATTACGCCTCTTTAAAGTAATCCTTGTAAAATCCGCTTACTTTTCCCGAATTATCCACGACAAAATAAAACTCTTCGGTTTCGTTTTTCACTTCATAGCTCCGGCCTTCTGTTAATGCACGATTTACGATGTATTTCTCTGCGTTTGTGTGAATGCATGTCACATTTTTTATCGTTTTTTTGTCCTGCCAATTGAGATGATTCATAGCTGATCCGCTCCTTCGATATATGTACTTCATATGTATATTTTATTCTTATTTCAGCTGCAAGGCAAACCCCTGCAGCTTTAAAATTGAATATATATTCCGGTCATATCATCATGCTGTAAGCCATTCATGTGCTCCATGTATCTTAACGCTTCTGCATATGATTCAAGACCAATTTTTGAAATCTCTTTATGTACTTCCTGAAGACTCCATTCAGGATGAAAAAAACCGTCACTAATTAATAAAAGGCTCTTAATATCCTTTAAATCAGCTTCCCCTGCCTGAATAAAATCTATCAGCTCACGGTCCCCGTTCACGACAGAATATCCTCCGCTCCGATTGGCCAGCTGCCGGTGATCTTTCATCCTTTCATGAGGGTGATCAAGAAACCAGCTTTCAGGCGGAATGGCAAGCCCTTCTGCTCTTTTGCTTTCCCGGAAATGTCTGGCCCTTTCTGAAATGCCTTCAACAGAGTTAACAGTAAGCGGAGTAACCAAACCATTAAAATCTTCCTTTAAAATCATGCAGTCCCCGCATTGGACAAAAGCCGCCCGACCTCCGTCAATCCTTAAAACAGCTGCGCAGGATGCCCACCTTAAATGCCTGTCTTCAATTTTTACAGCAGCTGACTCCATTCTTTGCAGAAGGAGCGCATTGGATTCAACCAGCCATTCTATTAAACTCTTATCTTTGTATAATGGGAGACCGAGGGTGGAAGCGAGCATATGTGAAGCAAGAAAAGCACCATTATGGCCGTTGGCAAACAACATGCCGTTCATCGGTGTAACACCGTCGAATACACCAAAGGTCTGGCAATCGTCTGAAATAAAAAAAGCATCTTCTATTTCAATTTTGCTTGGACTTTTATGACTCAGTAAGGATATGTTCATCAAAAATCACCCCTAATTCTCCCGGTATGCTGCTTTTTCAGTATAGCATATAATGGAAAAATGGTGAATGAACCGCGGATTAGACATTTCCAATCGATAGACCGTGCGGCAGCCTGGTGGAGGATTTTATATTGGCATCCAAAAGGACCTTTCCGTTTCATAGATTAAGGGTGGAAGAAGACCAAAAAGGGAAGAACGCTTTCGCTTCATTGAAGAACCAATAAGCCAAACAGCTTCCCATTGATTATTCTCCATTCCGGTTCTTTAGTTCCGCTAAATGAGATATGAGATTGACCACAGCGTCCAGCCATTCATTTAGCGTTTTATAAAACACATTGATATCAATGGCAAAAATGCTCTCATCCAGAATTACAGCTGCGATTGCATTTCTAAATGACTGAATTGTCATATTCAAATACACTGCCGGCCAATTATCATCTAATAATTGAGAGAGGAAAGCCTCTAGGTTTTCTGTGCGTTTTTTCTGAAAGTCAGTAAAATAGGAAAACAGAGTCTCAAAAATTTGATTATTTTTCTCAGTTTGATCAAGGTACTTAGCATATTCATTTTCCCCTCTTATTGTCAGCTCATTATTCCATACAGACTGAATTCGCGTTTTCCCTTCAACTGCTCCTCGGATCATCGTTTGAATCATACATGGCCCCTCCGCTTCCTGCTTCTGAAATATTAAAGCAACTGCACTTCAACCAAACTTTTTCAAAACATTACCCATACTAATATAGCATTTATTGAAGGTTAGCCAAAATTGAAAAAGACCTATTCCAAGCGGAACAGGCCTTCTATCAAAAAAGTCTAATTATCCCTCCAGAAGAAGTGACTCAGGGTCTTCAAGCAAATCTTTTACAGTAGCAAGGAAGCTAACTGCTTCTTTTCCATCAACAATACGATGATCATATGATAATGCAATATACATCATTGGACGATTTTCCATTCTTTCCTGATCAAGTGCAATCGGACGCCATTGAATTTTATGCATCCCAAGGATCCCTACTTGAGGTGCGTTCAAAATTGGTGTGGAAAGCAGGGAGCCAAAAACTCCGCCATTTGTAATTGTAAAGGTTCCGCCTTGAAGCTCATTAAGCGCAAGCTTGTTGTCTCTTGCTTTTTTAGCAAGGTTGGAAATTTCCCCTTCTATTCCTGCAAAGCTCATGCGGTCTGCATCACGGACTACAGGTACGACAAGACCGTCCGGAGCAGCTACAGCAATACCGATATCATAGAATTTTTTCAGCACAAGTTCAGTTCCTTGAATTTCTGCATTTAAAAGCGGGAATTGCTTAAGTGCAGCCACCACGGCTTTTGTGAAGAATGACATAAAACCAAGACGAACATCATGCTGCTCAAAAAACTTATCTTTGCGGCGCTTTCTAACATCCATGACAGCTGTCATATCTACTTCATTGAATGTCGTAAGCATGGCAGCCGTTTGCTGCACTTCAACCAAACGGTTCGCAATCGTTTGTCTGCGGCGGGACATTTTCACGCGCTCAACCGGTTTAGCCGGATTATCTGCCTGCGCTTGAGGAGCTTTTTCAGCAGGTTTCGCTGCTTGCGGCTGCTTAGGCGCGTTTTGGTGATTTTCGATATCATGCTTGCGCACTCTTCCAAGCGGGTCGGAAGCATTCACAGAGCTGAGATCAATTCCTTTTTCTCTCGCAAGCTTTCTTGCAGAAGGCGAAGCGATTGTACGGCTCTTAGAATCCGCTTGTACAACAGGCTCACTTTCTCTAGATGGGATGTGATCTGTTTTTGGTTCTTCTTTCTTGGATTCCTCTTTAACAGGCTTTAGCTCAGCTTGTTCCTGGCTTCCTTCATTTGTGCTTTGTCCGCCGCCCGATTCTTCTTTCTCATCGATCGTTCCGATGATTTCACCTACTTGAACGGTATCCCCAGCGTCCTTCAGCACTTCTTTCAGTACTCCGGATTGTTCTGCTGTCAATTCCACATTGACTTTATCTGTTTCAAGCTCTAGCAAATACTCGCCCTGCTCAACAAAATCACCAGGCTGCTTTAGCCATTGTGCAATTGTTCCTTCCGAGATTGATTCTGCCAGTTCCGGTACTTTAATTTCAGCCATGATCATTTCCCCCTTAGTTTCGTGTGATCGCCTGTGTTATGATGCGTTCCTGATCTTTTTTATGGACAGTTGGATCTCCCTCTGCTGTACTGGATCTCCTTGTTCTGCCGATATAGGATACGTCAGCTCCTGATGGGGCTGATTCGCGAAGTTTAGGTTCTATATACGTCCATGCACCCATATTTTGAGGCTCTTCCTGAACCCAGATGATTTCTTTAAGATTTTCGTATCTGGACAATATGGATTCCACTTCTTTTTGCGGATATGGATAAAGTTCTTCCACTCTCAGAACGTGAAGCCAATCTGTATTTTCTTCTGACTGGCGTACTTTATCTGAAATATCAATGGCAAGCTTCCCGCTGCAAAGAACAACGCGTGTAACGGCCTTGTGCTCTCCGCCCATCCCTGATTGCTCAAGCACCTTTTTAAAGGATCCGCTGCTTAGTTCCTGAACATCCGAAACCGTGTTCGGGTTGCGAAGCAGGCTCTTCGGAGTCATAATAACGAGCGGTCTGACTTCCTCCATTTGCAGGATTTTAGCCTGTCTTCTAAGGATATGGAAGTATTGGGCAGCACTTGTAAGGTTAGCTACTGTCCAGTTGTTTTCAGCGGCAAGCTGAAGATAGCGTTCCAGTCTTCCGCTTGAATGCTCTGGTCCTTGTCCTTCATAACCATGCGGAAGCAGCATCACGAGCCCGGATTTTTGACCCCATTTTGCACGGCCCGCAGAGATAAACTGGTCGAAGAATACTTGAGCAGCATTCGCGAAATCTCCGTATTGGGCTTCCCAAAGGACTAATGTTTCAGGAGAGAATACGTTATAGCCATATTCAAAGCCGATGACAGAGCCTTCAGAAAGCGGGCTGTTATGAACCGCGAAGGATGCTTTCGTCTGATTAAGCTGATGAAGCGGTGAATACACGCTGCCTGTTTCACTGTCATGCAATACAAGATTTCGCTGTGCGAAGGTTCCCCGCTCTGAATCCTGCCCGCTTAATCGGATTGGTGTGCCATCAAGCAAAATGGAACCGAATGCAAGAGCTTCAGCAAGTCCCCATTCTACCTTGTGATCCTCTTCAAGAACACTTGCACGTCGTTCGAGGATCCGCTGCAGCTTCCCGAATACCTTAAAGTCTTCCGGCCACTCTACTAGAGCACGGTTAATGGAACGGATATCGCTAATGTCAACAGCCGTCTCGATTTGAGGGATTCCATGAGAAATTGTTTCCGGAAGCTGAATCTCATGTACCTGTGTCACCTTTTTATCAGGGACTTTTTTGTATGCAGTCTCAAACTTGTTCTGTACTTCCTCTTCCAGGGCTGATACTTCCTCTTCTGAGAGAACCTGATCTTCAGTAAGAGATTTGGCGTAAAGTGCCTTCACTGTATCGTGCGCTTTAATCTTGCTGTAAAGCTGCGGCTGAGTCGTCATCGGTTCATCCATTTCGTTATGTCCGAAACGGCGGTACCCGATTAAGTCGATAAGGAAATCTTTTTTAAATAGTCGTCTGTATTCAGATGCCAGATAAGCTGCAGCAAGACACGCTTCAGGATCATCGGCATTTACATGGATGATCGGTATTTCATACCCTTTCGCTAAATCACTCGCATAGCGGGTTGATCTCGAGTCGGAGCTTTCTGTTGTAAAGCCGATCATGTTATTTGCAATAATGTGAATGGTTCCGCCAGTCTGATAGCCTTTCAGCTGACTGAGGTTGAGCGTTTCAGCTACAATTCCTTCACCAGGAAAAGCTGCGTCACCGTGAATAAGAATGGCAAGAGATTTGCTTGTATCGATTTCAGGAAATCCGCTGACTTTCCGGTTTTCCTGTGCAGCTCTCGTGTAGCCCTCTACGATTGGATCAATATATTCCAGATGGCTCGGATTATTTGCAAGTGTAATGCGGGCTCTTACCATGTTCTCTTCTTTAATCTGCCTGTCTGCGCCTAAATGATATTTTACATCTCCGCTCCAGCCGTAGTTAATGCCTGTCGATCCTTCAGAAGGGACGAGGTCTTTATTTGGTGCATGCTGGAATTCCGAAAAGATGATTTCATACGGTTTGCCAAGTACGTGTGCAAGCACATTCAGGCGTCCCCGATGAGCCATACCGATATTAATGGTTTTCGTGCCGTTCTCAACTGCGCTTTGAACCATTTCATCAAGCACCGGCACAAGCATATCCAGTCCTTCAATGGAAAACCTTTTTTGCCCTACAAATGTTTTATGAAGATATTTTTCAAATCCGTCTACCTCAAATAGCCTTTTAAGGAGTGCTTTGCGTTTTTCTTTGGAGTGCGGTTTGAATAAATCTCCCGTTTCCACCATGCGCTTCAGCCAATTTTTTTCTTCGAACCGGTGAACATGATCGAATTCGAAAGACAGTGATTTTTTATAGCTTTCTTTTAAGTGAAGAATGGCATCATATCCGTTCTTCACACTGGATGGAGCGTCTTCGCATAATACAGAATACGGGATTTCTTTCAAATCCTCTTCTGAAAGACCGTATGCCTCAATGCTTAGCAGATCCTGTCTGTCACCCATTCCTTCAATTGGAAAAATGGAAGCATTTAAATGTCCATACGTACGAATATCCTCAGCCAGTTTTACAGCTGAAGCAATTTTTACGATTTTTTCAGGACCGAAATCCGCGATTGACTGCTTGGACACTGGAGCTGCTTGAACTGAAACAGCGGTTCCCTTATCCGGCGGGTGGCCCAATTGTTGAAATAGTTCCTGCAAATCAGCGTCGACCGATTCAGGATTTTCAGAAAATTGATCATACAGATCCATGACATAGCCAAGGTTAGGGCCATGGAAGTCTTCCCATGTAACGTTGAGCTTTGACTTGGTTTGCGACATTTCACACTACCCCCAACTAATAATTACCGAATGTAAATAATAGGATATTATTCTGGTATATATATTTATGCTGACCGCGTTTTATGTAAATTGGTTAAAACGCTTCCATAGATATTTTAACACTACCATTTATTCTTTCCAACAATTATCTATCGAAAATTGTAAATAATATTGAAAAACAAAAAATTGTGGCGAATCATGGGAAAAAGCCATTCAGTGCAAATTTTCCGCCAGAATTCCTTGCACACCATCGGTTTTCTCTTTCTATTTGTTCTCCATTGCTGCGACTCATTTAATATAAATGGTTAAAAGTAGAGTCCCTGAAGAATAGGATTATCATGGTTCGTGTCGATTTTTGTATTTTTTTCTGCTGAAAGGGAATGGCTTCAGGCACTCATCTAAGATGGCGGTTTTCGTGCTCTGCCCGATCTTTTCAACCAGCAGCCAAACGCCCTTCCGCTTCATTACAGATAGAGCAGAAATCAACATTGAGCTTTAATGAACCTATTAGAAAAGGACACCATGCATCTGCCGGGTGCCCTCCTCTTAATTTTTGGCTCTGTTAAAGCCTGATGTTGATTTTTAACACCTGTTGATTGGAGTGGAAGGCGCGAGACTTGAGCTTTAGAGCAGCGGGACAGGTGAGACCCCGCAGGCGCAAAGCGGCGAGGAGGCTCACCGCCTGCCCAAGGATAAGCGAGCGCCTGCAACGGAAATCAACAGCCAAGTTTAACAGAGCTTAATTTCTAGCTGTTTACGCTGAAATTGCTGTTAAGAAATAGTAAGGATAAGTTTGATTTCCTCGCCCGGCGCTCCAATCATCCGATGTTTCCTAAGCAGAAGTGATTACAAGCTTTGAATGCTTTTCTTTAAAAGCTTTCTCAGAAGAGGAAACAGTACATCAGGCAAATCGCTGACATTCGGCACGATGATACTGAATTTCCCATAGATGTTCTGAATGGTTTTGACCTGGCTTTCCTCTGCTTCCCCATTGGACAGGAAGATGTTGATCACTTCGATCCCTCTTTTTCGTGCTTCAATGACCGCTTCATGAGTATCGACAATTCCTTTTTGCTCATAATCCATTGCTGCTGGTTCTCCATCTGAAAAAACGATTAAAAACTTTTGTTTTTCTTGTCTGGCCGACAATTCCTTCGTCATATGACGGATTGCAAAGCCATCCCTGTTATCTTCTTCAGGATTCAGCTGCATGATAGCCGGACCGGCACTTTTGTTCAATGAGCTGCGGAACGGGATGATGCGGTGAAAATAATTGGGCTGGCTGACTGCAGACGCATCATTCGTATCCTCCCAGAATCCCGTAACCTGATGGACGACCCCTACTGATTTCAGTGCCTCATGGAAAAGGGTAATTCCAAGCTTGGTGTCATCCATTTTATCGTGCATAGATGCGGAGCAGTCGACAAGTAGAGTAAACACGGCATCAATTTGGATTGATGGCTCCTGCTTTTTATAAAAAAGTCTTGGATTATCGTCTGTGATCCACCGCAGCAGTTTTTTGCCAAGTCTGCCGGTATGAAGATCTGTTCTTGGATTGGTCTTTTTATGCTCAAGTGTTTTTTGAATCATCTGCTTTAATTTTTTTTGATAATGAGAAATAATGGCTTTATTCCGGCTGTATTGCTGATAGTGCTCAGGAGAAGCAGGGTCCGGTGTCTTTTGGACAGCAAAAGCAAACTTATTTTCTTTGCCAAATGCATTCTGGCTGCCGTTTGTGTTTCCATCCTGGCGGTTTTCAAGAACCTCTGATTGAGCATAATTATTTTTCTTCGATTCTCTTGCCGATCCTTGAACGGTCCCCATGGCCTGATCCCCGTCCTCACCTTCACGCAGACCATTTCCCATTAAGTCCGTTTTGGAACCGTGTTCGAGATCATATTGAAGAAAACTGTCTGTCGCCTTGCTTGTCTCCCTGTGCCACGTCGGCATTTCCTGGTCATGGACGTCCCGCTCTTCTTTACGGTCAAGCTCAAGAGAATCATCATTATCCAGTTTGTTTGTCCTTTTCAGATCTTTAAAGGTAAGGCCCGTCCCCTCTTCAAATCCATGTTCTGGAAGAAAAAAGTATGTATTGAGCATATCCTTTTCCAGGAATTCTTCTATGGTTTCACTAATTCTGAGCGCAATCCTTGCAGTCTGTTCTGTCCCTGCACTTTCATAAGCATATTCAAGCTCCCTTTGAAGAAAGGGCAGCATTCTTTCAAAATCTTCGTTTATAGCCGGCACCGCCTCAAGCGGCGATTCAGCGGTCAGCTTTAAAAATAACGCATTAAACAAAGCATCTGTCTTGATATTGCGTTCAAGGTGAATGGTCAGCTGAGAACGGAAATACATCCGGTACATTTCTGTGCGGCGTTTGAAAAACTTCTTTGTACCCGGCCGTTCCCTTTTGATAATTTCTTCGGTTCGGACATCTTCAAGCAGTGAAAAAAGCTGCTTCGCAAACTCAGGGATTGATAGTCTTTTTGTCTTCTTAATAAAATCATTCGTTTCTCGAGGGCTGCTGTGAAAAACGTGCCCTGTTGCATGAAGGTAAACATCACTTTTCAGCCCGCTAATCTGATCTGCAGCAGGCCGGTGATCCCAAAAATGGGTTAGATAGATTTTATTTTCAGCCGGATTCAAATAAGAGTACGGAGCATACTCCATCTCCAGGTCCGGATTTTTAGAGAGTGTTTTTGCAAGGTCTGACAGTTCCATAAAAAGGAAGGAATCGATTTGGCTATCGTTGAATTTTATAAATCTCATAAGGAGGCCTCACTCAAATAACGTTTCTGCAATATTGCGGATGGCCGCTTTTTCCCGTTCATCCTCGACCTTTTCTGCAATTCCACGCTCAATTGCGCGCATAGGAGGGATGAATGCAGCAAGGTCGCACGTATCAAGAAGAGCCCTTATGGAAGCAGCTTCTTCTGATACCTGGCCATTTTTAACCTGAGTTATTAAATCTGCAGAAAGCCTGACAAATAAGCTGATGAGGACCGGATCCTTCAGTCCTGATTGATTCGTGATAATTTGACGGAGCTCTTCCCCTTGGATATAAGGAACGTCAATGATAACAAAACGGTTCTTTAATGCTTCATTTAAAGGAACCGTTCCTACATACCCTTCATTAATCGCTGCAATGACTCCGAATGCTTCAGACCCTTTTACCACTTCACCTGTAAATGGATTCGTGATCATTTTGCGGTAATCGAGAACACCGTTCAAAATTGGCAATGTCTCAGGTTTTGCCATGTTGATTTCATCTATGTATAGGAATTGTCCTTTTTTCATTGCATTGATTACGGGTCCCGGAACAAATTCAATCGACGTGCTGTCCCCTTTTGTGAAGATTGTTTTATAGCCTAATAGCGCTTCTGCATCAAGATCTACCGAACAATTTATGCTGTGCATAGACCGGTTGAATAAGTGAGAAATCGTCTCTGCCAGCTTTGTTTTTCCTGATCCGGTCGGTCCTTTCAGCAGGATATTTTTCCCGAGGGCCAGGGCGATGACGGCGTCCTCTATTATAGAAGAATCTCCTGTGATGAATCCTCCTCCGCCAATTAGTGAAGCATCCATTTCAGATAATGCAGATGTTTTTTGTATTTTAGCCCGAATGGCTTCAGGCAAATTCAATTTCATTTCATTCATACAATCAAACCTCTTTTCAGCGTCTCATTTTCTTATATCAGTATACAGAAAAAAGACGTACATCACAAAAAATCCTTACCCGGCTGACAGGCCGGATAAAGATTCCTCTCTTTTACATTGATTGGTTCTCTTTATGAATCACACCGCAGGCAATTCTTGCACCGGCATTACCAGCCGGATCAGTTTTATAATCATCTTCTTTCTCGTGTATGACTAATGCGCTCCCATCTTCATCAAGCACCTGAGAAAATTCTGCAAGAGGTGCGGTTACATCTGCAGTAATCTTCCCGTCTGAACCAATGGTGATGTTCGGAATGTCTCCTGCATGGGGCCCATGCGGATTTTCGAAACCGTGTTTTTTTGCAAACGGATTCAAATGGGCACCGGCCGACGTGAAATCAGGCTTTACGCATGACCCCGTTTCATGAATATGAATTGCTCTTTTCCCAGGAGGAAGGTTTTCTCCCTCCAGATGAATGTTTACCCCTTTTATCGTCTCTGTAATAATAGCTTTTCCAGCAGCCTCTCCTTTAGATGTGATCAGAGATACTGTTATCTCCTTTTGATTTTTTTCAGATGCAGTTTCCAGTCCCTCAGCTTCCGGATGGTGATGTTCGCTCATCCCGCTCGAACATGCGTTTAAAAATCCTGCAAGCAGCAATAGGATTCCTGCTTTGACTATGTTGTTCATACCATTCCTCCGTTCTTTGTTTTTTTGCCTTTCATTCGCATTTTCTCCAATTGTTACAGCATACAAACCCGGAATTATTGAGCATGAACATCTATTATCAGCTGATTTTTCAGTGAATTCTTCCGTGAATATTCCTCCCTGATTTGCGCACTGCAAAATGCAAGGTTCTTTATCCATTAGGCAAAAAAAAGAAGCCAGCGGCCTCTTAGAAGTAGCGCTTAGCTCCGAGATAATGACTTTTCCAATACGAATTGGATAAATTGGAGACGGTAATCCCTTGAGACCCGCTGGCGTGTATGAAATCTCCGTTGCCCAGGTAAATTCCCATATGCGAAGGTCCTGCCTTATACGTGGTGAAGTACACGAAATCTCCTCGTTCAGGCTCTGATACAGGTTTCATTATGCTGGAGTAGCCTGCAGCGCTGAGACGGGAAACCGAGGTTACCTTGTTCATCACATAATAAACAAATCCGCTGCAATCGAATCCTGAAGGTGTGTTTCCGGCCCATTTGTACGGAATCCCCATCAATCGTTCAGCTTCATTGATCATGGCTTCCGTTTTGCCTGTATCGGCCTGGCTGTTATCAGGAGCAGAAGGAGCTGGATTGGATTCCGGCTTTACCTCACCTTTCAGCTTAAGTACTTGATTAACATAAAGTGTGTCGTTTTTCAGCTGGTTGGAGACCTTCAATTCAGCAATCGTTAAATTAAACCGGTTGGCAATCTTCCAGAGGGAGTCGCCTGGTTTTACCTGGTATGTATTCTGGCTGCTCGTGTCTTTATCCTCTGAAACAGGCGTTTTAGGCGGGGCAGGCGGAGTAACCGCCGGTTTCACAGGATTAGAATTCGAATTAATCTTTAAAACCTGTCCAAGAAAAATCGTATCTTTTTTAAGTGCGTTCAGGGTTTTCAGTTCATTAACGGTCATCCCGTACTTTCTGGCAACCAGCCATAAGGAGTCGCCTTTTGAAACCTTGTATGTATCTTGTGTGCCTGATTCTTTATGCGGCTCTGTGCTGGCATTTTTGATTTGAGTCCCTGTACCTGGAATCTGAAGAACCTGTCCAGCAAAAATCGTGTCGCTTTTCAGCTGATTGGCTTCCTTTAATGCCTTTTGGGAAACCTTGTACTGATTCGCAATCTTCCAAAGCGAATCTCCGCTCTTAACCGTTACGCTCTCTGCAGAAGCAGCGGTTGCAAAAAATGAAGCACCTGCCACTGCGGTTACCGTCAATCCGAGTACTTTATGGTTCATTAACAGAGCCTCCTCTACTTTCACCATTTATTTTACTTCAGTTCCTAAACTTAGACTACTAATTTTGTAAAAAATAAGTAGTTTTTGCAATAGATGAGTCGATCTTTGACAGCAATCTTTATATATATCGGATATTTTTCTATTTATTTAACATGGAAAGGGCGAATTTTGCAAAAAAAAATTTAATAGAATGCAGATTTCCTTTCCAGTATGCTGGTTTTGGGCTGCGGGTAAGCAGTCTGGCGTAAGCGGGATCTCTTCCCTCCCGCCGTTCACGCAAGATTCAAAGACCTTTAGCTTCAATCAGCTTAAAAACCTTTTGTTCTAAAACTAATTTTTTAATAAAGTTGCTATTTCATTCAAATAACGATCTTTTCGTTCGAAATGTGCGTGAATGCAGGGATTTATTACACCTTGGAAAGTTCCGCGTCTCCTATCAGCCTCCTTCTTATCCTTCACCTTCCTTCCCTTCTGTCCTGCAAATGAAACTGGAATAAAAAAACAGCCCTGATGGACTGTTCAGCTTCTAACTTTTTTGGGTTCAGAAAATGCGATAAGATCATCCTTCTTGCCCAAATTTCTCAGCTGCCTGCTGCCGTAAATCATTACAAGAGCAAGGGATCCTGCACCGAACACGACAACCATGTATTTCAGGCCGATGGTATCGAGCAGGAGTCCGGTTCCCAGCAAAACAACCTGAAACATGATCCGGTCCAGCATATTCCGGAACGAAAAGAAGCGGCCATGATATTCTTTGTCGATTTTCGTTTGAAAAATCGTAGAAGCAATCGGGAAAAAGCAGCCGACGCTTAACCCGAAAAAACCGAATGATACGAGCGACATCCAAAAATGGTCACTGAAAAACAATGAAAGATGCGCAATAGAGGTTAAAAAAGAGAACAAAATCATTAACGCAATATGGTTATAACGGTCAGATAGCTTCTTAACGAGTAAGGCTCCCAGCATGAAGCTGAGTCCTTCCACTGTGTAAAGCAGCCCCTTTACGGCTGTACTGTCCTGAAGCTCGCTGATGTTAATAACCATGAGGTTGAATCCGCCAATAAAGAGCATCGGAATGATGGTCAGGATCAGGGCAGTCAGTGCGATAGGAGCAGCTTTTAGAATGGGCATAACCTCTAAAAATCCTCCTTTTTTCCCTGTCTGCTTTTGACTGCTTTTTTCCTCTTCTTCCAAGTGCAGAAAAAACGTCGCAAGGAGCAGAACACCATAAGCCGCCATTGACATGGCGTACAGCATACTCAGGCTTAAATATGCGAGGAGGATACCGGCGAGTGCCGTTCCGATGACACGGGCAAGTGTCGCAACATTCATGTGGACACCATTCATTTGTACCAGTTCTTCTTCCATAACGATCAAAGGGATAGCGGCCTGCAGAGCAGGAAAATAAAAGGCAGCAGATAGCTGAATCCCGATTAAAAATAGTAGCATGAGCCATACCGAACCGAAGGAAATGGCGGCAAACATAAAGATAACACTCAGCATTCTTCCTATTCCGGAAACAATCAGGACCTTTTTTTTTGAACGGCTGTCAATCATTCTGCCTGCCATTGGGCCTACCGCGACTCCAGCTAAAAGTCCGGCAATCAAAAGAAGCGATTTTAAAAAATCAGAGGGAATGTAGGTCTGCATAAACTCCAGATTTCCGATGATTCCCATCCATAAACCGAGACCTGCGATAAACTCCCCGGCTAAAATAATCCAAACATTTTTATTTTTCCACATGAGCATTCTCCATTTATTGTATGATGCATTTACTATAGCACCGCCCGAGATATTTCGCCACCCGAAATTTCACAAAAAAAAAGCGCGAGCGCCATGAAATAATGAAGTTCTGCTAAGTGCGCGACGTCCCGCGTCCTGTGGCCCCCGCCGAATCAGGGGCTTAAGACCTCGAGGGGCCAGGCGCTGTCGCTGGACGAGGATATACCGAGTTATATTTTTCCACATTCCTAAACAACAAAAAAATACAGGGCAATTGCCCCGTATTCAGCCTATTAAAAAGAAGTTAATGATAAATGCTGCTGAAATCAGATACATGAGCCAATGCAGTTCTCTTGCACGTCCGGTGAAGAGTTTGATCAACGTGTAAGAAAGGAATCCAAAGGCCACTCCCTCAGCTATTGAGTAAGTGAGGGGCATCATGATTAAAGCAAGGAATGCAGGGATTAATTCTGTTAGATCATCGAAGTCAACTTCTTTCAGCTCAGTCAGCATAAAAGCTCCGATGATTATGAGCGCAGGGGCTGTCGCGACACTCGGAATAAATTGAATAAGCGGTGCGAACAGCAGTGTAAGCAGGAATAAAAGTGCAGCGAAGATCGCCTTTAAGCCAGTTCTTGCTCCTGCTGCTATCCCGGTAGCATTTTCAACGTACGTATTCATGGCTGTACTTCCAAGCACTGCACTTACCATCGTTCCAAATGCCCCTGTTGTAAGAGCACGGTTCATATTCGGTACGTTCCCATGTTCATCAGTAAGGTTTGCTTTTTTCGTCAATCCAATAAGAGTGGCGAGGGTATCAAACAGTTCCACAATTGTAAAAGAGAAAATGATTGAAAGGATTCCGTACCCAATGGCAGCCTTAAGGTCCATTGCCATAAACGTCGGTTCAATTGATGGAATCTGAAAGGAGAGAAAATCGGTAATTCCTTTAGGCGATGGAGAATTTCCCAGCAGGATGGATGCAGCTGAGATGATCAGGATGGACAAAATGATTCCGCCCCTTACATTCAGCGCTGCCAAAACAGCTGTGAGAACGATTCCTGCAATCGCAAGAATCGTTCCAATATTCGTCATATCTCCTAATGCAACAAGAGTGGCTTCATCCGGTACGACAATTCCGCCATTTTTCAATCCTATAAAGGCAATAAACAAACCAATACCTGCTGTAATGGATGCTTTGAGCGTTTTAGGAATGGCTTTAACCACTTTTTCACTGATTCCGAAAATAGAAAGAAGGAAGAAGCAAAGCCCGGAGATAAATACGGCACCAAGAGCTGTTTCCCATGAAAGACCCTGCTTTAAGACGACGGTATATGTAAAAAATGCGTTGAGACCCATTCCTGGTCCGATCACGATTGGGAGATTCGCCCACAATCCCATAATCAGACTGGTAATGACAATTCCGTAGATGGTCGCAGCGAGGGCCGCTTCTTTAGGGATGCCTGCCTCAGATAAAATAACCGGGTTTACAAGGATAATATAGCTGACGGTCACAAATGTCGTAAGGGCAGCAAGAAATTCTCTCCGTACGGTCGTTTTGCGTTCCGTTAATTTAAAAAATTGATCAACTAGCCTGTTCAACCTCTTACCTCCTCAATTGAAAACATATCCGCCATTATATCTCACATTTAATAGGGATGAAAGAACTTTATAAAAGGTTACAATTTAAAGATTATTTGTACTTATCGGATAAATCGTTCCATCCTTCGCAAATGACATTTTCCCTGTTTCCTCCGAAACAATCAGCACGACGGCATCCGTTCTTTCTGTCAATCCCAAAGCCGCTCTATGCCTCGTCCCAAGCTTGCTTCCGCCTGAAGAAATTTCAGACAGCGGAAGGACATTGGCGGCTGAAACAATCTTATCTCCCTTAACAAGCATGGCCCCGTCATGAAGAGGATTCCCCGGATAAAATATGCTTTCAGCAAGAGAAGCAGAAAGCTCCGCCTGTACGTGTACCCCATTCCGGATGAAAGGAGCCACTGGTTCCCCCCTCTCCACGATGATTAATCCTCCATGATGTTTGTTTGACAAATTTTGCATAGCGGAAGCAAGAGCATGGAAGCTTTCTGTATAGGCTGACAGGTACACTTGGAGATAAAAGGTGGATGCCGATGATTGAATCATCTGAAAGCGTCCATTGATCTCATCCAGTTCGCATAACAGACAGCTCTCACTGTTCCCAAGCTCCCTGAGAATTTTTTGGGAGCCGGCTATAATATCGTTCAAATTGCGTTCAATGCTGTTCTTTATTTCATCTATAATGACGATTTCCTCTGATTTGCTCATACATTTCGCTCCTTTCTTATATGGTTAGCATCCTGCGCCCGAACATGAAAGCGAATTGGATGGAAAATGGTGGTACATACTAACACCGTACAAAAGATAATGAAAAGGAGCATGATCGATGACAGCTGCCAAAATCTTTCAATACCTATTTTCTCTGTCAGGTACAGCTATTCTTGGATGCTTTTACTACAGGATGTTTAAAAGGGATTCTTCAAAGGATCATAAACAAAAGCAGTAGCCATCTCTTCGATTCGTGATATAATTCCTTCATTATGTCAATGAACAGAAGAGGTTAACTAATGCTATCTGCACCTGCATATTCAGAAAAACTAAAGCAATTCAGCATCATCCTGTTTCCTATTCTTATTACCCAGCTTGGTCTTTACTCCATGACGTTTCTTGATACAACGATGTCAGGCAAGGTCAGTCCGGAGGACCTAGCAGGAGTGGCCGTTGGTTCAAGTATTTGGGTTCCGGTTTATACGGGATTAAGCGGAATCTTTATGGCTATCACGCCGATGGCCGGGCAGCTTGCAGGGGCTAAAAAGACAAAAGACATTCCCTTTACCGTCATTCAGGGGCTTTACCTGTCCATTTTCATGACAGCTCTTATTATTACGGCAGGATTTTTCATTCTTAATCCTTTGCTATCTTTCCTCCCTTTGGAAGAAAAGGTGGAAGTCATCGCAAAAAATTATTTAATTGCCCTTTCCTTCGGGATTCTGCCTCTTTTTCTTTACGGAGTTCTAAGGAGCTTTATTGACTCACTCGGCATGACACGGATTACCATGTGGATCACGCTGACAGCACTCCCGGTAAACTTTGTCTTGAATTATTTGTTTATTTTTGGAAATCTTGGCTTCCCCGAGCTTGGAGGAGCTGGAGCCGGAGTTGCCACTGGTATTACCTATTGGATAACAGCCATCATAACAATCGCTATTTTAACTCAACACCCTTCTTTGGCTTCTTTTTCCCTCTTTTCGCATTTTTATAAAGTGTCTTTGCAAAAATGGAGAGAAATTTTAGCGATTGGAATGCCGATCGGATTTGCTATTTTTTTTGAAACAAGTATTTTTGCAGCGGTAACACTGTTTATGAGCGAATACAATACAGTCACAATTGCTTCCCATCAGGCAGCAATGAATTTCGCCTCATTCCTATACATGATTCCGCTCTCCATTTCAATGGCGTTAACTATTGTCATAGGGTATGAAGCCGGGGCAAAAAGATGGAAGGATGCAAAGGAGTACAGTTATCTCGGAATCTTAATGGGAATTTGCCTGTCTCTTTTGACCGCAGCCGTCATTTTCTTTTTCAGAGGGTTTATCGCTTCGATTTATACCGAAAATGCTGATGTTCTCCAGTTAACGAAAACATTTCTGATCTATGCGATTTTCTTTCAAATGTCGGATGCGATTGCTGCACCGATTCAAGGAGCCCTTCGAGGTTATAAAGATGTCCAATTTACCTTTTATACTGCCCTGATTTCTTATTGGGCAATCGGACTTCCACTTGGATATGTGCTTGCCCAATATACCAGCCTTCAGGCGTTTGGGTATTGGATCGGTCTGATCGCGGGGCTTGCTTCAGGGGCAATCGGGCTTTCACTTAGACTTGGAAGAACCCAAAAGCTTGTTCAGGACACCCCTTCGAAAAATTTGCAATAACAAAAACCAGTCCGGTATGTCCGGACTGGTTTTTTCATTTCTTACCATTGATAATGCCAGTAGGTTTCTGTCTCAAACCAGTTCATGACTTGAGGCACGCCTTTTTTAAAGTTTTCTTCCATTTGCCTGATTAAGCCTTCTGTCTGAGAACGATGGGCTTTTAATGCTTCCATTTTTGTTTCAGCCACTTCCCTGATATCCAGTATTATATCAGGAGCACCGAGAACGTTTTCTCTATTTTTCGTAATAGCCAGGCAGTATGTTTCCGGGCGCTCTTCAGCAGGCATTCTTTTTAGTGCATGGATAACCGCTCTGCCTGTAGCATCATGGTCTGGATGAACGCCATGATCCGGATAAAACGTGACAATCAATGTCGGTTTTACCTCTTGGATGATACTTTCAATGCGGTCTGCGAAAAGATCGATATCTTCGAACTCAAGTGTTTTATCCCTCATGCCAAGCATTCTTAAATCCGTAACATCCATTGCCTTGCATGCATCCTGCAGCTCCCTTTTTCTAATAAGCGGAAGTGTCTCGCGGTTAGCGAATAATGGGCTTCCCATATTTCTTCCCATTTCTCCCAGTGTTCCGCAGGCATATGTAACTGGTACCCCTGCTTTTCGCTTTAACGCAATTAAACCGGCAACCCCAAATGATTCATCATCCGGATGCGGCAAAACAACCAATACATGTTCATTCATATTAAAAAACTCCTTTTATTCAAGATGGAAATGGCACTGTACTGATTTGCAGCGCAATGGCAAGTTTTCCGTCAGGGTGATGTCCAGCAAGAATCAAACGGTTTTGCTCATCGATGGTAAAATCCGTTAATCCTTCTGCATAAGTCCAGCCTTCCTCCATTTTCAATCCTACTCTGAAAGGTCCAAAACCGGTGATTTTCGCAAGTGAGTAACGGAACTTGACGTTTCTTATGAACGCCACAACTGTCATGCTGTTTTCATTTTGGTGAGCATTGTATGCGCCGGTTGTCGTTTCAAGATGAATGTATACGTCTTTATTTGCATGCTGATCCAGGTACGTCTGGACCTCACTAGGTATAATAGGTTTCATACTGAAGCTCCTTTAGTTAATCATTTCTTTAGGCTGTTTTCGCAAACATTGCCGCTGTACAATTTCAGAATGGCTGGGTTTGCTCCAGGATGCGCTTTTCCCCTCTGCTCCCGCTGGAGTTGGAGTCTCACGCCCTCCGCTTCAATCAATAGGTGTTAAAAATCAGCGTTATACTTTTAACACAGCCTTTTTTTTAATATGGCCAGCACCGCAGCGTAGGCTGCAGCAAGCTCCATTTTCTCCTCATCTTTTAGTGAGGATTCTGTAACCCTGCTGACCGAAATGTCATATTTTTGATCCAGACTTTTTCTGACCCTTGGATGGGTTCCTTCATCAAGCAGATCTCTTCTCATGGCATCTTCGAGTGCTGCTCTTGCAGGAAGATCAGAACCCAGCTTTCGATTGTGCCAAATCTTTCGATAGCATTCAAGCAGGTGCTTATCCTCCATTTTACCACTCCCATTATGTTAAATATCCGCTGAATTATTTTTCATCCTTTTAAGCTGGACGCTTCTGGCTCCTTTACTGTTAGAGAAAGTAAAAACGGCGAGGGCAGACCAGATAAATGTAAATGTAATTAGATCTACACTGGTAAAGGATTCATTAAAGATGGCGAGCCCGGCGATGAGTGTCAAGGTAGGAGCAATGTATTGAAGAATCCCCGTCATGTAAAGAGGTATTCTCTGTGCCCCGCTTGCAAAAAGAAGAAGCGGAATAGCGGTTACGACTCCAGCTCCGATCAGCAGGAGATCCACGGAAAGGCTTCCTGCTAAAAATGATGCTTCGCCTTTTTGTGAAAGGTGCAGCAGATAAATCACTGATACTGGCATAACGGCTAGGGTTTCAAAGGTCAATCCAATGGAGGCATTCAGCTTCGTAACCTTCTTAGTAAGACCGTATAACCCGAAGCTTAAAGCGAGAATGATGGAAATCCAAGGGAAGCTTCCAAAGTGAAAACTTGAAATCAGAACACCGGTTAACGCCAGCACGAAGGAGAGTTTTTGCCAACCATTCAGCTTCTCTTTCAAAAACACCATTCCAAGGAGGACACTGATTAACGGATTAATATAATATCCAAGACTGGCTTCTAAAATATGATGGTTGTTCACGGCCCATATGTATACAAACCAGTTGGTGCTGATAAGCAAGGAAGATAAGATAAGGGATCCGATTAATAGCGGACGTTTCTTCATTTCACGCAATGTCTGGATCATTACCGGCCAGTTCTTGCCGGCTGTAATCACCAGCAGCATAAAAATAAAAGACCAAAAAATCCGATGTGCCAGGATTTCTTCTGAACTTACTGAATCAGCTGCTTTCCAGTATAGTGGAAGAATACCCCATAAAAAATAAGAACCGGCTGTCAGCAGAATTCCGGTTTTGTCATGTTTTACATGTTCGTGCAAGTTACATTCACGCTCCCTGTTACTCCAAGCACATTATACTCTTCCCCCCTAAAGCTTCACAAGCAAAAGGTTTTGACTCCGCATATACTGCATTATCGCCCGCCTAAACGAAAGGATGATCATATGTTTCCATGGAATAAGCAATATCCATTTAATCAGCAGAAAATGCCTGATTTTTTTAAGACAATGAATCCCAATCAAGTTGAAAACTACGTTCAGGAGGTAATGGGCCAGGTATTCGGCCAGGATCAATCCGCCGGATTCCCCTACCAATTTTCCAAAAATAAAGAAGAAAAACAAGCTCCTCCTTCCGAAAATTGGTATGAAGCAACAGACCGGATTTACTTTAAAATAAATATTCCTTCAAAGATAGCGAGAGATGTCAAAATCCAGCACAACAGTCATCAGCTGACGCTTTTAAATTTCCCTGAAAAAGGAGAAAGAAAAACCTTTCAAATTCCCTTTCTCGTAAGGAGAAAAGGAACGAAAGCGACCTATCAGGATGAAGAACTGGAGCTGTCCTTTTTAAAGAATGAGGATTTAAATGTTACGGAAATTCATATTCCGGAAGAAGACATTAGGAGCTGAAACCCTATCAGCTTCTTTTCTTTAGGAATATTTTGTTAAACCTGTCCGATGAATGATGCTTGAGGCGTCCAAAAGAGCTGGCTGGGCAGCCCCATTATGAGTCTCATCCGCTCCAATTAAAAAAGGTTCTTCAGCGTATCATTCGAATAAGACAGAAAAAAACCGCCTTCCTGCTTGAAAGCGGCATACCTTTTGTCTTAAAGTGGACGTCCAATTCAATAAGTTCCTGGATAGCCTGGGTAACCGCCGCCGGCAAATCCTCCGGGATAGCCTCCGGGATAGCCTCCTGCATATCCCCCTCCGAACCCCACGCCGGGATAGCCTCCATAAAATCCGCCGCCGTAATACGGATAATAAGGCGGTTGAGCCAAGCCTCCGACAATCGCGCCTCCAAGCAGTCCGCCCAGCAGCCCTCCGACAAATGGAAATCCGAATGGGATAAACCTCGGGTATGGTCCGCCGGGATTTCCGCGCATCATATAAGGGTACATGTTTAATCCTCCTCTTCGTTAGCCTGCACTCATAGGTTATTCACCTAGCATGGACAACGAATGGGCCACTACCCATCAAGGAGATTAATTAATTGTTTGATCCCGGGATCCATCCTCTTTGTATACTGTAATGGAAGCATGTTGATTTTGAACCAGCTCTCTTGCTTTTTTTATGGCATCTGCTTTTGTATCAAAAGTGAAGCTTGCCCTTTTGCTATCTTCCTTCTCAAGAACCCATTTTTCTTCTCTTTTGTGGAGTTTATATGTTTGGCCAGGCTCTTCTCTGCCGTCTGCCCATTTTTCCGCCTGAGAAGTTGCAATAGCGATCGCTCTGCCTTCTTCGTAATCCTCCTCCAGCAGGGCGTTGGCAATTCCGATGGCCTTTTCCCTGGTTTTGTCAGGAAGGTTTTTCATCGAATCCGGATAGTCCTGTTTGCTCCACGGCATGATTATTTTGCCTCCTTAATGTTCGTAAATCATCTTGCGTGTCATTCCGCCATCTATGACAAGGTTCACACCATTTACAAAGCTGTTTGAAGCTTGAGTGAGGTAAAGACAGGCACCTGCTATGTCAGAAGGTTCACCCACTCTTCCTGAGAGATGCTGGGAATGATCAACTTCTCTAAGATCTTCTAAATTACCTGTGTGAATCCAGCCTGGTGATATAGCATTTACTGTGATGGAATAGTCCGCAAACGAAGCAGCCAGGGCATGGGTCAAAGCAACGATTCCACCTTTGGATGCTGCATATGCCTCTGAATGAGGCTCTGACATTTGTGATCTTGTTGAAGCTATATTGACTATGGAACCCCCGGTTCGGTCCTTCATATGCTTAGCTGCCTCTCTTGAAAATAAAAATACGCTTCGCAGGTTTGTGGAAAGAATGTTATCCCACTCATCCACGGAAAGTTCAAGGGGATTCTCGAACGCGACTGCGCCTGCATTATTAATCAAAACATCAATTTTGCCGAATGTTCGCACCGTCTCTTCCACACAGCCAATGATATCCTCAGGATTCCTGACATCTGTTTTTAAAAATAATACGTTGTCGTTTTGCTTTAGTAAATCCGCTTCCAGCTTTTTCCCCTTTTCGGAATCATAATCAGCTAATACAACATTAAATCCCTCTTTGCAGTATGCTCGTGCAACCCCTTCTCCAATCCCGTTTGATGCTCCGGTTACAATAACTGTTTTTGCATCCATAGTTGAGTGACCTCCTAGCAATAACGATTGCCCCATATTTGAACTTCCTTCATTACGTTCTCTAATGCCATACCCTTTTCGGTCAACTTATAAATCACTTTTACAGGAGTTTCAGGATATACAATCCGCTCAATCATATCAGCGGCTTCCAATTCTTTTAATCGTTCAGCAAGCATCTTTTGGCTAATACTAGGAATGATTTCAGAGAGATCTTTAAAACGCTTCGGCCCGTCTATTAAAACGTGGACAATCATTCCGTTCCATCGTTTCCCAAGCAGCTTAAAAGCAAATTCAACATGCGGACAATTTGGAAATTTCATAACATCGCCACCTTTTCAAGCCTCATTCTTGACAATTGTTTGAACATCGTTTTATGATAGACAACGTTCGACAAACTTACAATAAGTGAGTGTGTTACTTTTTGTCCATTATAAACGACAATCCATCATTTTACAAAAGGAGGCTACACCATGGCAACAACCATTGCAGATGATTTGCTGACACTTATGGGTGAACGCACATCCGTCCGTCATTATGACAAATCTGAATCCATATCAAAAGAAGATTTAACTGACATCCTGGAATCTGCTGTTAAAGCTCCATCAGCGTGGAACCTGCAGCACTGGAACTTTTTAGTATTCCATAGCGCAGAATCAAAAGAACGCCTTCTGCCAATCGCATACAGCCAAAATCAAATTGTTGAATCTTCAGCAGTTGTCGCGATTTTAGGCGACTTGGAAGCAAACAAAAACACAGACCAGGTATACAATCCGCTTGTAGATGCCGGTTATATGTCCAAAGAAATTAAGGAAACGCTTGCAGGCCAAATCAATGGTGCTTATACTAACCCTGTATATGCCCGTGATGCCGCTTACAGCAACGCTTCTCTAGCAGCTATGCAGCTTATGCTTGCTGCAAAAGCTAAGGGTTTCGACACATGTGCCATCGGCGGTTTCAACGGAGAAGAACTAATCAAAGAATTCAAAGTATCAGAAAGATATGTACCGGTTATGCTGATTTCCATCGGAAAAGCGGCAAAACCTGCTCATAAAAGTGACAGAATCAACCTTGATCAATTATCCGTCTGGCTCTAACCTGAAAAGCGGGCATCCCCCCGCTTTTCGTTTTGTTTTTGTTCTTTTTTTCGTTTTTTCAATACTTTTGACGGATTTGAGGAACAGTATACTTATATTGGAACAAGGAGATAGTGCTTATGTTTAGTATCATACTCGGTTTAATTCTGCTGATGGTGCTTGCCTACTTTGGCTGGTCCATCATTTGGATAGCACCGCTCATATCTTTGCTTGTCGCAGGGATTGAAGGGCTGGATTTATTGCCTGCCTATACCGAAACCTATATGGAGGGCTTTGTAGGCTTTACAAAGAAATGGTTCCCTGTCTTCCTGCTTGGTGCAATATTCGGTAAATTAATGGAAGAAACAGGTATGGCTCAGGCTGTAGCTTATAAAATCACCGATTTTATCGGCAAAAAAAGAGCCATACTCGGAGTACTGATCGGTGCAGCTGTCTTAACGTATGGAGGAGTTAGTCTTTTTGTTGTGGTGTTTGCACTCTACCCGTTAACGGTTGCATTATTTAAAGCGGCAGACCTTCCTAGGAAGCTGATCCCTGCTACACTCGTTTTGGGTGCATTTACTTTTACGATGACAGCTATCCCGGGAACACCGCAAATTCAGAATATCATTCCTACCGAATACTTTAAGACGACCCCTTTAGCCGGACCGGTTACAGGGATTGCCGCAGGACTCATTATGGCAGTCGGAGGATATTTCTATCTCGCCTGGCGCGGTAAAAAGCTGCAGGCAAGAGGAGAAGGATACACGGAGCCTAAAGGCGGCAGTGAGGTGAAGGAAGTAGACCCTTCCAATCTGCCTAATCCATACATGTCCATCATTCCGCTCGTTGCGGTCGTTCTTTCATTAAATGTCATAAAACTTGATATATTACCTTCTCTTTTAATTGGTATCATCATCATTATGCTATTGAGCCTGAAAAAGGTTAAGTTGTTTATTAGTGCTATTAACGGCGGAGCATCCGGTTCTGTCATGGCCATAATTAATACAAGTGCTGCTGTTGGATTTGGAGCAGTTGTGACAGCAGTCCCTAGTTTTTCACATATCACAGATATGATTATGGGGTTTGGAGGAAACCCGCTCATCTCAGAAGCAATTGCTGTGGAGCTGCTGGCCAGCATTACGGGTTCCGCTTCCGGAGGAATGGGAATTGCCCTCCAGGCACTAGGTGATCAATATTACCAGCTTTCACAATCAACAGGCATTGCACCTGAGGCATTTCACCGCATTGCAGCCGTCGCTTCCGGGGCTTCCATTCTGCCCCACAACGGAGCACTGTTGACACTGCTTACGGTTACTGGACTTAAGCATAAAGAATCCTATATGGATGTTGCCGTTGTGGGACTGATCATCCCTATTATCGCTTTGATTGTTTCCATTCTGCTTGCATCTGCAGGCATTTACTAATCGTCTGAAATTAGGAGCTTTCAAACAAAACTCTCTAATTTTAAATAAATTTTTAAGTAACGGAAGGAGAAATAAAACATGGTTGAAAATAAAGTTGTTTTTATTACTGGAGCCGCACAAGGAATTGGGTATGAAATCGGGGAAAAATTTGCTGCAGAAGGCGCTAAAGTCGTTTTGACGGACCTTAATGAAGAAGGCGTTAAAAAAGCAGCAGAAACCCTCGCACAAAATGGACAGCAAACGCTTGGCCTTAAATGTGATGTAACGAACGAAGAGGAATTGAAAAATGCAATTGACGAGACCATTTCCCACTTCGGCAGACTGGATATCCTAATTAATAATGCAGGAATGCAGCACGTATCACCAATCGAAGAATTCTCAACCCAGCGTTACGAGCTTCTTGTTAAAATCATGCTGACCGCTCCATTCATGGCCATTAAACATGTATTCCCTCACATGAAAAAACAAGGCTTCGGACGCATCATAAATATGTCTTCCATCAATGGGCTCATTGGATTCGCAGGTAAAGCCGCTTACAATAGTGCAAAACACGGCGTAATCGGTTTAACCAAGGTTGCAGCTCTTGAAGGTGCAGAACAAGGCATCACGGTTAATGCTCTTTGCCCGGGGTATGTTGACACTCCGCTTGTGCGCGGTCAAATGCAGGACTTGGCTAAAACACGGAATGTTCCTCTTGAAAAAGTTCTGGAAGAAGTTATCTACCCTCTAGTACCGCAAAAACGTTTGCTCAGTGTTGAAGAAATTGCTGATTATGCAATCTTCCTTTCCAGCGACAAAGCTCGCGGAGTAACAGGACAAGCTGTTGTACTGGATGGCGGCTACACAGCTCAATAAAAACGTTTAAAAAAGAAGACCTTTGCGAAATCATGCAAAGGTCTTCTTTTATTTTCACTGCCGCGGCTGCGGCCTGAGAGAGAAGATTTACTTTCGGATCTATCTCATTCCTCAAAAGGATGAGCCTCAATAAACTCCAGACTTTCTTTTCGGTCTTCCCCTATTTCTTTCAGCATGGTGACGGCATTTTCGATATAAAGGCCTTTATTCAGCATCGTACACGCAGCTTTATAGGACCGATGGGCATCAACGATTTCAGGGCGGCTTGCCATTCCGTTTTTTGCAAGCGACGCCAATACTTCTGTTGCATAAATGAGCGGTGTCTGTGAATGAAAGCAAACACTCATCACATCATCCTGCAGCCGTCCAAGCTTTTCAAACCCTGCTTCCACAGCAAGATCCCCTCTTGCAGCCATCACCCCGAAACCTTCGTGCTTAAGCCCCTCTGAAATAATGGAAGGAAGATTTTTAACTGCATATTCCGTTTCGATTTTCGCTGTAATCGGCAGGATTTTACCTGCTTTTTCAAGCATTAAATTTTTTAAAAACTGCAGATCCTCTTTCGTATGTACAAAGGAAAGACCTACAATATCCGCGTGGCGAAAAATGAACGCACTCTCGTTTATATCCTTTTCAGACATGGCGGGAAGGAGGAGAAAGGATAATGAATCCGGGAGATTGATTCCATCATTCATCTTAATGGAAACACTTTTTTTCAAGTAATGATGGACGTTTGCAACGATGATCTCCTCCGTCTTGTAAACAATGATGCCTTGTATCTTCCCATCATTTATTAAGAGACGATCCCCTTTTCTTGCATTGCGGAAGGCTTTTGGCATATTGGTAGAGAACATTCCACTCATCTTCTCTGATTCAGTTAAAGAGATACGAATCGCCTCGCCGGACTGCATTTTGACGGTCGATAGGTTATTTGGGAGTTTGGTTATCCGTATTTTAGGTCCGCTTAAATCCATATAGATTCTGCAGGGAAGATGAGTCATTTCGGTGGCTCTCTTTACTCTTTCAATAATTTCCTTCCATTCCTTTACACCGTCATGACCGCAATTAACCCGTGCAATGTCCATTCCGCTTTCCAGAAGACCTGCGATTTCTGCTTCCTGCAGGCTTTTATCCATGGTTACCATAATCGAATGGCCGCTCTTGTTTAAAAGGGATAGAATCCTCTTTTCGGTTAATTTCTTACTCATCTTCTCATCTTCTAAGGAAGCACCGCTCTGTGTGTGTGCAGGGATCGTCAATTCGCCCCGTCTGGAAGATCTGTTTTTTAAGTAGGCTTGCATGGACTTTAAACTATATAGGCGATCTTTTTCGACCTGATTATTTTCCACCATCTTCACTCCATCTGCCCTCATTTTCATAATTCCATTGTATGCTGGAGGGTGATGGAAATGAATAGGGGTCTATGAAAGACCCCCCGCATCTTATATCATATTCCGTTTTTGACCGCTGCTGCGATCATTGCCGTACGTCTGGCCTGATGTTTGACAGCTTCCTGAACATCTTCCTGTATGCTGCCGTCCTGTCCGACTGTCACACTGTTTCCGTATGGATTTCCTCCGGATGTGAATGCAGATTGGTCGGTATAGCCTGGTGCTGCTACGATTGCTCCCCAGTGATACATAGTTGCATACAAGCTTAAAATGGTTTGCTCCTGGCCTCCATGAGGGTTGCTTGCTGAAGACATGGCGCTGACTACTTTATTGGCAAGCTTCCCCTGGAACCATAATCCGCCTGTAGTGTCCAAATACTGCTTCATCTGAGACGGAACGTTTCCAAAGCGTGTCGGTACACTGAAAATGATGGCATCTGCCCACTCCAGGTCTGCAAGTGAAGCTTCAGGTACATTTGCTGTTTCTTCAAGGTGTGCTTTCCATGCCGGATTTGATTCAATTGCTTCCTTAGGCGCAAGTTCTTTCACTTTCAGTACCTTTACTTCTGCACCGAACGATTTAGCTCCCTCTTCTGCCCATTTAGCCAGCTGATAATTTGTACCAGTGGAACTGTAATAAATAACCGCAACGTTTACATTGGACATTTGAATCTCTCCTTTTAATGGTAGTAAGCAACTGCTTCAGCGTCAAACATCTCAGTTTCAAATAAATTATACGGCTGAAGCGCTCTATGCGTCAAATGATAACTTGAAAATATGTAAAAAAGGCGGGTCCGGAAACTAGGATTGGTTTGGGCAGATTGCTCAAGCTGCAGTGGGGCGGACAGGTGAGCCTCCTAGGCGCAAGTGCCTGAGGGGTCTCACCTATCCTTCTGCTCCCACAGGAGTCGCGCATCTTTCGCTCTAATCATACTTGCCAATTATGGATAAAGCACAATGTTAAAAAATAGAAAACAAAAACCCGAAAACGCTCATGCGTTTCCGGGTTTTCATATTATTGCATTATGGAAGGCTTTATAAACAGGCTCATTCCTTTATTTCTTTAAAGCCTCGATTGCTTTGTTCATTTGCGTATCATTTTTCTTAACCAGCTCCTGCAAAGAAGTCAGCATGGATATGGCCGTATCCTTTTCAATGATTCCGGTTTGTTTAAGATCATGATCTTTTTGATAGTTCATAACGGCTTCTTTCATCTTAGGATCAAACAATCCGTTTTCTTCTGTTCTATATCCAAGAGCGTTTAAGAAGGCTTGTGCGGTTTTCACTTCTTTGGATGCATCGCCTGGTTTCAACGGCTTGGAAGGGTCTAAATAAGGCAGTTTTGCATAAGAGGGAAGAGAAACCTTTTCTCCTGGTTCAATTCCTTTTTTATGAACCCATGTCCCTCCCGGTGTGAGCCATTTTGCAATGGTAAATTTAATGGATGACCCATCCTTGTATTGTTCTGCCGTCTGTATCGTCCCTTTTCCAAATGTTTTTTCACCGAAAAGCGGTATATCGGCTGATTCATTAAGGGCAGCTGCCATAATTTCACCGGCGCTTGCCGTTCCTTCATCCACTACTACGGCAGAAGGAATGGTAACGGGATCTTTATTTTCTGAGCGGTAAGCTTCTCTGGAGCCGTCTTTATTTTCAACCTGCAGAATGTTTTTTCCTTCCGGGATAAACATCTCGCTCATCTTGATAGCCTCGTCCATCAAACCGCCTGGGTTTTGACGGAGGTCGATTACAATCCCTTTTACTTCTTTTTCTTCAAGATTCTTTACAGCTTTGCTGAAGTCAGCAGCTGTTTTTTCTGAAAAAGTGGTCACTTGTATGCGGCCTATATTGTCATCGGTAACATTTGTATAAACAGTTTCAATCGGGATCTCATCTCTTGTAATGGAAAACTCAAGCTGCTGTGAGCCGCCGCGTTCGATTCCGAGTTTAACGGGCGTTCCCTTTTCTCCTCTGATTAAGGCGACCGTATCATTTACGGTCTTTCCCTTTACACTTTTTCCGTTAACTTTGATAATCTTATCTTTCGGCTTTAATCCTGCTTTTTCAGCAGGAGACCCTTTGATTGGGGAAACAATCATGACTTGTCCATCAATTTCCTGAAGTTCTGCTCCGATTCCTTCAAAGGAAGATGAAATAGTTTCATTAAAACTCTTCGAATCTTCCGCATTCATATAAGCGCTGTAAGGATCACCGAGAGATTCCACCATTCCGTTGATTGCTCCGTCAACCATTTTTTCCTTATCTGTTTTCTGATAATATTTTTGTTCCAATTTTTCATATGTATCCACTAATTTTGCAAAATCCGGATTTTGCTGCACTTCTTTTTCTTGAACGATTGTCTCTGGTTTGGCAAGAGTCAGAGTCAACCCTGAGCTTATAACGGCTGTTAAAATAATAATTAATAACAGCTTTACATTTTTGTTCAATTCATCATCACCTCATTATGAATTTTATTATGTCCGAGTCCCGTAAAAACGTCAACTAAACAGCAAATAGAAATGGTTTATGTTCATAAAAAAAATTTTTAAAATGTTTCGACACTATTTTCATGACTTCTTTGTAAATTTTGTGTAAATTTTATTACAAAGCTTAATTATAAAAGATTGTTGCTTTCCAGACTGATTAATAACGGTGCAGATAAGGCTGGCTGATAGAGGCTCATCGCCAGCCCCGGGCAAAGCGAGCAGCCTGGAGCCGTAATTAGCTGCTTCAAGCTGTTTGTCAAAAATAAATAATGTTATAGAAAACAGCCTATTACAAAGATAAAAAGGAGGCGCTCATCATGCTTCTAAATGACTTCATGATGGATACGGACAGAAAAATGATCAGCTTCTCATTTTCATTATTAAATGAAGTGAATGAGAAAATACAACGGAAAATCCTCTTTTACGAAAATCAGGTTTTAAGCTATGTCCAGAATCAAATCGATTATTTTATTAAATCACTGAATATAAGCAAAACCCTTCAGACGATATGCCGGTCTGAGCTGTCAGCTCTGATTAAATCAAAACTTAACATGATGCTCGCCCAATATTCCTTATTCAGGAGCTGCTAAGGCATCTGTCTCCCCCATTGCATATGGTAAGAATATAGAAATTGATTCTTACATGCAAAGGAGATCTCAAATTGCCGGACTATTTAAATATGATTTCGTCACTGGGCATCGCCGGAGCTCATCCAGGCGGCCTGCAGCTTACCAAACAGTTTCTTACTGAAATAAACCTTCCCTTTCCCTGCCGTATTTTGGACGCCGGGTGCGGAACGGGGCAGACTCTCTCCTACCTAGCCGGATTAGGATATGAGGCTGCAGGGATGGATGCTGATCAGCGAATGGTCCGAAAAGCCAAAAACAGACTGTCAGACGATTCCGTTTCTATCGTTCATGGCAGTCTTGAACTGATGCCCTTTGAGAGCGGCACGTTCGATGCAGTGTTTTGCGAATCCGTTTTATCCTTTACAAATTTGAAGTCTTCATTAAATGAATGCCATCGTATCTTAACAGACGGAGGCGTTCTGGCTGCCGTGGAAGTCACGCTTGAACAGCCCGCCGATCCAGTCTCTTTTAAAGAAATAACCGGCTTTTATGGATTTCAAGCTCTTCAAACGGAGGATGAGTGGATAAAGCAGTTTGAAATTAGCGGATTTAAAAACATCCGGAGCATGACAGGAAAAGATTTCTCATTTGATGAAGAAGATCCTGATCATGATGTGGATATGGATGATAAAATAGAACCTGCCACATTTGAGGTACTCAGCAGACATCAGGAGATGCTGCAAAAATACGTTCACTGCCTGGGTTACCGGGTGTTTTTAGCAAATAAATAATACAACCGTGATATTCGTACAAACTATTGCCCCCCTCCATTCATACGGTACAAGGTAAGGACTAATAATGGAGGGATCCCAATGAGTCAAAACTATTATAATATGTGCTGTCAGCACCACGGCAAGAATGTTCGAATCACCGACCGTTTCGGAAATGTCCACACAGGAAGAATCGTCAATGTGACACGCAGCAGAGTATTCATTCAGCCAAATGGGCCGCGTCCTCGCGGAGCATTCGGAATGGGCTACTATGGCAGAGGCTATGGATATAATTCATATTTCCCTGCTTACGGCATCGGATTAGGATTTATTACTGGTTTTGCAGTCGGCAGTCTGCTGTTCTTTTAATTGAATAGTTTCATTGAAAGGACCTGCTTTTTTTGTATTATAACCATTGAAAAAACTGCATTTTAGATCAATAAGCTGCCATTAAATAAAGGCTATGTTAAAGCAGAATAATGTTGTTTTTAACACACTTGTTGATTGGAGCGGAAGTCAACAGCCAAATTTAATAGAGCTTTAATAAAAGGCTCTGTTAAAGTCTAATGTTGATTTTTAACACCTGTTGATTGGAGTGGAAGGCGCGAGACTCCTGCGGGAGCAGCGGGACAGGTGAGACCCCGCAGGCGCAAAGCGGCGAGGAGGCTCAAGCAGCCCGCCCCGAGCAAAGCGATCGCCTGCAACGGAAATCAACAACTAAGTTTAATAGAGCCTAATAAAAAAAGAGACTGAATTCAGTCCCTTTTTTTAATATACTCGTTCATCACTTTGTAAATGGATACAATTTCTTCGGTCTTCATCCGTACAAGTCCACTTGAAGAAGGTGCAGCAAATTCCTTTACTCCGCTGATTAGCGGATCTTTTTGGAATCCCCATGGAGCTTTTTTCGCTCTTCTGTACTGAAGATAAACACCTTTTCCCACAAAACATACAATGCCAGGCTGATAGGTTTTTATTTTCTCCATCAATTCCAGCCTGCCTTCTGCATATTCCTGCTTCGTAATCTCCATCGCATTTTTTGTGGGCCTGTGTACAATGTTGGTAAACCCGAATCCTTTTTTTAAAAGAGTATGATCCTCTTCCGGCTGATAGATCCTGTCAGTAAGGCCTGCTTCAAAAAGAATTTTCCAGAAGCGGTTTGTCCGATTGGCATAATGATGTCCGGTCAAACCCGATTGAATACTGGGGTTAAATCCTGTAAAAAGAATCGTCAAGCCGCAGTCCAGCAAATCCATCGGTCTATCCATCTTTTCACCTGCTATATTTTTTTAACTTGTTCAAAGTATTCCTCAAGCGTCAGGTTTTTGTCATGAAGGGTTTTTGCCGTTTTCTTCCCAACGTATCGCAAATGCCACGGTTCGAATTTATATTCAGTAACGGCAACTTTATCATTCAAGTATCGAACGACAAACCCGTACTTATAAGCATTCTCCTTGACCCATTTTCCTTCAGGGGTATCTCCAAATTCCTTCACGAGCTCCATATTTACACTTTTGCTGGATATATCCATTGCAAGACCTGTTTGATGCTCGCTTTGACCAGGGAAAGCAACAGCTTCTTCCGCTTTCTCTTCTCCTTTAGCTGCAATTTCCTGGTTTAAAATATTCTCCTGTCTTTCATAGGAGCGGTATCCGGAAACCGCAAATAATTCCAAATTACTGTCCTTTGCGCCCTTGAACAGCGATTCAAGAGCCCTGGCAGCGGGTTCTCTCACATATTTCTGGGGAATGTCAGCATCACCGAACGAAAACGGCACATTAGGGACAGTCAAATCCTTAGGTTCATAATGTCCGGGAAGAGTGTTGTGCTTATTTACTAAAACGAGAAGATTGTCAGGATTAGAAATCACTTTTTTCCCATTCACTGCTTCAATCGCATTAAAATATTTTCCTTCGAGTACCATTTCATCAGAGGTCTGGCTTTTGGTATTTGAAGAAGGTTGTTCCACTTTTTCAGCCTGTTTGTTATCTGCCATCGGAAATGTGCATGCACCTGAGAAAATAACCAGCGGTACAATTGCATAGGCGAGCCTTTTTTTCATGTCTTACTACCACCCTAGATTCGTAAAGTTTCTGTTTTCAGCAAAGTCCATTGTATCATTATTGCCAAAAAAGAAAAAAACTATATTTGCCAAATAAAAAGATGCCCCTTGTGAGGGCACCTTCACTCGTTTCTATTTTTGAATAGCAGCCTCCAAGGCTACTTCAATCATTTCATTGAACGTAGTTTGACGCTCTTCAGATGTCGTTTCCTCACCTGTTATAATATGGTCGCTTACGGTTAGAACAGATAGAGCTTTCCGTCCGAATTTAGCAGCAATCGTATAAAGTGCTGAGGATTCCATCTCCACTGCCAGTATTCCGTATCTCGCCCATTTTTCCAATTCGGCATTTTCATTGTAGAACATATCTGCTGTAAATACATTTCCAGCGCGAAGCTTAAGTCCTTTGGCCATTCCTGCATCATATGCTCTCTTCAGCAGCTCAAAGTCTGCAGTTGGCGCATAATCCACTCCGCCAAACGTGATCCGGTTCATTTGTGAATCAGTAGATGCACTCATTGCGAGGATTACATCTCTCACTTTTACGTCCTTTTGAATGGCGCCGCATGTACCCACACGAATGAGCTGCTGCACGTTATAGCTTGAAATCAATTCATTGACATAAATCGATATCGAAGGGACTCCCATTCCTGTTCCCTGAACTGAAATCCGTTCTCCTTTATAAGTACCCGTGAACCCAAGCATGCCGCGGACTTCATTGTAGCATTCCGGATTCTCAAGGAATGTTTCTGCAATGTATTTAGCCCGAAGCGGATCGCCCGGTAGCAGGATCGTTTCTGCAATTTGTCCTTCTTTTGCTCCTATATGTACGCTCATGTAAAATCCTCCTCTATTCCAACTGTAGCATATTCTGCTATATCCACATTGTACTTTGATTAAGCGAACTATGGAAGCTGTTTTCGCGAAAGGTATTTAGGCTTTATGACAAGGACATTTCCTCTTACAATGTACTTTTTCATGCTTTTTATATATTTCTCGAAGATCCAGACAGAGAGAAAATAAAATGGAAGGTAAATCATTGAAATCTTAATTATCTCAAAGAAATACATGGAGAATCCGTTAAAATCATGAAACTTCCGAAAGAAGACAATTTCGGAGAAGCTAATGAGCATACTAACGAAGTAAAGGTTCAGCAGATGGAAAAAGAACTGGCTACTGCCTTTATAGAACAGTTTTTCGAGTTCCTTTTTCACTAAAAGGGCTGAAAGCGTTGAAATGGCGCCAAGTATGCATATAATCGCGAGAAGCATTACCATATCCCCTTTATTTGGAGGTAGACTAATGGGTAAAAAACACAGAAACCGCGTAAACGCACCGAAGAAAAACAATCATATTCCGGAATCCGCTATCGAAGCGGAAGAATCAGCACACGGAAAAGAACAGTCGGCACAAAACAGGGAAAACGGCCCTGGCCATCATCTATAATGTGCACAAGCAGCGAATGAAACATGCGCTGCTTGTCTTTTTTATCTAACATGGATCCGGTTGATCCTTTTCCATCCTCCGGAATGAAGCCTATAATATTCCTGTCCCTTTCTGCCTTCATCTATAAACAGAATATCTCCTGTTTGAATAAACCTGGCGTTATAATCAGCAGGGACCGTATCCTGGACATTAAACATCTTAAAGGTTTTCTCCAAAGCATCCATATGATCCTTCGCCTCAGCTCGATAGCTGTAAACCCTCCTATATCCTTTTACATCACCTGCCGCCTGAGTCTGAAAAATAGATATGTCCATCATGCGCAGTTTTCTCTTTATCATAAGCAGCTGATCTTTCATCTGAATCCCTCCGCATCATTTTCACTACTAATTAGCGATTAGATGTCGAAAGTCCTTCATCAAAAACAAACTATTTTTGTCGAAAATTAAGGATTGCGCGTTCATATAATCTTTTCACTACTAAAAACCAAATCAGTCCTGCACAAATACCTGCTGAGATATCTGATACATAATGAACTCCGATGTACACCCTGCTTATCGAAATACTTACGACAAAGAAAATCATCGCTGTGACAATTAGGAAGCGGTACCTCGGAAAGAACCGAATAAGGAGATAACCTGAAAATGCAAAGATGGCCGCTGAATTCATAGCGTGGCCGCTTGGGAAGCTGTAAGTATTTTCTTCCATTAAAGGATTGAAGGATGGTCTTTCCCTGTCAAATCCGTTTTTAAGAAGCCAGTTAAACAATCTTGAACCGATAAAGCACAAAAATAAAAACATCGCTTCTAAAGCCCGCTTTTTATAGGCGAGGACGATAGAAAGGACGATCAATAATGGAAATATGGTTTTCCCTGAACCAAATTCGGTAAAGAAAATAAAATAATCCGTGTATAATGATGCACGGTTTAGTTCAAAAAATTTGACCATCCATTGATCGGCAGGTGTATACCAGCTCGAGTCATAAATAACGGCGAGCAGAATAAAGATAATGAGCAAAATTGCAGTATTCCTGATGTCTTTCATGAGCAAGCGACCTTTCATATGTCATTATTCCATTACGATACCCACATTTTTGCATCGGTAAAACAAAAAAGCCAGCTTTGCCGTATGAGCGGCAAAACAGACATATAGGCATTAGACAATGTATTAGGGGCTGTCCAAAAAGCAGTTTTCCGCTGAATGCTCGCTTCATTCTGTGCAACCCAATATTGTCAGAGCGAATAGTGAAAAACCAATCATTATCAAGCAGCGGAAAACAAAAACCCGGAAATGCCCTGCCAATTCTGACAGCGATTCCGGGTTTTTATAATACTCTAAGCAGGTATTTTAGACAGTCTTGACTCTCATTTAGCTGAAACGCTGGATCGTTTGTGTCAGAATATTAGCCAGCTGAGGAAGATCATGTTTTGTTACCGTCACTCTCACAGCTGTTTCATCCGTCTCAAGCATTTCGGAAAACAGTCCGGACAGCCCTCTTGCTCTCCTGTCAATTTCAAGTACCATTTCAACCCGTTCTTCCGTCACATCGGAAAAAACGACTTCCAGCTCATCCAATTTGCCTCTGAATGAACCTTGAGTCGGGTAAAATTCGAATTCCTGAACGAATGGAAGCCTTCTTCTCATTCTTGCTGAAGCCGCTTCGTTTTCTGCATTTCTTAACTGGAAGCCAAGCTCTCCAAAGGCATCAAATATTTTCTGCTGCAGGGGACCCGGGTGTACATGGATGGCATCCTGGTCACTCGGATCGACCGCATTTTTTATTTCCAGGCCTGTGTGAATCCAAATTTTCGACTGGCCGTATGTAACAGGAGTATCTGATGGCAGTACAAAGCGGAATGGAATTTCTTTATGTTCATCCGGCATGATGACGAACGGTTCATTGATTTTCACCTTTGAAATGACTGCTGTCTGAGTGTATTTTTTGTCATCTGATTCCTTTACGTAATTTGTCATGACGGAAAGGTAGATTTCCGCAATCTCTTGTTCTGTTTTGCCTCCTTTAATCGCCACAATTCCCTGAACCTCTTCCCCTGCTCTGACGTTTACATCATGCAGACGGGTATCAACTTTTGCAGCTCCAATTCCGACGCTTGCAAATACTTTATTAAAAAAAGACATCCTGACTCCTCCATTACTTCTTATTTTGTAAATCGTTTTGAAGCTCATCTATCCTTTCATACGGAAAATCAAGCTGGAGCATTCTCCGCAGGATATGCCGGGTTTCAGGAGTGATATCCAATTCCTCTTCCCAAGGTTTTTCTTTCTCCTCTTTAGCAGAAAAGCCGGAATAAAGCAGGAAAAGAAGAAAGTGCCCTAAGCAATAGAAATCACTTTTGAAAGAGATCTCTCTAAATCTTTTTTTCTTTCTTGATAAACACAATTTCCGTTTATCTCCAATGTTTCTCGCCAGCCCAAAATCGATTATATGAATATCGCGGCCGTCGAGTAAAATATTCGGAATCCGTAAATCCCTGTGAACAATTCCGCGCTCGTGAATGGGGGCTAAAACCGCCGTGATTTTTTTTAACACTGCTATCGACTCGGCCTCCGAATATACAGCGTCCTCATCAAAAATCAATTCTTCGAAGGTCCGCCCATTTTTATATTCCATTGCAAGATAAATATGCCGGTCCACAATAAATTGCTCATACAGCTGAGGGGTCTGGAAATTTCCCATCGAGCTTAGAATAGAAGATTCCATTTCAAAGGAATGATTCGTTTTGCGCCTTCTGTTTCTAGCCTGCTTAATGAGCACAGTCCCGCCATCCTTTATTTGCTGCGCTTTATAGGCGATTCCGTAGCCGCCCTCCCCGGCTTTTGAAATAATTTCATATTTACCATTCAGCACAAACCCTTTACTGAGCTCATTTCCCTTTCCGGTCATCGTCAGCTGCTGTATGAACGGGAGCCGCTTGAGCGGTGCTTTTTCTTATAGTAGTGGTGGCCTTGCTTGGACGGATGCTGGCCGAATTTGCCTCGTTTGTATCCGCTGCTTGAACCGTGCTTATGTTTGTTATTTTTGGATAAAAGAGAATCTAATATTTTTTTTAACATGATCATTCTCCTTTCTATATCCTTAATACGGAGCAGAGTGAACCTAAGTTTCAATTTTATCATACATTATTTCAGGGCGGCGAAGCAGGGCAAGGAGGGAAAAGACATGAATAGATTTGAGAAGCGCTATAAGTTTGATGATGAAGATAAGGAAAACCTGTACAGCATTCTCCATAATCAGCTTAACGCAGATCAAATGCCTCTCATTACCGATGGTGACGAGAGAAAGCTGATCCAGAGAATCAAAAGTGAAACGGCTCTAAACAACAAGTCTAATTTGACACGCACACAAAGTTACCTCGCATTTCATTGCCAATATCCTGAGGTCCATTGGGCGCTGCTTGCCCATCTTGTATCAAGAAACGGCGGATACAGTATGACAGACCTTAAATCTTCCTACATAGGGCCTTTACTTCACCCAAACGAAAAAAACGAATTGTTTCACCTGCTTGAGCTCATTAACGCCGCAATTTTTTTGGATGCTTATCCTCAGCTTCTTTTATATGAAGAAAGCAAAAAGAAGAACAGGAACTTTTTTCATCTCCTGCCCGCTTTTCGCGTCTCTGCTTTTATGAAACCGATCTGGTCCTGGTTTTTGCAAACCGGAAATTCTGCTGTGCTGACTATGGCCCTAATTACAAATGAGCAGTCCATGATTGAGGAAAACATCCTATCAGACCAGACCGCATCCATCTTTACTAATCTAAAATTTTCATTTCAGGAGAAATGGGGATTGACGAATATTCTTTTTCCATATAAAAAACACCATAAGCAAAAGCAAAATTCCGTTGCCGGACTAACAGTTACTGGCTTTCAATCCCTCCCGGAGCGAATCAAAACAGGAAAAAAACTGTATTACCTGCTTTTCCATCACCGGAAAATTCATGAGTCTATTTTAGCTTTCTGCAAATCCTCCGCTCACACAGCTTCGAGGAGCGACTATTGGCCGCATCTGTTTTCAGCTTCACCGGATCCCTTCAAACTGACAAGTCCATATCTCGCCGATGCATGGCCTATCATCCCTGCTCCGGAATGCATAAAGAAAGATTGGTTTGTTAAGCTTGGGAATCCCGACGGATTTGAGCTTCCGGAAACAGAAAAATTACAGGATCTAACGAATAAAGTAATGGCCGATCTTCTTAAACTTGCCCCTATTTCAGCCATAAGCAAAAAACTGTTCCGCTAATCCAACGGGGGCTGCTGCTCATCTTCAAAATTTTCATCAATGATGCATTTGACGAGAAGGTAATCAAACATGATATCAGCTAGGACTTCCAGCTCTTCTGCTCCCGGTATGTAGCCTCTTTTAGTTAATTCCGAATAGAAGAACTCTGCAATTTCCTCCGTATCAATCACTACTTCAATTTCTTTCATTGTCTCGCCCCCTTTCTATTTCATATGAAAAGAAGAGCAAGCTTATGTCAGAATTAGAACAAGATTTTTGGAATAGAGCAGCTTTCCCCTGCATATCTTTTTGACAGGACAAGCCTATGAGGGGGAAAATGGATGAACAGAATATTAGATTGGGCCGATGGTGAACATTTTGATAGAATTCTGATTGCGGGGGTACGCATTTTATTTACAATTGCTGTTGTTGGCTGCCTGCCCTTTATTGGATGGAAAATTGCAGTTTTGCTGCTGAATTCATTATGAGTTAGGCCGGAATCGTTTGAGACTGTCCATTACCATTTGCATCATTTCCTTATACTCTGAATCTCCAAACTGCATATGCAGAAGTTTGTAGTCATTGTATATATCAAGCAGGTCATTAATCAGCTGGCCTGGTTCTCTCTTTTTTTCGGGCTTTTCTAAAGAATATGAAAGCCCGCCGGACTTCGAACCCATGGCCTCTTCCTGCACCTCGCCTTCTGCACCCTCTTTATTGAGCATAAGCATAATTTGATGAAGAGATTTTTCTGCCTCATTGTTGCTCATCACAAGCACCAATTCTTCCTCCGCAGCCTCCAGCCATTCCCCATCAGCCACCCTCATCAATTCATACACCATATCCTCCCAGCCGTCCTCCAGGTATCTCCATATCTCTGTTCTTAATCCCACAATTTTAAATAAATCATTTCCGTACCCGCTTACATGGACGAGGTCCCCGATTGCAAATTGATATTCCACTTCAATCCGTTCAATTTCAAAGATTTTCCCCTCGTATTCTGTATAAAAAGAAAGGGCACTCTCAAAGAAAAGAACATCCCCATGGTTGACCTCATAAAGAAATGACTGGTTCAGCTTATAAACATTTGTAACGGTGCCGACTGTTCCGTATAGAACGATTACAACGACTTCTCCCATTTTATACTTAGGATATTTTGAGGTCATGCCCATTCTCACTCCCGCACTCTGAAAAGTTATGATAGTATATGCGGGTGTTTCGTATTCGCATGGGCAGTTCACACAGGGTCCAACGGTTTCATTTTTTAACTTCCTGTACTTGTATAATTTTTCAAACCGAGCAGCCAAAACAGATAGGCTGCAATCATCGCAGCCGCTGCTGTAACGGGTGCTGCGATGGCTACCGAATCATAGCCTTCTCTATCCAGAAACCATGCGGCCGGCAAAAAGGCAGTGAATCCGTATGGAATGATCCAAGTCAGGAAAAACTGCAGTCCTTTATGATAAATGGTCAACGGGTATTTGGCGAATTCGCTTAGGTTAAAAACCGCCCATAATACCGGCATACTGTCTGTCATCCAAAAAGAAAGGGCAGCAAAAAATAGATTGATGGCTACGAAGATGACACCGCTTGAAACAACCATCACCAGAAGCATGATAATTTCAAGAAAACCCCAGGAAAGGTTTAAATGCGGAATCGCCGTCCCGAGAATAATCCATCCTATAAGCAACTGCCCAAAACCGTCCTGCTGCAGTCTGTCTGCACATACGTGGAAAAAAGGATTAATCGGACGAATCAGCAGTCTGTCCAGCTGACCGGGCTTGATATACTGCCAGCCGAGCGTCCACAAATTATCAAAAAAGATATGATGGATCGCCCTCCCGCTTGCCGCAATACCATATATAAAAAGCAATTCATGAAACGACCATCCGTTTAATTGTTGAATATGTCCAAAAACCACTGCCAGAAAAAATACGCCTGCAAATTGCTGAAGTGCGACAGAAACCATTCCGATCAGAAAATCAATTCTATACTCAAGCATCACTTTTATATGACTTTTAGCAAACAAATAATATAGCTTTGCGTACCTTTTCATTGAAGCCTCCTATCCGCCGAAAATGGTCACTTTTTTAATCGCCTGGTTCCATAAAACTTTAAGCAGAATATACAATGCTGCAGCCCAGGCCGCCTGAACTGCAATCGTCCAGTATACGTCCGTTCCGGTAATCTGTCCTGTGTAAATGGCAACCGGTGAAAACACCATTGCCTGAAACGGCAGAGCAAACGAAATAGATTGAAGCCATGCAGGAAACAGCGTGATAGGAATAAGAGCACCTGAAAAAAACGTGATCACACCTTCCTTTAACACTTGTACCCCCCATATATTCACTGTCCAAAATGCCAGGATTCCGATCAGCATGTCAAAAAAAGTACCAATCCATAATCCAAAAGCGGCACTGGCGAGAAACAGGAGAAATTGTACCAGGCTGCCTGGCGGGTTTATTTGAATGACGAGAAATGCAATAAGTCCCATTGGAATCGTTTCCCTGATAAAAAAAGACGCTTTTTGACCAAAATCCATAAAAATCATTTTAAAAAGATAATCGTAAGGCCTCATTAATTCAACAGCGATTTGCCCCTGCTTAATTTCTCTGGCGAGTTCATTTCCTGCCCCTGAAACAAATCCCTGCACAAACATCGCAACAATGATATATGTAAGCATATCCTTCAAGTTCAGCTGCCCAATCGATGATTGATTTTGATAGACGGCATGCCAGAAATAAAACATAATCAGCAGCTTCAAAATAACTGTGGCCATGCTCGCCCAATACCAAGCGCTGTATGCAGCACTTATTTGCATAGAGGATTTAGCAAACATCCAATACTTTCTCATTTGGGTGCACCTCCTTTAAAGCCCACGGTTATAAATTTCTTCAATAATGGTTTCAATTTTAGGATCCTGAATCGATAAATCGGTAATTTTATTATCTTTTAATACTTCTGCAATGACATCCGATCCTTTTATTTCGTTATTTGAGAAGGATACAATGGCTTTCTTCATTGATTCGTCCTCCTCAAGCCTGCAATCAGCAAGAATACGCAGTGATTCCGGAAGTGCAAACGATTGCAATTGATCCAGCTCAAAATGAATCTCTCTTTTTGCTGAAAAACGCTCTTTGATTTCGTTCAGACCCCCATCATATAAAATCGTTCCTTGATCGATAATGATAATCCGGCTGCAAATCTCCTCAATATCCTGCATATCATGGGTCGTGAGCAGGACGGTCGTCCCCCATTTTTCATTCATATCCCGAATGAATTTCCGGATTTTTACTTTAACGGCTACATCCAATCCGATTGTCGGCTCATCTAGATACACAACTTCAGGACGGTGAATGAAGGCAGCTGCCAGTTCACAGCGCATTTTCTGCCCAAGAGAAAGCTGCCTGACCGGAATTCCAAGCAGGGAATCAAGCTGCAGAACATCTGTAAAAAGCTCCATCGTTTCATTGAATTGCTCTTGCGGAACCTCATAAATCTCTTTTAGCAGTTCGAAAGATTCACGGACCGGAATATCCCAAAAAAGCTGTGTTCGCTGCCCAAATACAGCTCCAATCTGCTTTGCATTTTCTTTTCGTTTAATGTATGGAATAATCCCATTGACCTTTACTTCTCCAGATGATGGAGTCAGTATCCCGGTCAGCATTTTAATGGTTGTGGATTTCCCGGCACCGTTCGCGCCGATATACCCTACCATTTCTCCTTTTTGGATAGAAAAGCTGACACCCTTCACCGCTGTCTTCTTCTCATACTTTCGGTTGAAGAGTGATTTAAAAGCACCTCTTAAGCCTGGATCCCTTTTTACCAATAAATATTCTTTTTCTAAATTTGTTACATGTATCATCTAATCCCTCCGAACACACCTTCTGCTAACGCTTACAAATTATAAGATTAGTTCCTTTTTTTGTAAACGAAAAAAGACCGCAAATTTGCGGTCTAACAACGGATTATTTGGCTGTTTCCAATCTATAAAGGTCCCATGCTTCATCAAAAACCGACATATTCTCCATATATTCTGCACTGAGTTCCAGATAGTCGGAAATCTCATGATAGACATCGGATGATTTTGGAAAACTATGATCCATATAGGCATGGTTTGCAAAGCGGCTGATTTCATCCTTTGGTTTAGGATGCCTGAACTTCATCAGGTAGTGGTAAAAAGACTTCATACATTCTCCCCCGCAAAATTGGCTGATTGGATTTTATTATATCCTGTTCAGAGAGGGAGTCAATCTTTCTGATTTGATGCTAACTGAAGTCAAAGTAGTTTTTCTTTAAAATTTTAGGCTCTGCCATAAGCTGCTTATAGTCAATTGAATCACCCAAATTTGATGTCCGGATGAGAAACAGCTGATTTTCAATTTCCTTCACGACTTTCTCTTCCTGATAGACCATATGGCAGGCGAGGCAATTAACCGATGGAGCATTTGTAATCTCTATTGATCTCGTTCCATCAGGCAATTCCCAGTAAACGGGGAGTTCAGCTGTTTTCGTTTTGTCAGAACCGCACCATTCACACGTCATCGCGTTCACCTTGTAATATAATTTTTTGCTGTTGTGACTGGAATTTTCTCTCCCTTAGTTCATTCCGTTTTTCCCGCTTGTCTTTTAAGGTCTGGTGGGCTGGATTGCTGCTGTATTGGTTCCTTCTTTTTAGTCTGGATAAATCAGCAGGGGTAAGAGTCAGATACGCTTCCTCATGAATTCCCGCTATGCCTGCTATCGATTTTTTCTTATCCATGCTTCCGTAAATAGACTCGAAGTACTCATCTGCCGTTCCTTGTACATAGTTCTCAGGCTCGGGATAAGACGTAATGACCCCTTCAAAATTGCGAAGAACCGTTTTGGAAGGACTTTGAGAAATCAGGTAGTTTGGCTGAAGTGTTATTTTCCCTCCGCCACCCGGGGCATCAACTACAAAGCTTGGCACGGCATATCCGCTCGTATGCCCTCTCAGTCCTTCTATAATTTCAAGACCTTTGGATACAGGTGCTCTAAAGTGCCCGATCCCTTCAGAAAGGTCGCACTGATAAATATAATAGGGCCTTACCCGGATCATCACGAGATCATGCATAAGTTTTTTCATGATTGAAACGCTGTCATTGATACCTTTGAGGATGACTGCCTGATTGCCAACAGGCACCCCTGCATCCACGAGCATTTCACAAGCCTTTTTGGATTCCTCCGTGATTTCGATGCTCGTATTAAAATGTGTATTCAGCCAAACAGGATGATATTTTTTTAAGATTCGGCAAAGATTTTCTGTAATCCGCTGGGGGAAAACAACCGGGGCTCTCGTTCCGATCCGGATGATTTCCACATGCGGAATATCTCTTAAATTTTTTAGAATGTATTCAAGAATGCTATCGTTAATTAATAAGCCATCACCGCCGGAAATCAATACATCCCTTACTTCCTGGGCAGAGGCGATATAAGCAATCGCGTTATCCAGCTGCTTTTTCGGAACGCCCATTCCGATCTGGCCGGAAAATCTCCTTCTTGTACAATACCTGCAATACATAGAGCATTGATTGGTTACAAGAAAGAGAACGCGGTCAGGATACCGGTGAGTAAGGCCTGGTACAGGTGAATCTTCATCTTCATGAAGAGGATCTTCCAGGTCATATTTCGTTTTATTCAGCTCGATTCCGATTGGTACGGACTGCATCCGAATCGGGCATTTAGGGTTATCACGATTCATGAGCCAAGCATAATAAGGCGTAATATTTAAAGGAATGGTTTTTGCTGAAATCCTGACGCCTTCTTCTTCTTCTGGAGTCAGGTTTATAACTTGTTTTAAATCATCTGCCGTACGGATCGTATGGGTGAGCTGCCATAGCCAGTCATTCCACTTTTCTTCCGGGACGTCTTTCCACAGGCTGATATCCTTCCAGTGCCTGTTTGGCACATAGAGCTGCTGAGCCATTGTTTTCCCCCCCACTTGCTTTTATCTGCAATAAATGCAGGATCATGCATAAAGCAGCTTAATCTCTGAGAACTACCTTGATAGATCCTTCCACCATATGTTCATATTTTCAATCGACGAATAGATATAGCAATTATTTGCAAGGCGTCCGCCATATGTGTAGCCGCATTGATATAAGGAGCGGTTCATTCCAAAGGAACTTGCCCGGGAAAGAGAGTATGCTGAATAAATTCCGTTTTTCAAAAGCTTTTCCTCGAGCGCACAAATCAAATGCTGAAGGTGTCCCTGTTTACGATAGGGAGGCAGTGTTCCGCAATCGGTTATTTCCGCATTTAAATGGTTTTCATCCATTTCAGCGGAAGCAGCACTCACGATAACGCCTGCATCTTCAACGAGCATATATACAGAAGACGACCTCATGGATTTTTTTATATAATCAGGGTCTGCAATCGGGACAGGGTAAACGGGGAAAAGCCCTCCGTAAAAAGAAGCAAGCTCTTCTGCATCCACTAAGGCAGCTTCCCTTAAGCCATCCGGCGGCAAGGGGATGCCCCGATTATGCGCCTTATGGAAAACCTCCTCAAGCATCCTGTCTTCATTTATCCATTCATCCGTTTTTCTTCTTGTTTCCGAGAAAAATTTTGAAAAAAACCAGCATGGCTCTCCCCTGAAATAAGAACCTGCGGCACCTTCAGCCTCCATTCCCAGTCCAAGCGCCTGGAAGCAATCCGAAGCCTTTACCTTCCAGATCAGTTTTTTAACAGATTTTTTTCTGCATTCATCAACCAGCTTGTTATATAAAAAGGGAAAATTTCCTGCGTAATCGTCGACTCTGCACCTTTCATTAAATACATCAAATACTGCCGTTGCGTTTCCCTTCAGTCCTGCCTCAATCACTTCTTTCAAAAGAATATCCCCCATTTACCCGGCTTTGGCATTCCATCCCTGCTTCCTCCTAAGGAGAAAAATGAAGGTGCTTCAATTCCCGAAGCCCTTTACAAAAGAACCACCCTTTAAGGCGGCTCAGTTTTCGTACAGAACAGCGTTTATGACTTCAAGACCCTCGATTAATTCTTCATCAGAAATCACAAGCGGACAAAGGAAACGAATGACATTGCCCCATAGTCCGGCGCTCATTAGGATGACACCGCGCTCGTGAATTTTATTAAGGAGATTGACAGTTAGGGGTTTATCAGGTTTCGCGCTCCCTGGTGCCGTTATTTCTATGGCAGCCATTGCTCCAAGTCGTCTTCCTTCTCCTATAAATGGCAATTCTTTAGTCCATTTCAGGTAGTACGATTCAATGATTTCGCCGATCTTTTCCGATCGTTCAAGAAGCTTTTGATCTTTTATCATTTTAATAACCTCTAATGCCGCCCTGCATCCAAGAGGACTGCCTCCATACGTACCTCCGATTTCTCCGACTTCCGCAGCGTCCATCACCTCCGCTCTTCCTGTAACAGCACTAATCGGAAAGCCGGCTGCAATAGATTTGGACATCGTCACAATATCCGGGATGACGCCAAAGTGCTCCATCCCAAACCATTTGCCCGTCCTTCCGAATCCTGTTTGAACCTCATCGGCAATAAAAAGAATTCCGTTCTTTTCACAAATATTATTAACCTGCTGAACAAAATAAGCAGATGGAATGACAAAACCCCCTTCTCCCTGAACAGGCTCCATAATAAAAGCTGCTATATCCTCCGGGGGAACCACCGTCATAAAAAACGTCTCAATCTGCTCGATTGCCTTGGCATCAACTTCTTTTTGGGATTGGCCATCTGAATGAAAGTAATAGGGAAACGGAAGTTTATAAACATCGGGAGGGAAAGGGCCAAAACCATTTTTGTATGGCTTCACCTTGCTCGTAAGACCCATGGCCATGTAGGTTCTTCCATGGAACCCTCTTTCAAAGGAAACCACAGCCCTGCGTCCGGTAGCCCTTCTCGCAATCTTTACCGCGTTTTCGACTGCTTCCGCTCCGCTGTTGAGAAAGAACGTTTTTTTATGGTGGTCTCCCGGTGCAAGACGGTTCAGCTCTTCCGCCAATTCTATATAGGATTCATAAAGCATGACGTGAAAGCTTGGATGAATGAACAAATCAAGCTGCTCCTTTAGCGCGTTTACGACCCCATCCGGGCAATGCCCGGCATTTAATGTCCCAATACCTCCTGCAAAATCCAAATACTTATTCCCTTCCGCATCTGTAACCTGCGCCCCCTTAGCATGAGTGATGAACTTGTTCATCACATGAAAAGGACCTCTTGGCACATGCTGATTTCTTCGTTCCATAAGCTTTGCAGTTGCTGCGCCGGAAGCAGCTTTAAGCGAAATAAATTTTGTCACATTGACTCCCCCTTCGCCGTTCTGCACCATTTTAATGCAAAGAGAGCCATTATCTTCGCAGCCTCCATGACATTTTTGACTGGAATGTACTCATTGGGGTGATGGGCTGTTTCCGTGATGCCGGGTCCAAACACGATCGAGGGGATGCTGCCTGACGCCGAAATCATTCCTGCATCGGTTCCCCACGGTGAAGCCTCCATGACTGGTTCCTCCGCTGTTACTTCCTTATAGCTTTGAATGAGGCAGTCAATGAGCGGGTGATCCGGTTCCAGCTCATTTGGAAGCCATCGCGCCCCATACCATTGCAGCTCTGCAGGATGATTCGCGAACCATGGATCAAACTCAGCGAGCCGCTCTAAATAATCCCGCATCTCATTTTGAACCTCTTCCATTTGTTCATGCGGTGCAACCCCGCACCTTCCTATAAGAATGACACGGTCCGGAACGGAGGATGGCCAGTTGCCTCCGGTTATTTTTCCGATATTGATTGGAATCGGTATCGGGGTGGAAGCATAAAGGGAATCTGTAATCCGGTCATTCCTGACTTTTTCAAGTTCACGAATATGGTTCATGACAATCATCGCCTTCTCGATTGCAGAAACGCCTTTATACCTGGTACCCCCGTGGGCAGATTTACCGTGCACAATCACTTTAAACCACATCGAACCCTGCTGCTTCGGGAAGATTTTCATGTTTGTAGGCTCAGGGATGATGGCTGCATCCCCTCCCCAGCCCCTTAAGATAGCATCCAATGTACCCGCTCCGCCGCTCTCTTCTTCAATCACACTTTGAAAAATAATGTCTCCTTTAAGAGAAGCCTGACAGCTTGCAATGGCTTCCAAGGCCATGAGCATCGAGACATTTCCGCCTTTCATGTCTGATGTCCCTCTTCCATAGACGTTCCCATTCTCAAGCTTCGGAAAGTAAGGTTCCCGATCCCACTGCTCCAGATCCCCTTCAGGCACAACATCTATGTGGCCGTTGAAAATTAGGGATTTTCCGCCTCCGCTGCCTTTCAGGACGGCCGCAATATTGGGGCTTCCTTTAAAATTTGACCTTGTTGAATAAAAGTGCCGGTGCGATTTCAGCTTTTTCCCGCCAGGCTCCCATATATCAATGTCAAGTCCGATCTGCCTGCATTTTTCCAAAACAATTGCCTGGGCAGAGGCTTCGTTTCCCTGGGTGCTTGGCTGTTCCACTAACTTTTGCAGCAATTTAACCGCACGATGCTGATTTCGATCCAGCCACTGGCAAATAGCCAATTGCTCCTGATCCATGCAATCATCCTTCCTACGCTTTTAATTTTGGTGAAATAAGTAAAGAAGCTCCTGTGCTGCAGATGACCTCCTCTACTGAAAATGATCCCATTACTTCCTTTAGCATAAGCCCTGAATCTGTTACATCCAGCACAGCCATTTCCGTAATGATCCGGCTGACGCATTTTTTTGCTGTGATCGGCAAGGAGCATTTCTTCACGATCTTTGGCCGGCCGTACTTGTCTGTATGGCTCATCACAACGAGAACCTTTCTCGCCTTTTGAGCAAGCTCCATCGCCCCGCCCATTCCGGGTACCGTTTTTCCAGGTACGATCCAATTGGAAAGGTCACCGCTTGAGCTTACCTCGAGAGACCCCAGTATGGTCATATCAATGCAGCCGCTGCGGATCATTCCAAATGCCTCTGCAGAATCAAAGTAGGAGATTCCTTTTCCTTCCGTAACCGGAAACCCCGCGGCATTGCAGAGCTCCCACTCCTCTTGCCCGGGCGGAGGCTCAGGACCCATCCCCAAAATTCCGTTTTCCGCCTGAATCATGACCGGAAAGTTTTCAGGCAAAAAATTCGGCACGAGTGAAGGAATGCCAATACCCAAATTGACCACCATTCCTTTTTCCACCTCTTGTGCGGCTCTCCTGGCAATGCTCAGCTTTGTTTCTCTTCCCATACCCATTTCCAATTCACTCCCTTGCTTTGCACAACCGTCTGTATAAACACACCAGGCGTTATGACCTCATCCCCATTCATATCCCCGGCCTTTACCAGTTCCTCCGCTTCAGCAGCCGTAAAGTCAGCCGCCATCGCCATAAGCGGATTCATATTCCGTGCGCTTTTGCAGTAGCTGAGATTACCCCAAGTATCCGCTTTGCCGCAATGCAGGATGGCTGTATCGGCTCGAATGGCCGTTTCCAGGAGATACGATTTCCCTCCTGACTCAATCAGCTGCTTTCCATTTCGCACGTAATCATTCTCTAAACCAATATCCGTTAAGATGCCTCCAAGGCCTGTACCCCCTGCGCGGATTCTTTCGGCAAGTGTTCCCTGCGGCGAAAATTCAACCTCCAGCTTCCCCTCGGTCATAAGCTTTCCGGCAATGGGGTTCGATCCAATATGGGAGGCTGTAAGCTTCCTTGCTCTGCCTGCGGTAATCAACCTGCCTGCACCGATATCGGGAAATCCGGCATCATTGCAAATAATATGGAGATCCCGGACCCCTTTTTCTAAAATGGCTTCAATAAGGAGGGGAGGCGAACCTACTCCTCCAAACCCGCCAATCATGAGAGAGGTTCCGTCTTTCACTGTTTTTATCGCTTCCTCTGCCTGGCTGATCTTACTGTATTCCTCCATCCCTTACGCCTCCTTTTGCCATTGAACAAAATGATTGCACGCTCTTCTGAAGCGCTTAAGCAAATCTGCCGTTTCCTGACTTGTAATGGTGAGCGGCGGAGCAATAATTACAGCATCTCCGTCCCCGCCCTCTTCTCCTGCACTCGCTGGATACAGAATCAGGCGATTCCTGAATGCAAGCTCAACCAATTTGGCCCCCGCTTTCAGCTGCTTAGGAAAAGGAGCCATGTCATCATGATTGTTCAATAATTCAATCCCGATCAAAAGCCCGATTCCCCTCACCTCTCCTATAAAAGGGAAGGATTGCTGCATGCCATTCAGCTGCTCCCGCAGCTGCTGGCCCTGCCTTGCTGCCTGTTCAGCAAGGCTATGCTTATCCATATATTTCAGAACGGCTAAGGCGGCTGCCGCTGACTGAGGATTTCCGCTATACGTATGGCCGCTCATGATTACACGGCTCCCTTCCTGAATAGGCTTCATGACTTTATCGGAGGCAACCGCCGCCGCAATCGGACTGTAGCCGGCACCCAGCCCTTTGCCAAGCACTACGATATCCGGCAGACAATCCCAGTGCTCAATAGCCAGGACCTTCCCGGTTCTTCCCATCCCCGTCATAACTTCATCTGCAATAAACAGGACATCATACCGGTCGCAAATGTCCCGGATCCGTTCATAATAGCCAGGAGGCGGAGTTAAGCAGGCTCCAGCCGCACCAACGATTGGTTCTGCGATAAACGCGGCAATATTTTCCTCTCCCATTCTCTTAATTGAACGCTCCAGATCGTCCGCACACATGAGATTGCAAGAAGGATAGGATTGCTGAAATGGACAGCGGAAACAGTAGGGTGCAGAAACATCCGGATTTGAAGCAAGATGGTCCGTAAATCTCACCCGGCGTTCAGGGTATCCGGAAAGTGACAGGGCTCCCATCGTAATGCCGTGATAGCTCCGCCAGCGTGATAAAACAGCCGTTTTAGACGGCCTCCCCTTTTCCTGCCAATACTGTATCGCCATCTTCATTGCCGTTTCCGCTGCCTCAGACCCGCTGTTTACGAAAAAACTCCAATTTAAATCCCCCGGCAGCAGCTCTGCAAGCTTATCCGCCAGTCCCTCGGCGGCCTTGCTTGTAAAATGGGAACGGTATACAAACGAAACCTTCTTCGCCTGTTCATTCATTGCATCTGTAATCTCTTTTATCCCATGACCAATGCTGCACGTAATCGCACCTGAAGATCCATCCAGATAGTCCTTGCCATCCGCACCATATAAAAAAATGCCCCTCCCAAATGCAATTTCCGGCAGCTGTTCATCTAAAAGAGGCTTAATCAGGTAGCTTCTCTTCACCCTTCATCCCTCCCGATCGCCAAACCTTCTATTTATACATTGTATGTGTGAATTCAGCCGTTTATATCAGAATGCTAGGCGGATTTTATCAAGGAATTTGATGCTGGAAATTAGAGTTTTGCCCGGTTTAGACAAGAAAACGTTATTTTTCACACGGCTTCTCATTCAAATGCTCTGGATTACAATCAGGACTCAATCATTTACCACAAAAAAGACCCGCTGGATGAGGATCCGGCGAGTCTAAGTCCTATTCAGTATTTTCGGATGCGAAAGACTCCTTGCAGCAGTTCCCGAATGATCATTATCCAACTGAAATAGCTGAATAGCTTCTTCTTTGGTCAATTCTTCATTCGTGTACAATTTTTTGCTCCTCCAATCCAATTCAATGAAATCCCCAACTCATCTTCCTTCCATCGTAAAAATGGAAACTTCTATATGTAAACATAATTTTATTAAACTTTAAGCAGCTTTAACATATAAACGATGGCTGTATTCGCTAACTTTGCAATGTTTTCCGCTACACTATGCTCGGCTTCCGCCCCGAATCAGCCTAAACTAGAAAAAGAAGCGGGTTTTTCCCGCTTCCGATTAAGCAAATATTTCTTCTTTTTTAATTGTTTCTTTTTTATTCGCTATATCCCGGGCAATCCATACCCCGCAAGCCCCTGCCTGTGCAAGTCCTCTTGTAATCCCCGCTCCGTCGCCGCCTACATAAAGACCGCCGATTTCAGTTTCAAATCTGTCATTCAGTTTTGGCCTGGCAGAGTAAAATTTGGCTTCTATTCCATAGAAAAGGGTGTGTTCAGAAGCAAGACCAGGTGTTACTTTATCAAGAGCTTCTGTCATTTCAATCAGACTCTTCATTGTGTTATAAGGCAAAGCGAGACCTAGATCGCCAGGTACTGCTTCTTTTAGGGTTGGTTCTAAAAATCCTTCTTTAATCCGGTTTGCCGTTGACCGCCGCCCTTTTAAAATATCTCCATATTTCTGTACAATCAACCCGCCGCTTGACAGGCTGTTCGCAAGTCTTGAAACTTCATGGGCATATTCATTCGGCTGATCAAACGGCTCAGAAAATTTATGGGATACGAGCAGGGCAAAATTTGTATTGCCGCTTCCAAGCTTCGGGTCTTTGTAGGCGTGTCCATTTGCAAGCATCGTACCGGAGTGATTTTCAACGACCACGTGACCGGAAGGATTACTGCAAAACGTTCGGACTCTCGTTCCTACAGAGGTGTTGAAGATGAATTTTCCTTCATACAAATGCTCATTAATTTCCTGCATGACCACATTGGACGTTTCAACACGTACCCCTATATCTACTTGATTGCTGATCATAGATAGACGACGCTTTTTCATGATGCTTCCAAGCCATGTTGACCCATCTCTTCCAGGGGTCACTATTACTTTATCTGCCAAAACTTTTTCACCATTTTTCAGTATAATCCCTTTTACCTGATGGCTTCCGTCAGCCTTGACCGTAATCAGATCTTCTACTTCTGCTTTGAACTGCATCTCAATTTTCGTGGAAAGATGTTCATAAATACTTTTCAATATTTCCAGGTTTTGTTCTGTTCCAAGATGGCGGACTTGAGCTCTAAGCAGTTTTAACCCTGCTGCATACCCTCTTCGCTCGATATCTTTCACTTTATCTGTCAGAGGATCAGTTATCGTATCAGTCGCACCGTGGTTTAAATTAATTTGGTCAACGTATTTAATCAGATCAATAACTGTACTTTCAGGAAGGTAATCCGTCATCCAGCCCCCGAATTCACTTGTTATGTTAAATTTCCCATCTGAATAAGCTCCCGCTCCTCCAAAACCATTTGTAATTGAACAAGCTGGGAGACATCCAGAGAAGTCCTTTTTCCCCGCAGGCGGAGGACATTTCTCAATTTTTTTCTGAAGAATCGGACAATTTCTCCGATAAATATCGTGTCCTTTATCAATCAGCAGGATTTTGAAGTCCGGCATCAGGCTGGAAAGTTCATAAGAAGCAAAGATGCCGGCCGGCCCGGCTCCTACGATAATTACGTCATACATACGGTTCAAGGAAAATCCCTCCGTTTTTGTTTTTCAAACATCCTTGGTAAATATACCAAAGCAAACCGCTTCCGTCAACAAATAAAACGAACTATAGGGTGTATTTTTTATAAAACGTTCGTGTTTTGCTTATGTAATAAAAAAAGAGGCGTTAGGCCCCTTTTTACAAATCAATAGCCGATATAGGCAGCTCCTACGATAATCAGCAAGATAAACAATACAACGATGAGTACGAAGCTGCTTCCATAACCGCCGTGTCCATGACCATATCCTGGGTAGCAATACATAATGCAATCCCTCCATTTGTTGTGAGTCAATGATAGCCTATGCAGAACCCAGGTTGTTTCGTTTGTGCGAATGCCTATTTTTTTTTTCGTTTCCGAATCCGTTTCTGTATTAGCATCACTTTTTAGGCTTAGCGCAACATCATTTAACAAATTTTCACTATACACTTCCTCGATGGCATCCCCATTATCTGGAAGAATTCATCAAAAGTATCTTTACTATCCTTCGTCTAAGGTACGGCTGTTTGATTATTATTTAACCTCTAAAGAAATCCGCTATGTTCTGACTAATAGCAGTCTTTCTCCAGAATCCATTTGTACTTAATTACAAAAAAGACAATTCACCATATAATTCAAAATTATGACCCCTAAGTTTGCAAGTAAAAGTCCAATGTATCTGACAAAGAATCCTCAAATGAATAGCGGGGTTTCCACCCAATATCTAATAAACGTGCGGGATTGCCCATTGAATTTGCTTCTGCCGGCAGGCCTTCCTTTGCTTCAATTTCAAAAGGAAAAGGGGTAATCATTTTATATCCCTCTGCCACGTCCTGGATTGATCGGTTTTTACCGGAACAAACGTCGTATGTTTCTCCGGACAAACTGAAGTTCAGCAGAATTTCATAGCCCGCCATTGCATCCCTTACATCTAAGAAATCTTTTTCAGCAATAGGATTGTCAATTGTAAGCTTCCTATCGGTTCCGTTTTTTTGCATGTTCATAATCGCTTTTGCAAATGCAGCACATTCTCCTTCTGAATATCCGGGTCCTATTAAATTAGAGGGTTTAGCAATTACCGCATCAAGCCCATATAACTTGCCCCATGCTAGTGAGCAGAGCGTTTGAAGTGGTTTACTTAGGTGATGGGGAATCAACTCCAAATGCAGCCGTTCTGCTTGCAAAGCAGACACGGTAATGAGGGTCTTTGAGTCCGGATTTTTTCTTGAAAGAGCATCAAGTAAAAGAATGGTGGAAAGCATATTTGCTTTTAAATTACTAATGGTATATGTCCCTTTTTCTCCTGCATACCCTATCCCTTCTAAATGAAGAAGGCAGTCTGGTTTAGTTTGGTTTATTAATTCTGTCACGGCATTCTCATCTGTTAAATCACAAAGCCTCATGTTGAAATCTTTAAAATCTCTGTTATTTTCAGATGGCCAACTTGCTGTTCCGATTACTTCGTATCCTTTTTCAATAAAGTGCTGGCAAGCATGCCTTCCTGTAAAATCATTTGCTCTTGTAATCAATATTCTTTTACTCATTATCTTCAGTCCATTTTAGTGGCTGCACTTCACAAACCGGAACGTACTTGAGGGCAGCATCTCCCTTTCTTTGTTCCATAAATATAACATCAAAATACAATTCCTAATTCCCTCCAAACTTGATTTTAAGCCGATTGTTTGCCCTTGTCCTCATGCATTCCCCCTAAGATATGCTCTTTCCAGCTGATCTGCATAGGCAGTTCTAATAAATCAGGAATCATTTTCAGATAAAAGTGTTTACACCGGCTTTTAATCTTTGTAAAAAAACTCCAATTTATTGAAGGTGGTTTTTCTATTTTCTCCTTAAGAGTAATAAAGCTGGTAATATTCGTCCGCAGTCAATAAATAAAAAAACAAGGCTGCCTGTAAATCAGGCAGCCTTGTTTCATTAGTCAAATAAAACGCTGTAACGCTCGTACCCTTTTTCAGCTAATTCACTCTTTGGTATGAACTTCAATGCTGCAGAATTAATGCAGTACCTGAGTCCATTTGGTCCCGGTCCATCATTAAATACATGGCCCAAATGAGAATCTGCGGATTTGCTGCGCACCTCTGTCCGCACCATACCGTGAGTAAAATCCATTTTTTCATCGACCTCTTCTTCATCAATCGGCTTCGTAAAGCTCGGCCAGCCGCACCCGGCATCGTATTGCTCTGTCGAACTGAAAAGAGGTTTTCCGGAAACGATATCCACATATATACCCTCTTCTTTATTGTCCCAGAACTCATTGCGGAAAGGGGGCTCTGTTCCGTTATTTTGCGTGACTTCGTATTGCATTGGAGTCAGCGTCTTAATAATTTCTGCTTTTTCATCATTTTTCCAATGATCTTCAATAAACTTTGCACGGCCAGATCCTGTTTTGTACCGGTTGTAGTGCGCTGAATTTTTTTTATAGTAATCCTGATGGTATTCTTCAGCAGGGTAAAATGGGGAAGCCGGTTTTATTTCCGTTGCAATCGGCCTGCTGAATTTTCCGCTGGCTGCGAGTTTTGATTTCGACTCTTCTGCAAGCCGTTCCTGCTGCTCGCTGTGATAAAATATAGCGGTTTTATAAGACTCTCCGCGGTCAAAAAACTGTCCGCCTGCATCTGTAGGATCGATTTGCTGCCAAAAAAGTTCAAGGAGTTTCTCGTAAGGGAAAACGTCCGGCTGAAATGTTATTTGAACCGCCTCATAATGACCGGTCTGATTGGAGCATACTTGTTCATAGGTAGGATTCTCCATCGTGCCACCCGTATAGCCTGAGACTACCCTTTCAATTCCAGGCATCTCATCAAAAGGCTGGACCATGCACCAGAAGCACCCTCCGGCAAATGTTGCCAATTCTGTTTGTTTCATTATCAGACACCTCGCTTTAGATTCATATTTCTATTATACCACCTGCTATCCGCAGGAAAAGAAACTTGCTTTACACAAGGACTGTCTTCTAAAAAATCCCAGATTGTTATTCTTGACAAAAAGAAGGAAAGTACTTAATCTAATTAATAGTTCAGTTACTTAAGTATTTTTCAGAAAGCAGGGAAAGGGTTTGAACCATAAGGAAGAGCTTCTATATGAAATGGAAGGCCTGCTGCGGAGCGTATTCCGCCAGCTCCGCCAGGGTGTTAACAGCATATTGGAAAAGGAAATATCAAGGAATGAATTCTTTATTCTAAAAGCACTTCACTGCGAAGGAACGTTAAAAGCATCCGATTTATCCAAAAAGCTGGATGTATCAGCAAGCCATATTACATCTATGGCGGATTCACTCGTCGGCAAAGGATTAATCGAACGGTCCCGAGCGGAATCCGACCGCAGAATCATCAACATTGGCATAACTGATGCAGGTACAAAGAAATTAATGGAGCTGGAAAAAAAGAAAACTGAATATCTTTTTGAACGGTTCGAAAGCCTAAATCAGGAAGAGCTTCAAACGCTTGTGCATTTATTTAAAAAATTAGATACAGATTTGGATTAAAACTTGATAGCTAAGCTCTAATACAGGAGGAACAAAACAGAATGGAACATTTAGATCACCGCAAAAAAGTGACGATTATGATTGCGATCATGGCCGCTATGCTTTTTGCCGCATTAAACCAGACGATTGTCGGTACAGCACTGCCTAAAATTGTGGCGGAACTGGGAGGCTTTGAATATTACAGCTGGGTCTTCACAATTTTCATGCTGACTTCCAGTATAACGTCTGTCCTAGTTGGAAAACTGTCTGATATTTATGGACGGAAACCTTTTATCTTAATTGGAATTGGCGTATTTATGGCCGGCTCATTAATGGCAGGATTTTCTCAATCAATGATTCAGCTTATCATCTTCAGGGGAATCCAGGGCTTCGGGGGAGGCATGATTATGTCTACTTCCTTTACAGCCGTCGGTGACCTTTTTTCACCAAGAGAACGGGGACGCTGGCAGGGAATCCTGAGCTCTGTTTTTGGATTGGCAAGTGTGTTCGGTCCAACCTTTGGAGGCTGGATCGTTGATAATGCCAATTGGCAGTGGGTTTTCTGGGTATTTCTCCCTTTTGGAATTCTCGCATTTATTTGCATCATGGCCCTATTCCCAAGTACACCTAGAAAGCAGGCAGAATCCATTGATTACTTAGGATCAATTTTGGTCACTTCGGTTATCGTTCCGCTGCTTCTGGCCTTCACATGGGCAGGAACTACGTACGATTGGACTTCCCTGCAAATCATTGGTCTTTTTGCTTTAACCGTCTTATCTCTTATTCTTTTCGTTTATGCTGAAAAGCGTGCGAAAAGCCCGGTTCTCCCATTAGAACTTTTCCGCAATAGAATCTTCACATTATCTAACATTGCCGGCTTCATTTTAGGTGTCGGAATGTTCGGAGCCGTCATGTATGTTCCTTTCTTCATTCAGGGAGTTATGGGCGTATCGGCTGCTGTTTCAGGTCTCATCATGATGCCAATGACGTTATCTATGGTCGCTGCAAGCAGCATCACCGGTTCTCTTATTACGAAAACAGGAAAATATAAAATATATGCTTTAATTGGACTGGCAATTATGGCAGCTGGAATGTTTTCATTGTCATTGATGGATGAAAACACATGGATTGCCGTAGCGGTCATCAATAATATGATTGTTGGGGCAGGCCTGGGGATGAGCTTCCCGATCTTCACTTTGACTGTTCAAAATGCAGTTGGACACCAATATCTCGGGGTGGCTACTGCCTCCTCCCAGCTGTTCCGCCAAACGGGAGGGACTGTGGGAGTTGCGATTATGGGCCTTGTCCTGAACAATAGTATGCATCACGCTGCAAAGCCTGATGTGCCGACAGACCTTCCTTCGGGCAAACTGGAGGGTCTCATGAATCCGCAAGCACTCATGGATCATGCAAAATTAGAGAAAATTCAAGAATCTGTCCCTCCGCAATATCAAGATGCCATCAGCAAAATAATTGACGGAGTTAGAAATACTCTGGAAGCAGGACTTAGCAATGTATTTCTCATTTGTTCAGGTGTCATTTTGATTGGTTTTGCATTAACCTTCTTCCTTAAACAAATTCCGCTTAGAACAAGCAACAAGGATGAGAGCACCGAAAAAGACAAGGAAGATCAGAATCTTGCTGTAAAAGAATCGTAAAACGACATTTGCACAAGTGAGCTGCAGGGTTTTTTCGAATAATATTCTCTACTTGAGATATGCTAATGGTATTCAAGCATGGAGGTGTTTTCATGATTGCTCCGTATCTTTGTCCAAATTGCAAAACAAATCGCTCAAGGTATCACCTTTTAGAACAGAGTCCTCAAGCTGTTAAATTGAATCCTCAATCAGGTGAAATTATGGAACAATATGATTCGTCCTCTCTGGATCCCTTTCATCTTCCCTATAAAGGAACGTCCAAGCGGGTCCAGTGCGGATCATGCGGATTGATTGAGGATGAACAATCCTTTGTCAAATTTGCAGAAAGCCATCCTGCAAAACTGCAATGAAAAAGACTGCCATTCGGCAGTCTTTTTCATTTATTCCTTCGGTTTTGGATGAACAAAATTCTCAAGAAAATCTTTTAATACATTGTTAAAAGCATCAGACTCCTCAAGCATCCCCATATGGCCGGCTCCGTTCAGGACAGACTGGTAAATATGAGGCCCTTTAGCTGTAAAGGTTTTTTCCGGTGCTACGACCTCATCCTTTTCTCCTGCAAGCAGAAGTACAGGAACATCCGACGTTTCAAGAATGCTTCTTCTGTCCGGTCTGTTCTTCATGGCTTCAAGGGCAGCAATCGCACCTGTAGTAGGCGTATGATAACCGATTTGTTTGGCGAAATCCGCTTCGTCCCCACTCCTGTTTTGTTCTGCAAACAATTTTGGAACCAAATTATCGATAAAAGATTTTATTCCCTCTTTCTCGATTTTTTCCATACCCGCTTCCCTGCCTAGTTTTGCGTCTTCGCTGTCCGGGAATCCCGTGGAATGAACCAGACCAAAAGAGTTAAGACTGTCCGGGTACTTTTCAGCAAAAGCCAGGGCGACATATCCTCCGAGTGAATGTCCGAAAATCGAAGCACTTTGAATCTTCAAATCATCCATAACAAGCTTGATATCTTCCGCCATTTCCTCTACTCCATAGCTTTCTTTCACTGTGCTCGATCCGCCGTGCCCTCTTAAATTCACCGCGAGCACCCTATGCTTTTCAGCCATTTCAGGAATCACGTATTTCCAATATTCCGCACTCCCGCAAAATCCGTGAATGAGAATAACAGGATCCCCTACTCCTTCGTCAATATATGTAATTGTCCGATCATTTTTCGTTAATTCATACTGGTTCATAATCATCCTCCTCTTCGTACCTATTTTTTTCCTTAATACTATCCGTTCAAACATCATATAGGTGAATAGAGAACAATTACACCCTTCAGTTAACATAATAATATTACGTATAGTACAATCTATCCTGATTCCCGCTAAACCGGCTGATGAAAACTTACAGAATGGAGTGTTTCAAAATGGCGAATGATCAGAACAGCCTCTGGCAGGCAATGGTCTATGACTTGTATGCCTCCTACTATAAATACCGGAATCCTCAAGCACATATTATGTATTATCAAAAGCACATCCAGGCTCTGCAGGCTGCCATGCAAACCCGAACAGGCTCTGGCCAGCCTCAGGGAACTGCTGCTATCGCTCCTGGCATGACCATGATCAGAGTTCTTCACGCCTCACCTGATGCTCCAGCTGTTGATGTTTATGTGAACAGACGGTTAGTGCTCTCAAATGTATCCTTTAAACAGATTAGCGATTATATGCAAATTCCGGGGGGACAGTACAGGTTTGATATATTTCCGGCAGGCAATCAAACGACACCTGTGCTATCTGAAAATTTCCTTCTGATGCCGGGAATTACGTATACGCTGGCAGCAAGCGGCATGCTTTCAAAACTAAAACTGATTCCCATTGTAGACCGCCCTTTCGTTTCGGCAGGTGAAACGAAGGTAAAATTCGTTCACTTATCTCCCGATGCCCCGTCAGTGGACGCGGCGGTTAAAAACGGAGAGGTGCTTTTTGCGAATGTCTCTTTTACTAAAGCTACCCCATACAAATCAGTGCCTGCCGGCAAGATTGACCTTGAAGTAAGAATAGCAGGAACGGATACCGTTGCCCTTAACGTTCCTAAAGTTCAATTTAAATCCGATACCGCCTACACCATTTTTGCTCTTGGGCTTGCGAACGGAAATCCTCCGCTGGAGGCAATGATGGTGATCGGCTAACAGGATCGGATTGTAAATAGATTATGAATTTTGTAAAGTTTATTTTATAAAACGGTTAAAACATCCAATTCCTCTCTGAATTTTACTATTATGATTGTAAGAGAAATCATTTCATATTTTACAATCAAAGGGGGAGCTGACATGCGTTTTACAAAGAAATTGAGTATATCTCTTATTATCCTTTTCTTGCTTGCCGCATAATGCTTCTTATCTGAATATAAAAAAATGAGAAGGCAGTCCGCCTTCTCATTTTTCGTCTGTACGTTTTAATTTTTCGTCTTTTAAATGAAGCATATAAACAGTAATGCAGAAAAACAATGCACTGTATGCAATATTCGTAAACACGATGTCCATGTTCTCTTCTACTTTTTCATCCATAAATTGAATTCCCGCAATTCCTGCAAAGTATAGGCCGACCAAAAGGAAAATAACGCTGCCTAATATGTATTTTCTCTGATCCATGCATATCCTCCATCCTTTTATGACTGCAGAGGGAGCCAGTCCCTGCTTTTTATCTCTCTATTGTTAAGTTCTCGTAAATGCTGTCATAAAATATTTACATTCTTAGGTTCATATTATCAGGCAAATGGCCTATTTCGTCAACCCTTTGCGCACTCTGAAGTTTTAATCCAGCGGGACAAACAAATCAAAACGGATTTCATCATTTTTCAAATCAAATTTTTCCGCCTTTGCACGGTAATTGTTGCTCAGCTCAATCTCCGTAAGATCCACATCTATGGAATGATTTCTTTCATCAATATGGACAAATTCGGGAAGGGTATAGGATGTACTGATATAATTCAATACAAATGATACCGGAATATCCAGTTGTCCGATTGAAAGGTCCTCTACAATTAATCTCATATTTCCATCCTTCTTAACGACGGGAGCAAATGTAATTTTCGCATCAATGTCCTTGCCGAACGCCTTAATTGCCCCTGTAAAATAGACCTTGTCATCTAAATATACTTTGTAATTATACTGATCGGCATTTGCCTCTTCCTTCAAATAATGATCGATGAGCTGGTTAAGCGCATCTTTTTTGGCACCAACATTCAGTGCCACAGCTTTTCCCTCTTTAATATCATTTTGAGTTGGAGCATTATTATCAGCCGGTGCAAAAAGCAAGAAAGCGGCAATAGCGACCGCCGCTGCATTAATTGCAAGCAAAATAATAAACGCCCATTTCCATTTCTTCATCTGCGTCCTCCTATCTCGATCCATCTTTCCTCATAATCGCTTCAAAAACTCTTTCTCCGATTAATGAATACCCTTGAGTGTTTGGATGAAACGCATCTTTATAAAGAAGTCCGTCATCTTTTTCTTGATAAAGGTCTGCCACTGGAACAAATTCTGCATTTCCGTCAGCCTCGATCAATTTTTTGGCTGCCTCATTCCATTTAGCGACTACAAGGTCAATTTCAGATAGCTGCGGCAGTACAAACTTAAAGGGATTATATAACCCTGAGTAGACGATTTTTGCATCGGGATTATATTGCCTTATCGTTAGCAAAATGGCTGCTAAACGCTGTTCATATCCAGTCTGCTCTCTTTCAAAGGGCTGAAGAGTCAAGTTAAAAACATTCTCCTTTACGACCTTCATGATGTCATTTCCGCCAATGGTCAATAATATGATATCCGACTGTTTCAGCGCATTCTGCACTTCTTTTTTATCCAATTTTTTTATTAAGTCCGTTGTCTGGTTACCATGCACCGCATAATTGTTAACCGCTATGCTGTTTGTCGATTCCAGGCCGGATAACTTATTTTTAACGATTCCCACGTATCCGCCATTTTTCGTATCATCACCAACACCTGCGGTCAACGAATCACCAATTCCTGTTATCGTTAAATCCGCTTTTTTCACTTCATCTAAAGGCTTTTCCGTTTTCTTTACCTCTGCTTTTTTGGGAGCAGGTTCTTGTGATTTAAAGGTGAACTGATCGCATCCAGCCAGAAGGACCAGAGCCGACGTCAGCAAAATCATTATTTTTTTCATCTTTTTTTGGTCCCTCCTTTGCAATAATTTAGTCATTTCCATCATCTCTATGCTATTAGCATACCGATTTATCCGCTTCCTGTTCAATGGTTTTGCCTATATCTTTGAAACTTTGATGAAAAAAAAGGATTGTGCATGGCTGATTTTTGCTTCATGATGCTCGCTTTCCACACGGCGGTCGCTTTCTGTCCAGTCTGTCTGTTCCGATTGCTACTGGCACCTTCCGCTGGAATCAGACTTCTGACAGTTTTTAATCAATAACCGTATAAAAAAAGAGACATGCAGGATTATTGCTGCTGCAGCCTCTTTATATCTTGCATGATCTCATCGTATGGAGGATTTTCTACCCCGCTGTATGATTTAACGACGTCTCCCTCTTTATTTATTAAATAAAAGGAAGTTCCGTGGATAACCTGATCCTCATTTTCCGGTTTTTTCACTAAAGACTTGAAGCTGTTAAGGGAAAATTCCTCAATTTGCTTCTGTGAGTACCCCGTTAGAAAATGCCAATTTTCAAATGAGCTGCCAAATTGGCTGCCAAACGTTTTTAATTTTTCAGGTGTATCAACCTTTGGATCTACACTGAATGAAACGATCTCAAATGGGAGGTTCTGCTCGGCTCCCATACTTTGCAGCTTCTTCATATGCGCCGTCATTGGAGGACAAACCGTTGTACAGCTAGTAAAAATAAAGCTCGCAATCCAAACCTTGCCCTTAAGCTCGGCAAGGCCGAACCTCTCTCCTTCTTGATTCTTATACTGAAAATTTTCTACAGATGAAATGGTTTTAAAACCGGATGCGGCAGAGACGCATCCAGATAGCAAAATAAAAGCCGCAGCGAGCCATATTAAACCTGTCTTTTTCAAAGAAACCACTTCCTGTATTTTCTTTTGGGATCGCCGGTTCCTACTCCGTAAAGTACATAAATCCGATAGCACCCGGTCCGGTATGAGTAGACACGACAGGAGTCGTAAACGAAATATCAATTGGCAGATCCGGACGGATTTGAAGCAGTGCTTCCTTCAGGTTATGAGCGAGCTCAAAGGCGTCTGCGTGCGCGATTCCGATTGCCTTTGCCGTTTTCCCCTTCAAATCTTCCCCAAATTGCTTAGCAAGGTATTTGACGATCTGAGAATGGCTTCTTACTTTTGCAACCGGTGTATAAACACCGTCCTGCAGACTGGCGATTGGCTTGATATTCAGCAGGGAACCGATCATGGCCTTTCCCCTTCCGATTCTGCCGCCCTTTACCAGATTATCAAGAGTATCAACCGTAACAAATAGTTTCGTAGCCTCCTTAATAGAGGAAATCCGTTCTATTATTTCTTCTTTAGAGGACCCGCTTTCAGCCATTTTAGCCGCTTCTAATACCTGGAATCCAAGCGCTTTTGATATAAACTGAGAATCGATAACCGTAATATCACCGCCAGCCATCGCAGCAGCGCTTTCTGCAGTCTGGAATGTTCCGCTCATCCCTGAAGTCAAGTGAATCGAGATAATTTGATCAGCCGTTTTATGAAGCTCGGTGTAAGTTTCAACAAACTTCCCGATGGCAGGCTGGGAACTTTTCGGCAATTCGTTTGCACCCGCCATTTTTTTCATAAAATCTTCAGGTGTAATATCTACTCGATCGGTGTACGTCTCTCCATCTATATGTATCGTTAACGGAATTACTTCAATTTTGTATTTTTCAATCATACTTTGATCAAGATCTGTTGTTGAATCGGTTACAATCACAATTTTTTTCATCTTGTCACTTCCCTATCTCTCTCATTAAGAAGTATTATACAGATTGTGCAAATGGTTTCAATAAAAAAGAGTAAAAATTAAGGGTTTATTGATTATTATAGTCATAAAAATTCCTTAACTAAAAGATTTATCTTTTTCAGAAAACTGTTTTCACAAACTATGATTCCATAATTTGGATCACCTGGATGCTGCTCGCGTTTCCGGTGCGTGCACAGAATTTTCCCGGCGCACAGTTGCCGGGGGCATCATCTGCCCCGCTGCTGCTGCGTTCTCGGTCCAGCCAGCCTGCATCGTTTTTAGTCAATGAGTATTCATAAGGCTCTTTTCGTAAATATTTTGGATATCTTCCAGTTCCCTTATAATAGCTGTAAGAACAAGTGTACGGGAGGGTTTCAAATGTGGGAAGATGTGTATCAAACTTACTTTGTTTTACCTGATGATGAAAAGGAAAAGTTTATACGAGGAATAGAGCGAGATAAAACTGCCACAGTTCTGATATTGCTAAACTAATTTCCAGCATTCGAGAAACCCGTTTCAGTGAAGGAGTGGGGTGCGTTCACTGCGGTTCAATTGCGGTAGTCCGACACGGAAAGTACCGTGGTCGCCAACGTTTTCAATGAAAGGATTGCAGCAAAACATTCAACGATATGACAAATACTCCAATCGGCGGCACACATAAACCTCATCTGTGGCTCAATTTTATGGAATTGATGGTGGAAGGATATACCCTTCCCAAAATCGTAAAACACCCTGATATTCATATTTCTACTGCTTTCTACTGGAGGCATAAAGTGTTAAACGTTGTTCGCTCAATCGGGGAGAGTGTTCTTCAAGGTGTCATTGAAAGTGATGATACTTATCTTCTAGAAAGTATGAAAAGAAGTAAGCATATCACTCACCGGGAGCCTCGTAAGCGTGGTGGAGTTGCTCCTGAAAGAGGGATTAGCAAGAGTCTTAACACCTGTTGATTGGAGTGGAAGGCGCGAGACTCCGAGCTGAGAGCAGCGGGACAGGTGAGACCCCGCAGGCGCAAAGCGGCGAGGAGGCTCACCGCCCGCCCCGCGGAAAGCGAGCGCCTGCAACGGAAATCAACAGCCAAGTTTAACAGAGCCATTATTTAAAAACCACAATATTTTAGAAAACAGGCATTCATAAAGAAAAGAGAGATCTGTTAAGATCTCCCTAGGCATTATTCTGTAATACTTCAGATTGAAAGATTGCTTCATAATCCGGCCATTTTAAAATCTTCTTGAGATAGTCGCGGAAAGAATAGACGCTTTTCGGTTCAGGCTCTGCATTAATCCTTGTTAAATAAGCCTGCAGTCTTGCCTGAATCAAAAAAGCATAACTGTGGTCTTTTCCCATTACCGGTATCTCAATAACCTTTACCTTCTGTCCATCCAACCGTTTGAACTCTAGGCTTTTGAATAGCAAAAATATCAATCCTCTTTTTCACCCGTTTGCTTTATTATACTCCATAATCCTATCGAAGTCTGTCAAATTATGCTCACAGCTTTAAAAATTTTCACACCGGAAAAGTACAGGACGCTTCGTTTATAGCAGGTGAGTTAATTTTCGATGAAACCTGATAAGCTTTCATTTCTTTTTCAGGAATAGGAAGCAGTTTTTCAACCGCCTTCTCCTTATTCATATCCAGCCAAGCGGAAGCTGTGCAGTGCTTAAAAATAACCGGCATTCGATCATGCACCTCATGAACAAGTCCATTGGCTTTCGTTGTAATGATGGTGCATGTAACAAGGTCCTTCCCATCTTTACGCCACCTGTCCCATAAGCCTGCGAAAGCAAACGGTTCCTCGGAACGAAGCAAAAAACGGTACGGGATTTTTCCAGTCTCAGAGTTTTGCCATTCATAAAAACTGTCTGCCAGAATCAAACATCGTTTTCTGTCAATTAGGTGCTTAAAACTGGGCTTTTCAGTAACGGTTTCCGCTCTCGCATTAATAATTCCTGACCCTTTAAGCGCTGACGTCCAGGAGGGTACAAGACCCCACTTCAAATAACCAGCTTTATACTTCCCATCTGATCCGGCAATAGCTAAAAGCTTTTGAGTGGGAGCTGCATTGAACGTTTTTTCAACGGTTAGATCTCCACTGTTAAAGACAGGAAAATAATCAAAGACATTCTCATCGAACGTTTGTGTAAATCTTCCGCACATATCCGGTGCCTCCGGCTAAATTAGTAAGTTAAAGAGCTGTTCATCCTTATTCACTTCTGTGTAATGAAATCCCTTTGAATCCATTCTGGCAATCAGCGTTGCGTAGTCCTTTTTATCCTTTAATTCAATTCCCACAAGCGCAGGACCGTTTTCTTTATTGTTTTTCTTTGTATATTCAAACCGGTTAATATCATCTGCCGGACCGAGTACATCGTGCAAAAACTCTCTCAGAGCCCCTGCCCGCTGAGGAAAATTAACGATGAAATAGTGCTGCAGTCCTTCATAAATCATGGATCTTTCTTTGATTTCCTGCATCCTTCCAATATCATTGTTCCCGCCGCTTACAATACATACCACATTTTTCCCTTTAATTTCATCACGGCAAAAATCAAGCGCGGCAATCGGCAATGCACCTGCAGGCTCTGCTACAATCGCATTATCATTATACAATTCCAGAATGGACGTGCACACCTTGCCATCAGGCACGAGCACGGTTTCGTGACAGAAGCCATTGGCGATGGCAAATGTCTTCTCTCCCATGCGCTGAACGGCAGCTCCATCCACAAATTTGCTGATTTTAGGCAGCGTGACCACCTCCCCGGAAGACTTCGCTGAAGTAAACGATGCAGCAGCTTCCGGTTCGACCGCCATAATCTTCGTATTCGGGGAAACCGCCTGAAAATATGTACCTAAACCTGAAATCAGCCCGCCTCCCCCGACACTTGCAAAAACAAAATCAATAGGCACATCCGTATCATTCAAAATTTCAACTGCCACTGTACCCTGACCTGCAATTACTTCTTCATCATCAAACGGATGTATGAATGCCCTGCCCTCTTCCTCACAGCATTTAACTGCTTCATGATAGGAATCATCAAATGTATCTCCGCACAAAATAATCTCAGCATTACCATTTGCGAATTTCTCCACCTGGTTCACTTTTTGCCTCGGGGTGGTGCTTGGCATGAAAATTTTCCCTTGAACCCCAAGCGCCTTGCAGGAATAAGCTACACCCTGCGCATGATTTCCGGCACTGGCACATACAATTCCATTTTCAAGTTCTTTGCTGCTCAGTGATTTCATTTTGTTAAAAGCCCCTCTTATTTTGAACGACCGGACAAGCTGCAAATCTTCCCTCTTAAGGTAAACATTGCACTGATATTGCTCAGAAAGCTGACGATTCAGCTGCAGCGGGGTATGAATTACCACTTCTTTAAGAAGATGATGAGCTTTTAGAATCGATTCCACATGGACAATTGACGATTGATTTCTGAGAGCTAACGGATTCATGGCAAAATTCCTTTCTATACCTCTATTTAATTTGCCATTATATCACGAATATTCAAAATATAAAGTCGTTTTCAGCAATTCAGGATTGAATTCCTTAAAAACGGGAAAAATTTGAAAATAGAGGAGGAATAACTATGGAGTATTTGCTAAAAAGCAAATCAAGCGCTATCCCTTGTCTTATTGAAGCAGACCCTGACAGCAACCTGTATATAATTCGCAGCGCTGACACCAGCGGCCAAAGTTTCAACACGAAAGAAGAGCTTATCCGCTGGGTGGAAGAAAACTGGAATGCGGACGATTTTGAAGACCCCGAGAAGCTGAGACAGGCGATCAAAAGCATTTCAGCGTACTGAATGAGCTTTAGACTCCTAATCCAGATTAGGGGTTTTTTTATTATGGGCTGTCAGTTGAACAGGATAATACCACTGTCCCCTTTTACAGCCCCATAATATGAAGCATTATAGACTTTCTCAAAAACTAAAAGCAGCAATGCTTATTCAAATGTCCCCTTCACTATGACTTGCCCTTCCTTCATCATAACCTGTCCTTTGGCTATAACCGTTCTGATTTGCAAGGTTTCTTTATCAGCAAGAACGAGGTCCGCATCCTTACCTTCTGCAATTATGCCCTTTTGGGTTAGCTTGAGAATGGCGGCCGGATTCGAAGTAATCACTTTAATTGCTTCTTCGGCCGGGATGTTCTCTATCAGTATTGCGTCTCTTACTTCATTAAAAAGTGAAGTAATATTTCCGATCTGCAAACCCGTCAGCTCCCCGGCTGAATTAAACTCAGGCAGACTTGCCTGCGCGTCGGATGTGAAGGTGATGTTCTCCGCAGGTACCCCCTCCTCAAGCATCCGTTTTAATCCCGTGCTGCATTTTACTTCTCCCTGGTCCAGAAATCGCTGTACAGTGCTAGTGGTAAAGTCAACAAGGCCGCCGTTTTTGGCAAACTCAATGCCCGCCGCAAACAAGTGGGGATTGCGGTTGATATGGGTGGGATGAAAAATTTTGATCGGGATGTCCGTTTCTTCGCAAACCTTCTGAATTAAATCCAGCTTTCCCTTGCCATCGCCTAAATGAATATTGACGATCCCTGCTTTACCTGACAGCATTCCGCCGATTCTCGCAGCAGAAGCAATTTTAGCCAGCTCTTGCCATGCAGGCTGGGACGAGCGGTGATCACTGATTGCGATTTCACCGCAGCCGATTATTTTATCGATGAGAATTAAGTCATCTTCAATTTTGCCTGTGAGGGTCCGGACAGGAATCTGGTAGCTGCCGGTGTGAACATAACAAGTTATCCCTTCCTCTTCCAAAGCCCTTGCTTTCGCAAGCAAGCTTGGCATAGTTCTTGTTGTTCCGTCCGTCCCTATGACCCCGACAATTGACGTCACGCCGCCTTTGATTGCTGAGCTTAATTTCAGTTCGGGAGTCCTCGTTCTATAGCCGCCTTCTCCTCCGCCCCCCATAATATGTACATGTGAATCAATAAACCCCGGAAAAACCGCCTGGCCATCTGCATCAATGGTTTCTGACAGGTATTCACTTGGAAAAGAACATCCAGGTTCCTTTATAAAAGCTATTTTTCCGCCGGCAGTGATCACATCTTTTTTCCCTAAATATTCAGGAGCGTATAGTTCTCCATTTTTTATTAATTTAAGCAAATCTGTTCCTCCTTCATATCGTTTCACTATTTTCAAGCAAGAATCATGCCATGTTGTAATCCCCTAGGAGAATTAATTTCATTCTGCTCATTTTATTTTATTGGGTTCAATTAGTTCCATTTGGGTGTTATAATGCAATTATAGTTACGAGACAGGAGCGAATGCTATTGAGTCCAGGAAAATTAATTTTACTAACCGGAACTGAACAAACGAGAAAAGCTCTTCACGGGCAGCTCCTTGAACTGTTTAATGAACTGATTTCGATTGAATCCTTTTCTATGGATGAAGGTTTGCCTGACACTTTTGCTCCCGGTCCGATATTGATTTCTTCTCGAGATTTAAAAAATGAAATCGAACCATACCTTTCCCCTGACGCCGAAATCATAGAAGCAATTCGAACAATTAATGTTGAGAAACTGGAAAAGCTGCTGCTTATGCCAAAAGGCTCCAAGGTTCTTGTTGTCAGCGATACACATGAAACAGCAGCTGAGCTGATTCATCAGCTTATAGAACTTGGAATACAGCACGTCCGATTTGAGCCTTATAAAAAAGAAAACACTGCTTTTGATGCAGACCTGATCCTTTCTCCCGGGGAAATGATTCTTGCACCTAGCCATTCAGCAGTCAAATTGGATATAGGAGTTCGCCTCATCGGCTCCCCTACCATTCAGGAATTGGCAAATCGGTTTGAGCTTTTCTCCCTGAACTATATATTAACAGAACGGCAAATGAAGCACGCCGTCAGCCAGCAGCGGCTGCTGACTGAAGCGAAAACTTCAGCTATGCTAGCAGAAAAAAATCTTCGGCTTGTCGTTGATCAGGTGAGCGAGGGTGTGATTGGTGTCAGTGCTTCTGGAATCATTACGGCCTTCAATTCCGTGTGCGAGCTGATTTTCCAGCTTGACAGGGAGGACGTTGCCGGAAAATCCATTCACCTTTCAGGACTTGATGAAGACGTGATTTCCTATATAGCGGCAGGAACGGAACCCTTTCAGCTTTTCAGCATTAATGGAATGGAAGCGGCCATTTACCGGAATGAAACGAACGGAATCATTACAGCTACCATCAGCAGGGTCAGCAAAGCTTCAGAGATCAATGCTGCGGCAGCAGAATGGGCAAAAAAAGGATTCACGGCCAAATATACGTTTGATCAAATAATCGGCAGCCATTTAAGCATGCTGGATACAATTGGCACCGCAAAAAAACTGGCACTTTCCGAATTGCCGGTTTTGATTGAAGGAGAAACCGGAACGGGTAAAGAGTTGTTTGCGCAAGCGATACATAACGGCTCCGGCAGACGCTCAGGACCCTTTGTTGCCGTTAACTGCAGCGCCCTCTCGGCTTCCCTTTTTGAAAGCGAGCTATTCGGCTACGAAGCAGGAGCCTTTACAGGAGCACAAAAAGGCGGAAAAAAAGGGCTGTTTGAACAAGCAAACGGAGGCACCCTGTTTCTGGATGAAATCGGAGACATTTCCGGAGACCTACAGGCAAGCCTGCTTCGTGTTCTTCAGGAAAAAGAGATCCGCAGAGTAAGCGGAACCCAAAATATCGCGGTGGATGTAAGGATCGTTGCCGCCACTAATATGAATCTGAGAGAAAAAATGGCGGACGGGGATTTCCGTGCCGATTTATTCTACCGCTTAAATGTTTTTTCCATTCAAATCCCGCCTTTAAGAGAACGGAAGTCAGACATTCCTATTCTTGCAGAAGAATTTCTGAAAAGAAGCGGAGCTGTCACCCGGATGGATTCAAAGGTAATGGATACGTTAATGAGAGAAGAATGGGAAGGAAATGTAAGGGAATTAAAGAATTCGATTGACTATATGCTTGCCGTATCCGATGGAAAAACGATTCAGCTTCATGATTTTCCCGGAAAAACGGTCAAAAAACAAAAGAAAAAAGAAAAAGAAGCAGCCCCGCTGCAGCTTACCCTCATGGATAAACAGGAATTTGTGTTTATCCTTGAGACGATCCGGATCTCCAATGAAAGCGGAGAGCCGGCAAGCAGGAGAATTATTTCGGAAATCAGCAAAACGGGTACCCATCCTCTTACGGCACAGCAGGTCCGCCATAGGCTGGACTTTCTCGAAAAGCATAGCTATGTAACGAAAGGACGCGGACGGGCAGGAACTAAAATTACTCTAGAGGGAATGGATTTCCTCCACTCGCTTAAATCTCATCTCGGAAACCATTAAAAGGAGCTGGAACGAATGGAATTTACAATAAAAGAAGAGATTGCCAACGCAATTACCCATGGCATCGGTGTGCTGCTTAGCATTCCCGCTTTGGTGTACTTGATTTTGTTTGCTGTATGGTACGGGGATACAATCAGTGTGGTCAGCTTTTCAATTTTCGGAGCATCGATGATTTTACTTTATTTATTCTCGACGCTGCTTCATGCAATCCAGCATAAAAAAGCGAAGCACATCTTTGCTATTCTCGATCACTCTGCCATTTATATACTGATTGCGGGAACTTACACCCCGCTCCTGCTTGGGCCTCTCAGAGGAACCTTCGGATGGACCCTGCTCATCATCATCTGGAGTCTGGCGGTTGCCGGAGTGGTGTTTAAAATCTTTTTTGTAGACAGGTTTGTAGTATTATCCACACTCTTTTACATTCTTATGGGCTGGCTCGTTATTATTGCAGCGAAGCCGCTCTATGAGTACTTGTCTATGGAAGGATTCATGCTTCTTCTCATTGGCGGGATTCTCTATACGGTCGGCTCTATTTTCTACGTATGGAGGAAGATCCCTTATCATCACGCCATCTGGCATTTGTTTGTTCTAGGCGGCAGTGCTTCCATGTTTTTCTGTGTGCTGTTTTACATCGTGGATGTACCCTACATTTAAACACGGCTGTTCGAATTCCCATGCTAAAGGTTGAGTTTTACTCGCTTTTTGCAGAGCGGAAGCTTGAGCTTTACGTTTAAGAATCTCGCATTCTCGCCTTTCACAAGAGAGCCTGAAACAAAGAAAACCCGCATCGAAAGTCCTCGATGCGGGTTTTTTTAGTTTCTTTCCAGTGTAAGAAATTCATAATTATACGGATTTTTTTCATCCTTTATTCCCTGTTCTTTTAAAGTCGTGCGCCATTCACTCTCGTCAAATTCCGGAAAGAACGTATCTCCGTCAAAGGTATGATGGATGATGGTCACATACATTTTCGTGCAGTGCGGAAGCATTTCTTCAAATATTTTGGCTCCCCCAATAACAAACAGCTCTTCCCCCTCTTCCTCAAGAAGAGAAATCTCCTTTACAGATTGGAGAATTTCGCACCCTTCGGCTTCAAATTCAGGATTTGCAGAAACCACAATATTTCTTCTGCCGGGAAGAGGCTTGCTTCCCATCGATTCAAACGTTTTTCTGCCCATAACGACAGCAGATCCAAATGTAATTTTCTTGAAATGGGCCAGATCAGCCGGAAGTTTCCATGGAAGATCATTGTTCTTGCCAATCGCCCGCTGTTCATCCATTGCATAAACAAAAGAAATCATACGCTGACAGCTCCTTTTATATGAGGATGGGCTTCATAGTTTTCGAGCGTGAAGTCCTCGTATGTAAAATCAAAAATGGATGTCACGTCAGGATTCAGCTTCATTTGCGGCAGCGGTTTAGGATCTCGTCCGAGCTGAAGGTTTACTTGTTCCAGGTGATTTTGATAAATATGTACGTCTCCAAAGCTGTGAATGAATTCTCCGTATTCAAGACCCGATGTATGTGCCATCATCATGGTGAGAAGAGCATAGGAAGCGATATTAAAAGGAACGCCAAGGAAAACATCTGCCGAACGCTGATAAAGCTGGCAGGAAAGCTTCCCGTCTGCCACGTAAAATTGAAACAGGCAGTGGCATGGCGGCAATGCCATGTTCGGAATGTCTGACGGATTCCAGGCGCTGACGATTAACCGTCTAGAATCAGGGTTATTCTTCAGATCATGAACTACGTTTGCAATTTGATCGATCGTTTCTCCCCCTGCGCCTGCCCAAGAACGCCATTGCGCCCCATACACAGGACCCAGTTCCCCGTTTTCATCGGCCCATTCATTCCATATCCTTACTCCATTTTCCTGAAGGTAGGCAACATTTGTGTCCCCTTTTAAAAACCACAGCAGTTCATGAATAATTGATTTCAAATGCAGCTTTTTTGTCGTAACCATCGGAAACCCTTCGCTGAGGTCAAATCTCATCTGATAGCCGAACGTGCTGATTGTTCCCGTCCCGGTTCTATCGCCTTTCGCTTTACCGTTTTCCAGCACATGCCTGCATAGATCTAAATATTGTTTCATCCTGTCACTTCCTTTTTCTTAACATTCGATTCTTCATTTTAACATATTATGAAGTATGGAAGGGGTCAAATTCGTGCAGGATGAATAGTATTCATCAAACCGCTAAGGATGTGACATCATGCGAAAAAGACCTGCAAAGGAAGAAGTCGAAAAAGTAATTGAGTATATGGGGAGCACTCGTTTTCTGGTAGCTGATGGCTTGGTCAGCGGTGGCTTGATTATTCTCTTTCTATATTTTTTCCATTAAAAAAAACGCCGGAAGCGATTCCGGCGTTTTTTATTAATTCGTTTTTTCCTGACGGTTGTTTTTCATTTTATGAATGATAAACGTCCCAATGAACATAACGAGTATTAAGACGAAAAATACCCAGTGCTCCATGTGTACTCCCGCAACACTTAAAGCCATTTTCGCTGCAATAAGTAAAATCAGCACATATGCTGTTGTTTCAAGTTCAGGAATTCTCTCAATCAGTTTAACAAATACTCCTGCAATTCCACGCATCATAAGTACTCCGAGCATCCCTCCGAGAAGAAGAACCCATACTTGTTCACTAACTCCAAATGCTGCAAGAACACTGTCAACGGAAAATGCAATATCCATTAATTCAACAGCTGCAACTGTACCCCAGAACTGTCCGAAGAGGCGGGTAAAAATGCTGCCTTTTGTAAGCTTCGCTGCGTCTTCCGCATCATCTCCGCCAGACTCATTCCGTTTATCAATGAAGTATTTAATAGCCAGCCATGCTAGGTATGCTGCTCCAAGGAGCTTAACCCACCAAAGCTTTATAAGGAATACTCCGACTCCAATTGCAATAAACCTGAAAACATACGCCCCTATTAAACCATAGAAAAGTGCTTTCTTTCTTTGCTCCTCAGGAAGCGGGCGGACCATAACTGCAAGAACAAGCGCATTGTCAGCAGATAATAGCCCTTCTAAAATCACCAGGGTAAGAATTAATCCCCAGCTTGTAGGGCTTGTCAGTACTTCGCCCCACATCTGCCAGTCAAAAAACTGGGCATACGTGTCTACAAAAGCATTTAATATTTCATTCATTGTGACGACATAACCTCCTAAGATTCGAGCAATACTTTAACTAGTATACAAGATTTGGGCTCTCTTGTTAAGCAAAAAGGCAATCTAGCTTCCTATCATCTGCTCTGACTGATCTTCCTCTTCTTTATCACGGCTTCGATGGGCCATTCTGCTCGCTGCCGCTGCAGCCAATGCAGCCACAATATCATCAAGGAATGTATTGACCCGATCATCTTTATGCTCATCCAGTTCTTTAATAATCCCGAATTTCTCTTTATCAAGAAATCCGAAGTTGGTCAGTCCGATCGAACCATATACATTGACGATTGAAAGGGGAATGATTTCATCAATTCCATATAAAGGCTCGTCCGTTTCTACGAGATGCTGCAGCGGCTGGGGCAGCAATTTCTTTTCAGCTAGTTCATCCAAAGCAAGTCCGGTTAAAACGGCGTGGACGATTTCCCTTTTGCTTAGCACCCGTTCTACATTATAGACACAGTCTTCATGGGTAAGCGCCGGTATGTAGCGTTCCTGAAGCCGGAAGACGATATCGGCAATATCAGCTATCGTTACTCCCCTGTCTTTCAGCATATCAATGGTAATTGCGGTCATTTCTTTCATCGTGTATTTAGCCATTAGACTGATCGCCCCTTTTTAATGAGTCATCCAAGCGGGTGGAGTATTCCGGTCCCAATAAATGCTGCCCAGTTCATGATGCTGTTCAAATGAATCTCTGCTTAAATGGTAATGAAAATTGAACCAGTAGCCCTCTCCGGGAGGATGATCCACACGGACGTGGAAACGAATTACATCTTTACCGGAATTCCGGTCGTAAATATGAAAGATTTTTTCGCTTCTCCCTGAACCGGGTTTCTCACTGATTACAAGATTTGAGGATTCTTCTAATGTCAGCTCTCTTTCCATTACTTCTTCGATTTTTGGCAGGATCATCATATCGAATTTCGATTCAATTACCGGGCCAATTCTGTCCCCGAATTTTTGATGCGTTTGCTCTTTGGCCATCTGTTTAAAATATTGGATATCCGGTTCAATAATTTGCGATTTGTGGGAATCTGATTGCTCGGGAATGATGGTTTTAGAAAAGTCTTGAGAATTCTCTTCTGCGAGCAGCACAGCGGGAGGCGAAACCATTCCCAGTGTGACAATTGAGAACAAGGCTACGAGCGATTTTTTAAGCCATTTATTCATGGTTTTCCTCTCTTAAATGTATTCTCTATTATTCTATCATAGCCCTTGACAATTCTCCTTATTAAGTTAAAGAAAACGCTTTTATTGCCAGCGCATTTCCTTTACAATAAATGTATTAAGATACGGGAGGCTTGTTATGTACGAAGCACTGCTTATCACTGCAAGTTTCATTACCCTCATTTATATGATTTTCATGGAAATAACAGATTAAAAGCCCGGAAATTAATCCGGGCTTTCTCTGCGTATAAATGGGCAAGCTTCTCACATTTTTTTCGCTTTGGATGATGCAGAGCTTTTTTGTTTTCCTGCTTCTTGATTTGTCGTTCCCTGTCCTTCTGTCTCAGGCGAACCAAGCTGTGATTTCGACGGATCTGCTTTTTTGCGTGACATTCCCTTCACCTCCGAGTCCTAGTTTTGCCTAATCCCCTTTTTCTATAACCCCGAAGTGAAAGGAAGCTGAACGGCGTTTAATTTGGCTGAAGCCCCATTTTTCAAACCTTCCGCTCGTCCAATGATCTTTTAAGACCACCCGTTCCTTTGCTACCCTTTTTGCCTGGGCGATTACTTCTCCCCTCAAATCATCATAATTGGCAATTTGCTTTAAGGGCACCATTCCCTCAGAGGATAGCGCTTCTTCAAACATGGGATCGAAATAAACAATGTCAAAGGAACGGTCCCCGCACGTTTGGAGGAATTCCAGGTGATCGGCATAAACCACCTCCACTCTTTTCATCGCTTTTGAAATTTCATCATTCCCAGCATCCCACTTCTTCAGTCCCTCGCCTACAATCAGCGCCATTTCTTTGTTGCCTTCAATCCCGCAGACCTTTCCTTCTTCTCCAGCCGCATAGGCGGCGACAATGCTGTCTGATGCCAATCCCAGCGTACAATCTAATATGGTTTTTCCTTTTTCGATCCCGGCTGCGTCTACAAATGGATCATGCTCTCCGTCAAGCAGTCTTTTAATCCGGAACATAGCGGAATTCGGATGGAAAAAGAACGGCTTTTCGTCCGGTGCACTGTAAAGTTCCATTCTCTCGGTGCCTATTACAAGTACCGCTTCACCTTTTTGCAGCAGGGAAGTAATCGACTTCTTGTTTCTTGGAACATACTGGCTGTTCATAGAATGTGCAAGTGCTTTTGCAGCCGTTTCTGCTTCTTTAAAATTTTTCATAACAGTAGTAATAATCACGTCTTCAACGTCCTTTAACAAAAAATCGGGATGGCTGCATCTATCAGCCATCCCGTTCGACCTTATTCAGCAGTGCTTTTCAAAAGACTGCTCCAGATTCGTCATGATCTCTTCGATTGTAAAGCCTTCGATTTCGTGCCTTGGGATGAAATGAACCACTTCTTTCCCTTTCAAAAGTGCTATAGAAGGAGAAGAAGGCTCAAATCCTTCAAAGTACTCTCTCATTTTAGCTGTTGCCTCTTTATCCTGCCCTGCAAAAACGGTAACAAGATGGTCAGGTTTTTTGTCAGCATTCAATGCAGATTGAGTTGCAGCGGGTCTTGCCAGTCCAGCAGCACATCCGCAGACAGAGTTTACAACGACAAGTGTTGTTCCCTCAGCTGATGCCATATAATCTGCAACCTCTTCTTCTGTAAGAAGCTCTTGAAATCCAGCTCTTGTCAGCTCTGCCCTCATCGGCTTAACCATTTGACGCATGTATTCTTCATATGCCATAGACATGTTTTAATACCCTCCTGAAACAGTCACTTAGGGAGGCCGGTGAACATGGCCATCATTCCCTTTCTGAGTTCAAGAATACTATAGAAAAATGACGGTGGCAAACGTTTAGAGCTTTACATGTTCCTTCGATGGTTCGAACAGATCGGTTACAGCTCCTTTAGAGGAACAGGAAACCGTCCTTGCGTATTTCCCAAGGACTCCTCTTAACGTTTGAACAGGTGCTTTCCAGCTTGATTTCCTTTCCTGAAGCTCTTCCTCGGAAACATGCATGGTCAGCTCTCTTTTCCCGCTGTCAACTGTTACAAGATCACCTGTTTTTAAGAGAGCAATCGGACCTCCATTCTGGGCTTCCGGGGCAATGTGGCCGACGACAAGACCATGAGTCCCGCCAGAGAATCTACCGTCTGTAAGCAGGGCAACCGATTCACCGAGCCCTTTTCCTACTAATATCGCTGATAATGAAAGCATTTCAGGCATACCCGGTCCTCCTTTCGGACCTTCATAGCGGATGACAATGACATCCCCATGAGATACCCTTCCTTCAAGTACAGCGTCTGTTGCCTCCTCCTCACTGTCAAATACTTTAGCAGGACCAGTAAGACTTGTTACTTTCAGGCCGGAGACCTTTGCTACAGCTCCATCCGGTGCCAGGTTCCCTTTCAAAACAACAAGCGGGCCTTCTGCGCGCAGGGGCTTTTCAATAGGAACAATGACCTTTTGATTTTCATAAAGATCATCCATCTCTTTTAGATTTTCAGCAATTGTTTTTCCTGTTACAGTCAAACAGTCTCCGTTCAAGTATCCATTTTCAAGAAGCAGCTTCATGACACCCGGCACTCCGCCTGCTTCATGGAGATCCTGCATGACATATTTGCCGCTTGGCTTTAAATCTGCAATATGCGGAACTTTTTTCTGAATGCGCTCAAAATCATCCAAAGTCAGGTCCACTTCAACTGCATTGGCAATCGCCAATAAATGAAGCACGGCATTTGTGGATCCGCCAAGAGCCATTACGAGGGTAATCGCATTCTCAAAAGCTTCCTTCGTCATAATATCTTTCGGGTAAATGTCCGCTTCCAGAAGACGGAGTACAGCTTCTCCCGCTTCATAGCAGTCCTTAAGCTTCAATTCTGATTCCGCCGGGTTTGATGAGCTTCCAGGAAGACTCATTCCAAGCGCTTCAATAGCGGAAGCCATTGTATTCGCTGTATACATGCCGCCGCATGATCCTGCACCTGGACATGCATTGCATTCAATCTTATGAAGCTCTTCCCTGTCAATATCGCCTTTATTATACTGGCCGACTCCTTCAAATGCCGAAACGATATCAATGTCTTTACCGTTCAGTTTCCCCGGTTTAATTGTGCCTCCATATACAAACACAGAAGGAACTTCTGATCTTGCCATCGCGATGAGGCAGCCCGGCATATTTTTATCACATCCGCCGATTGCGACATAGGCATCCAAATTTTCTGCACCTACAACCGTTTCAATGGAATCAGCGATAACATCCCTGCTGGGAAGAGAATAGCGCATTCCTCCCGTACCCATCGAAATTCCATCTGATACGGTAATGGTATTAAAGATAAGACCTGCTCCGCCTGAATCTTTAATCCCTTCTTTTGCCCGGATAGCGAGCTTATCAATATGTATGTTGCATGGTGTCACTTCACTCCACGTACTTGCTACGCCGATCATTGGTTTTTTAAAGTCCTCGTCCTGGAAACCGACGGCGCGAAGCATGGCGCGATTAGGCGCTCTTTTGGGGTCCTCACTCAGCTGTTTGCTCTTAATTCTCAAATCTTTGCTCTCTTTGCTCATATTAGATTCCCTCCTGCAATAATTGATTGTGTATTACTATAGAACTTTGATCGTCATATTGCAATAATATTCTTAAAATTTTTAATTAAATGTTAGTTTACCCGGATAAAAAAAGCACACCTCCAATTCTTGCAAGGTGCGCTTTTTTTAGTAAGAATTATTTGCTTGATTTACGGCTCTCAGTCATCTGTTTCCACACTGAACCCATTGCTTCTTCTCCGCCTTCAATTCTTCCTATGGCGAGCCTGATTTGCATACTGACCTCGAATTCAGGATCATCCTGAGCTTCCTGTAAGGCCTGGAGCGCCTGCTCATCTCCGACTTCATATAAAAACATGGCTGCACGCCACCGGACGAGCTTATTTTTATCCCCCAGTGATGCAATCATGGCTGGAATTGCTTTAGGGTCTCCAATATCCGATATACAGTCCCCTGCCGTCCTTCTGACTGTGACGGATTTGTCTTCAAGCGCTTTATAGAGAAGCGGCAGCACAGCAGGATCTTCAATCATTCCAAGATATACGACTGCAAGCCTTCTGATCGACGCTTTTTCATCATTTAGTGCTTTATCCAGTACATCCAAATCTTCTAATGAAGGGTTCATTTGATCCAGGTGGGCATACCTGGCTGTCCATTCCGGCTCATCCATCATTTCTGCTGTCACTTTATAGGAGGACCGGCTGATTTGCTGAACGCCTTCGTCCTTATTGATCAGCTGCTGGGCCATCCTCTTCAGCCGATCATTGTGATAGGATGCAGACAGCTCATCTACGATATCCTTTCCAATGTCCTCCATTTCCCCGTAACGGACACCATGATCCTTCCATTCACGGTCAAGCACTACGTTCGATGCATGCTGCTGAACACTGAAAATAGAATCCTGGAATCTTTGAGGAAGTGCAAACCGCTTTTCTTCCAAACCATCTGTCAGCTTCACCTGCATCGGGATGCCGTTAAACATTTGCACAGACGCTTTTATTTCTCCGAATGCTTCATCCGCAGGTCCGCCGCCGGCTCTCTCTGAAGGGGTTTCTCCGAAGCACTCCCGGACGCTTGTTAAAATATCTTTCCAATCATACTTGGAGTTTCGCTCAACCGCTAAAAAGTCGGCTACATGGTAAACTCCCTTAACCCCTTCTATTTGGAGGATATCCTGGATAACCTGCGGGGCATGCCCGGCTTGATCAATTTTATAATTATTGCTTGTCCCTTTTGGAAGTTCCTCCGTCAAGATAATTTTCATTGTATTGGGACTTGGTGTAGGTTCAATGGTTTTAATATTCAGCACAGCTAACCCTCCTGCTTCGCACATTTTTCTTTATTCTAACATAGCGGATCAGGCAGTGTTCACTATCACGGTCTACCTATCCCATTCCTTAAAAAAAGTTTCGAGATACACTTCCATGAACCGGTGTCTCTCTTCTGCCTTTTTTCTGCCGGCATCTGTATTCATCAGTCCTTTAAGCTTAAGCAGCTTATCGTAAAAGTGCTGAATGGCAGAATCACTTCCGTCCGGCTCATAAACCGGTGTGCCTTTGCTTCCTGCATAGATAAAAGTACGTGCTATTCCAATCGCTCCTATCGCGTCAAGCCGATCGGCATCCTGGACAATTTTGCCCTCGATTGTCTCAGGAATCGTCCTTCCTGTTCCCTTAAATGAAATGGTATCGATAATATGCATGATTTGGGTGCGTTCATCATCTCCGACCGATAATGAGGTCAGCATGGTTTCGACTTCCAATCTGCTCATCCTTCTGTCATCGGCTAATTTACGGTCTGGAAGATCATGAAGCAAGGCAGCGAGTTCCACAATAAATTCATCTGCCTCTGTTCCTTCCGCCAGCTGGATGGAAAGCTTCCTGACCCGGTCAATGTGAAGCCAGTCGTGACCGGACCCTTCATTTCCAAGACGTTCCTTAACAAGCCGCTCAGCATCGGTTTTTATCATTATTTTATTCACACATTCACGTCCTCAATAGAAGAAGCTGATCTCCAGGGATCAGCCGCCTTAACATTGTATGGATGCCGTCTGCTCAGAAAGCAGCTGCTTAACCGGCTCCTCTAGATCCTTCGGGTTCGTGTTCGGAGAGAACCGGTTTACAGGCATTCCGTTCCGGTCAACCAAAAATTTAGTAAAATTCCACTTTACGCCCTCTGAACCGAGCATACCAGGCAGCTCTTCTGTTAAATAGCTGAATAGAGGATGGGCATCCTTCCCGTTGACATGGACTTTTGCAAACATCGGGAAACCAACTCCATAGTTTCGTTCACAAAACGCTTCAATTTCCTCTTCACTTCCAGGCTCCTGATTCATGAATTGGTTGCATGGGAAACCGAGAATCTCAAGTCCCTCTGATGAATACTTTTCATAAAGCTCCTGAAGACCTTTTAATTGCGGAGTAAACCCGCATTTACTTGCAGTGTTTACTATCAGAAGCACTTTGCCTTCATATTCGGAAAGTGATTGTTCAATCCCTTTGATCGTTTCAGCCTTAAAGTCATATATGCTCATATACCGGCTCCTTTTTCATCATTAATTCTTTGCAATGTCTGCAATACAGATTCTACAAGTCTTTCAAGATCTCCTGCATGCTCCTCTGTAATCAGCGTGCTGAAAGAAAGCGAGAATGTTTGCCTGTGCGCTTCATGGAGGGCAAACGGATTAAATGAAACTTCCGCTTTTACAGAGGCATCTTCTCCCCATATTTCCCTGATGACCGTCAGCACTGCCATGCAGTTCTCAACAGGAGCCGCAAGCCGGGTAAAATGAATCCGAAGGCGGCATCCTGCATACGCTGTAGTTTTTTTCCATTCTGCTTGTAGCTGATCCGCCACGATTGAGAGTTCTATTTCTGCAGCCGCTCCCTCCTGCAGGCGGGTTTCCTGAAAATCGATGCTCCAGGATCTTGACATATCAGCCAGGTTGACAAGATCATTCCTGGATTTAACTTCAATAGATCCTTCAAGATCCAAGTCATAGACAGCTCCCTCAAGCACAACCTTTAAATTATCGAAAACCGTTGGATCAAACATCAAAATAATCCTTTGGCGCGGCCATCTGCATCTACATCCATGTTTAGGGCAGCCGGTTTTTTCGGCAGACCAGGCATCGTCATAATTTCTCCCGTGAGTGCGACGAGAAAGCCTGCACCTGCTGACGGCTTAATTTCCCTTATCGTAATTGAAAAACGATCGGGTCTTCCCAGTTTTTTTGGATCATCTGAGAGAGAATACTGTGTTTTCGCCATACAAAGAGGCAAATCCCCCCAGCCGTTCGCTTCAATATCTGCCAGCTGTTTTTCCGCTTTAGAGGTAAGAAGGACCTCATCTGCCCCATATACCTTTTCCGCAATAACTCTTGCTTTTTCCTTAAACGGAACTTCCAATTGATAAAGCGGAGAAAAATCGGAGTCTCGATCAGCAAGTCTAGTGACGATTTCTGCAAGCTCCACTCCTCCTTCTCCTCCTTTTTCCCATACCTCGGTTAAAGCACATGGGTGGCCATGATCGCCGCACCACGATTGCAAGGCATGAATTTCCTTGTCCGAATCTGCCGTGAACCGGTTAACGGCTACTGCATACGGCAACCCGAATGCGCGGATTGTTTCAATATGCTTTTGCAGATTTTCACAGCCCTTTATCAAAGCTTCAGGATTGGAAGCACGCAGGTCATTTTTCGCAATGCCTCCGTGCATTTTCAGCGCCCGTATGGTTGCAACGATCACAACGGCTGCAGGTTTCAATCCTCCAGCCCGCGCTTTAATATTCAGAAATTTTTCTGCACCGAGATCTGCACCGAATCCTGCTTCTGTTACTGCATAATCTCCCAATTTAAGTGCTGCTTTTGTGGCAATCAGACTATTGCATCCATGAGCAATATTGGCAAAAGGGCCGCCGTGTATTAATGCCGGAGTATGTTCAATCGTCTGAACTAAATTCGGTTTGACCGCATCCTTCAGCAATAGCGTTAAAGCTCCTTCAAAACCGAGATCCCCGACCGTAACCGGCTGTTTATTTTTTGTATATCCAGCCACAATGTTCGAAAGACGCTGTTTCAGATCCTGAAGATTTTCTGCCATGCACAAAACAGCCATGATTTCAGATGCAGCTGTAATATCAAACTGATCTTCCCTGGCCAAACCGTTTGATGCACCACCAAGTCCCGTAACCACATTGCGCAGAGCCCGGTCATTGATATCCAGTGCCCTTTTCCACACGATCTTTCCAGGATCAAGCTCCAGCTCATTTCCCTGATGGATATGGTTGTCGATAAAAGCAGACAAAGCATTATTGGCAGAGGTGATGGCATGCAGGTCGCCAGTAAAATGAAGATTTATGTCATCCATAGGCAGCACCTGGGAGTAACCGCCCCCCGCTGCTCCTCCTTTAAGTCCCATAACCGGTCCGAGTGACGGCTCCCGCATAGCAATTACCGCCTTTTTGCCGATCCGGTTCAGCGCCTGCCCTAAGCCTACTGTCACTGTTGACTTGCCTTCTCCGGCAGGTGTAGGATTAATGGATGTAACAAGGATCAATTTTCCATCCTGCGCTGTACCGAGCCTTTTTAATAATGCATCGGACAGCTTTGCCTTATATGTACCGTATAATTCAAGCTCTTCTCCTTGAATGCCGATTGATGAAGCTACATCAGCAATCGACTTCATGCTGGAGTTCGAAGCGATTTCAATATCAGATTTACCATTCTTTTCAGCAGCCATCAAACCATCTCCATTCCAAAATTCATGAATAATCAAAAATCTTAGCCTTTACCAGCTAAACATTGGACATTGTATCATATTCCATAAGCCCAAGATGGCTGAAGTGTTTTATAATGAGAGAAAAATGCCGGTTTCGGTTCTTACCCCGGCTTGAATCCTTTATGATTGGAGTGTTCTTCTTGCCAATTAATATCCCCTCAAATCTTCCGGCTAAAGCGATACTTGAAGCAGAAAATATTTTCATTATGGATGAACACCGGGCTGCGGCTCAGGACATCCGTCCGCTTGATATTTTGATTTTGAATCTAATGCCGCAGAAGGAAAAGACCGAAACGCAGCTGCTGCGATTGCTTGGAAACACTCCGCTGCAGGTGAACATCACGTTTTTGCATATGAAAACCCATAAGTCCAAAAATGTTCAGCCGCAGCACTTAGAAGAGTTCTATACAACGTTTGATCATGTTAAACATCGTAGTTTTGACGGATTGATTGTGACAGGGGCTCCTGTCGAGCAGCTTCCATTTGAGGACGTATCCTATTGGGAGGAACTGCAGCAGATTTTTAAATGGAGTTCCGAGCATGTAACTTCGACTCTTCATATATGCTGGGGGGCACAAGCTGGCCTTTACTATCACTATGGTGTAGAAAAAATACCGCTGGAAAGCAAATGCTTCGGAATTTTCCCCCATACGGTAAGTGCCCCATCAGAAAAACTCGTACGCGGGTTTGATGAGGAATTCTATGTTCCCCATTCCAGGCATACAGATATATCAAAAGACCAAGCTGCCGCCCATAAGGACCTCCTTATTCTTTCTGAATCCGAGGAAGCCGGCGTATGCCTGCTGATGTCCAAGGACGGAAAGCGGGTGTTTTTAACGGGACATCCTGAATATGACGCCTATACCCTGGATGAGGAATATAAAAGAGATCTCGAACGGGGAATGCCGATCAGCCAGCCCCTCCATTATTACAGAGGCGGCAAGCCAAAGAACGGCCCTTTATTCAGATGGAAGTCCCATGCGAGCCTTCTTTTCTCCAACTGGCTCAATTATTACGTCTACCAGGAGACTCCATTTATCTGGCAAAACGAAGATGGGAATTAAAGGGAAATAATAAAAAGATGTTCCACGAAATTCCTGTATTTGTTAAAATGAATACGAGAATAGATTAAAATCAGCGAATATAACAAAGAATTAACATTATTTTTATAAAAGCAAGATATGAATATGTTACTCTATATAGTAAATTGAATAGGAATAAAGCTAAATAAAGAATGCGAGTGTTTTTATTTTGATTGAGGTGAAAACGTTGAAATCCAAACAAAAGGTTTTGATTCTGACGGCCAAGTATGGAAATGGGCATGTTCAGGTAGCAAACACATTGGTGAATCATTGCAGAAATATGGGGATTGAAGATGTGATTGTTTGTGATCTTTATAATGAATCACATCCTGTTTTTTCTGAAATAACCCAGTATCTGTATTTAAAAAGCTTCTCAATCGGAAAGCAGTTTTATCGTTTGTTCTACTACGGTGTAGACAAAATGTACAATAAACGAATGATGAATCTCTATTATAAAATGGGGCATAAAAGACTTCATGAAATCATTTTGAAGGAAGATCCCGATATCATTATCAACACCTTTCCGATGATTGTGGTTCCTGAATACCGGAGAAGAACAGGAACCGTCATTCCGACGTTTAATGTCATAACCGATTTCTGCCTTCATAAAATCTGGGTGCACGAAAATATTGATAAATATTATGTGGCAAACCACCATGTAAAAGAAAAAATCGTCCGGCTGGGGATTCGTCCTTCTGCTGTTAATGTTACAGGAATCCCGATCCGCTCTCAATTTGAAGAAGAAATGGATCAAGGCCAGCTGATTGAAAAATACGGACTCGATCCCAATAAAAAGACTTTGCTGATCATGGCTGGGGCCCATGGTGTTCTGAAAAACGTCAGGGAACTGTGCCAGTCCTTTCTCCAATATGATCATTTGCAGACGATCGTCGTTTGCGGGAAAAACCAAGTGCTAAAAGACAGCCTAACTCCTCTGGCCAATGCCTATCCGAAGCAAATTAAGGCGCTTGGCTATGTTGAGCGGGTGGATGAGCTGTTCCGCATTTCTTCCTGCATGATCACGAAACCCGGAGGTATCACTTTAAGCGAAGCAGCTGCTATCGGGCTTCCTGTCATCCTTTATAAGCCGGTGCCTGGACAGGAGAAGGAGAATTCGATTTTCTTTGAAAACAGCGGTGCTGCAGTAGTAGTGAACAAGTACGAAGAAATACAGGAGAGCGTCGATTATCTTATGAATAATGAACACCTTCTTTCCAGTATGAGCAGCAACATTAAGAAACTTCACAATTCAAGTTCTGCTGATACGATTCTGCATGACATTTTGAAAGAAGCTGTTGTGATTACTAAAGAGAATGAGAAAAAGATGAAGGGTTCTGTAAATTATTAATTACTCCCCTTCCTAATTGGCTTCTGGATGCGGGGGAAAACTTGCATCTCGGAGGGAAACCATGGATACGAGCACACATATTGCAATGGGCTTCGGACTTGCCGGCCTCGCATCTCTAGATCCGGCGGTAGCCGCCGATCCCGCCCTTGCACAAGCCGTTTTAGCCGGTACACTATTGGGTTCAAATGCCCCTGATTTTGATTACGCAGTTAAGCTGGCCAAAGGACAAGGCATGTATTTGCGGCATCATCGCGCAGCTTCCCATTCTGTTCCAGCCTTATTTTTATGGGGAATACTTCTGACAGCCTGCATTTGGCCGTTTTTTGCAGGGATATCGGCTGCCCATCTTTTCGGCTGGACACTTGCTGCCGTTCTCATTCATGTATTTGTGGATTTGTTTAATTCCTATGGAACTCAGGCTGGCAGGCCTTTTTTGAGAAAATGGATCACCTTTGATGCCATCTACATTTTTGATCCATTTATTATGGCCCTTCACGTAATCGGATTTGTATTATGGGGATCAGGATTCCCTGCAGGAACCGTATTTGCTATTATCTATTTTATTATGATTGGATATATGGTGCAGCGAGCCTTTGCATCAAAATCGGTAAAAGAAAAAGCTGCATCCGGGATTGCTCCTGAATATACAAAGGTAAAAGCCATTCCCACCATCAGTTGGGGAATATGGAATGTTTGCGCCGAATCTGAATCCTCTTTCATAACAGGAGAATATCGGAACGGAAAGATTGAGTGGATCCATCACTTTGAAAAAGATGACCTCTCCTCCCCTGTTATACAAGCATCTATACAGGATCAGAATGTACAGCACTTTCTCGTGAACGCAGAAATGGCTCACCCTCTGTTCTGGAGAAGATCAGATGGATATGAAGTCAGATGGTTCGACGTCCGATACAGAACGAAAAATCATTATCCCTTCATGGCCATCGTTAAATTGGATCATGAAGGAAACATTTCAGAATCTGCAGCCGGATGGCTGCACCATGTCCAGACACTTGAAAAGCCGGGATCCTTAAATGAATCTGTTTCGCATTGAAGGGGCTGTCTAAAAAGTACTGCTGTGAGAAAATGTATTGAAATTGAAACCCCCGGGACGCTGGTCATAGAGCATTCCGGGGGTTGTGTTTTTATATAGGAATTTTGAACAATTATGGTTAGGCTGATTGGAGCGGAAGATGCGCGACTCCTGCGGGAGCAGCGGAAATCAGCCCAAACCAAACTAATTTAAACAGAGGAAGCAACTTTTATAGCTGCTATCTGGACAGTCCCTTTTCTTTTCTTCAGCTTTGCTGACTCATATAAATCTCTTCAAAAGGCTGTACCACAATAAAACCATCTCCATCAAACTTCATTTGAATAGATTCCCCGCTTCCTCTGCCAAGAAAGGTTTTTAACGAGACATCCGTTACGAATTCAGGCTGAAGCCCGCCGGACCACGCAACAGTTGCATTCGGATCGGTATAGACCGGTTTTCCCCGTTCTGCAAAGAGAGTAAGAGGTTCATAATGAGATGTGATAGCAACGAGCCCCTTCCCGCTTAAATGAATATTAAAAAGCCCGCCTGAAAGCATACCTGCGACCTTTCGCATTAGCTTAATATCCCATTCGATTGCAGGATCAAATGCCAGAAGATCATTGCCATTAACGGTAATCGATTCATTATTTAATGAAAGAATGGTAATCTTTTTCCCTTGATCGGCTAAATACAGCTGACCGGATCCATTTGCTTTCATCAGGGAAGAACCTTCGCCAGTAAAAGCTTTTTTTAAAAATTTCCCCATGCCGTGCTCCAGAATGCCTTCTCTTTCAAATTTGATCTGTCCCTTATAAGCGATCATCGCCCCCGCTTTTGACCATACAAGCCCGTCAAGATTCACTTCCAGCATCCTCGGCGTCTCCAACTCAAAGAAACCCTGCTTTCTCTCCGATTGCTTCGTGGCGGAAATAAATTCATTGATAGAATAACGGTCTTCCATTACTTCATCTCCTTTTCATTTTTAAACATGAAAAGAGTCAAAAAAGAAAGGGCTTGCTTTAATTCTAAGCTTAGCGATCCGGCCATCTCCCGTTTAACCCCATCTTTATATACGGATTGCTGATCAAGAAGTTTCCATTTATTTTCTTCGGCAAGCCTTGCAAATTCCCATGGCATCATTGTATTGCAAATAGCAGGCTCCCCATTCAGCCTTGGATAGCTGTTGCTTCGGGGTCCTGCTGTCGGTCCCAAAACAGCAATACAGGCAGCCCCGCCAGGTTTAAGAACCCGGACCAGCTCCAGCAATGCTTGTTTAGGTTCCTGCACCCACTCTAAACAGTTAATAACGAGCAGCGCGTCCGCTTGGTCATTTTCAAACGGCAATTTCATCACGTCTCCACGCTCAAACTCGAGACCGTTAAGTATAGCCTCCCTTTTTGCAATGGCGATCATTTCTTCCGAAAAGTCAATTCCCTTCACTTTATAGCCAAGCTGTGCAAGCTTCAGCGAACCATATCCATCTCCGCAGCCAATATCGAGAATCAGACCTGCCTGGCCAACGTGTTTTGCAAAGAAAGGAATAATCTCCTTCCTGCTTCCGTTCTCCCACATATCCCTGCTTCTTGAATGCCAATTACCGGAATTGGAGTTCCAAAGATTTTCTGCTTCCATGCTCCAGTTAAAATCCCTTGCTTTTGCCAAATGGAAATCCCTCCTCTCTCCTATCATTTCTCCAGCCCTTATCCTTTTCCCTTTGGACCATAAGAAAAAGCAGCATTCACTGCTGCTTTTTTTCCGGTTCCTCGTTAATAACCAAGGGTGCTGCTTCGACATTATACATTCCATGAGTACGGACTTTAGAATCATTTTTTAAAGCATCCTCAATATCATTGTTCGCTATATAGGATTTCCTATTATTATCTTTGTCCAATTAGATCTCTTCCTTTCCGCAGCTTTGTTATTAGTATAAACGAACGGCAGCAATTCATTCCAAAGGCAGGATCATGTATTTACAAAATAAAGAAGGGTTCTTGAAGTAAATACAAGAACTTTCAGAAAGTTTTGTATAAATGTCTTTCCCCTTCTTGACGGCATTCCATTTTTTTTGTATATTAAAAACATCATTAGGCTATGTGTGAAAATTAAGCTTATAAATGGATGCTTCATGCGTTTGGCATAATGGTGAATACTTTTTATAGCGCTCTCATAGCGCTACAGAAATTAGGAGGATTATGTAATATGCAAAATGGCAAAGTAAAATGGTTTAACAACGAAAAAGGTTTCGGATTCATTGAAGTTGAAGGCGGAGAAGATGTATTCGTTCACTTCACTGCTATTCAAGGCGAAGGTTTCAAATCATTAGAGGAAGGTCAGGAAGTTTCTTTCGAAATCGTTGAAGGAAATCGTGGACCTCAAGCTGCAAACGTTACAAAACTGTAATCCAATACGGTTCATGAACCACCAATAGATTTTAAGAGACCGGACTTAATCCGGTCTCTTTTTATTTCATCAAATATTCGATTGCTTTCACATTTTGTTTAATTTTCCTCTCAACACGTGTTATTTCTAAATGATTGAAAACATTGTGGTTGTTAGCAATATAAACCAGCTTGTCCAGATCCTGATATATTTCGGCGAATGCCTGCCTGATATGCTCTTCAAGGTGTTTATTTTTCACTCTCCCTCTAAGCTCCCTTCTAGTTCGGTTCAGGTACGTTCCTTCTTTTTACAAAAACTCGTTCTTATGAACTATTTTTATCCGTTATAACGAATATAACAGGATTCTTTTACTTTTGCACTCATTATGTCCAGATTTTGAATATTTTTTTATTCTATGCCCCATCCTATGGGTTGGAGGTGCTTATTAAATGGATAATTTCAGCAAAGAAGAACCGGTTAGCGGATTAAATGACCTTGCCCAGCTTGAGCTTGCCGTTGAGGCTTCACAAAAAATGACTGGCTCAAGCACTATGAGCATGGATCCTGAAGCATTGAGCCAGGCACAGAAATCAATTGAGGATGCGAAATCCCATCTTGAACAGGTCAAACTCACTGGAGTGGACCAGGGTTTCCTTGAAAATCAAAAAAAGCTGCTGGATCAGTGCCAGCATCAGTTAAACGAAGCTAGGAAATAGCTATTGGATGACTGATATCCGCTTCTGAATGCTCGCTTTCCACGGTGCAGACGCCGAGACTCCTTATTGTACCGCCGCTTCCGCTGGTGTCTCACAGCTTTCATTCCAAACAGCTAAAACAGGCTTTGGATCAAAAAAAAACGAAATATATAGAAAAAAGGTCTGACAGTATTATGTGTCAGACCTTTTTTCATCATGAAAGCTTTTCACCAAGCTCCTTCAGCTTTAAACCAACAGTACATTGACTGATGCAAAACGAATGGGCATAAGTTTTACCATATTCCTTGCGAAAATGCTGCTTCAGCAGGCAATCCACGCAATACGTATCCAAAAGCTCCCCTATTTCATCCAATTTTTGTTTTCTATTCATTCTAGCCCACTCCAATTAATCCAATTTAATCTGGCTGGTTACATCCATACCTTGAATCGCCTGTTTGGACAGCTGGTCAGCTTCCTTGTTCTCTTTTCTTGGAACGGATTCATAGTCACCCGTCACCTTCAGCTTAGACAATACTTCCTCAATTCGATTAATCCATACTTGATGCTGTTCCTCATAGCACGGCCATTCTCCTGAAAGCTGATTTACGACCACCAGTGAATCGCCCTTGAATCGCACATTCTGTCCGGTAACCCCAAGCTCCTCAAGATAATTGGCTCCGAGAAGCATTGCCGCAAATTCTGCCTCATTGTTCGAGGACAGTTCATCAAGATTCCGGTTAATTCGAACCCTGTAGTTTTCTTTGCCGATTTTATAATAAATCGCAGCTCCAGCACCGCTTTTTCCTGTTTCTTTATCAAAACTTCCATCAAAATAAACGATGACAGAAGAAGGTTCCTCTTCAAGCTCTTCCATTAATTTAAGCATTTCCTTCTTTGTCCAGGTTACTCCCCGGGTATCCTCAAACTCAATGGTTTTTGTTCTTCCCGTCCGTTCCAAATCGTCAGAAAGCAAAAGCGCTAAATTGGCCTCCAATTCATCTGATTGAAACAATGCGGTTTGTTTTTTAGGGGATTGATACGTCCAATTAATCCTGACTCTCATCCTGCGCCTCCTGCATGCAGCCTAAAATCTTATGACTTATATTATATTCTTATGCTACACTATTAAAGTGTTTTGCATGCCGCATTTTTACATTTTAACATGCTTTGCATAAGAAATGTATGCTGAAGTATTCCTTTAAAGAAAGGATGACCCCCATGATTGAAGTGTATATTGATGGAGCCAGTGCCGGCGATCCAGGCCCTTCCGGTGCTGGAATTGTTATCAAAGGAAATGGCGCTGCTGAGACCTTCTCCTACCCGCTCGGTACGATGTCCAATCATGAAGCAGAATTCCACGCCTTGATCCTTGGATTGAAGCTATGCGTGGAAAAGCAGTACAAAACCGTCTCATTCCGGACCGACTCCCAGCTGGTCGAACGAGCCGCCGAGAATCGATATGCTAAAAACAAGCTGTTTGCCCCATTATTAGCAGAAGCAGAGAGCCTGATTGATCAGCTCGATTTATTTTTTATCAAATGGATCCCTTCTAAAGTCAATCCTGCAGACCAAATAGCAAAGGAAGGCATCCGAAAAAATGAAAAATAGCCAGCGTTAGCTGACTGAATACATATCCTCTTTATCCTGTTTTATAAAAAGCAGGCTTTTCTGCTTTATACGAGCAGCCGCAGCGAACGCACCTTTTCCAATGCCATCGCTTTCGTCATTACTTCTCCCTCTACAAAGATCTCAAGAAGCGACATAAAAAAAGATCCTTCAAACGACTTCTGAATTTTAAGCGTCAGCTCTATAGCGGAAATAACCTGGCTATCAACCGCACCGGTATAGCTTTTTCCAAAATAGATAAACCGGATGGTCTCATCCCCAAATTTAAAGCCTTTCGCATATAAACGATCGAGATACTCTGCTAGATCGCAAGTCATACCCTGACATCCCGCCCTTACAAAGCAAATAGTAACCTTCTCAAATTTTACGCCAATTTTCTCCAAAATTCCAGATAAAAATTGTGAACATTTGTTTGGGGTCCAGGTTTCTTTTTTTATACCCTGAATTGCGGCGATTTTATAATTTCTTTGTGATGCCTGGCAAACAGCCTTCTCCCTGCAATGCCTGACATTCTTGCCTGGCAAACAGCCTCTTCCCCTGCAATGCCTGGCATTCTTGCCTGGCAATCAGCCTCTTCCCCTGCAATGCCTGGCATTCTTGCCTGGCAAACAGCCTCTTCCCCTGCAATGCCTGGCATTCTTGCCTGGCAAAAAGCCTTTCTCCCTGCAATCCTTGGCATTTTTGCCTGGCAATCAGACTTTCTCCATGCAATGCCTGGCATTCTTCCCAGGCAATCTGACTTTCCCCCTGGATTGCCATAAATTCTTATTCTAAATGGGATTTTCAGCTCTCGTATAACAAATTAAAGCCTGCCTTAGTCTCCCAAGGCAGGCTTTTAATAACTTTGTATTACACAGCTTTCAATTCTGCGGCTCGTTTGATGAGACTGTCTACGCCTCTAATCTCAGCGTGCAGGAGCCATTGCTGGGCAATGGCGAGATCGATGTTCAGAACTGCTTCTTCGATTGCGAGCTCCAGCGGTACTTCGCAATGAATTTCAGCGAGACTCCTGGATAGATGGAGCATCTCTAAATCTTCTTCAATCTTTTTCCTTTGCGATGGTGTCAGCAAGTGAAGGCTTTCGAGAATTCCTTCAATTGAAGTGTGCTCCTGGATGAGCTTGTAAGCCGTCTTTTCACCGATTCCTCTCACACCTGGGTAATTGTCACTTGAATCTCCCATCAGTCCTTTAACATCGATTAGTTTGGACGGGTGAATGCCCTTTTCTTCCTGAAACAGCTCGGAGCTGTAAATTAAATATTGTCCCATGCCTTTTTGAAGCAGGACCACCTCCACGTTATCATCAAGAAGCTGCAGGAGATCGCGGTCTCCAGTAAGAATTGTGATATTCATGGATGATTTAAATTGGCACGCAATTGTTCCGATGCAGTCATCCGCCTCGTAACCGGGGACCCCAATGTTCGGAATTCCAAGTGATGCAGCGGCTTCTTTCGCCATTTCAAATTGCGGAAGCAGTTCAATGGGCGCTTCGCTGCGGTTTGCTTTATAGTTTTGGAAGGATTCTGTTCTGAAGGTTTTGCTGCCCATATCCCAGCAGCATATGACTTGCTCAGGTTTGAACGCATCGATGCTCATCAGGAGATGCTTTAAAAAGCCGCTGACGGCATTTGTAGGTGTACCTTTGCTGTTTATCATGAAATTGCCATGTACAGATGTGGCAAAAAATGCACGGAATAATAAAGCCATTCCATCTACAAGTAATAGGTCTGTTTTTCGTTCCATCGTATTCTCTCCTTTATTTACATAACATTATCCTACCATATCCAAGCTATGGTGCGAAACGGTAAGTGAAGGAATCATTCAGGATCGGATCATGGAAATGAAAAGACTGAACCCGTCAGGATTCAGTCTCTTTTTTGGAGCTATCAAGTTTTGCAGCCTCTGCTTCTGCATACGAAGCAAATTCGTGTTCAAAACCGTTTTTCTTTTTTGCGTTGTTATTAGCCATTGCGTTCGAATTAGCTGGTTTCGTTTTGCCCATTGCTAAACCGCCTTTCATGGGGGATCAAGCTTTATCATGTGCAAAACGGAGATGAAACTTACCCTTTATTCTTCCTTTCCACAAACTCCCTTACCATCTCCGATGTTACAGATTGGCGGAGTGGAAGGTTCACTTTCTTTGCCATTGTGTTCATTTTGCTGGTTACTTCATTAATCTCAGATACAGAAAAAGGTTCTTTGTTTTCGCATTTGGTGATTACTTCTTCTATTTTTTGTTCTCTTGCTGCATCTAATAGGATAAATGTCCGCACTTCCTCATGCTGTCCGTGTGAGTGCCTGCTTATTGCTCTATGAACTTCTTCCATCGTCTGATTCTCCTCTTTTTTCCATTATCTTAATAACTTCTATCTTAGGGTCCCAGCAGTTAAATGTGTAGTCAGGTCTCGTTTGAAACCCGAGCCTTTTACAGAAATACTTCATTCCTTTGCCATTAGCTGCTTTCTCCGCATGAAAATGTTTACAGGCAGCACAGCAGTGATACCTGCTCATAAAGCCTCATAAAGCTCTGTGCATTCTTTATATGCCGTCTTCAGAATGTCAGCCGATCTGTTATCCTGATAGAGCTCCAGGAGCCCGCTGAAATAATTTTCTGCATCCATTCGCAGTTTTTTCGTGAGCACGCCGGCCATTTCCGTGAGACGTGACCGATAAAATTCAGCAAATTCCTGTTCCCGCTCAGATAAGCGGGACGATATTTCTTTTTGCATCGCCTCCCATACCGCCCCGCTCATTTTTGTGCGCTCATTTTTTTCGAAGAACGCCTTTGTATTCGAAAACATGCTGAGCTCACGCTGGTAAGCAGAGGCGGAGTGAGTCAGAACCGCTGAAACGGCGGGGGTATCGATCGGCTGAAACTCGGGCGCGGTGAGTCCTTCCAGCTTCATAATGGCGAAAAGGCCCTCGGAGAGCTTTTCTGCCATATTGATCAGCTGCTGTTTTAGCGTATTTTCGCATCTCAGCGTAATCGCCTGAAGTTCTTGTACAAGTCTGTAATCAGCCGCTTGAATCAGCTCATCCATCTGCACATGCAGAATCGTTTTCGCACTTCCATCCTGGTTGAAAACGCCGGGGTGGAAGTGCTCCCGGAACATTTCCGGAAATTGAAGGCCCATTCGCTGAATTAAATAGTAAAATTGCTCCGTTATTTCCTGATTGACTCTCTTGATAAAGTTCTCGCAGCTTTCTGTATTCAGATAGTGCACGGCTTCTGATAGTTCCTGCTTTCTCTGATTAAGCGCCGCTTCTTTTTCCTCTTCGCTTTTGTCCGTTTCTTCTATATAAGAGGATAGCTGGCGCAGCAGTCCGTTCATCTCGCCCTTCAAAGAAGAAACAGCCGTTTGAACAAGGTCTTTTTCGATAAAAGCAGCTAAATCTTTCTTAAAAAGAGGATAGTCTGATTGCACGTCCATCGGTATCCCTGCTAATTCATGCAAGCTGGAAATCCCGTACATTCTTGGACTGCGGACCCCTTCTTCTAAAAATTGCGATTCAATATAGTCTTTTACCAGGTCAACCTCCTGATTGCTTTTAGCCAAGTCAATCGCATTAATAAGAAAAAACATTTTATCGAGCGAAAAGGAATCTTTCACCCTTCCAAGCTGCTGGATAAATTCTCTGTCTCCTTTAGAAAACGGGTGATTGTAATAGGTCACATACAGCAGCGCATCCGATTGCTTGATAAATTGAAAAGCCACATTCGTATGACGTTTGTTTAAGGAATCAGCTCCTGGTGTATCCACGAGAGTAATTCCTCTCCTAGTCAGCGGGCAGTCATAGTAAATGACCGCTTCCTCTGTTAAAATAGCCAGGTTTTCCTCGGACACATACGGAGCAAAATGATCCAAATCGGTCCAATGAACAGCTTCTTCTCCCCATTCATTCCATTTGAGGCCTTCACTGTACATCGTTAAAACGGTCTTTTGGGAATCATTGAGCCCGCTGTCAGACAGAGCCCGGGCGATCGCGTCCAGCAGTTCCGAATACTGATTGCCTTCAAAAGGGATCTCCGGATAAATTTCTTTAATTTCAGTCACAAGCTTCTGAACGGATTTCCTTTTTACCGCGACGCTTCCATGAACATGCTCATTTGTAACCGGAACAATTCTGTTTATGGCCGCTGTTGTTGGATTGGGTGAGGATGGCAGTACTTTTCCTCCAAGCAAAGCATTTGCTGCTGAAGATTTGCCTGCACTGAATGCTCCAAACAAGGCGATGGTAAAGGTCCGGTCTTTGAGGCGGCTGGATTTCTCTCTGATTAGACGCTGCCTTCCCTCAAACCCTTTTATGCGGCCGGCAAGATCAGCCATGGCTTCAGCATGCTCAATCACACGTTCGGTATTTACCGAAGCGGATTCAGGAAGCCGTTCTTTAACGGAACGATTGTCAATCTGTTCCTGCTCTTTTCTTTTTCCGTTAACAGGTGCCTGGCTGATTGATGTTCGGCTTTTCTTCCGCAGCTGCCATTCCTTCTCATCCGCTTCTGCAGGAACCTCATGCCGTAGGATTTTGAGAAGATACTCTCTTTGCTCGATAATCTTAATGATTTTTAATAGCTTTTCGTCTGTTTCATTCATTTCGTCCTGAAGATGTTTATGCAATTGCAATTGTTCATTGTCAAAAGAATTGCGCAGAGCTTTATCCATAATGCTGTCCAAAATCGTTTGAGCTTGTTTCCTTGAAGCATTTTTCACATTTTCGGCTATCGCTTTTGTATAGTTCATCACATATTCAGGCGTGGCATCAGCCCCATTTTGAAGCGAGCCATTCGCGATATTCATCAGACCTTCCGCAGCATAAGAGGAAATTTCTCCGTCTGCATCGCTGTCCTGCAATTCTAAAGCTCTGACCGTTTTCGATAAAATATCTTTCACATGCCAGTCAATTTGCGAGGATACAAGCTCGTTTAAAACGGCTGAAAAATCTTCGGTTCTTTTTGAGATTTCTTCCCCGGTCTTTTTCTTTGCAAAAAACAGGCCTGCTTTAAAGCCTGGTTTCATTGCTTCCACGTAAAGCTTCGCCTGCTCCCTCATTTCAAAAGGAGTGATATTGGCATTTGCCAGAATTTTCGCTATTTCTGCCTTAGCATTCGTCCACACATTCGTTATTCTTTGCTTTTTCATCTCAGACTGATTTTGTATCGCCTGAAGCTCTTCAGAAAGCCGCTTCCACTGGTCCTCAGCTGCCGTTTTCTCCTCGGTCCTAACGCCTTCCTGATTTTCAAGAAAGCGGATATGGGCTTGAATAACCAGCTTTCCTTGAGCGGATTCACTCCGTTTATCCCTGTCGCTAAGCTGCTCTTCTACTGTTTTCTTTACTTGATCAAGCTCATTATCGGGATGATTAAGGTCTTTCATCGTCGTGTAGAAAATCCTGCTGCTCATTAGCCCGATTTCTTGAAAGCTTTCTTCAATGCGGGCCTTAAATTGCGAAAAAGGAAGCTCTTCTTCCCGGTGCTTATCAATCTGATTCACAATAAGAGCGGCTTCCTGCCCGTCCTCAATAAGTCTTTTTAAAAATTCAATCGTACCTTCGGACTGAACATGGTTGTAGTCTGTGACATAAAAAATAAAATCAGCCGCATGGAGAGCGGAAACCGTTGATTCCATATGGGATGCATCATTTGAATCTACACCTGGTGTATCAATTAGCGCAACCGCTTCAGGCAGCAGTTGAGAGGGCTTCCAAATATGTATTTTGGCAATTTCGTCTCCCTCTTTGGCATACTGCTGCAGTTCTTCGAGTTCCATATCAGGATTTGCTTCCACCTGTTCGCCTGCATGAGTATCAAGCATAATTCTTTTTTTACCCCGCCTGATATAAACAAGATTCGCACTGGTCGGGATCGGACTCGCCGGCAAAATCTCCTCTTCAAGGAGTGTATTAAGCAGTGTTGATTTACCAGCAGAAAAATGCCCTGTAAAGGCTATTTGTTTTTCTCTGCTGATTGATTTTTCGATCAGGTCATCGAGCTTTGAAGCCGATGTGAAATCATTTGAGCGGCTCATTTCCGTCTGAATGGCAATGAGAGGGTTTATTGCAGAATCCTGTTGAGATACAGCCATGAAAAATACCCCTTTTGAACGTTCTTTTTCTTCTATTTTACTGAAAAATTTACGGATCGGCATCTATTTTTCTTAAAAAGCTTCCGTAACACAAAAAACCGCCGTGAAGGCAGTCCGCTGTCCGTTATTAGCCGGCATCTATTTTTTTCACGATCTTTTTGGCTAAAACAGTGTAAAGAATAATGGTTGCAGCAATCGTTATATAGAGCATATGAATTACCTCCGCCACCCAAATGAGAACTATTGTTATCTGGTCCTAACGATACCATGAATGATAAACGTTTTCAATTGTTATTCAGGTTCAGATTTGCTTTGAAGGCGAAAGGCTGATTGGTAATTCGTATGGGCTTTTAAAGCTCTTTCCTCCGCAGGGATGCGGACTGAGAGCATCATCACATTTAAGATGGTAAACAGGATGGCTGTCCCATAGGCCTGAAAAAGAAGCGGAAAAAAGAGGATTTCAGCTGTTACCGCTAAATAATTCGGATGCCTGAAATATTGATAAGGGCCAGAGATCACCACCTGTTCCTCTGGCATTAAAATAATTTTAGTGTTCCACCTGGTACCAAGGGAAGCAATCGCCCAGTAGCGGATTGCCTGAGAAAAAAAGATGACCGGAATGAAAAATATCCATAACGGTGAAATCGTTCTGTGGAGGAGAACGATTTCACAAATAAGCGAAAGCAAAAAGGCAGCATGCATGAAAACCATGTAAGGGTAATGTTCCTGACCGTATTCGATCCCTCCCTGGCTTTTAAGCTTCTTTTCATTTGATCTTGCAATAATAAGTTCAGATATACGCTGCAGAACAATAACAAACAGCATGATGAGAACAGTCACGACGTTTCCTCCCAGCTGATCAGCAGCAGCTCTGCACAGAAACCAGGACCTAAAGCTCCTGATAAGGAGAGCGGCGGGTTTTTTTGATACGTCTCTTTCATCGCTTTTTCAATTACGTAAAAAACAGTAGCAGAAGACATATTTCCGTGCATTTTCAGGATGTCCCTGCTATGGGAAATCGCGTCTTCATTAAGATTCAATGTCTTTAAATACGCATCAAGTACCTTTTTTCCTCCAGGGTGAGCCAAAAACATCCCGATTTGCTCCGGTTCAATTAGCTGTTCCTGTAAAAACGTCCGGACATTTGGTCCAAGCCAGCCTTGTATAATTGACGGTATATCACGTGAAAAAATGACGTGAAGCCCATCGTTTTGGATATCCCAGCCCATGACCTCCTCCGAGTTTCTCATAAACACTGAACGGGATGCTTCCAATTTAGGAATAAAGCGAAGTTTCGAGTTGTTGACTGCATGTGATCTGTTTCCCGCAATAAGCATGCACGCAATTCCGTCTGCAAAAAGGGAGGTGCCGATTAGATTGCTTTTCGTCAAATCTCCTCTCTGAAAAGTCAGACTGCACAATTCCACAGCCAAAACGAGGACAGCAGCCTCAGGATAGGCTGTGCAGTAATCAAGGGCCCGGGATAAGGCGGATGCGCCCCCCGCACAGCCTAGGCCCCATATAGGAATTCTCTTGACATTTTCTTTAAAAGGAAGTTTATTCATGATTCTTGCATCGATGCTCGGAGTGGAAAGACCAGTTGTTGAGATGAAAAAGATGGCGTCTATCTCCGAATAGTCTACAGGCTCATTTAGAAATTCTCTGCTGGTTAGAGCATTTTCAATTGCATGAACACCGTGCTCTACGGAGTGCTTAATGTAGCGGCTGTTTTTATCGTCAAAAGCGTGATCTCTTGTGTACCAGTCTAAAGGCTCCACAAATTGACGTGATTCGATTTCTCCATTTTGAAAAGCCTTTAAAAGCCTTGGAAGATCCTTAAAAGAACCTTCAAACATTTTTTCGGCAAATTGCGCCCCGGTTTCCTGATCTACATGATAGGGCGGTATGGATGTACCGCATGAAAGTATGTATCCCATAGTTTGCACAACCTTTTATGTCATCTCTTTGTTGAACACTGGTTTATTTTTTCAATATATTTCAGCTGCCCGTTCTCCGGGCGCATTCTCCTTTATGAAAAAAACAGCTGCATGTTCAAACAAGTCTTAGTTAATTAAGGATACTATTTCCAATACCTGTCATATTCATTCAAAAAAAAAAGAATCAGGTTTAACCCGATTCTATTGATAAAGCATCAAAAAAAATAAGCCATATGGATTTCATCATCATATTTTCCATTTAAGTAGACCTGATCTTTTTGAACGCCTTCAATAACAAAGCCAGTTTTTTCATATAGCCTCGCTGCCACCTCATTGCTCTTAAACACTGTAAGACATAGCTTGTGAAGCTGATGAGCTTGACACCATTCCAACGTGTAGTTCATAGCTTCCTTTCCGATTCCTAATCCTTGGACTGAGCTTGTAAGCCAGGTACGGAATAGACCGATATGTCTCTTCATTTTTAATTCCCCTCTGAGGACTCTTGCAATCCCGATGACTTCGCCCTCTAATTCAACTGCAGCATACATATGATCTTTTTCCTTAATTTCCTTAATAAAGTCCTCTTCCTCCTCGAGCGTCCTAACCTGTTCCTTTTGTATGTAAACACCAGACCGGACAACGCTCTCCGCTGCTTTGATAATTTGGGCCGCATCCTCAAGGAGAACTGGACGGATGGTTACGATCCGGCCGTCCTTTGCTGTAAATTGCTTTGTTATTTCTTCCTTTAGCATCGTTCGTCAGCTCCTTACCCATTTTTATATTTACCATAGAGTAAGTGATTTATTATACATTGTTCGACAAATACTTTCAAAAACCATATTCTAACGAGCGCATTGTGTGGTATGATGGATTCGAATATATAAGCCGGAGGAACTATTTTTATGACAGAATATACTTACGACCTCATTATTACTAGTACGTTTGAATCAATAAAAACAATGATCCCCGGCACTTTCCATTATGAACTGGAAAACAGCCGTCCCTTGATGGCCGCTGTTCAGGTCGGCATTATCGGTGAAGTAAAGGGGAGCCTCCTGATTGAGGGTAATGAAGATGTTTTCAAAGATTTTGGACTAAAACTCTACGGTATGGCACTGGAAGGTGAAATGCTCTCCTCTTTTATTGGAGAATTTGCAAATATGGTAGCCGGACAAATGGCCACTCATCTTTCTTCACAAGGGATGAACCTGGATATTACTCCGCCTAAACTGCTTGCTGACACGTTAGGGTTCGCCCCATATACCCATAAACAGGAAGGCCCTCTGAAAGTATCTTTTTCTGAGAGCAGCCTTTGAAAATGATTGCATACAAAAAAGATCCCGCTTAAAACAGCCGGGATCTTTTTTTAGAAAAAGCTTTTTAATTATTCAATGCACTTGCTTCAAATTTCCGTTCCTTGCTTTTCCTGGGGCGGACATTAAGAAGCAGGTTCAGCAGAATTGCAGCAGTACTTCCTGCTACAATTCCGTTGCTTGTTACTATCTTAAGAGCTTCTGGAAGCTTTAAGAACATATCCGGAACGGCTGTTACCCCCATGCCGATGCCAACAGAGCAGGCGATGATCAGTAAGTTTTCCTGAGAAGAAAAGTCCACTCTTGACAGCATTTTAATCCCGTATGCTATGACCATTCCAAACATAGCGACCATTGCTCCGCCCAATACCGGAGAGGGAATAATCGTCGTGAAGGCTGCGATTTTAGGAACAAGTCCCAACAATGCAAGCATAATGCCAGCCACTATAATGACTTTTCTTTTTTTCACGCCTGAAAGCTGAATCAGTCCTACATTTTGCGAATAAGCCGTATAAGGAAAGGCATTGAATAAGCCCCCAAGGAGGTAAGCAATTCCTTCAGCACGGTACCCTTTTGCCAGATCCTTCTCCCCGATTTCCTTTTCGCAAATATCCGCTACTGCGATATAAACGCCTGTCGATTCAATCATACTTACAATTGCGACCAGAATCATTGTGACAATGGGTGCCCATTCAAAAGATGGTGCGCCAAAGTAAAACGGCTGCAATCCTGAAATCCATGACGCTTCATTTACAGCTTGGAAATTGACCATTCCCATAAATGAACTCGCAACTGTACCCGCTGCAAGTCCAATTAAGATGGAGATGGAACGAATGAATCCTTTTGTAAACCGGAACAGCAAAATGATCAGCAGCAGAACTCCAAAAGCCAGAGCAAGATTTGATACAGCGCCAAAATTCTTGCTGCCTTCTCCTCCTGCCATATTTCCCATCGCCACTGGAATCAGGGTAATTCCGATAATCGTAACAACAGAGCCCGTAACAACAGGCGGAAAAAATTGGGCAATCTTGCTAAAAGCACCCGCGAAGAGCAGTACAAACAATCCCGATGCCAATATGGCGCCATAAACCGCAGAAATTCCGTAATCCGTTCCGATGGCAATCATCGGACCTACAGCTGTAAATGTGCAGCCGAGAACGATCGGAAGGCCAATTCCAAAAAAGCGGTTAGTAAGAACCTGAAGGAGTGTTGCCACGCCGCACATGAAAATATCGATTGAAACAAGATATGTCAATTGCTGGCCGCTTAAGCCGAGTGAGCTTCCTACAATCAAAGGTACGATCATTGCCCCAGCGTACATCGCCAATACATGCTGTATCGCCAAGGATGCAGTTTTTCCTGCCGTTAATCTCATACCGTCACTTCCTCAGTAAATGATACTTCCCTATTGGCGAGGGAAGAGATTCTTGCAAGAGATTCCACTTTCACTCCAAGATCTCTCAGCTCTGAACCGCCATCCTGGAACGCCTTTTCTATCACAATTCCAATTCCGGCGAGCTTTGCACCGGATTGCTTCGTAATTTCCATTAAACCCTTTGCTGCCTGTCCGTTGGCAAGAAAATCATCAATGATCAGGACACAATCACTATTTTTCAGATGGCTTCCTGACACCGCAATCGGGTTCTCCTCTTGTTTCGTAAAGGAGTAGACGTTTGCCGTCAGCAGATTCTCAGTTAAGGTAAGTGATTTTCTTTTTCTTGCAAAAACAACCGGTACTCCCAAAAATAAACCGGTCATAACGGAAGGCGCGATCCCTGAGGATTCCAGCGTCAGGATTTTCGTAATCTCTTCATTTTTAAACCGGTACGCAAATTCCCTTCCAATCTCCTGCATCAATACAGGATCTATTTGATGATTCAAAAAGGAATCTACTTTCAGCACCTGGTCATTCAAAACGGTGCCCTCATCTTTAATTTTTTGTTTTAATAACTGCATGTGTGTAACCCCTCTCTATTCATTTGAGGCGATGTATACAAAAAAAAGACATCGCCTACTATGAAGTAAGCAATGTCTATAGAAACCTGAACAGCATTCAGGTTGATCCGCACGTTTGCTTACTCATAGTCGGATTATTTACGGCAATCCGGTAGAAACTTGCAGGCCATATCCCTGCGATTATATGAGTGCAATTGAATTACTATGGATTATAGCATTAATTGTCGAATCTGAAAAGATTTACGAACAAAAAAGATAGCACTGTTTAAATTGTTCGTTTTTTCTAAAAGCTCTTTCATATAAAATTGCTTTTTTTACCGGTTCTTAGAAAAAATCCTCTTCAGGCTGATGAGACGAAACAGCCTTTCCAGATGAACAGAGCTGTCCTGAAAGCACCTGAACCGCCTTAACCTTAAAATCTGGATGATTAGTGGATGGACCGTTCCGTAACCTGCAAGACATTTGGATAGGCTTCCAGTATCTTAATTTGATGTTCTGCAGTACTTACCTTGCCCATGTAAAAATCCCCCGTTCATTTCGTTAATGGATTATAAACGGGACCTTAATATCTGAACATACAAAAACCCCGAATAACGGGGCTTTTTTCAACGTATCCTTTAAACGGGGTATAGTTCAGCGAGCATTCAGGTGGTCTTGTTTTTTAAAAAGAATACCTTGAACAATTATAAGTTTGGCTGATTGGAGCGGATGTGCGAGACTCCAGCGGGAGCAGCGGGACAGGTGAGACCCCGCAGACGCAGAGCGCGGAGGAGGCTCACCGCCCGCCCCGCGGAAAGGGAGCATCCTGGAGCGGAAATAAGCCAGCACCAGTCCAATTTCAAACAGCGTAAGAGCAGCTTTGAAAACTGAATTTCTGTACAGCCTCGCCGCTTAAAGTGAATACAGTTTTGTGTATTTTTCCTCCAAAAAGTTAATCAAATAAGAAGGATTGAGCTCTTCGCCTGTAACTTCCATTAGAAGCTGCAGAGGTTTTTTCGTCTTTCCATGTTGATGGATGCGGTCAGTTAACCATGCAAGAATGCCGCCAAGCTCTCCTCTTTCAATTTGTTCTTCAAGATCCGGCAAGTCTTTTAGCATAGACTCGCGGATTTGCGCCGCATACAGAAGGCCAAGTGCATAGGAAGGGAAATAGCCGAAGCTTCCTCCTGCCCAGTGGACGTCCTGCAGCACTCCTTTTGCATCATTAGGGGGAGTTACCCCTAAATATTCTTCATACTTTTCATTCCAAACGCGCGGCAGATCAGCTACTGCCAGATTTCCGTTAAACAGTTCTTTTTCAATTTCATAGCGGATCATAATATGAAGCGGATACGTCAGCTCATCAGCTTCAATTCGGATCAAAGATGGCTTTGCTTCATTGATGGCAAAATAAAAGTCTTCCAGAGAAACGCTGTTCAGCTGCTCAGGAGAGAATCCTCTTAGCGTCTCATAATGCCTTTTCCAAAAACCAAAGCTCCGTCCCACGAAGTTTTCATAAAACAGCGACTGTGATTCATGGATGCCGTAGGAAGTTCCGCTGCACAGAAGGGTGCCTTCCAGATCAGCTGAAATGTTTTGTTCATACAGGGCATGGCCGCACTCATGAATCGTACCGAAAATAGCGGTACGGAAGTCATTCTCATCATATTTCGTTGTAACCCTTACATCACTCCGGTTCAGGGAAATCTGGAATGGATGAACCGTTTCATCCAAACGGCCAGCTGAAAAATCATAACCCAGTTCTTTCAGGAAAAACTCACTAGCTTTTCTCTGGCCTTCTATAGGAAAGGCTTGATAAATAAAAGATGTATCCGGCTGTTTATCTGAAGCAGCAATTCTTTTAACAAGAGGAACAATTCGTTCTCTTAAACTGGTAAAGACACGATCCAAAACGTCTGTCGACATGCCTGGTTCATAGAAATCGAGTAATGTATTATAAGGAGTTCCTTCATACCCCCAATACGTTAAAAATTTCTTGTTCGTTACAATTAACTTTTCCAAGTATGGTGCAAACAAAGAAAAATCTGACGTTTCCTTCGCTGTCTCCCAAACAGATTCTGCCTTGGTCTGAAGCATCACATACTCGGCGTATTCTTCTTCAGGAATCTTTTCGTACTTCTTAAATTCCTTCATCGCTTCTTCAACAGCTGCCGAGGTTTTCACTGACAGTTCCTCTTGAATGCTAAGCTGATCAAGCAATTCCTTCATTTCACCGGATGTTTTTAAGCGGAAAACTTCAGAGGAAAGGACCCCTATGGTTTTCGAACGCTGGTCCACTGCTTTTTTTGGCGCTCCGGTACGCAGGTCCCAAAACATTACATTCAATGCCTCGTTGTAGCTTTCTATTTTTTGCAGCAGCTCGTAAAAACGATTCTCTACTTGATTCTCGCTCATTCTATGTATCCCCCTTCTAGTGTTGCTGGAAAATTCCCACTATTAGATTAATCGAAAAAAGAAAAGAATGTCAATCTATTCTTCAGGCTGCAGGACTGGGAAAGGCTAATGTAAGCCAAAAATAAAAAAACCCAAGTCCACTCATGAAGCGAGCTTACTTGGGTTATGCGTCACTATTAGCCAATCGTCTTAGGTTTGACGGGCAGGACTTCATGTATTGCTTTAAGTGTATCAGCTGATTGTCCTTCGTCTATAAATATGGCAGCTGAGCCTGAATCAGATCCTGACCGAATAAGCCGGCCCAGACCTTGGCGGAGCCTAAGGATCATATATGGCAAGTCCACTTGTTTAAATGCGTCTTCTGTGTGGTTCCTCTTTGAATCAAATACCGGATCAGCTGGAGGGAATGGCAGTGACCAGATGATCAGGTTTGAAAGTGATTTGCCTGGTACATCAAGACCTTCCCACAGGTTTACCGTGCATAGCACAGAGCTTGCATCTCTTTGAAACTTTGAAACCGTCTCACTTATTTCGTTATCACCTTCGTAATAAATGGGAAAGCTGAATTGTTCCGGGTCTAAACGATCCCTGAACCAGTTCATTTCTTTTACAGATGGGAACAGAATCAATGATTTCCCTTCATTCTTTATCAGCGAAATCCTGACCTTTTCCAGCTTCGCTTCAGCAGTTTCTCCATCATAGATGGAAAGCTCCATTTGTTCTTCATAGTCAAATGGGGAGTCTACCGTAAAGGAAAGGTAGTCGGATATTCCGAGACTGCTTGCCATATAGTCAAATGATTTTCCGCTTGAAAGGGTTGCGGAGGAGAAAATGACCGGCTTGTCACTGCTGAATACTTTCTCTTTCAGGACTTCTTCAACTGTTCTCGGCATGATTACGAGACAAAGATCACCGCCTTGGCTTTCGGTCCATGAAACGGCGTGATTTCCTCTGTTGAATAGCTGAAAGGAATATTCCATCTGTTCAAGGGTTTCTTCCGCTATCTTCAGCTCGAATGGGTCAATTGTATACAGTTCGCCTTCGAACACGAGTGCTTCGCCGATTTGCTCGAGTGCAGACTGCAGCTGTATACTTCTTTGCTTTAATTTAGCGCTGTCTTTAATTTCGAAGCGTTCCGAATCCAATACCTTTATAGAGGAATCCTCAAGCAAGCTGAAGAATTCATCATTAATCATGAGGGCTTCTTCCACAAGGTTCGCAAATTCTTCTCTGATTTCATTTTGCAGGAGTCGTTCAAGGCTTGCCTCAAGCGTACTTTTTCTTACCCTGTATGTCAGAGCTTTTTGCGCTGCAAACTCCAGCAGATGACCTTCATCGAATACGACACTGCTGTGCTCAGGAAGAAACGGCAAATGCCCTTCCCGTTTTCTGGATTCAGCCGTCCACACATGTTCCATATAAAAATCATGGGAGCAGATAATCAAATCTGCTGCTTTCCGGTAATGGTCCCTTGAAAGCGTCAGACCACAGCGCTGGCGCAGCTCGCAAGTCTGGCAGTCCTGGAAGGGATCCCAGGAAATACGTTTCCATTCATCATCCGACACACCCGGATACTGCTTCCGGTCGCCGTATGGAGTATAACGCTGCAAACCGCTTGGCTGATGGACAAAGTCCGGCAATTCTTCGTGTATTTGATCGAATTTCTCGTTATCTTCTCTTTTTACCGTGTCTTCCAGTTTTTTCGCGCACAAATATTGATCCTGCGATTTGCTTAATCTGGCGTCTACAGTCAAATCCAAATGCTTGGCGATCTTGCGGATGTCGCCTTCTTCTTTAACAAGCTGCTCGATCAGCGTTTCATCTGCACAAGCAATGACGGCAGGCTTGCCGGTATATCTTGCATAAGCAATCGTGAATAGCAGGTAGACTAATGTTTTCCCTGTTCCGACGCCCGCTTCGGCAAAAATCGTCTTCTTTTCTTTGAACGCTCTTTCCAGCTGAAAGGCCATGAAGATCTGTTCGTCCCGTAAATCGAAGCCCTTTTCTGGCAATATGTCATAAAAAACGTCACCTATCCAATTGGATAATCCTTCATAGAACGTTTCATCTTTAGATATAGGAAATGGCAATCGAGCAGTTGTCATGTATATACACCGTTCCTCTTTGTGAATTCAGAATTCTAATTTTACCATGCAGCTTCTTTCCCTGCAACTGATATGTATGTTAAAAAGAGGAACCTTCAGTCCGGTTCCTCTTGGGTGTGGATGATTTTGTCAAGATGCCAGACTCAATACTTATCATACAGAGTGTGTATGATTAGTTTCCTCTCCAGGGACGAAGCGTGGGAGATCGCGTGAAGCAAATCTTCCCTTGCCGTTCCGATGGATTGGACTCCTGCACTGTCTGCTGCCTGGTCTGATAGGGATTCAAACGAACGATTCAGCGCATTTGTGATCCGCTGAAATTCTTCATTGCCCAGCATAAACGGCCCCACTCCTTTTTACACAGATACTGCCAGTTTATGCCGGGTACAGGTGCTTTATACATTTCTTGGCGGTTTCGGCCCCCAAAATTGATAATAATCTGTTCGAAGAAAGCCATTGAAAAGCTTGCGTTTTTTCGTTGCCTTTTTCCCGTAAAATTTTTCAAAATCAGGATTGGAAGTAAGCATATAAACAGACCAGGTGTCTATTCCGTTAAAAGCCTGCCCCATCTGCCTGTACATACTCTCTACTTCCTTTTTATCCCCTAAGCGCTCACCATAAGGGGGATTTCCGACAACCACTCCATATTCCAGTGGTGAGGTAAAATCCCTTACCTGCATCTGCTTGAACTGGATTAAATCTGCCAGACCGGCTTCTTCTGCATTTTCCTTGGCGATTTCTATCATCCTGTGGTCAATATCACTGCCCATTATTTCAAGCTTCTGATCATAATTGGCAAGATCTTCAGCTTCCATTCTGGCATCATTCCATACTTTTTTTCCGATCCAGTCCCACTGCTCAGAGGCGAACTCGCGATTGAAGCCAGGTGCGATATTTTGACCGATCAGTGCCGCTTCCATCGGGATCGTTCCGGATCCGCAGAATGGATCCGCAAACGGTTTATCCGGGTTCCAATTCGTAAGCATCACTAGAGCTGCTGCCAGTGTTTCTTTTAACGGTGCCTCCCCTTGTCCGATCCGGAATCCTCTTTTATGAAGACCTGTCCCGGATGTATCAAGTGTGAGTGTACAGATATCTTTATGCAGTGCAACTTCTATCCGATATAGAGGACCGTTTTCGTCAAACCAGCCGGATTGGTTTTTATAATGCTTCTTTAGCTTTTCAACAACCGCTTTCTTAACGATGCTCTGGCAATCAGGTACAGAAAAAAGTTTAGACTTGACCGATTTCCCAATCACCGGAAATTCGGCGTTCTCCGGTATGTAATCGCCCCAGTTTAAGGCTTTCGTTTGTTCAAAAAGATCGTCAAACGTCTCAGCTTTAAATTCTCCAACCTTTATCTTGATCCGGTCCGCTGTGCGAAGCCAAAGATTGGAACGCGCGATGGCCTTGGCGTCTCCTTTAAAAATAACTTTACCGTTTTCCGTTTCATGTTCATATCCAAGATCTCCAACCTCTTTCGCTACAAGCGATTCCAGTCCCATAGCGGAGGTCGCGATCAATGTAACATCCTTCATTATTGCAGCTCCCCATTCCTTTGAAATGGCGGCGCCGATCAGACGTGCGCCCGTTCATATTTTAACGAAAAAGCTCTCCTGTCACAAGGAGAGCCATGCATTCATCATATAGTGGGTAACTTTTACCTAATAACGTTCGATAAGCCATGTTTTGTTCCTTCGTACTGCAAACGGCTGTCGCCTCGTACTCAGGCGGCAATCATCTATCTACAGAGACAAAATGCTCTGTCTTTCCCTTTGTTCAATTTCTCCGGGAAAATGCCCCTACCATTATTTGGGTTTCTCGCTCGAGGGGTTTACCGCGTTCCACTCCTGCAATTTCTTGCAGGACTACGTCACTGTGGCACTTTCAGAGTATTAAAGCCATATTCCAAGCGGAACTTAGGCTTGTTCCCCGCCGTTAGTCCAGAAACTCCAGACTACCCTGGCTTATGAATTCGCCAGGCACGAACACTACGGGCATCTCAGCACCGTGCGAGCATGGACTTTCCTCTGCAGCCCTAAAGACTGCAGCGATTACCTGAACGTCATTATTAAGTTAGCCGCTGTTAACAGCAAAGTAAATTATAACTGGTTATAATACAGAAATCAAGAGCTAGTTTCGGAAGATCGTTCTCAGGTATGTATTAATCGTACAGCTTGCTTCCAAAAACATGTTTCTCAAGATTGGAAAGTCTTTTAAGAATATCAAAATTCGTTGTATTCGTTTGTGCAGGCTGTTTTTTATACGCTTCCTCCAGCTGTTTCTTCAATCGAAGATTTTCCTGCTGAAGCTCTTCAATTTCCTGGTGGAAAGTCTCATAGTCCTTGATGATAAAATCAAGGTATTTATCCACATCTTCTTGTCTATAGCCTCTTACAGAGGTTTTGAATTCTTTTTCAAGTATTTCTTTGGCCGTCAGCTTCACTTTGTCAGAAAGCATCTCTTTCACCCCGATCGAAAATGGTTACTTCATATTTTTTCAGAAATCCTTCCAAATGTCAATTTCCCCATTAAAGTATGTTTTTAAACAAAGTCTGGTTTCTAAAACTTGTTTGCCGGAAAGAAGATTCAGGAATACCTGATTTCTGCTCCAGGATGCCCGCTTTCCGCTGGAGGAGACTTGAGACCAGTGCAGTACCGCTATTCCCGCGCGAGTCGTCGAATTTCGGCTCTTAACAGCCCAAACAGGTTTTATTCTTCAATGAACTCGTTTACTAACAGCCCTCTTTTATTAAAACTCCTGACCAAAGTACTTATTCCCCATCCTGAAGATCCTCAACGATGTTTTGCAGGTCATAAAAGGTAAAGGCCTTAATGGTATATTCGTTTGCAGATTTCATTTTACGGGCGGTTTCCAGCATGAATTTCGGGGAACCCGGTTTTTCTTCATCATAAATGAGCAGCATACCGTCCGTTTTCCGAATGAGAAATTGGTTTTTCATGATAAACTGTTTTGGATTTTCATAGGGGCGTTTTGTTATGCTGTCAACGAAGTCCGCCTCAATGAGGACACTTTCATACTGTTCTTTGTTTGGATCCTTCCATTTCTCCTCTTGATTAAGAAATGGTGTAAGCACGGCAAGATTAAGCTGCGGATACTCAAGCCTCAGCTCGATGACCACTTCCGCTGCCCATAGCTCAACTCCAAGCTGACCGCTGATCACGACCCACTCAAGTCCCTCATCTAAAAGAACCTTCAGTTCTTTTTCAATCAGCTTTTTTATGTAAAAAATAGCCGGATGGCTTTTTGAAAATACGCCCAGCTCATGCGGCTTATATCCCGTAATCACAATTGTTCTCATCTTCATCACCTGTAGAATAAGTAAAGGAGCTGATACAGTCAGCTCCTTCCTGAATCTTTAGCGCGGTCCCGGTCCGCTGCAGTTAAAGTGCTGGTGGGATACCTCGTTCACAGCAGATTGCGTTTGCGGATAATAGTGCAAATGCTGATACATCTGATGGTTAACGTTAGTAGTATGCTGAGGATGAATATGGGGCACTGCCGTAGTTGAACAGGTATTTTGCACACAGCATTGAGTAGGGTGCACGATAGGCGGCATCATATAAGGTCTTCTTCCAAACATTTTCTCCACTCCCTTAGATAAATATCTTGCTTTCCATACAAGTTATGTTAAAGGGAGTATACATGTACTATTACAAATACCTAATTTTTTGTACAAATTAAAGATAAGCGTAAAATGTTTCTTTAAAAGCAGTAAAAACATAGACCGTAACAAACAAAACAATAAAAAACAGGTAGAAAACACCTTTATGCATTGAGCATTCTCCTAACAGATGATTGGCTTACAGTCATCTATTTTACACGGTTCAGCACCGTTCTACAATTAATGTTTTGACTTGTTTGAAAATGTCACACAAATGTTAAAAATTTGGCGGAATTTCTCATTTCCTGCGCTTGCCCGGGGAATAATTACTTAATAATTTCCCATTTAAGCGATTTTTACGCTTATTTCCCTCTGATAAAATGGAATCGATGTTTTTAAGCTTCGCCAATCTATTCAGTTCTTTTGCATAAGCGATGGCAGATTCCGTCCATTTAAGGGCAAGTTCATTATTTTTTTCTGCATGCTCATAATACATAGCGAGCTGTATGGAAGCATCAATTTTTAATTTCCCTGAATCATTTGCTGCAATCTCTTCCCATGCCATAACAGCTTCCGGCCAATTTTTTTCCTTCTTGTGTTTATGAGCCACCTTATATTTCGCGTCAAAGGACTTATTAAACCCCTTTTTTGCAATTGATTCATATTCCTTGAGGGCCGTCTGATGCTCACCTGCAGTTTCATACCATCTCGCTACTTCATATTGCTCAATTTCATCTGCAGTTTGACCAGACCCTATATTTAAAAGGCTGTTTGATAAATGTGTGTAGAGGGTGATCAGTGTCAGTACATCCAGTTCATTGTGCTTTAATATGCCTTCCAGCACAGCTTCATCCTGTGTCTGGACATAATGCTGATAAATAATCGGCGCCAAATATCCAGGCACGTCGTCTTCCCTTTTAATATTGAGCATTTCCGATTCAACATTCATCAGCTTCAACGCATACTCTTTATGCTTCCACAATCTTCTGGAAGCATGATAAAGATCAAAATGGCCAAACGATGGAAGCTCTGGAACAAAATCGCGGATTAGGGTATGCCTCGTTTTTACCTGCGGCCAGTCAAAAGATTTTCCGTTATAAGTGACAAGGGTTGTAATATCTACGTATTTTAAAAAGTCCTTATAAAGAGCGACTTCATGTCCCGGTTTTGGCAATAGGTGCTGCCGGACAGTCACTTCATTTTCCGAAAAAGAGGCATGTCCAAGCAGAAAAATCATGTTTCCCGTTCCGCCGCCAAGCCCTGTTGTCTCTGTATCGAAAAAGAATAAGTCCTCAGGACGATGGCCTTTAGCTGAAAGAGGATGATTTAAGGAACTCTCATTCCATCTTTTCACGGCATCGGCGCAATCCTTCAGTTTGTATAAGCCATGCTGATAGTCCAGCGGATAAGAAATTTCACGGAGCAGGCAGAAATCCTCCCCGTATTTTACCGGTTTTAATCCGGCTGGGTTTAGCTCCGCTTTCGTTTCCTGTTTCACAGGTATAACCGGCTTTACAGGAGACGTCTCGGAGATGATGTGGTTTTTAAGACGGTTCAATTTGTTTTTCAAAGACATGGTTTTCCCTCAAATCTTTTAAAAGAGTGAGCGTATCCAGCTTTTGTGAGTCCATGCTGCCATCCGTTCCTATACAGGATGGACATCCATGTTCGCATGGGCACGCGTATATTAAGTCATGGCTTTCACCTACAAGCTCATGGAATTGTTCAAAAATCTTTTTCGACAGCCCTACTCCGCCGGGATACCGGTCGTAAAGGAAAACGGTCGGCAGCTCATTATGAGATGCTTTCACCTGCGGAACGACATGAAGATCAGATGGATCGCACATTACCTTTAATGGGGCAATATGACGAAAAACGTTTGCCATTCCCATTATAGCCTCTTCCACCCGGTCCTCGGTCCAATCCCGATTGTCCATATTCAGACTGAGCCAGGCTGAATTAGTATGAAGAATTTCTTCGGGAAGTGTGATTGGCCCTGAACCGATATTTTCATGCGTATCAAATTTAATTTTTTTAAAGATGGTTGCCATGGCCTGTACCGCTACATCTCCGAATCCGGTCTCATACTCTTCTTCACTGCCCCTTAAATCTGTTTCAAGCACCTTCAGCTGAACAGCAAGGTTTGCATCTGTATAGTAATCGGTCTTTACTTCTCTGACAAATGCTTTTTTCTCCTCCCAATCCAGAAGCTCTACCTGAAATTGAATTCCCTGGTGAAGATAGATGGCTTCATCATGAAGGAGCGTCATAGCGCTGAACCTATCCATTTCACCGATCACCTTGACCGCTGAAATATCCGACTGATCAATGATGACCACATTTTCCTGGGATGCGGATCTAAGGGAGATATTGTGGGCGGGGAACGAGGCATTCATCCAATGGAACTGTCCCCTGTTCTGTACGAGTACATGTTCTTCAGCCAAATACTCGAGGATCTCCGTAATATCAGAATCTCCAAATGAATCCTGTTCACGAAAAGGGAGCTCAAAAGCTGCGCATTTGATGTGGTCGACTAAAACAATGAGATTATTAGGATCAATGACCGCTGTTTCAGGATTCTGTTCAAAAAAGTAATCAGGATTTTGAATGATATACTGATCCAGTGGATTGGAGCTTGCAACCATGACTATAAAGGCCTCGCCGTGACGTCTCCCGGCCCTACCCGCCTGCTGCCAGGCACTGGCGATCGTCCCTGGATAGCCGGTCATAATGCACGTCTGCAGCTGTCCGATATCCACACCCAGTTCAAGTGCATTCGTACTGACGACGCCAATAATCTCACCGGACCTTAAGCCCTTCTCAATTTCCCGCCTCTGCTTCGGCAGATAGCCGCCCCGGTAGCCTCTGATGGTTTTAGGGCCTAATTTTTTCTTAATCAGTTCCTGCAAATACGTCAGGATAATTTCAACCCGTACCCTGCTTCTTGCAAAAACGATGGTTTGTATGCCATTGCTCAGGAAATGTCCGGCAAGGTCGCGGACCTCGAGAGTAGCGCTTTTGCGGATATTCATCGCTTTGTTCACAATCGGCGGATTATAGAACACAAAATGCTTTCTTCCTGATGGAGCTCCATTGTTGTCAATCAGCTCCATGATGCTTCCTGTAAGCCTCTCCCCAAGTTCTTTCGGGTTGGCAATGGTCGCAGATGTGCAAATAAAGACCGGCTCGCTTCCATAATACCGGCAAATCCGCATAAGTCTTCTTATCACGTTCGCCACATGGCTTCCAAATATCCCTCTGTAGGTGTGCAATTCATCAATCACAATGTATTTCAGATTTTCAAACAATGAGACCCATTTTGTATGATGGGGCAGTATCGCAGAATGAAGCATATCCGGGTTCGTCATGACGATATGTCCAGCCTTTCGGATTACCTGCCGAATTGCCGGCGAAGTGTCTCCATCATATGTATATGAGTTGATGGAAGCATCCATCGACTGTATCAATTCATTCATTTCACTTTTCTGATCCTGGGCCAATGCTTTTGTCGGAAAAAGATACAGAGCCCGGCTTTCGGATTTTTCCAGGACACTTTGCAGGACAGGCAGGTTATAGCAAAGGGTTTTTCCGGATGCTGTAGGAGTAACCGCAACAAAGCTTTTTCCGTTTCTTGCTGCTGCATACGCTGTGCTTTGGTGAGTGTAGAGTTCACGAATCCCTCTCGAATGAAGGGCCTCAAGCAGCTTTGGATGCAAATCTGCCGGCATAGGAGCCGTTTTCGCCTCACGCGGTTCCAGCGTTCTCCAGTGAACAATCTTCTCTTTATAGGCTTCATCCTTTTTCAGCCATTCTACAAGCTGGTCCATGGTTTTTTTCTTAAACAATACGATCACCTCTTTCCTGCTATTGTATCGAATACACGTTCGTTTTCATATACTTTTTAATGAAAAAGGCCCCTTTTCAGGGAGCCTCAGCTATATTTATTTTGCTTTCACTACGAAAATTTTAGTTTTGCCTTCATCCGTTTCCTGAGATTCAGCTTTTTCAACCGATTCCAGAATGTCGCCATTGGTGATCACGATCGGAGTAATGGTACTTGATGCTTTCTCGTTAATTAATGAAAGATCGCAAGTAATAAGAAGGTCGCCTGCAGAAACCTTGTCCCCTTCTTTCACATGCGCTTCAAAGCCTTCCCCGTTCATACTGACCGTTTCAAGTCCGATATGAATAAGGAGCTCCATGCCAGTTTCTGAACGGAGACCAATCGCATGCTTCGTATGGAACAGCTGAATCACTTCACCGTTCACAGGGGCAACAACTTTTCCTTCCGCCGGAATAATGGCAGCTCCATCACCCATCATTTTCTGGGAAAATACCGGATCGGGAACTTCTTCCAGCGTGACAAGCTTTCCCTTCATTGGAGCAAAAACGGTTTCTTCTTTTGAAACTTCTTCTTTTTTACCAAATAGTTTTTTAAACATTTTTATTCCTCCTACCGGAATGGTCCTTATTAAACATACCCGGGAAATCTTCAAATAAACACTTTTTGGCGCCCCGGGCAGTCTAAAAAACGTGTATGTACAGGAATATTAAAGCACAAAGCCTTCCACGAGACAATTTATAACCATTTTTCTTTCCGTGCATATAGTAAGATAGCCCAATGAAGAGAGGTTTGAGATAAATGGATGATAAAAACAAAAAAAATCAGACGCCTGAATTGCTTGGTTTTGACCTGGATCTTTCCAAGGCTGTGGATCATTTTTTTCATTCTTCGCCTGTAAAGCATTTTTTAAGGCAATTTGAAGAAGCTCTCCTTCAGAACGCTTCCTTTCCATATATAGATATGCAGGCATTTGAAACGGAAGACGAAGTGATTGTTGAAGCAAGTCTGCCGCCTGTTACCTTAAATGATATTGATATTGAAGTAAGCGGCCGCACTTTGACGCTCGAAATTGATCATAAAGTTCAGCACTCAGCGTCCAAAGAGGAGGCTTATTATTCACAATCTACCACATACAGCCATTTTTCAAGATCGGTTTACCTTCCTGCTGAAGCAGATGACAGTCAGATGATTACTGCTCTGCATGAAGGAAAGCTGATCATTCGTATGCCCAAAAAATGACGCAGCCAATGCGTCTTTTTTTTGCATGCAGTGAACGCTTCCGCAAATACTACCTAAAGGAGGCGAATTCATATGACAAATTACAATAAGAACATGCCGGATTTTAAACAGCTGAACGATCGATTAATAGCCGAACCTTCCCCCTCCCCTTCCATTGGAGCGGTGATTGGAAATGAGAAGCCTTCTGAACCGCTGTCAGCATTGAAGGGTAAGCAAAGGTCATGAATAAGCCATCCATGCTTAGGAATTTTTCAGACACAGATGCTGAAAAAGTAAAGAGGGCTAACTTGCAATCAGGCTTGTCCTATAAGGAAGTCCTGAATAAACTAGCCAGCGAAATGGAATATAAGAAGCATTAATCATTAAATCCGGCTATCCTGTTTTTAATTAGGAAAGCCGGATTTTTAAGCTATTTGAAAAACCCCGTCACTCCTTTGAATAAGGAACTCATTTGGTTAACAGCACTCATCATTTGCCCTGCCGTATCCATCATTTTATTGTAATCATATTGTCCATTTGATTTTTTGAATTGCGACATGACGTTTTGCATCCCTGAGCCTTGAGGCTGCTTCGGAAAGGGCCCTTGCTTCGGATATGGATAAGGGTATGGAGACTGCGGCTGAAAGGCTGTATTAGGAGTGTATTGAGCAAGATTCTGCAAATACGGGAGTGTGGGCTGGACTGGCTGGTACTGATAAAGCTGCTGATTATAATAAGGATTCGCCTGCTGATAGGCTTCGTATGGATATGCATGCTGCTGATAGACCGGAATCTGGCTTCCCCAGGATGCTTCTCTGCTTGTGCGTCTTCTTTTGACTCTTGGACTGTGCGCTTCACTGCCTTCTGGTCCATATGGATAAAACATAAATACTTCCCTCCTAGTCTGGTTTACCGCTTGTCAGTTCAGTTGCTGAAAGACGGACGGATTGGGCTAATAACCAGTTTATTCACATTCATTGTAAAGGTTCGCCGGAAGAAGAATTACTCATAACACGGAAGGCAAATTCGCATACTAACTGGGAAGGAGGAGATGAAATGGGCAGAGGGCAGCATTTTAACCATAAGCAAAAAGGGCATCAATCCGAACAGCCGGAATACGGACAAAACGTTCCCCCCAAACAGGATGAAAAAAAAGGATACGCCATAGAACCAGTAGCCAGTGAAGGCGATCGTCCAGTTGAGATCAAAGAGTAAGCTCAAATTTTAAAGGGTAGTTGACGGAGCTGTCTAAAATGGCTTGCCAAGTGCAAAAATATGAAAATCCGGAAGTGCTGGCACAGTATTTCCGGATTTTTGATTTCGATTAAGGAGTATGGTGTTTTTTAACATTTTTCTTTCCCCATAATTGTTAAGGCTGATTGGTGCGGGACGTGCGCAACTCCTTTAGCAGGTGCGGGACAGGTGAGACCCAGTTGTAAGCTTGCTCTGCAGAGGCTCCCAGCCCTTCCCGGACTCCAAGCTTTTAGTCTGTATAACGAATAATGTAAAAAGGCTGTCTAAAAAGTCCTGCTGAGAGGTACAATTCAAATTGAAACCCCCGAGATGCTGTGCATTCCGGGGGTTTCAATTTTATATTACTACTTTGAAGTAGCATAGGCAGGCTGATTGGAGCGGAAGGTGCGCGACTCCTGCGGGAGCAGCGGGACAGGTAAGACCCTGCAGGCGCTTGCGCCGCGGAGGCTAACCGCCCGCCCCGCGGAAAGCAAGCAACCCGCAGCGGAAATCAGTTAAAACCACTCACAAATATGAGCCTCTTTTAAGGTTTAGATTTTTCAAGCCACTCAATAACCGAGTTTACGACATAATCAACGGATTCCTTCGTGTTTTTATAACGGAGGGATTTTGCTTTCGGATCAAAGGATTGGAGAATTTGCTGTTCGATATTATCTACAGCCGAATCGAGCTGGGAGGGATGGACGTGTTTAGGGCGATCGGTTTTATACCGTTCCGTCAAAAGGTCCTTCCAATCGTTCGCAATTTTAGATCCCTCTTCAAAAGCAGGCTTAATTTGTGCGTAAAAATCATAGGCTGTTTCTTTCTCTTTACCCTCCATAAATCTTGCCAGGGCTTCTTCATTTATTTGTTTAAGCTTATAAGACAATTCTAATTCGATACTCAAACAGGTTCACCTCTTCGAATATCATAGCAGAACGTGATTATGAATGAAACGATGTATTCAAAACAAAGGAGCCCTCTATTGGCCATTTTCTTCCGGATGAAGCAAGCCTTGCTGTATATTCGATGTTATCCAGTAAATCTGCTGCTGAATTTCCTTTCGCCATTACTGCTTGCTCCTTGCTCATACTCACCGTTAAAATTGCAGAGCCAATCTTCTCTTCCAGCCTTGCCATATCCTCTTCAATGTCTTTAAGAAGCTCCTCAATTTCTTTGCGGTCAATTAGTTTCCCCATGTCCGATCACTCCTTTCATGTTTATAAAAATTCTCTCTTTTTCTGCTCCTCCCTTCCCCGCTGACAAAACTAGAAGGGTTTCGTCAAACAAAGTATCAAGCCCCCTCAATCCACCTCTATTCGACATCCGCAGCCGCGACAAAGAGAATGAAATTTCCCCAAAGGTAAACAATAGATGCTAGGAGGTGCTAATATGAATAAAAATAAGCCGAATACTGAACAGAAAAAACAACAGAGTAAACGTGAAACAGGAGATAAAAAACTGAATGGACAGAACCGTCCATCCGTTTAATGTCAGCAGGCAGGGATTACTTCCCTGTCTTTTTTTGAACCGTCCAGAACTCCTTAAGGAATGAAATCAGCTGCATCTGATTCCGTTTTTTTCTGTGCCAATCAGTCAATTCACTTCGCCCTCTAATAGCAGGAGCGGAATAATACTTGTTTAAGTTTTGCCCATGAAACCATTCTCGCTTTGAAACGTCTATATGATGTGGTACAGCAGGAAATGCCATCCTTAAGATGGGGGTTTGCCGTATTCTTTTATCATCAAAGTACTGTTCATAATCAAACCTGGAGCCCGTGTGGGGAACGGCTGATGCAAATAAGAAGAAGTCATCCTTCCATCTGCTTTGAAAAAGCAGCCAGGCGAGCTTTTTGCCAAGTTCAATCCTTGAAGCTTTCCTTTTAAAGTCATAAACAGAATAACCGTATAGCTCCCCATTTAAAGTTGGAAAAAGAACTGTTGAAAAATGGAACACATCCTGAAAGCGATAAACGAATGATGTAAAGACTTCTTTTTTAAAAACCGGGTGTCTGATAACGGGATTGTGAATTAAATGCTGTTCATTGATAATCAACGAGGTTAGAATCCTCTCTTTATTCCGCTCATCCCAAAACGTTTGCCATTCTCTGATCATAAATGGAGAAACAGAAAAAGCTTTCAGGAGAGAAAAAAGCGGAAAGCCGATGATTTTCGAGTATTCATAAATAAGAAGCTGCGGAAAGGCATCAGAGAAAATCAGCCAATTGGCATCCTCATAGGTCAAAAACAGCTCCCTCCGCAATTTGTGGTCAAGGGCAGCCCTATAACACGATGAATGCAAATCGGTCATATTGTATCCTGCATTTCTGGATACCATGCTGGCCAGAAACGACCATTGAATTTCAGGATTCCGAATATAAAACTGAAAATAGGCATACGTTCTTGAGATATTGTCGTAATTGGCCCGCTCGAGCTGCTTGCGAATCTCACGCATCACGAAGGCTGCCTGCTGCTGATCGAATGCTTCCTTATCCATGCCTTCACCCCGATTCCTATCGTTCCCTGTTACCTTCCCAGTAATCATGGGAAATATCTCATTTTTTTATGCGAGGGATCGATTTTCTGATATGATAGAATATAGTCTTTGCCATGGGAGGGGAAATATGACTTATCGGTATCCTAACGGTAAAATATATTCACCGGTGGAAAAAGAGAAGGATTCTGCAAAAAAAAGGAGCAATCCAATATACAGCAACCGCGGGATGACGCTTGAAGAAGATTTAAATGAAACAAACCAGTTTTATCTGCATCGGGGAATAGCCGTTGTCCACAAAAAGCCTACACCTGTTCAAATTGTGAATGTGGATTATCCCCGCAGAAGTGCAGCTGTTATAAAAGAGGCTTATTTCAAACAATCCTCCACTACTGATTACAATGGGATCTATAAAGGCCGCTACCTGGATTTTGAAGCGAAAGAGACGAAAAACCCGTCCTCCTTTCCGCTCCAGAATTTTCATGAGCACCAAATTACCCATATGAAGCAGGTCCTTGCTCAAGACGGTATTTGCTTCGTGATTTTGTCAGCCTTCGGGAAAATTTTTCTGCTTCCAGCCAGGCATTTAATAGGTTTTTGGGAGCGAAAAGAAAGCGGCGGCCGCAAATCCATTACAAAGGCTGAAATTGAGGAAAACGCCATCCTTATACCTCTCGGATTCAGCCCTAGAATTCATTACATTAAGGTTTTAGACGCTCTTTATTTTAATTAGATTAGTACATGGTTAAAATACAATCATGTTTTTGCAGCGAAAGGTAGAGATCAAATGTCAGATAATTATCAAAGTCGAGAAGAACGAAGAAGGGCCTCAAAACCCGCCAAACCGCAAAAGAATCCTAAAAACCGTAAAAACGGGCCTTTATGGAAAAAAATAGTCCTTGGATTATTAGCAGCATGTGTCGTTTTAATGATTGCAGGAGGCGTTGCCTTCGGTGTAATCGTTGCAAAATCCCCTTCCCTGGACGAGAAAAAATTGAAATCCATCTATACTTCTCAAGTTTTTGATAAAAACAACAAAAAAATATTCGAAATCGGCGGAGAGGAAAAGCGGACATACGTTGCTTATAAAGATATTCCAAAGAATGTGGAAAACGCTTTTCTTGCAACCGAGGATGCCCGTTTTTATGAGCATAGCGGAGTCGACTTCATCAGGCTCGGCGGAGCAGTTCTTGCCAACTTCAAAGAAGGCTTCGGAGCTGAGGGCGGAAGTACCATCAGCCAGCAGGTTATCAAAAATTACTTGCTTACAAACGAAAAATCCGTAGAGCGGAAAGTACAGGAAGTATGGCTCGCATTCCAGCTTGAAAGAAAATTTTCAAAGCAGGAAATCATGGAATTGTATTTAAATAAGCTGTATTACACAGGCAACACATACGGAATTGGCAAAGCAGCAGAGAATTTTTACGGGAAAGATGTAAAGGATTTAACATTGGATGAAGCAGCCATGCTTGCCGGGATGGTTAAGGCGCCTAACAACTACAATCCGCGTGTGGAGCCGGAACGGGCAACTGAACGGCGCAATACGGTGCTTTCTTTAATGGCAAAGCACGGATTCATTACACAGGAAGAAGCGGACAAGGCAAAGAAAGCCGATGTAACGGCTAATATCGCTGCTCCTAAAGAAGATAAAAATCCTTACAAAGCATTTGTAGATAAAATTACGGATGAGATTAAAGATAAAACCGATGTTGAGGTAAGTTCATCAGGTTTAAAAATTTATACAAGTATTGATCCTGCCGCTCAGAATTATGTCAATAAAGTCATGCAGGGGAACGAAGTAAATCTTCCTGAAGGCAATGAATTCCAGGCAGGATTAACTGTAGCTGATACTCAAACAGGCGAAATTAGAGCTCTTGGCGGGCATGGACCTAAAACAGACTTTAACTATGCAACTATGCCTAAACGGTCTCCAGGATCGACGATCAAGCCTGTATTGGATTATGGACCTGCTGTTGAATATTTAAAGTGGTCTACATACCACCAAATTGATGATGAGAAGTACGAATATTCAAATGGGAAATCCTTCAAAAATTTCGGCGACAATTATCATGGACAGGTATCTATACGGCAAGCATTAAAAGGGTCATATAACACTCCGGCTGTTAAGGCGCTTCAAGAGGTCGGGCTGGACAAAGCGAAGGAATTCGCATTGAAGCTCGGAATGCCGAGTGAAAATTTCTATGAATCCTCTGCTATTGGCGGATATGATTACGTATCGAGCATGCATATGGCCGGTGCATACAGTGCATTCGGAAATGGCGGAATTTATATTGAGCCGCATGTAGTAAAATCTGTAGAATTCCAGGATGGAACGAAGATGGATCTTAATCCGGAGCCAGTCGCTGCGATGAGTGATGCCACTGCCTTTATGATTACTGATATGCTTCGTTCGGTTATGGAAAGCGGAGGAACCGGAGAAAGAGCGAATGTTTCCGGATTGGATATAGCCGGTAAGTCTGGAACTTCCAACGATGTAAGAGATTCTTGGTTTGTTGGATATACCCCTTCAACGACATTGTCAGTGTGGACAGGAAAAGATACTGGATTAAACGACACGGAAGACGATATCGCCAAAAAAATCTTTAAATCTGTTATGTCTGAAGTTGCTTCAGATGACACATCCACTTTCAAAAAGCCGGCAAGTGTATCTGAGGTTGAAGTTGTGAAAGGATCGGATCCGGCAGAAGAAGCAGGACCTTATACTCCAGACAGTGAAAAAACCACAGAGTATTTTGTAAAAGGAACAGAGCCTTCTAAGCAATCTCAGCAGTATCAGGAGCCTGAACCAGAAGAAGAGCCAGAACAGCCTCAAGGTGTCTCTAAACCAGAGGTTTCCGTGAATTTTGATCAGGCAGCCAATGCCATCTCCCTCACATGGGGGTATGATCCTGCGGAAAAGGCAAATGTAACGTTTGAGGTGACTCAGTCACAGGACGGCGGCCCTTCACAGGTGGTCACGAGCACTAAAGATTCGGCCTTTACTGTATCTAACCCTCAGCCTGGCTCCACTTATCAGTTCCAGGTTACAGCGATTAGAGACAGCGACAGCACTCGGAGCGAACCAGCCGCGGCATCTGTGACGATTCCGGCAGCGGAAGAGCCTGCACCTGATGAAGGCGGTCAAACCCCAACAGAGCCGCCTGCGGATGGAGAACAGCCGCCAGGTCAGGAACCGCCTCCTGGTCAGGAGCCTCCTCCAGGACAAGAACCGCCTCCGACAGAGCCGCCAGCTGACGGCGGAAATGACGGAGGCACCGGCGGTCAGGATGGCCAGCAGCCCGGTCAGCCTGGCACCCCTCCTCCCGGACAGGGCGGAACCGGAGGTACTGGAGGTACTGGAGGAACCGGAGGAACCGGAGGAACCGGAGGAACCGGAGATGACGGAGACTCTGACAATTAAATAAATAATATAAAAAGCCGCTTGGTCATCCAAGCGGCTTTTCTTTTTTAAATTTTGAAAGAAGCAATTTTTTCTGATGCATTTTTTCCAATTCCAAAAACAGCTCTTTCATTTGAATGAATGCATGGAATTGAAGAGGACTCTCCCGTACAAATTGAAGCCGCTCTGCTGCATTAACTGGCTTAATGTCTAATAGGTCAAGGTTATCAGGTTTTAATGTGAGGACATGCTGGCCATTCATCCAGTGCAGACATGCCATAAAAGCACTATAAGCATATCCCATCAGAACAGCATCCGCTTTTTTCTGCTGCTGCAATCTGTGCTCCTGCTCTTTCCTCTTCCGCTTCCACACAGCAAATAAGACATCAACCGGTTCCTCATCCTGTTCCCATGGCTTATAGGGAATGGGTTCTTTTAGCTCGTGCAGAAGATCGAATGCAAGAGGAAATTCCATGATCGTTTCAAGCGGAGTCCGGGCTAGATCGATGCAGATGTCCGTTCTATTTATATAAGGAGGCAGCAAAAAGCCGGGCGGGATTGGATAAAGCTTATTTGGCATACTGAATAAGCCCCTTTTTCAACCGTTTCCCGCCTTCTCTGCACATATGCAGCAAAGGGCATTCTGCGCACTTAGGGGCCTGTGCTTTGCAGTGATAACGGCCGAAGAAAATCAACCGATGGTGTGTATCAGACCACTCTTCTACCGGTATTTTTTTCATAAGCGTCTTTTCTACTTCCAGAACAGAGTCCTTCCAGCGGCAGAATCCAAGTCTTTTAGAAACCCTCTCCACATGCGTATCAACCGCGATGGCAGGTACACCGAATGCAACAGATACTACGACATTTGCCGTTTTTCTGCCTACGCCCGGAAGTTTGATCAATTCATCTCTTTCCATTGGAACGGTTCCATTGTATTGCTCGAGCAGAATCGCACATAAATTTCGGATGTTTTTGGCTTTATTCCGGTATAATCCTATCGACCGGATATCTTCTTGCAGCTCTTCCAAGGAAACAGCCAGATAGTCTTCAGGCTTTTTGTACTTTTGGAAGAGGTTTTTCGTCACCTTATTTACGAGCACATCTGTACATTGCGCAGAAAGAGCAACAGCGATTACCAGTTCAAATGGATTGGCATGAACCAATTCACAATGAGCATCTGGAAAAAGCTCCCCCATTGTATCAAGTGCTTCTCTCATTTGAATTTTTGTAAGCATGGCAAAACCTCTTTTCAACATGTGACATTCTTAATTTTCAAGCCAGTTATAGAATGGAACCTTTCGCTGATACGGCTCGTCTGTCTGCGGTTCAGGCTGTCTGCTTTTTCCATTGCTTTGACGGAATTGTCTGGAATGGTCTTTAGCCTGTTCAATCGTTTTGATGCCGTTCCGCTTCCATTCAAACAAAATTCTGTCGATGTAACGGAAATTAAGCTTGCCTGAAATAACGGACTCCCTTAATGCAGCTTTGATTATGTCATGATCATGGTGGTCCTGATCCATCCAGATGCCGAGCGTTTCACACTCAAAAGGTGATAGCGGACGGCCGAATTCCTGTTCAAAAACGGAATAAAGGCTTTCTTCCGTTTTTTCAGGCTCGCACTGTTCTTTTTTCGTTTCTGTAAGGAAACGGTACAGTTTATCCCAAAGCGGCTCAAGAGAATACTTTTCAAAGCGGATAGACTGAATATCTTCATCATCTATTTTTAAAAACCCCCTTTGAATCAGACTTCTCAAGCTCATGGAGCAGTCCGGAGATGAAGCAGACATTCTGGCTGCCAGTTCATCAGGTGTCGGAAACGGTTTGCCTTGCTGGATAAACAACTGAACCTGCAAGAGAAGCATCATTTCAGACTCGGTAAGCCCGAGCTTTGGATAATTTAATAATAAAATGCCGGGAATCGATAAAGATCCCTCCATCTGTATGGATATGAACTGTTCTTTATTCATCATATCCCCCCTCTGATGATGATTAGTTGACATAAACGAAACGGGTCATACTGATGAGGTACAGGACAGACCGCCAACCGTCTTGGCTTTTCGCGGTTTCCTGTAGCTAAAAATGCCCGATCATCCAATAAAATGGCTGAAAAAAGTCTCCAATACTGGAGACTCTGGTTTACTGCATGAATTAAGGATACAAGCGGTTGAGCAGTCTTGGAAACGGAATGGATTCGCGAACATGCTCCACACCGCTGATCCAGGCTACTGTCCGTTCTAGGCCGAGACCGAAGCCTGAGTGCGGGACGGAACCGTACTTGCGAAGTTCAAGATACCATTTATAGGCGTCCCTTTCCAGTCCATGTTCTTCCAGGCGCTGCTGAAGAAGTGCCTGGTCATGGATTCTTTCAGAACCGCCGATGATTTCTCCGTACCCTTCAGGTGCAATCAAATCTGCACATAGAACCACGTCTTCACGGTCTTTGGCAGGCTGCATGTAAAATGGCTTAAGAGACGTTGGATAATGAGTGATAAAAACAGGTTTATCAAAGCTTTCGGCAATCGCTGTTTCATGTGGCGCCCCGAAATCATCTCCCCATTGAATGTCCTCAAATCCCTTTTCATGGAGCATTTTCAATGCATCATCATACGTAATTCTCGGGAAAGGAGCTTTGATGTTTTCCAGTTTAGAAACATCTCTTCCCAATGTATTTAATTCCAAGCTGCAATTTTTCAAAACACTTTGGACGATAAATGATACGTAATTTTCCTGGACAATTAAGTTATCTTCGAATTCGTAAAACGCCATTTCAGGTTCAATCATCCAAAATTCAATCAAGTGGCGGCGAGTTTTGGATTTTTCGGCACGGAATGTCGGACCAAATGAAAATACTTTTCCCAATGCCATCGCTGCTGCTTCCATATACAGCTGGCCGCTTTGGGAAAGGTAAGCATCCTCATCGAAATATTTTGTATGGAATAGTTCTGAAGTTCCCTCCGGCGCACTTCCAGTCAGAATTGGGGGATCAACTTTTGCAAACCCTTCATTATTAAAAAATTCGTATGTTGCACGAATGATTTCATTTCTTATTTTCATGACACTGTGCTGACGCTTAGATCTAAGCCATAGATGACGATGATCCATCAGGAATTCTGTTCCATGCTCTTTAGGTGTTATCGGATAGTCCGTTGCTTCATGGATGACTTCTACATTTGTGACACCCATTTCATAACCGAATGGAGAACGCTCGTCCTCTCTGATTATGCCTGTAACATATACAGACGTTTCCTGTGTCACAGATTTTGCTTTCTGGAATACCTCTTCAGGCACCTCTGCTTTAACCACAACGCCTTGCATGAAGCCTGTTCCGTCTCTCAGCTGCAAAAAGGCAATCTTTCCGCTTGAACGTTTATTGGCGATCCAAGCTCCAATGGTAACTTCTTTTCCTGTAAATTTGTGTACTTGTGAAATGGTTGTTTTCAATTCAGTATTCCCTCCACGGACGTCTCGTCCGAATATGTATGTGTTCTATTATACTAACCGCAGTTACAACAGGTCAATATGAGCGGTTTATCATAAAGGGGCGGTATGTGCACCGCCCTTCTTTTATGCTTTATTTTTCTCTGTGTACCGCTTGATTCTGGTAATGGCTTCCGTCAGCAGGTCCTGGGAAGTCGCATACGATAATCTGACGTGCTCCGGCGAGCCAAAGCCTGATCCTGGAACAAGTGCAACCTTTTCTTCTTCAAGAAGCGCTTCAACAAATGCATCCACCGAATTATGGCCAGTCATTTTTGCAGCCTCGCTTGCATTTGCAAAAAGGTAGAAAGCTCCCTGCGGTTTAATGCATGTAAATCCTGGTATTTTAATGAGCTGTTCATATGTTTCGTTTAATCTGCTTTCGAAGGCTTTTCTCATCTCTTCCACGGGCTCCTGTGAACCTCTGTACGCCTCGATGGCTCCATATTGTGCCATGGACGCAGGATTGGATGTGCTGTGGCTTGCCAGGTTCGTCATGGCGCTGATGATTTTTTTAGGACCTGCTGCATAACCGATTCTCCATCCTGTCATCGAGTGGGATTTTGAAACACCATTAATGACAATGGTACGTTCTTTTAATGATGGAGAAATCTGGGCTATCGATACGTGGCTTGCGTCCCCATAAATCAGCTTCTCATAAATTTCATCCGAAACAATCAGCAGGCCGTGTTTCTCGCAGGCATCACCAATTGCTTTAAGCTCTTCTTCTGTATAAATCATTCCCGTTGGATTGCTTGGAGAATTGATGATAACGGCTTTGGTGCGGCTGTTTGCTGCATGCCCGATTTGTTCAGGCGTTATTTTAAACTGATTTTCTTCCGTTCCTTCAATAATGATGGGCACTCCGCCTGCAAGTTTTACCTGCTCAGGGTAGCTTACCCAATATGGAGATGGCACAATTACTTCATCCCCATCATTTAAAATGACTTGAAACAAGGTATAAAGAGCGTGCTTTGCACCAGTACAAACGATAATCTCCGCTGGTGCATAATCAAGGTTCTGATCATTTTTAAACTTCTCAATGATGGCGTCTTTTAATTCCTTCAGTCCACCGGAAGGAGTATATTTGGTGAATCCATCTTCCATTGAAGTTACAGCTGCATTGATGATGGCTTGGGGCGTATTAAAATCCGGTTCTCCCGCTCCAAGTCCGATTACATCATGTCCTGCTGCTTTGAGCTCTTTTGCTTTGGCTGTTATTGCCAATGTGGTTGAAGGTGTTAATGAAGCCGCTCTTTTCGCTAATTCCATTCTCTAAGTCCCTCCTATTTGATTGCAATGTGCAGCATCTTGCCTGTTTTGAAATCAATATAATCATATGTATACCTGTCATAGCTGTCGATATATTTTACTTCCCAGACAGGAATCTGTTTTCCGTCCCTCTGGAGAATGCCCATTTTCGTACGGAACATTTTCTTGGGAGAGTGCTCTTTATTTGCGATCTCCTCTGCTTCTTTCATGGAGATCCCCTCTGACAAAATGGCCATCACCGGTTTTTCATTCAGCCTATTTGCAGCAATAAGCGCAATGGCATCTTTTCCTTTGGGATCTTTTCCATGAACAGCATAAAAAGATACGGGTTTTCCATCTGGACTGGTGTTGGGTCCATTGAATGTGGTTACTTTAGTAACGGATGTAAGACTGCCTTGATCAAGGACTGCCTGTTTAGCGGTATCGTGCCCTTTATTAAGAGCATTCACTCCAGCCTGAATAGAAGAAAACACAAACCAGCCGGCAGCAATTCCTGCCAAAGCCGTTATCAATAATATAAGCCATTTTTTACTCATCAGCCGGCTCCATTATGTACGGTATATCGTGAATACGGCTTTGGTTTTATCTTCTTCGTCAAGTGCCAGTCCAAACATCAGATTTTCTCTTTTTAGCGTCCTGTTCAAAGAATCCACGATTTTGTAAAGATCATCCGAGTGCTCTACTTTAACTGTTGAGAGAATTTCAATTTTACTTTCCATAACAAATTCCTCCTGCGCGCCACAAATATTGTAACTAATATGTATCCGAAGCAAGGATACACTAACAATACAACAGCGAAGATTGTTGTACATGTTCCCATTATAACAATAACCGTTCCATCAAGTGAAAATAATTTCTCCCAAACCCACACCGACTTTTTGACTGGCGATCCCGTTCTTATCAGAACGCATCCCAGTCCTTTTTTTCGTGTTTTAGCCAATCGGCCGCAATATGAGCAAGCTCCGTCACCGGTTTATATTGAACTTCCAGGTCAGGTATTGCTTTCAAAAAATATTTTCCATAACGTGCTGAAACGATCCGGCGGTCCAGCACAATCAAAAGACCTTTATCATGCCGGGTGCGGATCAGCCTGCCAAATCCCTGCTTGTATTTAATAATGGCCTCAGGCAGGGAATACTCGTAAAAAGCGTTTTTTCCTTCATTTTCCATTTTCCTCGCTTTGGCTGAAACCACCGGCTGATCCGGGGGATCAAAGGGCAGCCTGACCATAATAATGGCTTTTAGCTCCTCACCAGGGAAATCAATTCCTTCCCAGAAACTATTCGTTCCAAGCAAAATCCCCTTTTCAGCCTGTCTGAATGATTTAATCAGCTTGACCTTGCTGCCTGCACCCACTCCCTGTCCGAGAATGGTGTAGCCTGTCATTTCCTCGACTGATTTCAATTGATTATACGTATTTTTCAGCATGTCATAAGAAGTAAATAAAACAAGAACTTTTCCATCAATTTCCGGTACGAAGGATATAATGGCCGAAGCTACAGCATATGTGTAGTCCTCTTGGGAAACATCCCTTATACCGGGAATATCGGATGGGACGAAAAGCTTTGCCTGTTCTTTGTAATTGAACGAAGAAGGAAGCATCAGCTGTTTCGGATAAAAATCCTCCAAGCCCATCTGCTTTATTGCATGCCCGAACGATCCGTTAACCGAGAGTGTCCCGGACACAAGAATGATCGAGCGTTTTTTCTCAAAGAGAAAATTGGCAAGCTGATCGGATACGTCTACAGGCCTGCTGCATAGGATGGCCGCATTTTTCGCTCCCTTCGCTTCAGCCTCAATCCAAAATGCTGCATCATTACTGCCGTTTGAGAAAAGATGGCTTATGGCTTCGCTTGCATAGTTAAACCGTTCCGCAAACGAAAAGTATTCATTCATCTTGGCTTGGGTTTTAAGAGGCAGACTTGCCGATGTTAAAAGCTGTTTTTGCTTTTTCATAATCGACAGCAAATCGTGCATGTAAAACCTGATCCGGTCTGCCATCTCTTCGATGGACAGCCAATACGGATTTTGATCTGTATCCTGTGAAATGGAAAAAGAGATTCTGTTGCCGGTGCCACCCTTCTTTTTCAGCACGTACGCATGAAGGTTCGTAAAAAAGTCATTCAGTTCATCCCCGAACTCCTTTAAAAGGACGTCCATTTCCAGACAATAGTCGTATCCGGTTTCGCTTTCATGCTCAAACCAGTCAGCTACAGACGCCAGCAGATCACGTGAATATAAATGACCGATTCGCTGCAGCCATGAGTGCATCGTTACATATTCAAGCCTGAATCCCCATTGGTCGCCGGCGATCCGCTCGAGGTGATGGGCTTCATCGATCAGCAGTTCTTCAAATTCAGGAAGCTGTTTCCATTCAGCTGCAGCATCATGTAAAAGAAGGGCATGGTTTACAACGATGATCGTGCTATGCTCGGCCTTTTTCCTGGCAAGATGGTAGAAAGAGCGCTCCCGGTACGGATTTTTAGGGTGGCTGGACAAATTATCATGGTGGATCCTCATCCACAAGTGCTTTCCGCCTGAAGGAAGGTTCAATTCATCCGCATCCCCGGTGTGTGTTTGGAGCAGCCAGATTAATATCTGCGCTTTAGCGAGATTAGAGTCATAATTATCATCTGTCTCCATCAGGGAAAGTTCAAATTTGTGCGGACATATATAATGGGATTCACCTTTCAAAATGGCTGCAGAAACTGGACGGGAAAGAATCCTGCACGCAAGTTTGACATCGCGGTCGATCAGCTGATTTTGCAAGGTGTTCGTATGCGTGCTATAAACAATCCGTGTTCCATTTTCTATAGCATACTTCATTGCAGGAACCAGCAGACCAAGCGATTTTCCGCTCCCTGCAGGCGCTTCCGCAAGCATATGCTCCCGATTTGCCAGTGCATCGTAAACCCCATTCATCAGCTTTTGCTGCTGAGGTCTGACTTCATATGAAGGCAGTTCGGTTTGCATGAATCGAAAAAGCTCCGGGAAATCAGGGATCTCCCCTTTTTGCAGACTCTCTTCAGAATGATCTTTGGTAAAAACGCCTGAAAATGCAAGCCTGCCGTACAATTCGATTTCCGGATTCCGGTGCTGGTGAAGTGAGGCTTCACCCTCCTCAATCAAATCGTCAAGAATTTCATGCAGATCACTGATAAAAACATCGGAAAGCTTCCTTAAGCTCCTTAATGTCGTGACAGGCAAAGTCTTTAATTTTTCCAAAATGATTCCAAATATTTGAGCTGTAACCTCTGCATCGCTGTCTGCCTGATGCGGACGGTCATGCTGTATGTTCAGTTCTCTGCAGAGCTCTGATAATTTGTAGCTTTCAAATGACGGAAAAACCATTCTCGATAGCTCAACTGTATCCATTAGCCCCCCAATAAACCGGGGGTACCCTGCCTGCTGCAGCTCTGCCTGAACGAATGATAAATCAAAATGAACGTTGTGGGCAACAAAAAAAGCCCCATCAAGCATACGGTAAACCCTCTCTGAAATCTCTGAAAACACGGGGGCGTCTTCCACCATTTCATTGTTAATGCCTGTTAAAGATTCTATAAAGGCAGGGATGGGCTGAAGCGGATTTACATAACTCATAAAGCGGTCTGTAATCTCACCGTTCTCATAAACCACTGCTGCGAATTGTATAATTTTCTCCCCTTTTTTTGGAGAGTTTCCTGTTGTTTCAACATCTAAAACGACGTAACGCCGATGCTCCATTATTGACACCTCAATCAGCTTGCATTCCTGTACATTGTACCATTAACAGCACTAAAACGCTCAAAGCTAAAGGGAAAAGAAAAAGGCCGGCTTGATACCGGCCGGCCTGCTGCACGAGCATTTTTCAATTACATGCGAATGGTGGATGCAGGCTCTGTTCCCAGCATTTCAACGATGCGGTTATTCTCATCCATAATCGCTACCTTTGGTGTATGCATGCGGATATTTTCTTCAGCGATCATAGCGTAGGAGATGATAATTACGACATCTCCTTCCTGAACAAGCCTTGCTGCTGCTCCATTCAGGCAAACAACTCCAGTATCTCTCGGACCCGGAATGATGTACGTTTCAAAGCGGGCTCCATTATTATTATTTACAATTTGCACTTTTTCATTAGCGGTCATTCCAACCGCATCCAGCAAATCTTCATCAATAGTAATGCTTCCTACATAGTTCAAATTGGCTTCTGTTACACGGGCACGATGTATTTTGGCATTCATCATGGTGCGAAACATATAATCTCCTCCGAATAGTTGTTATTTTTCGCTGCGGGTCCAAATCAGGTTATCGATCAGTCTTGCTCCGGAAAACTTAACTGCCGCCGCAGCTATGATTTCACTGCTTTGGTCTGTAACCGGAATTAGCTCTGGATACTGCAAAACTTCGACGTAGTCTACTTCTGCACCCTTTATATCCTGCAATGACGCTAAAATGTACGATCTGATTTCTTCAGCACCTGGCTTTTCTTTCTCGGAAAATAAGCGGCCTGCCTTAAGACTTTTATAGATCTTAGGTGCTTCCATCCGCTCGTCTGCCGTTAAGAAAACATTTCTGGAACTTTTAGCAAGCCCGTCTTCTTCTCTCACCGTGTCCACCGGTATGATTTCAAGCGGAAAGAAAAATTCATCCACGAGTCCTTTAATAACAGCCACCTGCTGAGCATCTTTTTTCCCAAAGTACGCTTTGTCTGGCTGCATAATATGAAAAAGCTTCGTTAATACCGTTACAACCCCATCAAAGTGACCGGGTCTTGACCTTCCGCAAAGTACGTTGGTTCTGGCCGCAGCAGTCATCGTTACGAAGGGCGCATGTCCGTACATTTCTGAAGGATCCGGTGCAAACACGAGATCTGCCCCTGCCATACGGGCCAATTGCAGATCTCTTTCCAAATCTCTTGGATAGGTTTCAAAATCTTCATTCGGTCCAAATTGAGTAGGGTTGACAAATATGCTGACAGCCACTTTGGCATTATCTGCTCTGGCTTTTTTAATCAGTTCAAGATGTCCTTCATGCAAATATCCCATCGTTGGTACAAAGCCAAGTGAACCGCTGGCCTCTGCTTTCCAGGCTGATACGATTTCTTTTGCTTCATGCACTTTATTTATGATAATCATTTCGTAACTCCTCCGTAAAGACCATCGAGAACATCCTCATTCATAGTAAAGGTGTGCTGCTCTGAAGGGAATTTGCGGCCTTTTACATCCGATACATATTGGAATAATGCCTGCTGCATTTCTTCATCAGCGCGTCCATACTGTTTTACAAACTTCGGCACGCGTTCCACACCGTATCCTGTTACGTCATGATAAACGAGTACTTGACCGGCAGTTTCAGCTCCAGCTCCAATTCCGATGACCGGTATGGATAGCTGCTGCTGGATGAGCGCAGCAAGCTGGCGGGGGACACATTCAAGCACGAGCGCAATCGCTCCTGCCTGCTGGCATTGCAAGGCATCTTCTAGTAATTTAGCTGCAGCTTCAGCTGTTTTGCCCTGAACTTTATAGCCTCCAAGGACACCTACGGATTGGGGAGTCAGTCCGAGATGGGCTACAACAGGTATTCCGCCTTTTGTTAAAGCTTGAATCAAACCGGCCACTTCATCTGCCCCTTCAAGTTTGACAGCATCACTGCCAGCTTTCTGCATGAGTACTGCGGCATTCCGAAGGGTGTCTTCTTTTGATATATGGTAGCTCATAAAAGGCATATCCGTTACGATAAACGTGCCAGGAGCGCCCCTTTTAACAGCTTTTGTATGATGAATCATGTCTTCCATCGTAACAGGAATCGTAGAATCGTATCCAAGCACAACCATCCCGAGAGAATCGCCGACAAGGATCATATCCGCTCCTGCTTTTTCCGCTTGCTTAGCAGAAGGATAATCATAGGCTGTAATCATGGCGATTGCTTCGCCCGTTTCTTTCATTTTTTGAAAATCTGCTCTGCTTTTCATCATTTCCCTCCTCTTTTTTCCCAGCGCCCCTGATAAAGGGGTTCACTTTATAGAGGAACAAAGGGATCCATAACATAAAAATTCCTTCTTCTATATTGAGAAGAAGGAATGGACATAACAAATTCGCCGGATCATTCCTCTGTCCCAGTCCTTCGGATCAAGGCAGACTAAATTATTATAAAAATCGAATCATGCTCTTGCGGTGCAGTTCCATGTAAACGGATACTACCCGAGTTAAGTATAACAAAACAGCATAAATTATCAATTAATTTTGCTTTAGGACAATTCTATATCAGCAGAATATATTTTTTCCACAGCACCATCTGCTGTCTCCAGCAGAAGAACGCCTTCATCGTTAATTCCGAGCGCCTTTCCATAAATGGTTCCCTGCAGGGTTCTGGCTATTATTTCACGCCCCAGGCTGACCGCATACGATTCCCATAGAAGTTTGACCGGACGAAAGCCTGCCGCCAGGTAAGTTTTATAAAGCTGCTCGAGATTATACAAAATCGCTTGAATGAGAGCAGTTCTGGAAATGTCAATCCCCGCTTCGAGTTTTAAGGAAGTGGCAATCCTTTTCAGCGCTTCCGGAAAATCGGTGTCCTGCTGATTAACATTAATACCCATACCGATGATGACAGAATGAACGGAATCTGCTTCAGCCTGCAGTTCTGTTAAGATCCCGACAGCTTTCTTCCCGTTGATCAAAATATCATTCGGCCATTTTATCGAAGGCTGAATTCCTGTTGTTTCCTCGATGGCCTGTACGATGGCTACCGCAGTAAGAAGAGTAAGCTGCGGGGTTTGGCTGAGCGGGATTTTAGGCTTTAGTATACAGCTCATCCAAATCCCTGTATTTATAGGGGAGTGCCATACCCTAGCAAGCCGGCCCCTGCCCTCTGTCTGCTCATCAGCAATGACGATGGTCCCCTCAGATGCACCCTCACCCGCAAGCTGGTGTGCGATTTTCTGTGTAGAGGGAACCGATTTTTCGTAATGTACGGCCTGTCCGATAAACGAGGTGCGCAGCGAAGACTGAATTTCAACTGCACTCAATGCTTCAGGTTTTTTAATGAGACGGTATCCCATCCTTCTGACCGCTTCCACTTCATAGCCTTCTTTTCTAAGCGTTTCGATATGCTTCCACACAGCTGTCCTGGAACACCCAAGGACTTCACTGATTTTTTGCCCTGAAACGTACTCTTGATCCGATTCCGCAAAAGCCTCTAATAGCCTTAGCTTTACATTCCTGTTTGATTGCTCCAACGGAGAAACCACCTCTCAATATCGTTTCTGGAGTTGTGAAGCCGCCCTTCAAGCACTTCCAGTTCAATAGCATGCAGCGCTTCTGCTACCCACGGTCCAGGTTCTTTGCCGGCTGTCTGTACGAGCTCATTCCCATTAGTATTCAAATCCGCTCTGGAGTGGATCGGAAGCCGATTGTAGTCTGCTGCCGCCTTTTCAACTCCGGTTTTCACAATCCAATCAGGCTGGGACTCACAGATTGCCTCCGTTAGGCAAATGGTTTTTGCACCCGCTTCATACAGCATCACATCCGTCCACTGTTTTTCCAGTCTTTTAAGGAGAAACAAATAAATAGAATGGATTTGCTGTATTCTTTTGGAGGGCATTTTCCATTTCTTTAGAAATTCCTTTGGCTTATCCGCCTCAAGGTCAAAAAGGAGCAATGCCCACCTTTCCGATAATCCAAGTGAAGCTGGGAGCGTTCTTGATACAAAAGAATCCCAGCCGTGCATTCCCTTTGCTAAGCCTGGCATATAATCAATCAATCCGCTGCTTTGAAGCAGATATAAAGCCGAAGACGCAGCCTTTCCTTTAAGAAGCTTATCAAACTCCGTTAATTTCCGCTCAACTGAAATATGTTTCATCAAGCTTGCGAGACGCTTAATTGCCTCCAAAGAATCCAAAGTGATTTCAAAGTCCAGCTGGCTTGAAAAGCGCAACGCTCTCAGCATCCTTAGCGCATCTTCAGTATATCTGTCTTCCGGTCTTCCAACCGTTTTTATTTTCTTTTCACGAATGGCACTTTGCCCATCAAAATAATCATGCAAATTTCCGTCCTTGTCCATTGCCATCGCATTCATGGTGAAATCCCTGCGTTTAAGATCCTCTTTTAATGATGTAACGAATCGAACCGTCTCCGGTCTTCGAAAATCCTCATATCCTGATTCTGTCCGGAATGTCGTGACTTCATAGGGCTCCCCGTCATACATGACAATAATGGTTCCGTGTGCTGCTCCAACATCTGCCGTTTTTGAAAAAACTGCCTGGACTTTTTCCGGCGGTGCAGAGGTGGCGATATCCACATCATGGATCTCCCTGCCAAGCAAAAGGTCCCGGACTGATCCCCCGACAAAATAAGCCTCATATCCTTCCTTTTCAAGAGCATGAATAATCGGCAAAGCATGTAAAAATTCCCTTTTCATTTGGTTCAATCTCCTTGAAGCAATCCGTAATAAAGATCCTCATATTGCTCCACAATCTGATCGGTTTTAAAAATTTCCCTTGCTGCTGTCATTGCCTGCTCTGAAAACCTGCTGTGCAGGTCCCGGCTGCTTAATAAAGCCACTGCTTTCTCTGCGGCCGTTTCAATGTCCCCAACTTCAACAATGTATCCATTTTCGCCATCTGAAATAACCTCCGGAATTCCTCCGATATTCGTTCCGATACATGGGACCCCGCAGGCCATCGCTTCTAAAAGAACCAATCCGAAGCTTTCTTTCTCAGACATAAGCAGTTTAATATCACTGATCGAATACAGTTCATCCACATTTTCCTGTTTTCCTAAAAACAGAACCTTTTCCCTCAATCCCATTGATTGAACCAGGTCACAGACACCTGACATTTCCGGTCCGTCTCCAACAAGAAGCAGCTTCGAAGCAACTTTGTCTGCAATAAGGGCAAAGGTTTTAATTACATCTTTGACCCTTTTGACTTGTCTGAAATTCGATACATGGATCATGACACGTTCATGATCTTTTATTTTGTAATCCTTCTTTAAATAAGCTGCATCTTTTTTATAATAAACCCGGTCATCAATAAAATTGTAAACGGTTTCGATATGCTTGTTGGGTGCAATAAGGTCATAGGTTTGCTGAACGAGTGCATTTGACACAGCTGTTACCCGGTCAGATGCTTCAATTCCAAAGCGGATCAGCTGAGCCATAGATGGATCCGATCCCAGCACGGTGATATCCGTTCCATGAAGAGTAGTTACGATTTTTAAATGATCACCTGTCATTTGTTTTGCCAAAAAGGCGCATATAGCGTGAGGGATGGCATAATGGACGTGCAATATATCCAGTTTCTCCCTTTCGGCGACTTCTGCCATTTTGCTTGAAAGAGCAAGATCATATGGAGGGTTTTTAAAAACAGAATACTGATTTACTTCTACTCCGTGAAAGTAAATGTTGCTGTACACTTTATTCAGTCTGAATGGGATGCTTGAGGTAATAAAGTGGATCTCATGTCCTTTTTCAGCCAATAGCTTTCCAAGTTCAGTTGCAACAACTCCCGAACCCCCTACTGATGGGTAACAGGTAATGCCGATTTTTAGTTTATTTTTCATTTATTCTCACCTGGCAATTCATTCATTTCGATTGGAATAGGACTTATAAAGCCTTCTGCGAAGGCCAGTCCTGCTGCTTTTCCTGCAAGCTGCTCCCGATTAAATGCGGGATCAATGTATGTATGATTACTGCAGCTCTCATAGGCTCTTAAACTTTCTTCTTTTCTGCTGATTGTACCGGAAATATCGATAATCATATCCGGTTTTTGAAACGGGGCCGTTACATATTGATAAATACGGTTTACAGTGTGAGCAGGCAGGAGGAAACTGTCTTCATATTTATGAATTCCTGCAGAGTATATTGCTTCTTTTACAAGATTTGCACAGCTTTCAAGATCTGGATTTTCCGGATCCCCTGCAGGACAATAAACAACATCCGGCCTGTATTTTCTAATAACAGAAATGAGACGGTCCACATAGGAAGGCGTTATAAACAATCCGCGGTCAGGCAAATCCAGAAAGATCCTCTTTTTCACCCCGAGAACCTTCGACGCGGCAGTCGCTTCTTTTTTCCGTTCAGCTACAGCTCCATTTGAAGAAAGTTCTGCTTCAGTTAAATCACAAATACCGGTTCTAATTTGTTTGTTTGCATATCTCGCAAGCGTTCCGCCCATCCCGTACTCAACATCTCCCGGATGTGGGCCAAATGCCAAAATATCTAATTTCTCAAGACTCATATTACTCTCCTTCTCGCTGATGAATAACCTTTCTCCACGTCAGATCTCCCCTGTTCAGGCCATGAATCAAAATTTCTGCTGTTCCCATATTAGTTGCAAGCGGGATTGCATAAACGTCACACAGCCGAATAAGAGCTGAAACGTCCGGTTCATGAGGCTGTGCAGTTAAGGGATCCCTGAAGAAGATAACAATATCCATTTCATTTCTGGCAATCATTGCTCCGATTTCCTGATCTCCGCCAAGCGGGCCGGACTGGCATCTTGTAATGGATAAACCAGTCGCTTCCATGATGCGCAAGCCAGTCGTCCCAGTAGCAAACAGCTCATGTTCTTCTAAAATACTTTTATAGGCGGTTGAAAATTGAACGATATCATTCTTCTTTTTATCATGGGCAATCAGTGCAAGTTTCATCAGCTATCCCTCACTATTCAATGATATTTTCAAGACCGTAAACGAGTGTATCGAGCTTCATCACTTCTTCGCATGAAAGTTTGACACCTGACATGAAAGATTTCCGGTCGTATGAATCATGTCTGATTTTCAGAGTCTGACCTTCTCCGCCGAATAAAACCTCTTGATGGGCAACTAGACCGGGCAGCCGTACACTATGAATTCTGATGCCTTTATATGAAGCACCTCTCGCACCTTCAAGCGTCTCTTTTTCATTCGGATGGCCCTGCTTTTTCTCTTCCCTTACCGCAGAAATCATCTCGGCTGTCTTCACACCTGTACCGGATGGAGCATCGAGCTTCTGGTCATGATGCTGTTCAATGATTTCGATATCAGGGAAGTATTTAGCAGCCATTTGTGAAAATTTCATCATCAGCACTGCACCTACGGCAAAATTAGGCGCAATAATGACACCGAGCCTGTTTGATTCAGCCAGCTCTTTCAGCTCATTTAAGTTCTCCTCAGTAAAGCCGGTTGTCCCCACCACAGGTCTGACACCCATTTCAAGGGCTGTTCTCGCATGAAGCATCCCGGTTTCAGGTGTTGTAAGATCAATCAGCACATCCGCGTTGGTTTCGAACAAACATTCTTTCAAATCAGTGTAAATGAGGGCATCGCTAGTAAACCCTTCTCCGATCTCGCTTAATTTTTTTCCTCCGTTTTTACGGTCCAATACTCCCGCCAATTCAAAATGAGAGGTTTCTTCTGCTAAAACAACAGCTTCTTTCCCCATTCTTCCCCGCGGTCCTGCTACTACAATTTTAATGGAATCCATTTTTCAAAGCTCCTCTTTTTTTGTCCAGCGGTCACGGTCACGGACTGTAAATTTTTTCATTACCAAATCATGCGCTTCTGCTAAATCGATATTCAGGGAATTAGCCATGCAAACCAGCACAAACAGGACGTCTCCCAGCTCTTCTTCAATCGCTTTATCCGCTTCAGTGGACTTCTTCGGCTTTTCTCCAAAGCGGTGATTGATTTCACGGGCAAGCTCCCCCAGTTCCTCCGTAAGCCTTGCAGTCATAGCAAGGGGACTGAAGTAGCCTTCTTTGAATTGGCCGATGTATTCATCTACTTCTTTTTGTATGTCGTTCATCGTTTTTTCTTTCATAAGGACTCCCGCTTTCTTTATGTATTCATCTTTTTCCAATTATATCATCTGGGGCGCAAATTCAGACTGATTTGCCGTTTTGCCGCTGGTGAACTATAATATTATCGCCATCATAAGCTATTTGGGAGCTGATTTACTTTGAACGGATTGAAAATTCGCAATATCTTCTTCATCCTGCTCGGTTCTGCCATTTTTGCCTTTGGGCTAGTTCATTTTAACATGCAGAACGAATTGGCTGAAGGAGGATTTACAGGAATTACACTTCTGCTTTACTTCATTTTTACGATTGATCCATCCATCTCAAATCTAGTATTGAATATTCCGCTATTTTTCATTGGATGGAAGCAGCTTGGAAGGGTTTCTTTTATCTACACAATAATTGGAACTGTGAGCTTATCCGTATTCCTATGGATTTTTCAAAGGTATCAGCTTGATCTGCATCTCTCTGACGACCTTCTGCTCGTCTCGCTGTTTGCCGGCGTATTTATCGGGGTTGGTCTTGGTATTATTTTTCGATATGGAGGTACGACCGGCGGAGTGGATATCATTGCACGCCTTGTACAGAAGTACAAAGGAATCAGCATGGGTAAAACGATGTTCCTTTTTGATGTATGCGTTATCGGAGTATCTCTTTTAACGTACCTGGATTTAAAAAGAGCCATGTATACGCTTGTCGCCGTCTTCGTCGGCGCCCGGGTCATCGACTTTATGCAGGACGGAGCATATGGCGCTAAAGGCGCAACCATCATATCTTCTAAAAATCAGCAGATTTCCAGAAGGATTTTAGAAGAAATGGACCGGGGGTTACCATTCTTAAGGGACAGGGCTCTTACTCAGGCAACGCTATGGATGTATTATACTGTGTTGTGGACAAGAATGAAATCGTCCGGCTCAAGCAGGTCATCACATCTGTCGATCCGCATGCCTTTGTGGCTGTAACGGATGTTCATGACGTGCTCGGAGAAGGGTTCACACTCGACAGCGAAAAGAATCCGATTCACAAATAATAGAGAGTGGCTTAGGCAAAATTCCCGCTATTCAAAATCAATATAAAGGAATGAATCAAGAAAAAAAGGAAAGCAAGCCGGCTCGGCTGCCTTCCTTTTCTGTTTACCTGTCCCTCTCTCTCTCTACCTGTTTTTCCTTTTCACCTCTGAATTTTCTCCAGCCCGCATACGTAAGTGTCAGGATAATCATTCCTCCGGTCGTAATGATCACCCAGATCAGAGAAGGATCGGCTTCGTCATCCTTAACGCGGTCAAATAGGTTTTTAAATTCGGTTTCCATAGATGTGAGCTGGCTGATCCGCTCTTCTTCAGTCCCGTTTTCCATTAATTCCTCTCCGACTGACGATATGAGCGCCTCAACTTTTCTTACTTGTTTGGGAGGGACATCTACGGAAACAGAGGGATAAATCGTTTCGTATAAAGCAAGAAATTCGTTCCAATCCTGTTCAAATGATGTAGCTTCCCCGATTTCAGCATCCTTTTTTAAATGATTGAAAGAGGTCATCATGCTCGCTTCCATAGAACTCCAGAGCGGCTCATTTTCTGTGAATGCTGCATCCACTACCATATGAAACTGGGTGACAGCCCTCATTTTTGATTCCTGGTCTTCCTGCTGATTCTCGAGCGTTTCCATCGCTTTACCATGAACAGCAGAAATCGTTCTTACCGTCTGGCCGGATACAGCCTGCCTGGCCTCCGGACTTTTTTCAAACTGTTTGGCAAAATATTTAAGCACCTGCAAAGCCTCAGCGGTCCTTCCCTGCTTAGCCAGCTGAAAGGCGCTGTAAGAGGTCTCAGATAAGCTTTTCCATCTATCCGTCTCTTCGCCTTTTGCTTCTGTGCTGGAGAAAAGGAGAAGCAGGATCGTCAAGCATACTACCCATCTTTTCATGTTTGTCCCCCCAAATCATCTAGTAAAAAATATGTAAGGAGGGACAAGATTAGACCACTGGGAATTAGCTTTAAAGGATATCAAGCTTCAATCTTTTTTCTTTTATCACAAACAAGTAAGCGATCCCGAGTGAAAGGATGCTCAGCCAGAAAGTAAAATAACCAATTGCCGGCAAATAATCCATCAAAGAATAATAAATCGGCATTTGTCCGAACACATAATCAATGACATCGTTATGCAGCGTCCAGACAGCAGCTATGATAAGGTGCCTCAGCTTAAAGCGGTAAAACGGAATGTAAAGCAGACCCTGAATCGCCATCGCCGTATGCGAAGCCATCAGCATGTAGCCGGTTGGTTCCAGTTCTCCTGTGGTGATCAGCAAAAGCAAATTCATCACTGTGGCCCAAATTCCATATTTAAAAAGGGTGACAACCGCCAGCGCCTCCATCAGAGGAGACCTTTTCCCGAAAAGATAGTACAGGATAACGATTGTAAAGAACAGACTTGCCGTCGGACTATCCGGAACAAAGATCAGAAATTGCGGAGCCGTGATCACCAGCTGCCCTGTATACCAATAGTATCCATACAGCGTACCAAGCAGGTTGACAGCAAATAATAAAAATAAAAAAGGCTTCCCGGCTAATACATAATATATCGTCTTCATGTGAACAGCTCTCATTTCTATTAAATTTCACCATTCTCATCATATAAAAAAGCTGACAGATTGTCAGCTTTTTACTTGGATGAAACTTTTGAGACGAATTCTGAAAGAACCTTTAATTCCTCATCCGTTCCTTTAAATACGCCTGCAGGCATCCCGCCTTGTCCCTCTTTCGCTATTTTCGCAATTTCTTCAGGCTTCAGTCCGTTGTCGACCAATGAAGGTCCTGCAGCGCCCCCCTGAAGGTTATCTCCATGGCAAGAAACGCAAGTCTGTTCCTGGAATACCTTGTATCCTTCTGAGTTCTTATCGATTTTGGCTTCAGCCTGAATTTTCCCCTGCTGAGCCACCTTTTCCCAATTCGTTGTTGAAACCGACTGCCATGTCAGGAAAATAATCGCCGCTGTCGCAAGAAGCATCATCCCTACAGTTACTGGTCTCTTAGCAGGACGGCGCTCAGGACCTGGATCGAGGAACGGTGCAAGAATTAAGGCTCCAGCCGCAATTCCCGGCATAATCATTGCACCGAGCACCGTGTAAGGACCTGAGGCGTACGTATACTTCAAGAGCTGATAGAGAAAAAGGAAATACCAGTCAGGAAGCGGAATGTATCCTGTATCAGTCGGATCCGCCACCCGTTCAAGCGGTGAAGGATGGGCCACTGTTAAGCAGAGAAATCCGATTAAAAAGACCGCTCCCACCAGCCATTCCTTCAAAAGAAAATTGGGCCAAAATGCTTCTGTTTTCCCTGGAAATTCCGAATAATCTTTCGGAATGTTCGGTTTTCTTACGGCAGGAACACGAGAATCCCCGACGAACTTCATGCCTTTTCCGCGATGCATGAATCCCCCTCCTTTTTAGATGGTTCTGCAGTATTTCGTGCTTTCTTACAGCGGTCCGGAAATTCCCTGCTTTCTGATCATCAGAAAATGGGCAGCCATCAGACCGAATAATGCGGCCGGAAGGAAGAATACATGAATCGCAAAAAATCTTGTCAGCGTCTGTGCACCGACGATTTCTGGATGGCCGGAGAGGAGCACCTTTACCTGAGTCCCGATAAAAGGTGTGGCCTCTGCAATCTGAAGCCCTACTTTTGTTGCGAAAAGCGCTTTCATATCCCAGGGCAGCAAATAACCGGTAAACCCAAGACCGAGCATAACGAAAAAGATCAGTACGCCAACAATCCAGTTCAATTCCCGCGGTTTTTTATAGGCACCCTGGAAAAACACCCGCAGTGTATGAAGAAACATCATAACAATGACAAGACTGGCACCCCAATGGTGCATCCCTCTGACGATTTGTCCGAACGCAACTTCATTCTGCAGATAGTAGACAGATTCCCAGGCATTTTTGATATCTGGAACATAATACATGGTCAGGAACATTCCGGATAATACCTGAATGACCGTAACGAAAAAGGTCAGACCTCCAAAGCAATAAACAAAAGCAGAAAAATGATGGGCAGGGTTGACGTGTTCAGGTACTTCATGGTCGGCAATATCCCGCCATAAAGGAGTAATATCCAGACGCTCATCCACCCAGTCGTAAATTTTATTCAGCATCTGCTACGCTCCTTTCTTCTTGGCTTTACCGAGAAACAAGTAGCCGTCTTTGACCTGCTGTTCAAATACGTCCAAAGGAGCCAGCGGAGGTGTACCCGGTACGTTTTTGCCATCTTTTTCATAACGTCCGTAATGGCATGGGCAGAAGAACTGATTTTTGTTCTCAGGATCCCCGTTCCAGCTGACCGTGCAGCCTAAGTGTTTGCAGACAGGGGATAAGGCAACGATATCTCCTTTATCATCCTTGTAAACCCAGGCAGAACGCGGTTCATCGGATTTGTGCCAGGCATCGACCTGCTTGATCTTAAAATTGAATCGTTTTGGTTCGGCTGTAATTTCATCCACTTTTACCACTTGAACTAAATCCTGGCCTGCAACGGGCCGCAGAACAGGGTCAAGGGCAAAGCGGACCATCGGCATGATCATTCCTGCGGCCATGAATCCGCCTACACCTGTGAGCGTATAGTTAAGGAACTGCCTTCTTGATACCCCATGTTTTCTCTCGCTCATTTTTTTCCCCCTTCTATCCCCTATAGATGAAGTCTGGATGCAAGGTTATAAAAATTTATAGTACTAGGACATTCTAATGATATATCAATCTTTTAAACCGGTCAATATCATCCTTTTATGGAAAAAAGTATAATGACAGGGTTTTCATTTACAATTCCAAAATTGTAATAAAATGTTCATAATTTGCTCCAAATGACTCTCCAGCAATTGGCCTGTAACTTCACGATCCAGATTCTGAAGCGGTATGGAAGGAATCCAAATCAAATGATTCTGAAGCTCCCCTCCTTTTGTCTTCCAGCTGGAATCTGTTGTTAAAAAGAAAATGTGCCCAAAGTCAGCCTCAGCATCCTTTTTCCACTCCAGCAGCCTTGTTAAAGCATCTGCTTCACGAGGCAGATAAGTAAATGGAGGACTTAGCATGATTCTGCCTCTAAGCTGCCTTTCCAGCTCTTCAGACAGCAGCATGGCAAATTCACCTGCCTGGATATTCTCCATCAGCGACGGGGCGGAACCCGCTGGTATTAGCGGAACAACGAGTGTGTCTATGTATTGCTTTTCTTTTTCTAAAGCCAGCGCATCATTGGCAGCCCATTTAATGGTGTACACCCCCTTTAAGAAACATTGAAAAGAAATAAGACAATGGAGACATGCTCCATTGTCTATATATTACACGATTTTCAGCAATATTTTTAGAAAATTTTAATTACTTCCATTTCGTTAAAATTACCGTACCTCCTTCAGACCTAGGCGGGATTTTAATCGTTACTTTTCCATCTGCCGTTTTCTTATAATCCTTATTGGAGTACAAGTCCTTTACAGATGGGAAATTTTTATCGCTCATATTCAGGGTGACCTCTTTTATCTGATTGGTCGTATTGATTCCTACTAGCAGCTCCTGCCCCTCATATTTTCTTGAGAATACGAGATAGCCGTCTTTATTGCTGCCGGAAACTTTTTCCCTGCTTCCTTTTGAAAAGACTTTGGAATAATGCTTTCTCGTTTGAAGAAGCTTGGCGTAATGAACGGTTAAATCATTCCCGCTAACTTTATTCCATGCCATATCATAGCGGTTTTCATTGAATTCGCCTTTATCAAAATCCCCGCCGTGTTTACCGGATAGTCCTATTTCTTCTCCGTAATAGATGACTGGCTGTCCTTTTGCCGTAATTTGAAGAGATGCCGCAATTTTTTGCTTCGAAACATCACCATTTGCATGGGTAATCAGGAAGCCATCCTCATCATGGCTGCTTAAGAATTGCCCAAGTACCGCTGTGTTATTAATCATCTTGTTGCGTTTTTCAAGATTCGCTTCCGTTTCATCAATCTTTCCTTGTATAAACGAAGCGGCATCTGTTTTAAAACCAAAGTCAAGCAAGGAATCCATTTGGCCGCTGTTCAGATAGCCGCCAGCATTATCGGCACTTGCTCCAAAATTCTCTCCGATAAGTTTGAAATCAGGTTTAATTTTTGTCAGCTCATTTTTGAAAGCACTCCAGGTCGTCTTATCCACGTGCTTAACGGTATCGACACGGAAGTAATCAATCGTGTCTCCCCGTTTCGTTTTTGCTCTTTCCAGCCAGTCTGTCTGCCACTTTATCACTTGATTTCTCACAGCTGCGTCCTCCGTTTTAAAATCCGGGAGTCCCGCCAGTTCGCCTTTGATTACATCTGTTCCTCCATCCCTGAACATGTCTTTAAAACGAAGCGAATCTTCAATTGTTGGATAATTGCTGATATTCTTCTGGCCGCCATCCTTCAAACCATAGCCGCCGTGATTCAGCACTACATCCACCATAATTTTCATTCCTTTGTCATGTGCTTTATCAATCAGCTTTTGGAAAGTCTTCATGTCCCCCAAGTGTTCATCAAGCTTAGTGAAATCCTTTGCCCAATATCCGTGGTATGCATATTGAGCTCCCTCTTTGCCCGAGCGGATATTCCAGTCCACATTGTCGACAATTGGTGTGATCCAGATTGTATTGATCCCCATATCCTCCAGGTAATCAAGCTTCTTTGTAATCCCGGCAAGATCACCGCCATGATAAGTTTCAGGATGCTTCTTATCATAGTTTTCTTTATTCGGATCATTGTTGGATGGGTCTCCGTCGTAGAAACGGTCTGTCAGCATAAAGTAAATCCTTGCTTCATCCCAGTCGAACTGATCTTTGCCTGAACCTGATACTTGAATCGGTTTCACTTCAAGCAGTGCCTGTCCTTTATGGGTGTTGCCGTATTGATCTTTTACGGTTATCGGCAATTTTTTCACTCCGGCTGTTATGCTGTCTTTAACGGAAACACTGATTTCGTTAAGAGCCGGATCTATTGGAGTATTCTCAGAACCTCCGATGGCACGCAAATCAATAGTCATTCCCGTTACTTTAACATCTTCTCCAGTTTCGGCAGCTACTGCAATGACCGCATTTTCTCTAGACGATATTTTCTTTGGATAAGCAGATGCTGTAACCTTTATTTTTGGGACTACGTACTTAATCATCGATTTACCGTTTTCATCGGTATTATAAGGATCGCTGATTTCAGTTGTTTGGCCATTCTTTGTCACAAGAAAACTATATTCATAGTTTCCTTCTTTAAGGTCCTCTAATGTATAAGTGAAATACTGGTTCTTTTCGTCATACGCCATTACCGACGGATTGCCGTTTATTTTCACCTGTACACGTTCTATTTGATCTTGAGCACCTGTTTCATAGAGCTCCTGATCCCTGTAGATGAAGGTGAGTTTTCCATTTGCAAGAATCGGACCTTTCACAGGAGGAACCGTTTCAAATGCACCGACGCCGCTCGTTACCGTAACTTTCGTAACAGATTGAGACAAATCCGCTTCGATATATCGATCCTGTCCATAGGCATCTTTTTCAGCCCAGTCCGTTCCCTTCCTTAATACAAAACCAATTTTTGTTGTATCCGGTCCGATTGGGAACTTCGCTACCGCTCCGTTTTCTGTAACCTTTGAGAAACGCTTCTCTCCGTCCTCAACACCTGTTTGCCATGTCCAGATGTTCCAGCCATCATATTGGTTATCCGCTCTCTTATACGTAAATTCTACGAATCTCTGAACATATTTCTTAACTTCTATCTGCTTCTGTGCTGAAACCGAGCCGGTTTTAGCTGTAATTACTGCTTTCCCTGCACTTAGCCCGGTAACTTCACCCGAGGAGGAAACAGAAGCTACCTTCGGATTGGAGGTCGTCCATTCAATTGGCGCTTTTTCTCCCATTACCTGACCAAATTGATTCTTTACCGTGCTTTGAAGCTGAATAGAATTCGATTCATAAACTGAATCTTTTCCTTGCAGTTCAATAGATGCCGGCTGCAGGTCAGCTACCGTTACGGTAATGGACTTCTTAAGAGAGCCGCTTGATGCAGTTATTTCAGTTTTCCCTGTCTTTTTAGCTGTTAGTTTACCGCGTGAATTCGTCTGAACGATTGCTTCATCCGCACTGGACCAGGTTAACGGCTGGTTTGTCATATACCCGCCAAACTGATCCTTTACTTGCGCCTGCAGCATACGTGATTCATTCATATCCATATACAAATTGCCAGTATTGATTGCAAGCGAGGATGGAGTCAATGAATCTGTTCTTTCTTCATCATATAAGACCATCATGGAAAGCGGCTGAACATTGGCCTCTGTTCCATTTATTTGCTCAATAACGCTTGTACCTGACTGTTTATGGTTAACAACCGCTTTCCACCCTGAAGGAGCAGAAGGCAGCGCCACTTTTTTAGCTTCTGTATTCGCATTGTAAATGACTAATATATTTTTCCACTTATCACCGTTGGCATGGTTTTTCAGCTTGTAGGAAACCACGTTATCCTGCTTTTGCAGAATTTCAACATTCGCTTCTACCTGCTGTTTATCTGTCAATTTGAATGCTGGATGACTATTCCGCAGTTTATATAATCCTTGATAATACGTATTAACCTGATCGAAATCCGACACATCATTCCAATTTATTTGATTGATCGCATCGGGGCTTTTATAGCTGTTATGGTCTCCATACTTCGTTCTGAGCATTTCGTCTCCCGCATGGATGAACGGGATGCCTTGAGAGGTAATGGCTATTCCGTTTGCAAGCAGGGACCGCTTTACGGTCTCGTTAGAAAGCTCATCCTCTTTGCTGACTGCATGATGCGGTGTTGCAGCTGCTATTGCTTCTTCTACCGTTTTATATGCGGCCGCATCTTCACCTTGAAGCTTCCCGTCTTTCATATTGACAAAGCCTTCTTTTTCCTCAAGTCCTTGTGTCTTAATGATTTTATCCCACATATTCAAATTATCGTGGGCGGTAACATAGTTGATGGATTCAATTGGTGAATTCGTAAAATCTGTGATGGAACCTTTTACTCCTGTAACGATTGCTTCTTCTTTGCCTTTTTCACCAGTAGCAAATCCTTTTGACGCGTCATCACTTCCGCCTTTGATCGCTCCGCGGATATTATCATTAAAGACCGCGAACCCCCGGTCCTTTTGGGCACCTTTTGTAGTTTGGAGACTTTCAGCAAGCGGCGATCCCCCTGCCTGCCATGGTTCCCCGTAAACGAGCATCGTCGGATCCACTTGCTCTTTCAGCTCTTTAGTCAGCTGTTCCATTGTATTGACATCGATAAGACCCATTAAGTCAAACCGGAAGCCGTCTACCCCGTATTCTTCCGCCCAATATTTAACGGAATCCTTAATATACTTTCTGACCATCGGTCTTTCCGATGCTACCTCATTACCGGTTCCGCTTCCATTTGTGTAGGTCCCATTGTCATTGGTTCTGTAAAAATAGCCTGGCACAATTTTGTTGAAAGGACCGTTTTCAATTTCAAAGGTATGGTTGTATACGACATCCATAACGACTCTGATTCCTTTATTGTGCATAGCCTGGACCATTTCTTTAAACTCGAGAATCCTGGTTTTTGGATTGGATGGATCAGTTGAGTAAGAGCCCTCCGGTACATTAAAATTTTGAGGATCATAGCCCCAGTTAAATTTCGGATCACTCGAAGCGGGATCATCTGCCTTCAATTCATTTACCGTTTTAAAATCATAAGAAGGGAGCAAGTGTACGTAAGTTACGCCTAGATTTTCCAGATGATCAATTCCAGTCTGACCCCCTTTGCTGTTTTTCGTTCCAGTCTCTGTAAATGCTTTAAATTTCCCTTTATTTTTAATGCCAGAATCTTTGCCTATGGAAAAATCTCTGACATGAAGCTCGTATAAAGATGCATCAGCTGGGGTAGTTACCTCTGGCTTGTCCATCGGCTTCCAATTGGATGGATCAGTTTCATCAAGACTTACAATAGCCGATCTTTGGCCATTGGCGCTGACTGCTTTTGCGTATGGATCGACTGCATAGTTTATTTTTCCATCAGCAAATTCGGTTTTGTACATATAAAATTTACCCTTTAGATCACTAGGTGCCACAGCAGACCACACACCATTGTCCGCTCTGTCCATGACTGTTTCTTTACCATCGGAGTGCTGATTGACTGTTCCCTGTTCTGTATATGTACCCTGGGTGTCAAAAAGAACAAGACTGACTTTTTTAGCTGTTGGTGCCCACACCTTGAAAGCAGTGTTTCCGGCAGTGTATGAAGCTCCCAAATCGTTTCCGCTATAATAGAATTTTTTATCGTCCAGCGCTTTTCTAACGATTACTTTTCCCGTTCCAAAACGAGAGCTCTTAACTGCATACGCATTTCTAACATCAATTGAACTTGCATCAGCGATTAGCAGCATGACCTGATTGTCTTTCACTTTTTTTACTTGTGCTGCTATTTCCTTGCCATTCGTTTCATCAACCAGTTTAAACTGATTCAGGTCTTCATCTTTTAAGGAATGAGAGGAACTGACGATGATTCGGTCGAGCGAATCCATTAATGCCGAAGTAAGCCTTTCGCCTACATTTGTTTCCTCTTTGCTGGAGTAAACAGCCGGATCTCCTTCGACCATCCAGGATTCAGAAGTTTTTTGGCCTTCGGGTATTTGAATGGTCCTCGTCATTTCCTGAGATGTCCAATTTCCAGGTCTTGCAATGACATTGATTTTATTGGAAGACGCTTCTACCTTAGCTTGAGCAAATCCATCTGTCACTTCGGTAAAATCTACCTCTTTGCCATCCTTGCCATCTTCCCAAACCCATAAGTCCCAATTTTGAGCCTTTCCATCATACCTGTAATAATTTATGGTGAAACTGTAAGTCTGCTGAGCCTGATCTGCACCTGCACTCTCCAATGCAACCGTTTGCAAATCAGATTGCGCGAATACCGCAGGCGTGCTGATAAATGTACTGAGCACGAGCAGGACTGCTAATAAAGATGATATGATCCCCCTGATTTTCCCTTTCATTGCCTTCCCCCTATATTTCGTCTATGAAACCGCTTGCGCTTGCAAGCGGTTTCATTATTATTTTTACACGTTAATGAGATAAAATCAATCCAATGCAGAAAATTAAGAATATTTTACCACCTTTGGAATTAGCAAGAAAAAAAGCCCTCAATTTATGAGGACTTTTAGCTTATTTTAACGCATTAAGTTTGTTTGTTAAGTCCTTAAAAGCATCTTCATCATGCCGGTCCAGGGCTTCATCAATCAATTGCAGGAGTTTATCCTTTTGGTAATTTTGAATGGCGCTCTCAAGGACCCGCTCGGCAATAAGGCGGTCTTTCTCATTGCCATTAAGATGTTTCGGCATAAACGGGTTCCCTTCCATTACGGCCGCGTAATGCGGGGATTGGTAAGAAGATCTGAAATTGATCTGAATATAAAGCTCTTCTTCGCGATTCAAACGGATATCATGAAAGGATTTCTCAGCATCTGTAGTCATGACATTTTCTTTGTAGAATCTGAAAGGAACCTCTTCCACGCAATGGGTAGACATGATGATTCCCCGGGGACAATATTGTGCCTGTTCTACAAAATGGACCCTTTCCATTAAAGCATCATGACTCATCAGGTAATTCAGAATCCAAACACATTCTCTCCGCTTAAGCTGGTAGTGGTTCAAAAACCATCTGATAAAATCCTTCTTCTCGTGGACAGAAACAGGGGTCATCATTATCGTTCCCTCCTCTGCAAGAACATTTCTTTATATTAAAAATTTCAACACATTGAAATCAAAATCCTGCCTGACTACTGTTTTAATTCGTCTTCCAATTGCATCAATAAGGCTTCAATTTCGACATTCGCAGGGTCAAGCGATAGAATTTTCCTGAATAATTCCATCGCTTTTTGGCGGTTTCCCTCTTCTAAAAGGAAACGGGCATACTCTTCAAGGAAATCGGTCTGGTCTTTAAAAAATTTATATGCGCGATCATAATAGTCTAATGCCAGTGAAAAATTTTCTGTTTCATTGCAGCTTTTGCCAAGAAGCCAAAAATACTGCGGATCTTCTTCTTCAAATTTCATCACTTCTGTAAGCAAATCAATGATTTCCTGGTATTGTTCCTGATGAAGATAGATATTGGCTAGCGTAAGAACCGCTTCTGCGTGCCCAGGGTCGATGGCTGCTGCCTCACGAAGCAATTGGATTGCCCTATCCGGCTGCTGATTTTTCAAAGAAATTTTCCCAGCAAATAAATATAAGTCTTTATTAAATTCATCTTCCCTGATGCCTTCCATAGCCGTTTCCTGGCTTTCCTGAAGCATCCCCTCTTCTTCATAAGCCCTTGCGAGCGGAAGGTAAAGGGATGAGAAGCCTGGATCCAGCTCTTTTAAATTCTCAAGCTGCTGAATTGCGGTTTTTGATTGGCCTGCTCTTAGTGCAGCAAGCCCGTAGCCGAAAACAGAATGAGGCTCTATCTTTTCATTGATTGTTTTTTCATAATAAGGCATTGCAGCCTCAAATTCACCTGATCCGCTCAAAGCATCGGCTAATCGCTGGTTAATATTAACTCCTGCAAAAACTTCGGCAGAAATCGCTGCTTTTTCATAATAAGAAATAGAGGTTTTATCATCCCCGCCATGATAATAAAATTCTCCGAGGGCAAAATCAATCAGCGGTTCATCAGGAAGAAGTTTTTTCGCTTCTTTCAGTTTGATTTCACTAACCTCCTGGAGCCCCTGCAGCTGATATAAATCTGCTTGAAGGAGCAAAGCCTGAGGATAGGCAGGATCATCCTTTGATACTTGATCCAGGATGGAGATGGCTTCATCTTCCTGTTCCATATCGATGTAGGCTTCTGCCATCAAGAGGGATATATCGGTTTCCTGAGGATATAAAAGATGAAGATCTGCAAGTAATTCCAGGGCTTTGTCAGGAAGGCCCCATTCATAATACTTGTCCGCAAGAAGAAACTTTTCTTCATCATGGAGGTTGTTCTGAAGTCTGGAAAGCTTATTCAATCCTTCTTCCGCTTCTCCGTTTTCTACCAGGTTAATTGCTTCTTCTAAAGAGTTTGCCATTTGGCATGTTCCTTTCTATATAAGCGACAGGGGGCGGGCAAATGCGGAACGTATCAAAATGTTCTTCTCTTCTCCGCTGCCAGGATGAAAATAAATACGATCCAGTGCCTTCACCACCCTGCCTCTGTGAATTGTAATGGTTGGAATATGACTATCATAATCGAGAAGCGGTCTCGTTTCAACCGAATCGCTTAAGCCGGTTTTTTTATAAAGATTATAATCCACGTCTCCATCAGGCCGGATCAGTCCCTTTTCAGGATAGATGCCCAAGTTCATCAAATCGGCTGAAGGCAGAGGCTTCAGCGGGGCCAGAGCGTGAGGAAGGACCGGAATGCCAATCTTCTTCATAAATTTGTACCATTGCTTCTCTGCTTTTGGTTCCGTCCCTTTCCAAACAGGAACAATCGTGATGGGATTTAAATAAAGAGAATCCCGCAGCTGCTGCCAGTTGAACTGAGTAAATGGAAGATCGGAGCTGATTTCAGCAAACATGATGGCGATTCCATGTTTTTTTGCTTCATAGATCAAGGAGGGAGTAAGAGCTCTTAACGGACATTTGACGGCGATATAATAGTCGGCAGATGAATTAACCAGAAGCTGCCGCCGCATCTTAACCTTTTGTTTTAATTCACGCACCCTTGAAACAGGAACAGCAGAAATAATAGCGGTGCATCCTTTTGCTAATAGAAGGTCTGTCATATGCTTTTTATACGCGGAAAAAGATATCCCTTCTTCCATTGTGTCGAGAAATACATGGCCTGGAGTCATAATATATTCCTCTAAGTTCATTCGGAGATAAATGCTGCGGTTTAAGTCATCTCTGATCAGCCTGAATCGGTTGTCTTCTACACTTATTGAAACACGGCAAATCTTCCCCTCATTCCACAATGTAACTTGATCTAAAATATACGCCATCTTTTTCCTCCTGCAGCCCCTTTTTAAGACAAGCTATGCAGAGAAAAGGAAAATTATGATTATAAAGAAGGGAGTAGCCAGAAAGCAGTTTTCAACGCTGCTTCCTGTATTTAAAATTAGTTTGGTTTAGGCTGATTTCCGCTCAGATGGCTCAAGCTGTAAGCGTGGCGGGCGGTGAGTCTCCGCGGCGCAAGCGCCTGATCGCACCTGTCCCGCTGCTCTAAGCAGGATCCGTGCATCTTCAACTCCAATCAGCCTAACCATAATTGTTCAAAATACCTATATAAAACACAACCCCCGGAATGCTCTAACAGCGTCCCGGGGGGTTCAATTTCCATACAATCCCTCTCAGAAGGACTTTTTGGACAGCCACCTCATTATTGATTGACCCGTGCCAAATCATTGAAAAATTGAGGGTATGATACATTAATTGCATCCGCATGAGCCAATTCAACTGGTTTTTCCGTTAAACAAGCTGCAATCGATAGCATCATCCCAATCCGGTGATCGCCATGACTGGAAACTTCAGCCCCGCCGATTAATGGTGTTTTTCCGCGGATAATCATGCCATCTTCGGTTGCTTCAATATCCGCGCCGAGTTTTTTCAATTCATTTACGACAGTATCAATGCGATTTGTTTCTTTTACCTTCAGTTCTTCCGCATCCTTAATAATCGTTTTTCCTTCTGCCTGAGTGGCCATTAAGGCGATGATTGGAATTTCATCGATTAATTTTGGAATCAGATCTCCGGATATGGTCGTTCCTCTTAAGTCAGATGTTTCAATCTCAAGATCCGCCAATGGCTCAAACGAAGCTGTTTCCACTTCGGTTACCTTGATGTCAGCTCCCATTTTTTCAAGAACATCCAATATTCCTGAACGGGTCGGATTGATGCCCACTCTTTTTAATACCAATTTGCTATTCGGCACAATCGCTCCCGCTGCTAAAAAGAAAGCGGCTGAAGAAATATCACCAGGTACCTCAATTTGAGCGGCTTTAAGCTTCTGTCCGCCTTTAATGGATACAGTTAAGCCGTCTTCTTCGACATCCGCCCCGAATGACTTCAGCATTCGTTCGGTATGATCTCTAGATTTATGAGGCTCCGTTATACTTGTCCGCTCTCCGTTTGTGCAGAGGCCGGCAAGAAGAATTGCCGATTTTACCTGGGCGCTTGCAACCTTGGATTCATATGAAATGCCGCTTAAGCTGCCTCCTCTAATGGAGATGGGGGTAAAGTTTCCATTTTCCCTGCCATCAATTGAGGCTCCCATTTGCTTAAGAGGATCTGTCACTCTGCTCATCGGACGTTTGGCGATGGATTCATCACCGATCAGGCAAGAGTGGAAGGGAGTACCGGCAAGCAACCCGAGAATGAGGCGCGTGGTCGTGCCGGAGTTCCCGGCATCGAGGATATCAGCGGGTTCCTGAAGCCCATCAAGACCTTTACCGATAACTTCTACATTTGTCCCATCTACGGTTATATCCACCCCCATTTTTTTAAAACAGGAAATGGTGCTTAAACAGTCCGCCCCGTTTAGAAAGTTCGTAATCACGGTTTTTCCTTCTGCCACTGAACCGAACATAACTGCACGGTGTGAAATTGATTTATCGCCCGGGATCTGAATTTCCCCCTGTAAACCTCTGCTCGAATGAAGCTTCATATGATTTCCTCCTAGCCAAAAAACGTTCCATAGCTCGTGTATTTTGCAATACAATTTCTTGCTCTCTCACGGTCTGCTTCTCTTTGAAAGCTTATCCGTAAAACCCCGTTAATATCTTCTCTTGTTTCAATAATTCTGATATTTGTAATGCTTATGTTCTCCTTTGCAAGGTATCCGGTAATTTCTGATATCACACCCGGATAGTCGGGGACATCTATGTACAAATCATAGAAGGATGGAATGGCTCCCTGCTGTTTGACCGGAAGTCCGTCGCGAAATTCTTTTGCTTCATCAAAATACTCATAAATCGCGCTGCTGTCTTCTGCCCCAATGAAATCACGGACGCGCTCCATTTCCTGAGACCACTTATCAAAAAGCTGAAGCATATGTTCTTTATTTTGCAGCAAAATATCCCGCCACATTGCCGGACTGCTTGAAGCAATTCTCGTAATATCCCGGAAGCCGCCGGCTGCAAGCCTTCTTGTAAGCGGATTTTCCTCTTCATGCTGTACGGCCTGATGAACGAGCCCGGCTGCAATGATATGAGGGAAATGGCTGATTACACCTGTTATCAAGTCGTGTTCCTTTGGCTTCATGATGACAAAGTTTGCTTTTGTGCCTGCGAATAGGATTTTTAATTCTTCTATGTATGGTGCGTGCTCGCCGCTTGAATCGCAGAGCACATAAAATGCATTTTCAAAGAGGTGGGCTTTTGCCGCTGAAACACCAGATTTATGAGAACCTGCCATCGGGTGCCCGCCTATGAAAATCATATCTTTAGGAAAAATCTCGTTAGCATGACGGTCAATCGTTTCCTTTGTGCTGCCGACATCAGTAATAATTACTCCTTTTTTCAAAGGCATTTTGCTTAGCTGATCCATAATTAGCAGCGTTTGCTGTACAGGAGCAGAAAGGATAATGCAGTCTGCATTTTTTGCTCCCTCTTCAATCGAAGAAACCGCCTCATCAATGACACCTAGCGTTGCGCCAAGCCGGGCTTGTTCAGATTCAATATCATACCCTGTAATTCTGCAGGCGGGATGTTCTTTTTTTACCGCCATGGCTAAAGACCCGCCAATGAGGCCGAGTCCGATAAAAAATAGCTGGTTTCTCATTTTGGCACATCCTATCGTAAGGTGAAAAATCTGATGATGGTCTTTTTAGAAGACTGTTTCGCAAGCTTTGTTGTTTTTTCATGTTGATTTCCGCTCCCGCCAGCCTAAGCAGGATTCGTTTAAAGAACCAAATTAAAAACAACAGTCTTTATGGAAAGCTTTTTTAAAATTAGCTGTTGATTTCCGCTGCAGGCGTTCGCTTTTCTCTCTAACAACAGGTGTTAAAAAATTCATCATGCTAAACATAGTCTTTAGAAAAGAGCTTTTTATAAAAACTGCAAAAGAGGCTCCCTGCCTCTTTACAGCAGCGTTTTTAATAAATCTATTATTTCACGATTTTGTTCCTCCGACCCCACTGTAATTCTCAATGACGTTGGGAACCCCAGAGCGGCCCCTGATCTGACAATATAACCGCGCTCAAGCAGCTGCTGAAACAGAGTATTTGCATCACGGCTGAAATCAATCAGGATGAAGTTTCCTTCAGAAGGATAGCAGGAAAGCTTCATTTCTTCGCAAAAAGCATAATACTGCTGCAAACCAGCTTTGTTTCGAGTTCGGCAGCTTTCGATGAATTCCTGATCATCCAGTGCTGCAAGTGCTGCAGCTTGAGCAATTCTGCTCGTGTTAAAGGGCTCTCTTGCCGGCTCAATTTTCTGCACCAGGCTTTTGCAGCCAATTCCATATCCGATTCTCAGTGCTGCAAGTCCATAGGCTTTGGAGAAAGTCCGGAGAATCATGACATTTTCGTACGTGTGCAGAAAAGTAAGCGAATCCGGAAAATCCTCTGCTGTTACGTATTCATAATACGCTTCGTCAAGAACGACGAGCACAGAGGATGGAACCTTTTCAAGGAACGCCTCTAATCGGCTTTGATCCACATAGTTCCCTGTTGGATTATTCGGGCTGCAAACCCAGACCACCTTTGTATATTCGTCAATGGCGCCAAGCATTGCATCAAGATCGTGTTCTCCGCCTTTTAGCGGCACCTCTCTGATTTCCGCATTTTCAATGACCGCATTATGACGGTACTGAGGGAATGTTGGAGTGGCCATGACCGTATTGGACTGATGGTCAAGCAGCGATCTGCAAATTATTTGAACAATTTCATCCGATCCATTCCCAAAAATGAGCTGATTCTTATCCACACCAAGAATAGCCGAAAGTTTTTCGCGAAGCTCAGCACTGTATCCATCCGGATACAAGGCAAGCTGGCTCAGTTCCCTTTCAATAGCCTCCTTCGCTTTAGGGGAATACCCATATGGATTCTCATTCGAAGCCAATTTTACGATATGGTCCAAACCGTATTCTTTCTTCACTTCATCAATTGGTTTGCCCGGCTGATAAGGTTTTAAATCAAGCAGCTGGCTTTTTACTTCCATCACAAAACACCTCTCCCTAGACAGTTTGAACGAAAGATCTGGCGAAGGCCTCTATCTTTTGAAGGGCTTCATCACGGTCAGCTTTAGAAATAAGCTGATCATGAAGCTCTTCCACTTGGCGAATAATAGAGCTTCCTACTACAACACCATCACCGGCTTCATTCATTTTTCTGGCCTGCTCACCGGAGGAAATCCCAAATCCCACTGCCACTGGAATCGGTGAGACAGCTTTCACCTCTTTAATGAAATTAAAAACGTTTTGATCAAACTCTTTTCGCTCTCCTGTTACCCCGAGAGAAGAAACACAGTACAGGAACCCTTCAGATGCCTCCGCAATTTTCTTCAAGCGGGAAGAAGAAGTCGGGGCAACCATAGAGATGAAATAAAGATTTTCAGCTTTGCAGCGTGTGCGGATCCGTTGATTTTCTTCAAACGGCAAATCCGGAATGAGCAGACCATCCACGTTATTTTCGCGCATTAAAGCGAAAAAGTTCTCTTCCCCTAATTGTAACACAGGATTGTAATAAGTGAACAGGATGACAGGAATCTCTACTCCATTTTCCCTCATTTTGGGCACAAGTTCCATCGCTTTTACAATATTCATCCCCTGTTTCAGCGCCCTTCCTGAAGCACGCTGAATAACAGGGCCGTCCGCAAGCGGATCAGAGTAAGGAATACCAAGTTCGATCGCTGATGCTCCAGCATTTTGGAGAGATAAAGCAAGGGCAATCGTTGCTTCTGCATCCGGGTCACCTGCTGTGATAAAAGGAATGAAAAGTTTTTTATTTTGCTCCATTAGAGATTGAAAGTAATTCATCTTGATCCACTTCTCCTTTCAAAGCTTTCATAAGGGTATGAACATCTTTATCTCCGCGCCCGGACAAGCATACCAGGATGGACTGTTCCGGGGACATCGTTTCAGCAATTATAAAGGCCTTCGCCAAAGCATGCGCTGATTCTATGGCTGCCAGCAGACCTTCTTCTTTCGCAGTCCTATGGAGCGCATCGAGTGCTTCCTGATCTGTAGCGGAAATATACTGAACTCTTCCTGTGTCTGCCAGATGGGCATGTTCAGGACCGACACCCGGATAATCAAGCCCTGCTGAGATGGAATACGGTTCTATGATTTGTCCAAATTCGTCCTGAATTAAATAAGTTAAGGATCCGTGGATCACTCCATTCGTTCCTTTTGTAATTGTCGCAGCATGAAGCGGAGTATCAATTCCTTTTCCGGCCGCTTCCACCCCAATTAGTTCCACTTCATCATTAAGGAAAGGATGGAACATGCCGATTGCATTGCTCCCGCCTCCTACACACGCAATCACTTTATCAGGCAATCCTCCCGTTCTTTCGGCAAATTGCTTTTTTGATTCCTCCCCTATTACCTTTTGAAAATCTCTGACTATCATAGGATAAGGGTGGGGACCTACTACAGACCCGATCATATAAAAATGGTCTTCACAATGCTGGACCCAGTACCTGATTGCTTCATTAGTTGCATCCTTCAATGTCTTACTCCCTGAATGGACAGGGACCACTTCAGCTCCGAGCAATTCCATTCTGAAGACATTCAGCTGCTGCCTCTCAACATCTTCAGCACCCATGAACACTTTGCATTTCATACCAAATTTTGCAGCGACCGTAGCAGCAGCGACTCCATGCTGGCCTGCACCTGTTTCTGCGATAAGCTGATTCTTGCCCATACGTTTTGCAAGCAGCGCCTGTCCGATTGCATTATTAATTTTGTGTGCACCTGTATGATTCAGATCTTCACGTTTCAAATAGATGGACGCTCCGCCTATTGATTTCGTAAGGTTTTCAGCGAATGTCAACGCTGTAGGTCTTCCTGAGTATTCCTTAAGGAGGCGAACATATTCCTCTCCGAATGCAGGGTCAGCCGCCGCATCCCGGTAGGCATTTTCAAGCTCTTCAAGCGGTTCCATTAACGTCTCGGGAACAAATTTCCCTCCAAAATCTCCATATCTTCCTTTAATGTCCGGATACATAATCAAACACCCTCTTCTCAAAATTTTTCAGCAATCTTTCATCCTTGATGCCATTCCGTTCAACTCCGCTCGCAAGGTCTATTCCTGCGGGATCGATTTTCAAGAGATCTATTACATTGTCCGGGCTGACCCCCCCTGCAATGAAACAGGGTTTGCCCATCTGCTCAGCTTGCTTTATATAACTTCCCGCTAATGACCAGTCAAAGGACACTCCCGTTCCGCCCCATGACCCCTTTACACTGCTGTCGATTAAAAATACATCTGCGGCCGGTCCATAATGAGCCATCTTTCTAAGCGCAGACTCACCGTGCCTGATCGCTTTCCATATTTCCTGACCATTCCTCTGTTTAAATTCTTCCAGCAAAGAAAGTGGTTCTTCTCCATGAAATTGAACAGCATCCAAATTTAAAATGCGGCATGCTTCCTCAACCTCCCCCAAAGTTGGATTCACAAATACTCCGACATGCTTCTTACCGTTTTTTCCAAACTCATCCATCCATTCTTTAACTTCAGATGGTTCGGTTCTCCGTTTGCTTTCAGCGAAAATAAACCCAATGCAGTCCGCTTCTGAGCGGCTTGAAAGTCTGTAATCCTCTCTGTTTTTATTGCCGCAATACTTAAGGAGCGGACGCTTCATTCCGCTTCACCAAACAGATTTTTCACGGCTATCCCCTGGTCTTGATGCCTCATCAGCGATTCGCCAACCAATACGGCATGTGCTCCATATTCTTTAACTAAATCAAGATCGGCTTTTGTATGAATTCCGCTTTCGCTTACTAATAATGAACCCTCTGGGATATATCCTATAAAGTCCCCTGCTCTTCTGATGTCTGTCTGAAATGTGGTCAAGTCACGGTTGTTCACACCAATCAGCTCCGGCGTGATCTCTTTTAAAATTCTCTCAAGAATCTGAACAGAATGGACTTCTACTAAAGCATCCATCCCGCGCTCTCTTGCATGATGATACAGCTCCGCAAGGAAGGAAGGATCCAGCGCTTCTCCAATAAGAAGAATGGCATCAGCCCCGATAAGATCAGATTCTTCTACTTGAACGTGATCGACGATAAAATCCTTCCTCAGCACAGGCAGGCTCGTTTCACGCTTCGCAAGACTCAAATAGCTGTTTTCCCCTTTAAAAAATTTGCTGTCTGTCAGCACAGATAAACAGTCGGCCCCTCCAAGCTCATATTGTTTTGCATGAATTCCGGGAGAAAAAAGATCTTTTATAATCCCTTTTGAAGGGGATGCCTTCTTCACTTCTGAAATCAGTCCGATCGATCGATTCGGGTTTTTTAGCGCTTGATAAAACGGCCGTTTTGGGAGCATTTGATCCTCAGGTTTCTGATAGGCAAGGATTTCTGTTTTTTTATGGTCAAGGATTTGGCTAAGCATATTTCTCCTCCTTTTTCATCTGCAGCCTCTCAAGCTGTACAAGTGCCTTTCCGGATATGAGGGCTTGTTTGGATAAGCGGACGCCTTCTTTCAGGCTGCCGGAATATCCGGCTGTATAAAGGGCAGCGCCTGCATTTAAGGAAATAATGTCTTTTACGGCTTCAGGCCCTTTATTTTGGAATGCCTGGCATATAAGCGAGGCGCTTTCCTGCGGATTGGCTGCTTTCAAGTCAAGCGGATTCCCGCGCTTCATTCCAAATTCTTCAGGAGATATCGTATATCGTGAAATCTTTCCGCCCCTAACCTCCAAGACATACGTTTCATCTGTAATCGTGATTTCGTCAAGTCCGTCTGCTCCTGTTACCAGTAGGGCATGTTCTGTTCCAAGCTCACATATCGCTTTAGCCATTAATTCAGCATACCGATCTGAGAATACCCCAATCACCTGCCTTGAAGCATTCGCCGGATTAGCTAACGGCCCAAGAAGATTAAAAGCAGTTCTAAATCCAATTTCCTTTCTCGGGTTAACTGCATGCTTCATCGACGTATGGTACAGAGGGGCAAACAGAAATCCCATGTGATTTTTTTCAACTTCTGCCGCCGCCTCCTGAGGGGATTCCAGAGGCTTGATCCCTAATTCTTCCAGTACATCAGCACTCCCGCTCTTGGAGGTGAAGGAACGGTTTCCATGTTTGGCTACTTTCACTCCGAAAGATGAAGCTGCAATGGCAGCAGACGTTGATATGTTAAAGGTCGAGGCGTGATCGCCGCCCGTTCCGCATGTATCAACGGCACTCTCCAGTCCTTGGATAACAATCATTTTTTCTTTCATCGCCTCAGTAAAGCCGATGATTTCTTCCACGGTTTCTCCTCTTACTCTTAGAATGGATAAAAAACTGGCAATCTGGCTTGGTGTTGCTTGCCCCTCCATAATTTCAAGCATGGCCTCTTTCGCTTCAAGTCTCGTAAAACGTCTACCTTCAACGGCTCGTGATAGAATGTTTTTCATGTCGGACCTCCTTGCCAAAATGATCGTTTGCCAGTTCGATTGCTTGAATCAATGCGCTTGCCTTGCTTCTCGTTTCCTCATACTCGTTTTCCGGTATGGAATCAGCGACAATACCTGCTCCCGCCTGTACATAAGCCTTATTGCCCTTTACTACAGCTGTGCGGATGGCAATGCATGAATCAATATTGCCGTCGAACCCTATATAAGCAATACTCCCGGCATATTGATTTCTAGGAGTGGGCTCAAGCTCCTGCAGGATTTCCATCGCCCTCACTTTTGGTGCTCCGGAAACCGTACCTGCAGGGAACGAAGCAAGCAATGCATCAGTCGGATGAATATCCTCCCTCAGATGTCCGGTCACCTTGGAAAGCAAGTGCATAACATGTGAAAAATACGTCAGTTCCATATAGTTTTCGGTTTTTACAGAATGATAGGCTGCCACTCTGCCAATATCATTTCTTGCAAGGTCAACAAGCATCAGATGTTCTGCCTTTTCTTTTTCATCAGCGAGAAGGCTTTCTGCCAGGACAGCATCCTCCTGCTCATTCCTGCCCCTCTTCCTTGTGCCGGCAATCGGATGAATTTCCAAATGGCCGTTTTGAACATGAATCAATCGTTCAGGAGAGCTTCCTACGATTTCGATGCCGTCTAATTTCAAATAAAAAAGATAGGGAGAAGGATTAACCTTCCGCAGGATTCTGTATAAATCAAATCCATTTGCCTGAATCGGGACTTCGAATCTTTGGGAAAGGACTGTTTGAAAAACATCTCCGGAAGCAATATATTTTTTTATTTTCCGGACTTTTTCAATGAATTCTTCTTTTTCCATGTTCGATTGGACCTCATCGAAACGGACGTTTGACCTTTGATCATAGCTTAAAAACATTTCTTTCAGCGGCTTTTTCTCTTCCAGCTCCTGCAAAAGACTTTTTATTTTTGCTTCTGCTTTTTGATACCGGGAGGTGAGCTCTGCTTCCTCTTCCTTTCCGTTCAAAAAGGAAAATTCGATAATGTACAGCTGATTCTCGGTATGATCGAGCGCTATATATGTGCTGCATACAGCAAGGCTGCAAACCGGCTCTGCTGGATTCAATCCGGGATGCTTTTTAACTTTTTCAAAAAGACTGACGGAATCATATCCGATGCAGCCAACCGCTCCTCCCTTAAATGGGATGGGAAGCTCGGGCAGCTTAATTTGAAGTGATTCATCAAGGTGCTTGAACAAGTCTGAAAAACTGGAAGACTCATATTTACTTGATCCGTTTTTCTCACGGATAATAAATACACCTCGTCTTTCTTCTATGGTCAAGACAGTATTTAGCCCAATAAAGGAATAATTGGACCAGCTGGATTCACGATCGCTGCTTTCCAGTATATAGACCGCCTGTTTTTCTAAAGCATTAAAAATTTGAATGGGAGTTAATGTATCGATTTTGTAGGTGTGGACGACCGGAATTGTCCGGAAGTCTTTTGCATCATGTAAAAATGAGGTTAAATCTGAATGGTTCATTCCTGTTTCCTCCTCTAAATTTGCAGAGGAGAATGGGATGAGTCGGAGGTTTTTTGACCGGCTATGCATTTTGGGTATGCCTAATAACATAAGCATCTCGCCTATAACAAAATAAGCCCAAAAACACACACGTGTGTCCTTGGGCAGCATAGTCCGAATCATATACAAGAAAGTGATTCCTCAGCTATACTCAATCATTCTCAGCTACCCTAAACTCTTCTCTGCTCTTGCTCTCAACTAATTACTCTCTTGAACTTATTGAATATTCTAGTACGTATGCGATTCTATGTCAACGCTGAAGGGTTTACTGCGATTGAATCAAATCCGGTCTTAGCACTACAGCCCCTTCTAAATAAACATGCTGTACATGATCCTGCTTCAATTCTGTATCAACGTTCATCATAACGCGAATGCATTTTTCCAAGGCTCCAGGGACGTCTATTTCTGCCATGCACATAACCGGTACATGCTTCCATCCATCCAATTCCCTTAGTGCCTTTGCAGGAAACGCAGCATCAAGATCCTTCGTTGCCGTAATAATGACACTTGATACCTTTTCAGGAACGATATTATTATCTGTGGCTATTTTTCTGAAAAGCTGTTCAGAGACGGCCCAAATCGATTCTTTTGTATTGTCAGGAGATGTCGTAGCGCCTCTAATTCCTCTTATCAAACAATCTCCTCCTTTCGAAATTCTTCCAGCAAGGCTTGAAGTCTTTCAGGAAGATAGGAATGGATAACAGGTGTTCCGATTTCTTTCAAAAGCACCATATTCACTTTGCCTGATGCCGTCTTTTTATCAGCGAGCATAAAATTCATCAGTATTTCTGAAGTTAGCTCTTCCGGAACAGCCGCCGGAAATCCAATTTCTTCAAACCAAGTCTTCAGCTTAGTAAAAGACAGGTCTGCACCCAGCTCTTTTTCACTTAGCCAAACAGCAAAAAGCATTCCTGCTGCTACTGCATCCCCATGCGTTATTCTGCCATAGCCAAGCGCTGCTTCAATAGCATGGCCCAGGGTGTGTCCGAAATTCAAATAAGCTCTTACACCCGTTTCCTTTTCATCCTGAGAAACGATGTCTGCTTTAATTTTTATCCCCTCAGTGATCATCCGGACAAGCTGGTCTTCATTTGGATTCATAACCGCAGAAAGATCTTTTTTCAGCCAGGAAAGAAAAGATGCATCAGCAATCATAGCATGCTTGATTACTTCAGCCATCCCTGATCGCATTTCGGCAGCAGGAAGACTTGCTAAAAACTGCGGTTCAAAAAAAACGGCCTTTGGCTGGTAAAAAGCACCGATCATGTTTTTGCCTTTTGGATGATTAATAGCCGTTTTGCCTCCGACAGCGCTGTCATGGGCAAGCAAGGTGGTGGGAATCTGAACAAAAGGAATTCCCCTCATAAAGGTAGCGGCAGCAAATCCTGCAAGGTCTCCTACAACCCCGCCTCCGAGTGCTGCAACCATGCTTTTCCTGTCCAAGCCTTTTTCCAGTGCGTACGTAAGGATAGCATAATACTGTTCAAAGGATTTTGCTGCTTCCCCGCTCTGGACTACAAACACCTCTACAGGAGAAATGGTTTCAAGCCTTTCTTTCACAAATTCCCCATAAAGCCGGTGTACGGTATCATCTGTAATCAGCAGTATTTTTTTGGGAGCTCCTCCCCCATCAGCCAGCACCTTTTCCAAGGAGTCAAGCGACCCGTTTCCAATTAAAACAGGATAAGGGGTTTCTGCTGCTACGGTTACCGATTTCATTAAAATTCCCTCGCACGCTGGCGCATTTTTTCAGCATTTTCCCGGATTAAATCCATACGGTCCTGACCAAATTGCTCTGTTATTGCCGCTGCTAACTCCCATGCAACTACAGCCTCAGCAACAACGCTTGCAGCAGGAACAGCACAGCTGTCAGATCGTTCTATACTAGCTGAAAAAGCCTCTTTCGTTTCAATATCGACGCTTTGCAGAGGTTTATACAAAGTCGGAATCGGCTTCATGACACCCCTTGCGATAATTGGCATACCAGTCGTCATACCGCCTTCGAGTCCTCCAAGACGATTCGTCTTCCGGTAGTACCCCCGATCCTCATCCCAGGCAATTTCATCATGAACCTGGCTTCCAAACAGTCTTCCCGCCTCAAAACCAATGCCGATTTCAGCGCCTTTAAAAGCATTTATACTCATAATCGCCGCAGCAATTTTCGCATCCAATTTCCGGTCATAATGAACATAGCTTCCTACACCCGGAGGCATACCCTCTGCGACTACTTCTACTATTCCTCCGATGGAATCGCCATTTTCTTTTGCCTGGTCGATTGCTTCCATCATTTTAACTGCAGCCTTTTCATCCGCACAGCGGACTGGAGAATCTTCCGTTTTAGCAATTAATTCATCTACGCTCGAGAAGGGTGAATGTTCAGACCGAATTCCGCCAATTTCAAGCACATGGCCGGCAATTTTAATCCCGCAGTCTTCCAGAATTCTCTTTGCCACTGCTCCAGCAGCTACCCTGACCGTTGTTTCTCTTGCAGAAGATCGTTCCAGCACATTTCTCATATCACGGTGCCCGTATTTAATAGCTCCATTTAAATCGGCATGACCGGGTCTTGGGCGGCTGATCTGCCGCTTTACTTCCAATTCTTCACTTTCTTCTATTGGCTCAGCACCCATAATTTTCGTCCAATGCTTCCAGTCTTTATTTTCAACTATTAAAGCAATGGGAGAACCCAGCGTCTTCCCGTGCCGCACACCGCCGGCAATAAAGACCTGATCCTTTTCAATTTGCATTCTCCTGCCTCTGCCGTGCCCTTTTTGTCTGCGGGCTAAATCTTTGTTGATGTCTTCCGCAGTCAGGTGCAGACCTGCCGGAATCCCCTCAAGAATAGCAGTCAGCTGCGGTCCATGTGACTCACCAGATGTTAAATATCTCATCGGCGGACTCTCCCTTCAACGCGTTAACGCTTTTATGTATAAATTGATTATAAGACACTATACCATAAATTTTTTATAAAAAGTAGCATCAGCTTATTTTTTACGGTAGAAAAACGGCTCTGCTGATTCAAATCCATATTTATCAGGATGAAAGATTTGTTCTGTGCTGCCGACGAATAAATAGCCCCCTCTTTTTAATGACTGGCTGAACCTGCTGTAGACGATTTCTTTTGCTTCCTCTGTAAAGTAGATCAGCACATTGCGGCATACAATCAGATCAAGCTGGCTGTCATAAGGATCTGAAAGGAGATTATGCTTTTTAAACTGCACCATTCTTTTAATATCTTCTTTTACTTCAAAAGAATCCTCCTGAGTATGAAAATAGCCCCTTTTTATTTGTTCGGGAACCTCTTTCATGGCCCGTTCAGCATATAATCCTAGCTTTGCTCTCGCAAGAACGTTCTCATCCAGATCCGTTGCAAGGATCCAGGGTTCCTTAATGCCAATATGTTTAGCAATCATTGCAAGCGTGTATGGTTCTTCGCCCGTAGAACAGGCAGCACTCCATATTTTAAGATTTGTTTTATCTGCCGAGAGCTCCGGAAGAACCTTCTTCTCAAGTACCTCCCAGCGCTTACTGTTCCGGAAAAACTCGGATACATTAATCGTCATCCGGTCGAGAAATTCAAGCAGAAGCGCATCATTTTTTTTCAGTTCCTGAAAATAGACGGTAAAGGAAGTGAAGCCTTTTTTTTCATAAAGGGAGGTTAATCTTCTTTTCATTTGTGCCTCTTTGTATAAGGTAAGGTCAATTCTTGTCAGCTGATAAATATTTTTTGCGAAAAGCTGGTATTCATCCATATATCCAATTCTCCTGTTTGCTCTATTCTCTGCTAATTCTTTACAATGAGTATAGCGTATTATGGGCTTAAATTGGGACGGGAAAACAAAAAAAGGCCAGCCTGGCAGGCTGACCGAAAAAATTAATAAATGCAGCTATTCATTAGTTTTTCGTATCCGACAAGCTCTTCCGGCTTGAAGAAAAGACCAATCTCTCTTTCAGCAGCTTCAGGCGAGTCAGATCCGTGAATAATGTTCTTCCCGACAATCACACCATAATCCCCTCTGATGGTGCCCGGAAGTGCTTCCTTCGGATTCGTTTTCCCCATCATCTGGCGGGATGTCTCGATGACATTCTCCCCTTGCCAGACCATTGCAAAAACTGGACCGGAAGTAATAAATTCTACAAGCTCATTATAAAAACTTTTCCCCTTATGTTCCCCATAGTGCTCTTCAGCAAGTTCCTGAGAAATCTGCATTAATTTAGCGCCGGCCAATTGAAAGCCCTTTCTTTCAAACCTTTGCAAAATTTCCCCGATTAATTGTCTCTGAACACCATCAGGTTTGACCATCAAAAAAGTATTTTCCACAATTCTCCACCCCGTCAAATTATGTATGGGTTTTCATTTACCCTTTAGAATCGTACCATTTTTACTATCAATTTACAATCAGGAGTGGAGAAATGAATTAAATTTTTCTTTTTCCAATATATTTCGCAATCGAGTGCATCGTGCTTCTAGCCTTATTGGAGGGCATTTCATTAAGCAGCGCGAAAGCTTTGTCAAGATAGCGGTTGCTTACATCGTAGGATTTCTCAATAGCACCTGATTTTTTTATGGCGTCAATAAGCGGTTTGATTTCATCAGGCTTCGTCTCAGCGCTTATTTTTATAATTTCCTTTCTTAATTCCCGGTCCTCCATTGAAATCAGTACCGGAAGCGTAATATTCCCCTGCAGAAGGTCGCTTCCAACCGGCTTTCCGAGCTCCTTTTCAGAGGAAGTAAAATCAAGAATATCATCTATAATTTGGAAAGACATCCCTACATTATAGCCGAACCAATATAATTTTTTATGCAGCTCTGGAGCCGTACCGGCCGATATAGCCCCGAGCTGGCAGCTAGTCGCAATTAGTATGGCGGTTTTCCTTTTTATTCTCTTCAGGTAGTCCTTCAATGACTGTTCGTATCGATATTTATCTTTAAGCTGCTCGATTTCTCCAATGACTACGTCTACGATTGTCCGGGAGAGAATCTTATGAGCGAGCGGATCTTCGAGTGCCGTCATTTGTTCAAGAGATTTTGCAAGCAAATAATCACCAGTATACATGGCGATTCGGTTGTCCCACCTTGCTTTGACGGTCGGTCTTCCCCTTCGGAGTTCTGCATCATCAATTACATCGTCATGGACGAGAGTCGCCATATGGATGATTTCAAGAGCCACAGCTACGTGCTTGATTTTATCAATATGATAATCTCCGAACATTCCCGATAGCAGCACAAAAACCGGGCGTATCCGTTTTCCGCCTGCCTGGAGCATATCAAGCCCTGCTTCACTAAGCATTGGATAACTGGATTGAACCACTTTTTCAAGCTCCTGTTCAATCACATCCAGATCTTTGTTCAAAAACGTATATAAATTTTTAAATTTCATTCCATCCACCAACAATCAAGTGTGTTATTTAACAGGTTTGGAACCCATATGCATAGCAGCTACTCCACCGGTAAAAGGCTTCACTTCCACGTTGTCCAGTCCTGCTGTCCTGAACATGGCAGCAAGCTCCTTCATTCCTGGAAAGTCCCTTGCCGATTCCTGAAGCCAGGAATATTCCTTGAAGCTTTTAGCAAATACCTTTCCGAAAAGAGGCATAATGTAACGGAAATACACGTAGTAAAGCTGTTTAAATCCAGGCATTTCAGGCTGTGAGGTTTCAAGACAGACCACTTTGCCCCCGGGCTTAACTACTCTCTGCATCTCCTTTAGCACGGTCATGTAATCGGGCACATTCCGCAGGCCAAATCCAATGGTAACATAATCAAATGAAGAATCCTGGAACGGAAGCTCCATAGCATTGCCATGCAGGAGAGAAACGTGTTTCATCCCAGATTTCTTTACCTTTTCATTGCCGACTGAAAGCATATTCTGGCTGAAATCAAGCCCGATCGCTTCCCCTTCCGGACCTACCGCTTCTGCAAGAGCAAGAGTCCAGTCAGCTGTCCCGCAGCACACATCCAAAGCTTTTGCTCCCGGCTGAACGCTCATCCGCTTCATGGTTTCTTTACGCCAAGCCACATGGCGCTGAAAGCTAATTACTGAATTCATTTTATCGTAATGCGGGGAAATTTTCTCAAATACCCCATGTACACGCTCTTCTTTTGACTGCTGCATTATTAAAACCCTTCTTCCGCAAGCTTAGTGGATAAGGTATCTTCATGAAATCTCATATTTTCAAGCCTGCCAAGCAAAGCCTGCTTCATGGTATGTGAGCTTTCTAGGCTTCTCTCAACAAGTGAAACCGCCTCATCAAAGTAAAAATTGCACCGTTTTATTAAATCCGTCCGAACTGTCTCTATATCCTGAAAGGGTCCTTTTTCTGATGAATATTTCCTCATCATCATTGAACTTCCGGATACCATTCTCATTTTCTCAGCAGACAGGCGTTTATAAGAAAGAAATTTCTTGGACACTGCTTTCCACAGATCAATGCCAAAATGGTCTGAAAGATGCTGGCATAATGCTGTTTCGATCACAAGCATGCTTTTGACCGCTTCTTCCATATCCATGTCCGATGCCTCATACAGCCTTATTTTGTGTTCGTTGATTTCTTTTATCGCCGTTGCTAACGTTCGAACCATCCTGACATCATTCATTTCTGCCAGAAGAGCATAATAAAGGCCGCTGTAATAGTCCCCTGCCAGGACCGTAAGCTGCCGTTTGAAAAACTGTCCTTTCTCTACATGAACAGAAGTCGTTACATTATCATGGGTATCAAGGGCAATCTGGACCAGCATAGCTGTGACCGTATAATTTTTCTTTTCCTCTTCTGTTACAGGAGCTTCATCTAAAATTGCATAGAATAGAAGCAATTTATCTTCATCCACTACAGGTGAAGATAAAAAGCGCGCCAAATACGGATGGCTCAATTTCAGATCTAATCGCTCTTTTAATTCCGCCAATGTTTCATAGATGTTCTGCAAAGAAATCACCCTTGTCCCCTAATCATTTAATCGTCCATTCGACCTGCTAGCAAAGACGTAAAAGCCAAGACCGGCAAATATAATTATAACATATTCTGTCCGTTCATTCCCTAAATAAGTATTCGTCCGATGAAGCGCTTAGAGAAGCACACCTTTAAGCCTGCTCCCCATCGCTGAACTTATTTTCTAGGATCGCTTTCCATTTCTCCATGGCTGGTCAGGATCTTAGCATTTCCACGCACTTTTATTGCAGATGTGTGCTCTGTAAATTGGGCAATCATTACTTCGCCTTTATCCAATTTCTCTGAATGATGAAAGCGTGTATCGGAACCGCGTGTCAGTCCAATGACGTGCACACCGTCTTCTATGGCTTTGATGACGACAAAATCATTCGCCGGATTTTTCATTCTGTTCTACCGCCCATCTATTAAGGATAATCAAGAGCTGCGAATGAGGGAAAGCACCTCTGCTCTTGCTGACTGATCATTTTGGAATACACCTCTAACTGCAGAAGTAATAGTTTTTGAACCAGGCTTCTTCACGCCGCGCATGGTCATGCACATATGCTCAGCTTCTACCACAACCATAACTCCATGCGGTTCAAGCGTGTCTAAAATACTGTCTGCTACAGTAGACGTAATTCTTTCTTGGAGCTGAGGGCGCTTCGCTACTGCTTCTACTGCCCTGGCCATCTTGCTCAGTCCAGTAACCTTGCCGCCCTTAGGAATATAGGCAACATGAGCATGACCGTAAAAAGGGACAAGATGATGTTCACACATAGAATAAAATGGGATGTCTTTTATAAGGACGAGTTCTTCATGGTCTTCCCCGAAGATCGTTTTGAAGTGTTCAGAAGGGTCTTCACTTAAGCCTGAAAAAATCTCCGCATACATGCGGGCAACCCTCTTAGGGGTATCCATCAGCCCTTCGCGGTTCGGATCTTCTCCAATCGCTTCCAGGATTAATTTTACAGCATCTTCAATTTTACCGTGGTTAATCTCGTTCATTTAGCTGCCTCCTGCGTACATAACAAAAAATTATTTTCGTTCGTTTTATTCAGATTCTAGCACATCAATGAGTTTAAAAGCAAAAGCTAGAGCCTTCTTGGATGCTCTGTAACGCTTGATTATATATGTATAGATTTTCCAGGAAGATGATTTCCTCCAAATTAAACAGTAAACAAATGAAAAGCCCCTTAAAAAGGGGCTATCTGTGAAGAAACGTGTATGTATTTGCTCATGCCATACACAAATAAAAGAATGTGCTAATTATTTGCCAGCAACAGCATCTTTAAGAGCTTTACCTGGTTTGAAAGCAGGCACTTTACTTGCCGGGATTTCGATTTCTTCACCAGTTTGCGGGTTACGGCCTTTACGGGCTGCACGCTCGCGAACTTCGAAGTTGCCAAAACCGATAAGTTGTACTTTATCGCCGTCTTTCAACGCGTCAAGAATCGTGTCGAATACGGATTCAACTGCTTTAGTAGCGTCCTTTTTAGATAGTTCGCTAGCCTCAGCTACTGCATTGATTAGTTCTGTTTTGTTCATGCCTTTCACCTCCTCCCAAGAATGGGTAGAATAACAGTTAAGCTGTTATTACATTTCTTCACAGAAATCGCCTGAATTATACGTAAAATCAAGCTTTTACTGTTAACACGCTTATCTTAACGGATAATAAAAGAGAATTCAATGATTTTCCGCTTGAAAAGCGCATATTTTAGGCAAATCTGACCATTAGAGAGAAATTATTCTCCCAATGCTGATAGTAGATTATCATAATTAATTTACCTTAGCAAGAAATAACGCTGAAATTCGTTGATATTAAAGGGATTAGGAGCAATAAAAGGAAATTTACTGTCTGATTTTTTAATTATGTAAACAGCAAAGAAAGGCTGTTATACCAGCCTTTCTTAAAGCTTAGTGTTGGTTCCCGCTTCTGCGAATGGAACGGCAAACCCACGGATTTCTGTTTCTTGAACCTTTGCCTGAACGACGGCCAGTTCCTCTGCGCGAGCCTCTGCCGGAACGGCGGCTGCCTCTGCGTGATCCTCTGCCGGAACAGCGGCTGCCTCTGCGTGATCCTCTGCCGGAACGGCGGCTGCCTCTGCGTGATCCTCTGCCGGAACGGCGGCTGCCTCTGCGCGAACCTCTGCCGGAACGGCGGCTGCCTCTGCGTGATCCTCTGCCGGAACGGCGGCTGCCTCTGCGCGAACCTCTGCCGGAACGGCGGCTGCCTCTGCGTGATCCTCTGCCGGAACGGCGGCTGCCTCGGCGCGAACCTCTGCCGGAACGGCGGCTGCCTCGGCGTGAACCTCTGCCGGAACGGCGGCTTCTTCCTGGAGGCATCATTAACATCTCTTCTACCTCTGCTTCAGATGGGTCTTGAAACAAGAATCCTTCAAGACCATTTTCCAAAGCAAGCTGATGAGCATCAAAAATATCATGCTGTGTCATATATCTTCTAACCCCCTTTATTCTTTATGCTCTAGAATACGCTTCAGCGTTTGCGATTGCTTGGTTTGTTGTCCCACACTTTGAAAATATACTCGTGCCCTTTAACAAAGATTAGTTGTCTTTGCATATGATGGGATACCATCAAAAAGGTGTGATGAATATGAGCTCTGCCGAAGCATCCATTAAAAAGCTGAATTGCTCCATCAATCCCCGCCATCTGGGCGAACTTAAACGGGATTTATGGAATGATGAACCTCTCCCTATTACACTTGGCTTTCAGGATCAATCAAAGGTTCATGCCGAAATCGCTTACAGGGGAGCACATACCAGGAAAGCGAAGAAAAAATCATATTTTATTAAACATGCAGGAAAGAAAACGCTGAATGGGGAACGTGAATTTCATTTAAATGCCGAATATTATGATCCTTCTTTTATGAGAAATGCATTGTCATTTAAGTTCTTAGATTTAATCGGACTGATTGTCCCTCACTGGGAATATGTAAAGTTCTATATAAATGGAAAATACGAAGGAATTTATTTAAAGCTTGAGTCTGTAAATGAAGACTTTGCAGAAAACCACAGGCTTAATCCTTGCTCCATCATCTATGCAATTGATGGAGACGCTAACTTTTCACTTCACAGCGACCTTGATAAGTCGCTGAAAAATAACTTGCTGCAAGGATATGAACTAAAAACAGGCAATAAAACAGCGCTTAAGAGGCTAACTGAATTTATAGTATTTATAAATACGGCCACACATCAGGAATTTGAAAAAAGAATTGCTGAATATTTAAATGTCCGGCAGTACTTGACTTGGCTGGCAGGTGTAGTTTGCCTCCAAAACTTTGACGGTTTTGTTCATAATTATGCGCTATTGCTGGATGAACAGACGAATCAATTTAATATTATCCCCTGGGATTACGATGCCACCTTCGGGAGAGATGTGAACGGTACCAATATGGGAGCTGAATACGTCAGAATTGAGGGATACAATACACTGTCTGCAAGACTACTCGCCATTGAATCTTTTAAAAATCTTTATGCTGGGCTAATGTGCAGTTTATTGGATCAATCATTTACTGCCAAAACAGTTGCTCCAATGATTGATGATCTGTTTGTCCAATTGGAACCGGAAGTTCAAGGAGACCCTTATATCGGGAAATATTTACAGGAATTTAGACAGGAGCCCCTCTTCATTAAAGATTTTATTCAGGCTAGAAACGATTTTTTATCCAGGGAATTGTCCAGCAGAGGATGGAAGTAGGCAACAGAACCAATTGTTGCTAATTTGCTAAATTTGGGTTCATATCTTGGTTCAACTTATGCCATGGGTGAGTATAAATGCATTATAAATAACTACTATGGACATTTTCCGAGGAGGAAGAATGATGAAACAAAAGCAAAACTCAAGAAACTGGAAATCTTATGTTGGCGAAACAGTGAAAATTAACCGCGGTGGCCCTGAAGCCAAAAAAGGGTTACTCCTTGATTTAGGTACAGATTTCCTCGTTTTAGCCGTAGAAAAACCTGGTCCTAAAAGTCCGGTTGTTTACTACCAGCTTCACCACGTTAAAAGCGTGACCGCAGAATCCAATGCAGAACAAGAAGTAGATGAAAGAGCAGTTGCAGCTGCTGAAGCTGAAGCAAGATTGGAAGAAGCGGAAGCACAGAAACAAGACGGAAAAGTACAGGAAATTCCTGACTATTACTATTCACGCAATTTCCGCAGCCTGCTTCGCATGCATGCAGGCGAAGCAGTTCAAATCAATCAGGGCGGACCAGATTCCGTAAAAGGGACAATTTTGGACGTAAAAAGTGACTTTGTCATTGTAAAATCCAAAAAAGATGTTCTTTATATCAGCATGTATCATATCAAAAGCCTTGCAGGCATTGTCAGCAAAGAACAGGAAAACGAGCAGGAAAACGAAGGCAAAGAAGACTGCGGCTGCGAGGATGAATACTATCTGGCGCATAGTTACGATAAGCTGTTCCAAGTCCTAAGAGGATCTCAAGTAGCCGTTCATAGCGGAGGCCCCGAAAAAGCAGAAGGCACCTTGTATGAGCAAGGACGCGGCAGATATGTTTTGGAGGGAAAAAAAGAATCCATCGTTATTGAACCAGGACACGTTCGCAGTATTAAAGCCAAATTGTCCAATGAAGAAGAAAGCAATGCAGAAGAAAATCAAAACGGGAACGAAGAAAATAATAACAAATCACAGGATTCAAATAAAAGCAGCCAGGAAGCGAACCAGAATGTTGAAGCGACCCGCGAACGCAGCTACGATAAAGTGTATACTCAAGTAACGAAAACAGTGGATTTCCACTGGAAAAGATAAGTAACACACGATAATCTGCAAGGAGGAGCGACCGTTGACTTACACACAGCTGATCGGAAAACCGGTTGAAGCAGAAATTACCGGCAAAGTAAGATTTTTAGGACAATTAGTAGACGCAGGACTGGATATCATCGTTTTATTCAACGGCACTCAGCACCTTTATATCCCCTTCTGCACGTTCACAGCATCCAGCAGACAACTGAACCGGATTGTTTTGAAGGTGAAGTTCCAGAAAAACCGGTAAAGTCTGATGAGCAGATTTCTTACCGGAAAACGCTGAATCAGGCGAAGGGAATATTCGCAGAAATTTATGTGACCGGCAATAAATCTCTGCATGGATATATTACAAATGTGTTGAATGACTACCTGGTTTTTTATTCACCTGTCTTCAAAAATGTACTGATTTCCCTTCACCATTTAAAGTGGCTGATTCCATATCCCGCTAATACCACTCCCTATACATTAAACAGCCAGGAGCTGCCTGTTACGATTGCAGGACTAAGCGTGAATCGAAATTTAGAGGAGCAGCTTAAGAAACATACCGGCCAAATGCTTGTTTTTGATTTAGCTGAAAATCCTGAAAAAATAGGACTTCTCAAAAACATTGAACAAAACATGATGGAACTGATAAAAGCAGACGGACAGCCCATCTATCTGAAAATCAGCCACGTTAAGGCTGCTCATTTGCCTTAAAAAACACAAACCAATGAGAAGATCTCATTGGTTTTTTACATATTTATGTTGAGGTATATCCAGCCAAGCAGGAAGAAGACGGTTACGACTACTGTTAATGGAATGGTAAGCAGCGTTACCCTCATATAGCTCTTCCACTTGATTTTGATCCCGTTTTCCTTTAGTATATACAGCCAAAGCAATGTGGCAAGCGTTCCGATCGGGGTTACGAGAGATCCAATATCACTGCCGATAATAATCGCCATATAGGAAGCTTTCAAAATTATGGGGCTGAGCTGCAGGTCTGATAGCGCCATCATCATCAGCATTAACGCCGGATGATTGTTTATCAGGTTTGAAAGGGCTGCTGTAACGAGCGCAATTGTCATTGAAGATTCGGCAAGAGGCATACTTTCTATCATACCGGCCATATACTTTGTCAATTCAGCTGTAATTCCCGCATTGTTTAAACCATAAATCAAAATATACATAGCAAACGCAAATAAAAACACGTGCCATGGAGCCTTCGTTAGCGTTCGTCTCATCGATATTTGATATGTTTTTCTAGTGAATAGATATAGAAGCAGCACTCCCGCAATGGAAAGAAAGGATAATGATAAGCCGAGCATAGAGCTGCTTATTAATATAATTCTCATCCCTAGAATAAAGGAGCAGATCATCAGAACATGCTTAGGATTGATTTTTACTGGATTGAGAGGTTTGAGCGGATGATGAAATCGGCTTGAATCCGGAGAGAATGGTTTTGAGACAAATGTTTTTGGAATTTTCTTTCTTAGCAATCCGTACAAAAGAAAAGTTAAAAATATAACCCCAAGCGTAGCAGGAAGGAACATCATCCATACATGTTCATGCAGGGACATGCCGATAATTTTTAGTGCCACTAAGTTCACGATATTGCTGACTCCTATCGGTGCACTGGAAGCAGTTGCTACAAGGGCACTCGTTAAGAGAATCGGAAATTTTTCATGCTTCTTAAATGAGGTGGCATTGAGCAATTTTATTAGCAGAGGGGTTAGAATCAAAATGCATCCGTCATTATTAAAAAGCAGTGTCATTAAATAACTAAGTCCCGCTGTCAGCCAGAACAGTCTTGGTCCTGAATTACGGGATAATCGAATCAGATAATCTGCCACAAGCTGGAAAAATCCAATTCTATCAAGAATCAGAGCGAGAATGAAGTTAGAAATAATGGTAATTGAGGCATCTTCAATTTTGAAGTATATCTCCGCTATATCTGACATGGATACAATCCCTAAAAGCATAACGGTTATTGCTCCTGCGCATGCATAAACAGCTTCATTCAGTTTCATCGGCCTTGTAATAACGAGTATCATGGTAAAAAAGAAAACAATGGTTGCTGCGGCAAAGCCGGATGTAAATATCATTGTTTTTCTCCTCTCTCTATTTATTAAACGCTTGTCTTTTCCCATCATCCGTACTCTATTTATATGAGGCCACTTTCTTTTTGTCTGATATGAATACCTAACGTATTAGAAATCCGCTTAAACCCGCGCTATGCAGCTTACTGGACTGGGCTTATGCCTTCAAAGTTCCCCCGCTATTCGGACAGCTCTCCTTAAATCCCGGCTTTTTGTTTACTGGCTGAATGTCTTTTATGTAAATAAACACAAAAAAACCCGTCTCCTGATTGGACGGGTCAGCTGCTTCTATAAAATAATCGCGATCAGTCCGCCTGATCCCTCGTTAATAATTCGCTCTAACGTTTCTTTCAGCTTGTATCTTGCATTCTCCGGCATAAGGGAAAGCTTTGCCTGAATACCTTCTCTTACAATGGAACTGAGTGAACGTCCGAAAATATCTGAGTTCCAGATGGAGAGCGGATCATCTTCAAAATCCTGCATTAAGTAGCGGACCAGCTCTTCACTTTGCTTCTCCGTTCCGATAATCGGCGAGAATTCTGATTCAACATCCACTTTAATCATGTGTATGGATGGTGCGACTGCCTTCAGCCTCACCCCAAATCTCGAACCTTGGCGGATAATCTCAGGTTCATCCAGACTCATATCGGATAGTGCCGGGGCTGCCACTCCATATCCGGTTTGCTTCACCATCCGCAGCGCATCTGAAACCTGGTCATATTCAGCTTTTGCATAGGCGAAATCCTGCATAAGCTGGAGAAGATGATCCTTCCCTCTAATCTCCACTCCCACCACTTCACGAAGGATATCATCGTAAAGATAATCAGGTGCGTATAAATCAATTTCTGCAATCCCCTGGCCCATTTCAATACCAGCAAGACTAGCCCGTTCAATAAACTCATACTCACTGAAGAAACTTACGACTCTGTCTACATCCCTTAACCGCTTAATATCCTTTACCGTGTCCTTAACCGCTTCCTGGTAGCTTTCGCGAAGCCAGTGGTTTTCCCTAAGCACCATAACCCAGCTCGGCAGGTTGACGTTTACTTCCAGTACAGGGAACTCATAAAGGGCCTCTCTCAGGACATTCATGACATCACTGTCCCTCATGCTTTCCACACTCATTGCAAGGACCGGTATATCGTACTTTTCATTAAGCTGCTGCTTCAGCCTCTCTGTCTCAGGATGGTACGGCTGAACCGTATTGATGACCATAATAAACGGTTTACCCACTTCCTTCAGCTCATCAATGACACGTTCTTCTGCTTCAATATAATCCGTTCTCGGAATTTCCCCAATCGTTCCGTCTGTTGTAACAACAACGCCTATCGTTGAATGCTCCTGAATCACTTTGCGCGTCCCAATTTCAGCAGCTTCATGGAAAGGAATAGGCTCTTCATACCAAGGAGTCGTAATCATTCTTGGACCATTTTCATCCTCATAACCTTTAGCGCCGGGGACTGTGTAGCCGACACAGTCTACAAGCCTGATGTTCACTTCAAGGCCATCCTCCACATGGACGCTGACAGCCTGATTGGGCACAAATTTGGGTTCTGTCGTCATGATGGTTCTTCCGGCTGCACTTTGAGGCAGTTCATCCTGGGCACGCGCTTTGTCCGCCTCGCTGCCGATGTTTGGAAGCACCACTAATTCCATGAACTTTTTAATAAATGTAGATTTTCCTGTTCTGACTGCTCCGACAACGCCAAGATAAATATCACCGCCGGTGCGTTCAGCAATATCTTTAAAAATATCTACCTTTTCCAAGCGATCCCCTCCCGGTTTAGCTATATTGGGATACCCCGATTTTTTTCACATTGTTAAGGACACTTTATGTTTATGATGTTGTCCTAATTGTTTATGCCTGATTGAGAAAAATTTTCTATCTTGGATGTCAAAATAAAAAACCCTTCTATCGGAGTCTATGGGTCTCCAGAAGGGTTCATTCCTTAATTCTTCATAAAAACGGGTTCGTTTTTTTCATTTACGGTGAAAGGTTTGGAAAATGCCGGTACAAACACCGAATCTTTGACAAGAAGCTCCCTTATATCCTCATCTGGTTTAGGATGCTTCCCGGTTTCTTTCAATTTTGACTGAAGGTCGATCCGATAGTCCACAAAAATTTCTCCATCACTGCCAATCAGAAGAGGAAGCTGATTACCTGAAAAAGGACTCGTTACAGCAGGAGCTGTTTTAAGTCCAAGCTTAGTGTAGTCCAAAGTGAACACACCAGACTCAAGGACTTCCTTATATGGAGGGTACTGCTTGGACTGTGTATAGGCACTCAGCCTGATGCGCAGGTCTCTAATTTCTTCGGCCATCCGCAGATCGATTAGCTTAACTGTTGGGTTTTTTTCTGGATAGATAAGTACGTATTGATAAATCCCCCCGTTTTCATAGGAGGTTCCCGGCGGCTCGGGCAGAAAACTTGGTACTATTTTTGAGAAATCAATTGGATATTTTTCATAGATTGGCGTTTTCATATCCTTGTTTTTAATCGGTAAAAGACCGCCCGTATCCTCTCTGTATTTCATGACAGCTTTTTGAACGCTCTCAAGCTGGTCTTCATAGGGAATTTGATTTTGCGTCAGCTCAGCCTGCGGATACAAACACCCGCTTAGCAGGATAATCATGGAAATCCATCCAAAAGCGGCCCATTTCTTCATTTTCTTCACCTCAGTCCTATTTGGATACTGGACCGCTGAATACGACAAAAATCATAAGCAGACCGGCCGAAATCATAAAAAAGTAAGCAGCGGCTGAAACGATCATCTTGATTATTCCGCTCTTCAGCTTATACCTGCTTATGTAAATTGAAAAAACAGCAGCAAACATAAAGGCAATGGATGATAACGCAATCCACATTTTCAAAAGGCCTGGCGTCATTCTTTTTCCCTCCCGGCATCGTTGTGAGCGGTTACAAATTTGCTTGTCCCAATTTTCAAAAAATAGAAACTGAAGTAAAGAGGGGGCTTCCTTACTTCAGCTTAGGGGAAACAGACTAATGATCCCAGTCAAGAGAAACAACTCTTCGAATGCTTCGATTTATTTTATGCGATCCAATGAATGGTTGCATCCTCAAATGCCCATTTTTATGAGTTTTTCATGTAAGGGGGAATCGGGCTAATACGGAGAGGAATGGATAGAGCCTTGAATCTCCAGATATTGTATGCAGGTCCCCCATTAATGAAGCATGGCTATTGCAAACGATTTTCCATAATGTTAACAAGGTCTTCCATTTCGTGAGTTCTTCCTCTGCCCATTAATGAATCCACAGCTTCTTTTGGTGAATGCCCATTAAATAGAACATTATAAAGCGCTTCTGCGATCGGCATTTTAACCTGATACTTTTCTGCAAGCTGATGGGCAGCTTTCGTGGTCCGCACACCTTCAACAACCATGCCCATATTGCTCAGAACCTCATCAAGATCATGCCCTTTACCAAGCATATTGCCGGCTCTCCAATTTCGTGAATGGACGCTGGTACAAGTAACAATCAAATCTCCGATTCCCGTTAACCCGGAAAAGGTGAGAGGGTTCCCCCCATTACACTGCCGAGCCTTGCAATTTCTGCAAGTCCTCTTGTAATTAAAGCGGCTTTCGCATTATCTCCATAGCCCAGTCCATCCGTAATTCCGGCTGCAAGAGCAATGACATTTTTTAAAGCACCGCCGATTTCCACTCCGATCATGTCCGGATTGGTGTAGACTCTAAAATGCTGATTCATGAACAGCTCTTGAACCCGTTCGGCAGCCTTCACATCATCAGAGGATGAGGTCACCGTTGTAGGATGTCTTAAACTGACCTCTTCTGCATGGCTCGGGCCTGATAATACGACAAGAGACTCTAACATGTCAGCAGGCATTTCCTCTGTAATAATTTCTGAAACCCGCTTAAGTGAATCCGGTTCAATTCCTTTGCACACATGGACCATCGTAACCTGTTTATTTATAAGATTCCTTACACTCGCAAGAACTTCACGGATGGCTTTTGAAGGAACGGCAACCACAATCGTCTGAGCATCTGCCAGCGCACCTTGAAGATCGTGGTATGCGGTAATTCCTTCCGGAAGTATGATATCAGGCAAATATTTGCTGTTTTGCTTTTGCATATTGATTTCATCTGCGAGCTCCTGCCTGTGGCTCCATAGTCTCACATCATGACCATTATCAGCGAGAACTAAAGCAAGAGCAGTTCCCCAGCTCCCCGCACCAAGTAATGCAATCTTTTCCATCTCACATACCCCCTGCCCTTTTATCTGCCGTTCAATTATTTACGTGCCCGCGAGAAAATCTTAATTGGAGTTCCTTCAAATCCGAATGCGTCACGAATGCGGTTTTCTAAAAATCTTTCATAAGAGAAATGCATTAACTCAGGTTCATTAACAAAAACAGCAAACGCAGGCGGTTTAACAGCGACTTGTGTAGCATAATAAATTTTAAGCCTTTTCCCTTTATCAGAAGGGGTTGGATTCATTGCTACAGCATCCATGACAACTTCATTCAAAATATTTGTTTGAACCCTTTGAGAGTGATTTTCGCTTACTTTTACGATTTCAGGAACTAACGTATGAATTCTCTGCTTCGTCTTAGCCGATAGAAAAATAATAGGGGCATAGCTTAAGAAAAGAAAATGCTCTCTAATATTTGTCTCGAACGTTTTCATGGTTTTGTCATCTTTCTCGACGGCATCCCATTTATTCACAACGATTATAATGGCTTTACCTGCTTCATGGGCGTAACCGGCAATTTTCTTATCCTGCTCGATAATTCCCTCTTCCCCATTGATGACAACTAGAACAACATCAGAGCGGTCGATTGCCTTCAGCGCTCTCAGGACGCTGTATTTTTCCGTGGATTCGTATACTTTTCCTTTTTTTCTCATTCCGGCCGTGTCTATAATCACGTATTCCTGGCCATTATGCTTGAATGTCGTATCCACAGCATCTCTGGTCGTACCGGCAATGTCACTGACGATTACCCGCTCTTCCCCGAGCATAGCATTAACAAGTGAGGATTTACCGACATTCGGCCTGCCAATCAGGCTGAACTTAATGATTTCTTCATCATAATCCGATTGGCTGATTCCAGCAAAATGCTTGATTACATCATCCAGCATATCCCCGAGGCCAATTCCATGGGATCCTGAAATCGGGAATGGATCGCCAAAGCCGAGTGCATAAAAATCATACATCGCTTCCCGCATATCCGGGTTATCAATTTTATTAACAGCCAGCACGACAGGCTTCTTCGTACGATAAAGGATTTTTGCAACTTCTTCATCAGCTGCCGTAACCCCTTCTCTGCCGTTTGTCATAAAGATGATGACATCTGCTTCATCAATCGCAATTTCTGCCTGATGTCTGATTTGGGCTAAAAATGGTTCATCGCCAATATCGATACCGCCTGTATCAATGATGTTGAACTCATAATTGAGCCACTCGCCTTTGTTGTAGATCCTGTCCCGAGTAACTCCCGGACGGTCTTCTACAATGGAAACCCGCTCTCCGACAATTCTGTTAAAAATAGTCGATTTTCCAACATTTGGTCTCCCTACAATTGCAACTACTGGTTTTGGCATATCTCTTTTACATCCTTTCCAACACGATCCTGCATATCAGCCTGCTCTAAGGCAAGCTTATTCTGCTTGTATTAAACATTTTGATTTATTATTAATACGATCATATCATTTCAATTTTCATTTAGATAAGGGTACGCAGTTTATGTGGACCAATGACGCGGCGCCTGAATTGTGTGCCTGCGTCCCGGCTATTGCAGGCTCCTGCTTTACAATTTCGTTACCTGAAAGCCCGTTAATAACCGTTTATGCGTGATGAAATAAACCCTTCCATCAAATTCCGAAGAAGGGCGTCCAAACTTATCATATCAGCTTTTCTCTTAATTAACAATTTAAGTTCGTACTTCCTGTAAAGTTCTTTTTCCTGTCTGCAGATTAGGCGTTCCGGCTTTGCTTTGCCTTACTTGGCTTTTGGTAGGTTTGATTACCGAGGTTTGAATACCACTCCATCAGCCCCCATATACTAAAACCGGCCATACCGAGCAATGAAAAATCCAGAAACGTTTCCTGGCCTATACTTAGTGCTCCCGAGACGGGGAGGATTATATATTCATACAGCATTTCTCCATTGCAGATTCCAATCAAAAATAAACACACTTTTTCGGGAAAAGATTTACCCAGCAATCCTGCTGCAATAAAAATGATCATGAATAATACAAAAAACGGACTGATCGTAAACCAGACTGGATCAAAAAGCTGCATGAGCTTTATACCGGTATATCCAGCGGTAATTCCAAGGGCGCTCACCATAAACCGAAGAGATCGATGCAATCTGCGATAGGCTGCCGCTCCGCTGCATCCTATGTAAAGCATTAAAAAAGCCGCTCCCATTTCTCCAGCTGGCAAAGAAATATATAATCCTGCAGAAATAATCAGCAGAAGAAGAAAAAATGAAAAAAAAGTCCTGAGATTCGATTTATTCATAAGAAACGTACAAGCGATCCATAAAGCCCAAGAGACCCAGTAAAATAATATCCCCTGCATATACATCCTCTCCCATCCCTATCATTATGGAAGAGATCAGCAGGTTTTAATCAAAATTTAATGGCTGAATAATGAAAATTGATGCAAACTACTTAAAAATAGGGTCTGTTAAACGTACCTGTCGATTTCCGCCTCAGGCCTGCATCTTTTACGGGTGGTGCGGAAGCCGCTTTAGGCCTTTGACTCCTTAACTATGCAGGAGTCCAGCGTCTTCCGCTCCAATCAAAAGGGTGTCAAAATCCTCATTCAGGTTTAGCAGAGTCTAAAATTAGGGGGTGTGTTTTATGGGAAAGGACCGTCAAGAAAAGAAATTGAGGGAAAGCAAGCGTGTCGAATCTGATCGCGATCAAAAACTGGAAAATAACGGAGCCACAAGCCTTGAAAGTACAGAACAATCAAGGGAGAGAAATGAAAGATGAAAAAAAGCCCTGTGCTTGCCTGCTTCCTTTATTAGGAAGTGCGCAAAGCAAGGGCTCTTTTTTACCGCCGGCTGTAAAAAGAGGTTTCAAATCCTCTTTCAGCCAGCCAATGATGGGATGCACCTGAAATGACTATAGGAGCGTTTTGCAAATCCTGAAGCGTTTTCGTTCCTAACGCACACATGATCCATTTAAACTCTTCATGCAGAAGCCTCAGTTCTTCATGCAGCCCTTCTTCACCGTGCTCTGTCAGGACGGAGAGAAGTATTCCTGCCATCCCTGAAGCGGAAGCACCTAACGCAATGGCCTTCGCCGCATCAAGGGAATCTTGAATACCTCCCGAACCGAGGATACTTACCTCGCCGCTTGCGGCATTTGATCCTTCGGCTATGGAGACGGCTGACGGAATCCCCCAGCCGTTAAATGCGTGCAGTGCTCTGTTTCGCCTTGCATTTTCAATCTTTGAAAAGTTCGTTCCGCCGTATCCGCCAATATCGATGGCTGAAACGCCTGCATTTTTCAAACGGATTACGGTATCCCGATCCATTCCAAAGCCTGTTTCTTTCACGATAACCGGTACACCGGCATGCCGGACAATTTGTTCAATCCGGGTCAAAGCACCCGTGAAATCCCGGTCACCTTCAGGCATGACAAGCTCCTGTATCACATTCAAATGAATTTGGATGGCATCCGCTTCAATCATATCAATTGCCTGCTTTGCCTGATCTGCAGTGGCTTCACTGCCCAGGTTTGCAAAAATGATACCCTTCGGATTCACCTTCCTCACCACTTTATATGAGGGCTGCTCTGCCTTGTCCCGGATAGCCGCCATTTGTGAACCTACTGCGATCGCCATGCCGAATGAAGCAGCTGCTGCTGATAGGGCTTCATTGATTTGCTGCGTTTTCTTCCCTCCGCCTCCGGTCATCGCGTTGATATAAATAGGCGAACTTATAGAAAGTTCGCCTATCCTTGCTGACATATCAATGTCTTCAACGGATGAGTCCGGCAGGCTTTTGTGAACAAACGTGATATCATCAAACCCGTTTTCCCTGCTTTGTCCGGTGGACAAAGCATGATTTATATGATCTAGTTTGCGTTTAGCTCTGCTCAAGAATCATCACCATTATTTAAGTTTTTTTAGCTGATCGCCAATCATATCGCCTAACGAGAATCCTGAGGATTCTTCTTTTGGCTGATAATTTTTATAATCGCTCTCATCTGCCTTTTGAGGTTCTTCAAGCTCCTTCATGCTGAGAGAAATCCTTTGCTCATTCTCGTTAACATCCAGCACTTTTACACTCACTTCCTGTCCTTCTTCAAGAACTTCCTGCGGTGTGCCGATATGCTTGTTGGAAATTTGAGAAATATGAACAAGACCTTCTACACCCGGAAGAATTTCTACAAAAGCACCAAAGCTTACAAGACGCTTGACGGTACCGTCTTTGACATCTCCTGCTTTCACTTTTTCAGAAATTTGAGCCCATGGCCCAGGCAGTGTTTCTTTAATTGAAAGTGAAATCCGCTCATTATCGCGGTCAACTGAAAGGACTTTAACCGATACTTTTTGGCCTTCTTCCACTACATCGGACGGCTTATCCACATGAGTATGCGAAAGCTGGGAGATATGAACGAGTCCGTCTACTCCGCCGATGTCAACAAAGGCTCCGAAGTCTGTAAGACGCTGTACGGTCCCTTCCAGAACCTGGTCTGCTTGAAGCGATTCAAGGAGCTCCTGTTTTTTATCGGAGGATTCCTTTTCGATAACTGCTCTGTGAGAAAGAATGACACGGTTTTTTTTCGCGGTCAAGCTCCACTACCATTATCGAGAGTTCTTTGCCTTTGTAGTCGGAAAAATCTTCTACAAAGTGAGTTTCTACTAATGATGCCGGAATAAATCCTCTTACGCCAAGATCCACTACAAGTCCGCCTTTAACAACGTCTTTGATCTCAGCTTCGAATATTACTTTTTCTTCATACTTTTTCTCAAGGTCATCCCAAGCCTTGTCAGCATCCACTGCGCGCTTAGACAAAATAATAGCTTCTTCTTCCACCTTGGAAACCTTAAGTTCCAGTTCATCATCTTCCTTGACTGCATCTGAAGCTTTTTCAATGTGAAGGCTGGAAAGCTCGCTGATTGGAATTATGCCTGTGTGTTTGCAATTGTCAATTTCAACAATTACCTGCTTCTCCTCAACCTTCGTTACTGTGCCTTTAACGATGTCCCCAACTTCAGGTACAGCTACTTCCACGTTATTCATTTCCCCATTGTTCATTTCATCTACCATTCCATTTACCTCCTTGGTCAAAACCTGCACAACTTTGATAATATGTATGGTATTTCATTCGACAAACGAATGAAATGAAAACCCCTCTTTGTACTAACTTCTAATAAATGCTACTTTTTGTCAAGTCAAAACTCTTGTTTAACGATGTTTTTCGAGCAGTTCACTAATTTGTTCCATAATGACCAATGTCATTTCATCAGCAGAGACTTTTCTCTCTCTGTACTCCCTGGCATCCAGAGGTTTGCCAAAATAAATGCGGACTTTCTTAAAAGGTTTATAAGGTCCGATTACCGCGCACGGAACAACCAAAGCATCCGACCGGAGAGCAAAAAATCCCGCTCCCGCGAGTCCTTTTCCAAGCTGTCCGTCTTTACTTCTAGTTCCCTCAGGAAACAATCCTAAAACCTCTCCATCCTTCAAAACTTTTAATCCTTTTCTCAATGCTTCCCGGTCGCTCAATCCCCTTTTCACCGGAAAAGCTCCGACCTTGAGCAGGATCTTCCCCAATACAGGAATTTTAAATAATTCTTCTTTCGCCATGAAATGGACCATGCGGGGTGTACAGGCTCCGACGATCGGAGGATCAAGATTGTCAATGTGATTGCTGCATAAAAGGACAGAGCCTTCTTTCGGAAAGTTCTCCCTTCCATGTACTTCCATTCTATATACTGGCTTAAATAAAACTAAAATAAGGTTTTTCCCAAATTGGTATAAGGACATTCTTATCAAAGCCTCTCTGTCATTAATTCTTTTATGCGGACCACTACTTCTCCTATACTGAGTGAAGTCGTATCGATTTCAACAGCATCCTCTGCTTTCTTTAACGGGGAAACCTCTCTTTCGGAATCCAGTTTATCTCTTCTGGCAATCTCTTTTGCCAAAAGATCAATGCTTGAATCAAATCCTCTAAGCAGGTTTTCTTCATATCTCCGCTTCGCCCGCTCTTCAACTGAAGCCAGCAGAAACACTTTTACATCTGCATCCGGAAGGACATGGGTCCCGATATCCCGTCCATCCATGACCACTCCGCCGGATTCAGCCATTTTCTGCTGCCTTCTCACCATTTCTTCCCGTACTAATCGATGCATGGACACAGCTGAAACGTGATTGCTGATTTCGCTCGTCCGAATCTCCTCAGTAACATCTTCGCCGTTGATCAGAACAAGCTGATTTGGGCCTTCAGGTACAAGCGTAATATCCATAGAATGAAGCAGTTCCATCAGTTCATCCTCATTTTCTGTATCTTTATCATTTCTGATGGCAGTTAGCGTCAGGGCTCTATACATGGCTCCTGTGTCAATATAAACATACGAAAAGTCCCTGGCTACTTGTTTTGCTACAGTGCTTTTGCCTGCTGCGGCAGGTCCATCTATTGCTACCGATAGTCTTTTATTCATGTTCAATCTCCTTCTAAGAGTAATAGATTCATTGCAGTTCGCAGCAGAAAAGAATGCAGACTGGTCATCTGCACACATGATTATTTAAAAGTTTCCAGCCATTCACTGACTGTCTGCCTGTTCACGCCCTCATATCTGATTGCTTTGGAAACATACGGTTTGATCGCGGGCTGCTGCATGATTGCCTGTGCAGCAATTAATGCAGCCAGATGAAAAATAATCAATCTCATTAACATTCTTTCTGCTCGTTTCATATCCCGCTCAGCACCTGACCTTTTTAAGGTTCTGTTAAAGTTGTCTGCTGATTTATGCTTGAATCAAAAAGTGTTCAAAAAAAGCAGGACTGCTTAACATTTCCTTTTTTTAAAGCTCTGTTAAACTTGGCTGTTGATTGCAGCTGGCAGGCGTTCGCTTATCCTTGGGCGGACGGTGAGCCTCCTCTGCGCTTTGCGCCTCCGGGGTCTCACCTGTCCCGCTGCTCCAGCTGGAGTCTCAAGCCCTCCGCTTCAATCAACAGGTGTTAAAAAATCAACATGAAGCTTTAACATAGCTTTTTTAAAAAGTATCGGTCTAAGGAGTTCAACTTATTCAGCGGCAGCTTCTTTTTTCCTATGAAGAATTTGCTGATCAAAACAATAACGGACAATTTTCTGCTGTGCTGTCTCATTCATATTCATAAATTTGATGGTTGCTTTTCTAATACCTGAATGATCCTCTAAAATCCGGACAGACTCTGACTCAACCTTTACATAGTTAATTGTACCATCCTGCAAAGGCAGAGCCATCCAGACGATAAGCTGCTCTTTCTCATTGAGTGCGGCATGCTTCGGAATGATAATACCTGCTCCTCCGGCACTTAAATCGGATGTGACGGTAACAAATGGTTCAAAGGCTTCAGCAGGAGAGTGGACAGCTACATTAACATCTGAATCGATGCGGACATATTGACGTCTTTGTATCTTCAATACGTCTCGATTTTCAGGTTTTTTCAGGAGGATAACGGGAATGTTCTCTTTTCTTCTGCCCATAACGGCTGTGTCGAACTTGTAAGGATTCTGGTCAGAGGCCACAAACAGACAGGAAAGAAGTGTACCGTTCACAATAAAGGCTGTTTTTCCTGTACTTTCATTAAGAGGATAATCAATTGAGATCGTGCCTTCGTCCATAGATACAATTTTGCATTTATACACATCGCCAGACTGATCCAGCGGTTCCAGTGTTATCACATTCCCTATTTCAAGCATTTCATCACTCTTTTCAAATCATATATTCTACTTTGTCCCCACTCTTTATTAAATCACGGAATAAGAAAAAGGAAAAGTCTCGACTTTTCCTTTTTCATTCCACCTTAACACAATTTATGCTCTAAATTATCCTTACACTTCATTAAAAATAGGCTCCGCATTTTTTAGCTTTTCCACCTTTTCTTCCATTCCCGTACTGGCGTTAATAAACATTCTGTACGTATCATCATCAATGGTTCCGAGGAATTCATAACATAGGACTTCTTCACCAAGCTCATTTGTAATAACAGCAAGCCTGCTTTCCTGCACCATGACTTTCTGATTGATTTTCTCCCTCGCCTGCTCTTCCTTTAATCCAGGTTTAGGGATTTGTCTTTTTCTATGGGCGGCAAGAAAATCTTTTGCAGAAAATCCGATAATTTGACCGTCATCCAAAGCTACTTTGATTTTCAGGGTATCCGGGTAAAGCAGAACTCCATTCTCATTTGGAACATATGAGAAAACACCGATTGAATCATATTGCGCACTCTCATTCAAAACCAGGTCTTCCGCTTCGAATCCATGCTCTTTCAAAAAGGATACAGCATTATTTGATGCGTCATTCAAGCTGATGTTTTCCTCTTTTACCTTTCTGCTTTGGATCAGCCAGATTGGATAGCCTCCTTTTTTCGTAATATCCATATACAGATCCGCTTTATGCTTTTTATCGTACATGGATACACTGTAAAATTCGAAGCCGGCTCCCTTTCCGCTTTGTGTTACCTTTAATTTGTCTACATCAGTGGATGCAAATTCTTTTGCTCTTTGCTTCGCCTGCTCGGGTGTAATGTCATTGCCCTTAAGCTGTTCAAACCCTTTTTCAGCAGTTTTCATAGAAGTGAAGCCTGGTCCAAAATCCGTTTCCGAGTATGCACTTACGTTATTTTCTACAGATTTGAATCCATCGACTATGGTATTGTCCTGCTGCTTTTTACCTGATGCCAATGCCAGTTCTACATCCATCCAGCGCAGATTTTTATCAATAACCATATGCTGAACGTTTCTGAGCTCATTTTGAATATCAGCAGATTTTTCATAAAGCGCTTGAAGAGATGAATATTCATCCTTCGATAAAGGTTTATTTTCCAGGTCTCTAATCGCAGCTCTGTAGCTGAAATCTCCTATACTTGCCAGGAATTCTTCTGTCTTATTAAACGGAAGGAGCGTCAGCGGAAGCTGACCGACATCATTATGAGCCTCTGAAGTAATTCTCCATACCTCTGCTAATGCAGGCGAAAGGGATTCTCTCGAATTCATGGCCAGGGTCGTACCGATTTTGTCATGAAGCTGATCCATTTGATAGGATAAATCATGGAACGCACGCTGATAATTGTTCTCTGCATGAATAAGAACCGCGTTTTTTTCCTGATGCTCTTTGTAGCCCCAATAGCCGGTTCCAATAACGCCGATTGCCAGAAACGCAATGATGATTCCGCGTATCACAGGTAAGCCCCCTTCTTATTTACAGAAAATATGTTTTCCGATTTTTTTAATTTGCGGTCTTCCCCAAATCCATCCGCTTGTTGCTGTATCAGGATTGAAATAATACAAAGCGCTCTCTGTCGGATCCCATCCGTTAATCGCATCCAGAACCGCTTTCTTTGCCTGTGCGTTCGGTTCAAGCCATATTTGGCCGTCAGCAACCGCTGTGAATGCTCCTGGTTCGAAAATAACCCCTGCTGCAGTATCCGGAAATGTCGGACTCTCGATGCGGTTCAGGATCACGGCTGCAACAGCTACCTGTCCAACATAGGATTCTCCGCGTGATTCTCCATATACAGCATTCGCCATCAGCTGAAGATCATTTTGAGAATATCCAGCTGGCATATTAACGGCTGTGTTTTTGGATTTCTGCTTTTGTGCGGTTTGTTTTTGATTTTCTTTTGGGGCTGTCTGCTTTTGACCGCCGCCCTTTTGATTTTGAGCTGTCTTTTGGCCAATCCCTTGATTTTTAGCTCTCATTTGAGCTCTGAGTTTTTTAGAAGGACCTGATTGTTTATCAAGCGGAATCCCGCCGTAATGAGTAAAATCTTTCCCTTTAGCCAGCTGGGTATGAACGAAGCGGTCATTAAAGTCAGACTGGTTGACGAGCTTTTGCTTTGTCGTCAGCCCTACAAGCCCATCTACGTTTTCAAGACCGTAATCGTGCTGAAAATTCCTCACTGCCCAGTATGTGCTCCATCCATATACCCCATCGATTTTTCCGTGGTAATACCCTATATATTGAAGCCTTGCCTGCAATTCTATTACGTCGTTGCCGACTGCTCCCCGCTGAATGACCTGCTGAGTAAACGCATTGGCTCTGGGAAGATCTAAGTACCCGTAAGACGACGTTAAAATGAAGGTAACTGATAAAAGTACCATCCATGCAAAACGTATTCTAATCATGATGCTGCCTCCTATGTTATGGATGATTTTTGTTACATGTATTTTTTGTAGTGAATGGCATTTTATTCATGATCTTTTGAATGGGATATAATGGGATGAGAACTTTTGTGCAATCTCTTTGAATGAAGTATTATCTGCAAATGTAGTCAGCGGGACAAATGGGAGGCTCAACAGAAACCTGTGGATAAGCGGAGATCATGAAGGAGAAATGAGAATATGATTTTTCAAAAGCAAATTTTCCATTTTATAAAATAAAAAACTGTCATCGCTTTTAGTATCGGTTAAACTTGTCTGAAAAAATTAATGATTAATGAAAAGCAGCTCGCGCCGCGCGCTCAAAGACGAAAAAGAGCCCGGATATATAAGGACCGGACTCCTGGAATTATATATGTCTGGCAAGCCTTGCCTGCTTGGCTTTATGCAAAGCAAACCACCAAAGAATCAGCATAAATGGCAGCATGATCACAGGCCAGAATTTGTAAGTGAATAATATGTAATCATAAAACCCATGAAGAACAACCGGCATTATTAAGCTGAACACCAGCCATTTCTTTTTATCTTTTGGATTCTGGGTAAATTTACTTTTACCAAGGTAATAACCCATGATGACCCCAAACAAAGCATGGCTTGATACAGGGAAAAAAGCTCTTCCCATTGCAAATTCCAGACCATTGGCAAAAAGAAACAAAATGTTTTCAAGTGTAGCAAATCCTAATGAAACCGCGCTTCCGTATACAATTCCATCGTAATGTTCGTCAAAATGCACATGCGGATAGATGGCTGCAATGAAGATGAACCATTTAAAAAATTCTTCTAAAAAGCCGTATGCAAAAAAGATGCGGATAAAATCGTTTGAAAATACTTTTTCTGCATCCATTATGTATTGTATAAACATAAGAGGAAAAACAAGAACCATACCGAAAATAAATGCGCGAACCACCATGTATATAGGCTCTGTTTCAAATTGGTCTTTCAGGTAAAAATAGCATAATATTGCCAGACCAGGGGCAATTCCTGCAGATACTGCCGCAATCATACAGAGAGCCTCTTTTCAATTTTTGTCAATTGCATCCATTTATATCCTAACACGGATAGCCGCAATTGAACATGCCTCCCGATGTTAGAAATTCTCAAAATCTTCCTGATTCGCCGATCCTTTACTAGAAAGTAAAACTCCCAGCTTGATTCGCGCTTTTTTGCTGTCATAGTCTCCGCCAAGCAATACACCTTTTTGCTGAAGATCCTCTGCACTTCCAGCATAACTGTACGTTGGATGCACTTTCCCCTCTTCTGCACTTGTCGTAACGACAACGGTTACACCTGCTTTGATGGCCTCTTCGATTGCTGGAACCATGAAAGGAGTGACTTGCCCTCTGCCTACACCTTCAATTACAATTCCTTTAGCACCTGCCTGAACAGAAGCTTGAATAAACAAACCATCCTGTCCTGTATGGGATTTAATAATATCGACACGCGGAAACTTCCGAACGAGCTGATGCTGGTCTCTGCGAATCGGTTTTTGGTAAATGAAAACCCGGTCATTATCAATAATTCCCATATAACCATAGCCGAACGATTCAAAGCCCTGGAGATTTGACGCATGTACCTTTTTCACATATTTAGCGGAATAGATTCTTTCATTAAATACAACAACCGCACCTGCATCCGCGAGAGAATCGTTTGCCGCTGCATAAATTGAATTCCGCAAATTCGAATAAACGTCCGTACCTACGTCATGAGGAGCCTTCTGTGACCCTGTTATCACAACCGGCCTCTGATCTTTAATCGTCAAGTCCAGAAAATAAGATGTTTCCTCCAAGCAGTCCGTTCCATGGGTAACTACGATGCCTGAGACTTGAGAATCTTGAAATTCCTTTTCAATTACTTCTTTTAGCGAAGCCATTTTCTCCATCGTAATGTGCATACTTGGAAGCTGCATAACATCTATTACCTTCACTTCAATATCTTCAGGAAGTCTGCAAAGAGCAGCAAGTTCTTCACCAGAAAGCTCTCCTGATGAAAGAAGACCTTCGGATATTTCCTTGCTGGCAATCGTCCCGCCGGTTGTTAAAAGAAGTACTTTTTTCTTCATTTCCCTTCCCCCTTTTTTATATTTTCAGCAATAAGGCCCCCGTGGAATCTTCCGTTTTCTATGAAAATCTCATTAGCGTTGTTGCCTGCCGCCAATACTCCAGCAATATAGAGGCCCTCTATATTCGTCTCCATTGTCTCCGGACTGTAAATAGGCCTTCCAGATTCCTCATCCACTTCAATGCCCATATTTTTTAAAAATTGATGATCCGGATGATAGCCTGTCATGGCGAAAACAAAATCATTTTTAATCCTTTTAATCTCAGTTCCCACCGTGTATATAATTTCGTTTTCAGTAATTTCTGTTGCACATGCCCCAAATTCCATCGTAATCGCACCATTACGGACGAGTGCTTCAAATTCAGGCAAAATCCATGGCTTGACACTTTTTGAATACACATCGCCTCTATATAAAACCGTTACTCTTGCCCCTGCTTTTACAAGTTCCAAGGCTGCATCAACACTGGAATTTTTCCCGCCGATGACGGTTACGTCCTGGTCAAAATAAGGATGCCCTTCAGTAAAATAGTGAAAAACCTTCGGCAGATTCTCACCGGGGATGTTCATATAGTTGGGATGGTCATAATAACCTGTAGCAATAATGACATGATCTGCTCTATATCTTTCTTTAGAAGTCTCCACAGCGAAGGATCCGTTCTCCATCTTCTCTACACGCTCTACTTTTTCAAACGGCTGAACGCGAATGTTTTTTCTCTTTACCACCGACCGGTAATAAGCAAGTGCCTGATTTCGAACCGGCTTGCGGTTTTCCGTAATAAAAGCGACATCTCCAATTTCAAGCTTTTCGCTTGAGCTGAAAAATGTCTGATGGGTTGGATAATGATAAATGGCATTCACAATGTTCCCTTTCTCAATCACAAGCGGGTCGATCCCAATATCTTTTAATGCTATAGCAGCAGCTAATCCGCATGGACCTCCGCCGACAATTAAAGCTTTTTCATTTCGCATAAAATCTCACTCCCGTATAGATAGGACCTGTTTCAGAGAAGTGTTCCCTTAAATCTCTGTCCATTGAACTTTTCTTCAATTAAAAATCTCCTATCTAATGATAGGAGATTTTTTCAAGGCTTGCAACGGATTAAATCCAGCCTCTGAATCTGCTCGCTTCAGCCGTTTTTCGGACACCGACCATGTAGGCTGCGAGCCTCATGTCTACTCTTCTGTTTTGGGCTGTTTCATAAATGTTATTGAATGATTTCACCATAACTTTTTCGAGCTTTTCTTCGACTTCTTCTTCTGTCCAATAATAGCCTTGGTTATTCTGAACCCACTCAAAATAAGATACAGTAACACCGCCCGCACTTGCCAGCACATCCGGCACAAGGAGGATTCCTCTGTCATTCAGGATTTGAGTGGCTTCAAGTGTAGTAGGACCGTTTGCTGCCTCGACTACAATGGAAGCACGGATATTATTGGCGTTTTCTTCGGTAATCTGATTTTCTATTGCAGCAGGAACAAGGATATCGCAATCCAGTTCGAGCAATTCTTTATTCGTAATCGTATCATTGAATAGCTTCGTTACTGTTCCAAAGCTGTCCCGCCGATCCAATAAATAATCAATATCAAGGCCATCCGGATCATACAAGCCGCCGTACGCGTCTGATATCCCAACTACCTTTGCGCCTGCATCATGCATGAACTTGGAGAGAAAGCTTCCTGCATTCCCGAAACCTTGAACTACAACACGTGCCCCTTCAAGGGAAATCCCTTTTCTTTTGGCCGCTTCAAATATACAAATGGTAACACCCTTAGCTGTCGCAGATTCACGTCCATGTGATCCGCCAAGCACAAGCGGTTTTCCAGTAATGAATCCCGGAGAGTTAAATTCATCGATTCGGCTGTACTCATCCATCATCCAGGCCATAATTTGGGAATTTGTAAATACATCCGGCGCCGGGATATCTTTTGTCGGTCCAACAATCTGACTGATTGCCCTTACATAGCCACGGCTTAAACGCTCAAGCTCTCTAAAGGACATATCTCTTGGATCGCAGACGATCCCGCCTTTACCGCCTCCATAAGGAAGATCAACAATTCCGCATTTCAAGCTCATCCATATTGAAAGCGCTTTAACTTCTGTTTCTGTTACATTTGGATGGAAACGGATTCCGCCTTTAGTAGGACCAACTGCATCATTATGCTGGGCCCGGTACCCCGTAAAAATTTTCACGGATCCATCATCCATTCGCACAGGGATTTTTACAGTCATCATACGGATAGGTTCTTTAAGTAATTCATAAACTTCTTCAGGATAACCCAGTTTTTCCAGGGCTTTATGTATCACCGTTTGTGTCGCTTTTAACACATCATGCTTTTCATGGTTACTCTCGGTGTTTTTCTCGGCTACCATAAGTAAACCTCCTAATGTCAATCAATTGATATAGACGGCCTTTCAGACAATAGTATACACCTTCACTGTAGTTATGCAAAGACATAATGGCTGTTTTCCGGGGAAAATTTGACATGAAACTGCGAGCGGTTTCAAGAGCAAATTTACAGGTTATTTTATTGAATTTTCAGACCCTTTTCACCTCATGAGACCGTGAAAATAAAAACCGGCCATACCCTGGTTCACAAGAGCGGCCGGTCTGTTCTCATTGAAAATATTTATTAAGCTGATTGATCGCTTCTTCTTCCATAATCAGCTTTCCATACTCATGCAGCCTGTGCAGAGTAAGCGTAGTGGAACTCCCGAACTCAGCTAATACAGCAATTACCGTTTCTATTTGAGCAGGAGCATATTCATCAAGATGAAGGAAGTATCTCTGATTATAGAAATATACAGCTCCCTGGCTAAGACCTATTTGTTTCAATGCTTTTGACAATTGAATCAGGTCCTCAAAAGCATGAAATTCGTATACAATATCGATGCTTTCATCGAGTTTGACCTGCATTTCAATATAATCATCTGCATAATCTTCTTCTTCTTCCTCTATATCCTCATTGCTTTTTGTAACAATAACAACCATCCCTTGAGCCTGGAGAGAAAACACTTCCACAGCAAGAGATCCGTGAGCCTCAAAGCCAAGTTCAAGGCTTGCTTCATTCATCATATCCTTGAAGAGCTGATGCACCTTGAATGAATCCTTCCAAAGGTCTTCCTTAGTCAGACCGCGATCCATAAGATCGTCAATCGTAAGAAATATCTTGATTTTGTTATAATTAAGGCGCTCCAAACGCATCTCTTTCCCTCCTGCCGTAAAACCCTTACCATGTAATTATTCTATGATTTACAAGTAAGATGGTTCGTTATTTTGTTAACAGTTTACAACGGCAGAGAAAAATAGACAAGTTTATTCCATTCCTACATCGCAAGCTTTTCCTTCAGCCATATTTCCCATTCATGATTTGATGCTCCGAGCAGACAATTCTTATAAATGCGCTTCTTTTCTTCGTCCATAAACTGAAACGCCCCTCCACCAAGCCCCACCTGTAAATCGGGAAATTTCTCTTTCAGTGCATCAACGGTTTTAAGCGTCCGATCTATATTCTCTTCAAGCGTGCAAGCCAGAAATAAAAATTTAGGATGCACCTCTTCCAAAACAATTGGAAGGTCGTCCTCTGCGATACTGGATCCTAGATAGATCACTTCAAAACCTCTTCTGCGGAGGAAGAGGGTAAAAATCAGCAGCCCCATTTCATGCCATTCTCCCGGTCCGCAAACAGCGATGACCTTTGGCAGGAGACCATTCACTGGCAAAGTATGAAGGATCATTCCAATCCTTGAGCGCAGGAAGGCTGTAGCGAAATGTTCATGTGCCGTTGTAATCTTTCCCTGCTCCCATAAATCTCCCACCTTGGCCAGTACAGACCCGAGAATATCAATCATCACTTTATCAATGGAATAAAGGCTGAACGCACGGTTCATCAGTTCATGTGCCAGATTCTCATCAAAAGAAAGCAGTGCTTTAAGCAAATCGTCCATAAGTTCAACAGAACGGTCTGCAGTCTGTTCAGGTTCAATCATTCCTTCATTAACCGGAAGGCCTGTATTTTCAAGTAAGTTAACAGCCTGACTGATGGAAAATCCTTTATTCACTTTGTTGATCAGCCATTTCAGAATCCGAATGTGGTCTTCTGTATACAATCTGTGTCCAGATTCATTCCGGACCGGAGCGATCATTTGGTATCGTCTCTCCCATGCCCGGAGCGTTCCAGGCTGAATGCCAAGCATTTTTGAAACAGCTTTAATATTATATTTACCTTCTTCTGGATTCGGCATTATTTATCCTCCATCACCGCACAATAAAACATATATGCAAAAACTTCTTTTCTAAATTATATCGAAATGAACACTTTGTGTAAACTTTGTATAAGTATTGTTAATCAACTTTATCTGCTGTAATCGTGATGAAGTGGGCTTCTGCAGGTGCACCTAACCGGAGAGGGAGCTGGGTGGTCCCATATCCATTGCTGATCAGCTGGGCACCGTATGTTTTTTTATGTAGTTTTCCTTTTTCATATAGTCCGAATCCAAGCAGCCTTATTTGTCCGCCGTGGGTATGGCCTGATAAAACAAGCCGGATTCCGGTCTCTTCTTTTATTTGTTTATCAATATCAGGGTTATGGCAAAGCAGAATCCGGAAATCTGCATTTTTTGAGTCATTTAATGCCAGGTCAAGCTTGTCCCACCCGAATTTCATTTCACTAACGCCTAGAAGACTAATATTTTTTCCGGATTTTGAAGGAATAGAGAACGCTTGATTTTCAAGGAGCTTAACACGCTCCTGTTTCAATAACCGTTTCAGTTTCAGAATATCAGACTCAGGGTCATTATTTCCCAAGACCATAACAACGGGTCCTTCTTCTCCTAATCTCCGTACATTTCGGCGAATCCTTTCCAACGGTACTCCTTTTTCCGTCAGATCTCCCCCAATGCAAATCAGATCCGGTTTCTTTGGCATTTTAGCAAGCAGTTTCTCTGAAACCCTTCTTCTATGGATATCTGAAATAAAGAGCATATTCAATTCGCCATGATCGTAAGGAAAATCGCTATATTGGAGCTTTTGTCTATCCATTCGATTTCCATGAGCCTTCATAAACATAATCGCTGTCATTATAAGGACCAGACAAGCTCCAGCAAATAGATATATCACGTAATCACCTGATTTCCGCTCATTTGCTTTCGTAAAAAAGATTAATATCGAACTCATTCTTCATCATTTGAAAAACGGACGTTCTTTTCTTCCAATGATATGGCTGAGGCCATAGTTCTCCGCTTTTCCGTATAACCTCGCACCGGAGTGCATGATATTCTGTTTCTGCTTTTACTTCCTTCTTTTTAAAGTAAAGAGCAGTTGCATAGGCACCTGCAATGGCTACAATAAAATATAGATGAAAGGACTCATCTACAAATCTGGACAGCACGATTGACAGGCTGTTTTCACTTGTCAAAACGATAACTTTGTAGAAATAAACCATGAAAATAATCATACATAAGAAGGAAGTGAGCTGAAGGCTCAGCACCTTTTTTTTCAGCCTTTCAAATTTTCTCTTTTTATCAACTAAACTTTGGAGCATTTTTTTCGTCGGCTCATCCGTTATCGGCTCGAGCTGCTCAATCGCTTTTTCCATCTTAATCACCCTGCCTCTGAACTTTACTAATATCTATTCAAAAAGGGGACAGGGTATGAGGAAGAGAAGACAAAAAAAACTTCGTTCGCATGAACGAAGATTATCACTGCTTCAGCGGAATTTCAAGCACTTGTCCGGCATACACCTCATTGGCTGCGATCTGGTTGTAGTCTTTAATGATGGCTTCGCCTTCCCTGCTTTTATAATATTTAAGAGAAATGCGGTATAAGTTCTCTTTAGGTTTCACCACATGTTCAACGACCTTTCCTGCCGGCTTGTCCTCTGCAGGAGGAGCTGCCGGTTCAGACTTCTTTACATTTTCAGCAGATGCAGTTTTAGACGCTTCCGATGGCACCGGTTCGTTTTCAGGCTTTTTCTCTTGAGGCGGGGCCGCTGAATTTGCAGGTTTTTCAGCTTTCTCCTCTGGTTTAGATGCTACGGCTGCATCTTCAGATAAATCGGCATCCTTCCCAGAACTGCTTTCTTCAGATGCATCTGCCGGCTCTGAGTTTTCAGGAGCTTGACTCTTTGATCGATTATTATCAATAATAATCGACTCGTAATCTTTAAGTTTCTGCCCGTTATCCAGCGTCGTCCCATCTTTTTCATAATAATAAGTAAGCGTCAGGAATAATATAGGAAGAAGGATAAAACATAAGGCCAATAAGCTTATAAGCGGATATTTCAGCTTTACTTTTTTCTTGGTTTCCTTCGCGCGCCGCCTTGATCTGTGGATTTCGCTTCTTGTAGGATACTGTCCATTTTCATCTTTAAAATCCGCAGTCATTTGCTCCTTTACCTGATCGATTTTTCCTGAATGATTCATTCGCCTGCTCATGGGGTTAAGATTCACCTCTATTTAGATACTTTAATCTGATTTGGATACCAAACACTAAATCAATCAGAAAATGGGCAATAACAGCAGCCAGCAGATTACCGGTGAGTTCAAACAAAACACCAATCAGTACACTGACTGCCGTAACCATTATAAATAAGAGAAATTTTGATAGATAGCGAATATGCAAGATCGAAAAAACCAGGCTTGCAGCAATCAATCCGAATTCTGTTTGTAAAACCCCTCTGAATAACCATTCTTCCACAATGGCAATAAGGGCTGTCATCAAAGCAATATGAGGAATCGAACAGCTTCTGAAAAGCTTTTCGTTTATTCCCCCGTCATCATACCATGCTGCGGGAGCTGTTTTCATGATAATGAAGTCCAATAGAATAACAGCAGCTGCTGTACCTGCTCCGCCTGCCAGGCTTGTTATAGTAAAATTCATTTTCTCTGCAGGAACAAACAAACCGCCCAGAAAAAAATAGGAGCCTGCAAGGCCTGCAATAGCCAATAGAAGCTGAGTCAAATAAAGCTGCTGAATCATTTGACGATCTGTCAGTGTATGAATCAGATCATTTTGTCTTTTGAACAATCGGTTCACTCACTTTAAACATCAATTTAAGCTCGTTTTTCCATCCCTCTGCCGCTTCATAGCCTAATGAAGCCTTTGTCTGTCCATAATAGGGAGCAAGTTCCATTCCGCAATAATCACAGCAGAAGCGTGTAAAGGATGGAGAGTCGCTTTTTTCACCGAAATGCGCCAGGATTCCGCTTCTTCTGCACGTTTCTGTCGAATACCATTTTACCATATTCCATAGCTTTTCGGTTTTATTTTGCTGGCGCTCCTGGATTATTTTCCAGATTTGATCTGTTTTCTCGTTCCAATCTTTACTCTTTAGTTTTTCAGCATGATGAAGGATAAATCGCTCATGTGTTTCCTCAATCTCAAGCTTAAAAGATGGATCTATTTCTATTGAAGACAGGTATGCTTGCAGTTCATCCCGCACAGGGAATTCTTTTTCAATCATAAAGAGCGGCAGCTGGACATCCTCAGGATCATACAATGTAATCGCTATGGCAGGCAGACCATCGCGGCCTGCTCTTCCGATTTCCTGCATATAGGCGTCCATTCTGGCAGGCATATGAAAATGGATGACGTAACGGATGTCGTTTTTATTTACACCCATCCCAAAAGCGTTTGTACAGCAAACAAGATCAAGCTGTCCATTAATAAATTGCTGCTGAATCAGCATCCGCTGTTCATTCTCCAATCCTCCATGATAGAAGGCGATCCGCTTTCTTCCGGTTTCTTTTAAATAAGAGACTGTTTTTTCAGTCCATTGCCTCCCTGCACAGTAAATCAGGCCCGGCCCTTCCAACCTGCTTACAAGCTCTGATAATTGGCTGAGTTTATCCTCAAGACCTCTTGCTTCTTTAACCATGATCGATATGTTCGGCCTATTTACCGAGTATACATGCAGGATAGGTTCTGTCATATACAAAGACGATTGAATATCCTTAAGAACTTCTTCTGTAGCTGTTGCTGTCATAGCCAGGCATGGAGCTTTATTCAATTTTCTTCTTGCATGACCGATTAATGAATAGTCCGGTCTGAAATCATGGCCCCACTGTGAAATGCAATGAGCCTCATCAACTACAAACAGCGAAATATGAATTCTTTTCAATGCATCCAGGACCCTTTCATGCATGAGACTTTCAGGGGAAAGAAATATAAACCGATATTCTGACAGATGAAAAAGAGCTGACTTTTTCTCATCAAACGATAGAAAACTGTTTAGGGCAATCGCTCGTTTTTCTCCGTTCATCTTAAGCTGGGCAACTTGGTCTTCCATTAAGGCAACCAGGGGAGAAATGATGACTGCAGTCCCCTTAAGAATATAACCCGGCAGCTGATAGCATAGCGATTTCCCTCCTCCGGTCGGAAGCATGGCAATGGCATCCCGTCCATTGACGAGGTCCTCCACAATCTCCTTTTGCCCTTCCCTGAAAGAATCGAACCCAAAATGTTTTTTCAAAACGCCGCTTAAGTTCTCCATATTTTTTTCACCTCTTTGTGACAGCCATTCCGAGTCTGATCTGGAAATAGGTATATTTATTATCTAAGTTCTCTTTTATATTTTTCAGCTGCTTTGTTTTCAAGCGTCCAATGGCTTGGGCTATTTCATCTTTTTCGTCCGGAAGCAAATAAGGATTCAGGTCAAAGCTGCGGTCATGCATGGCAATTTCCACAATATGATCTTCAATCGTACTCATCTTCAGGTTCCTGATTTTACAGGCGTCACCCTTGCTTTTTCCCTGTTTCAGCAGCATTAGTGTTCTTTTGGCTGATTGGGTGAGCGGGAGGGATTCGGGCCCCTTTACGATGAGCTTTGAAAGGAGTACAGCGTTTGATGTCACGGCATTTTCCAGTAAATCATGCATTAAACTCCAGAAACACAGCTCCAAATAAACAGGATCCTTCCCGAGTTTCTCTTCCAGCTGAACATAGGTTAACCCGGCCCGCTTCGGTGTCGTTAACCGGAAAACAAAAAGTTCTGCCATGAAATCTTGTTTAGGTGTTAGAAATAAATCCAGCTCTTCGTATAATCTGAAAGCAAGATCTATTCTGTCTAAATTTGATTCTGCCAGAAATGATTTCACCCATTGTTGTGCCTCTTCGTCAGAAGTAACCGGCAGAAATCGGGACTTATTATGAATCAAATGGGTAGCGGTTTGAATGAGAAGAGAAAGTCTTGTCCATGCTTCCCGCCCTCCCCTGCCATGCTTCCAGGAGTTCAGCTCTTTTGGAATAGGCATTTCTGCTAAGGAATGATCCAGGGCTACCTTTCCCAATGATGTTAAATTCCCGTTTTCCCCTATGAGCTTATTGGCTTCAAGGTCCCGGCATGCCTCTTCAATCGTTTCCCTTTTAATCTGCGGGAACAGCGAAAATAATCCCGAAAGTCCAAACAGCTGCATGTCCTGAAGTGTCTGGGATGTTTTTTTCCCTCTTAAGAGATGATAAATTGCCGAAAAAGATCTCTCCCCGTTAAAGCGATCCAGGCACAAAAGACATATGTATGAATATCCTGTCACTACCATATTTAATCACCAGCGCTTCGCAGAATCTGACTATACTTGATTTTATTCTAGCAGATTTTTCATTGTCCTGAGATGTTTAAAGCTTAAGCATAAGGGTACGGTAAGGACTAGAAACGTTGTTATGATAAGCATTCTCATCGACTTTTTTATTGAAAAGTTCATACAACACCTATACAATAGGTATAAGTTAAGGACTTCACATCCTAAGAATGTGGTTTATCGGACCTTTATCCGTTCAGTCCTAAGAATGATTCAGGAGGTTTTTTACATGGCAAAGTATACAATCGTTGATAAAGACACTTGCATTGCTTGCGGCGCTTGCGGAGCAGCAGCACCGGATATTTATGATTATGATGATGAAGGTATTGCATTCGTTACCCTTGATGAAAATCAAGGTATCGTTGAAATTCCTGATGTACTTGAAGAAGATATGATGGATGCTTACGAAGGCTGCCCTACAGATTCCATTAAAGTTGCTGACGAGCCATTTGAAGGCGACGCACTTAAATTCGAATAGACTCATGATAAAAATCCCCCCTGCTGAAAAAGCCGGGGGGATTTTTTATATTCCATCATCCGGTTTGGACAGATTTTTGTTCAAACCATGCTTTCATTCTTACATAAACCATCGTAAAAATAACCGAGATCAGGATTCCTTTTATTAGGTTAAATGGGAGAATTCCCAGAATAATGAACTGATAAATTTGTTCGGCATTCATTTGCTGCGCACCAAGGAAATAGGTGTAAGCCGGCAGGATAACGTAATAGTTAAATACCGCCATCAGGACCGTCATTGCAATTGTTCCTGCCCCTAAACCGATTAAAAGGCCTTTCACCGCCTGATTCCTTTTATAGAAGAACCATACAGGCAAAATCAGCAGCGCAGCTGAAACAAAGTTCGCCGCTTCCCCAATCGGTACACCTGTCCCGCTGCCCTGGATGAAGTAGTGCAGAATATTCTTCAGCGCTTCAACCGTCAGAGCTGAACCCGGTCCGAATAAAATCAGAGCCGCCAGTGCAGGAAGATCACTAAAATCAAATTTTAAAAATACACTTCCCGGATAAGGAATTTCGAGCATCATCAGCAAATACGCAATGCTGCTTAATACCGCTGTGATGACTCTTTTTCTAATGCTGCTTTGTACCATAAACTGTTCTCTCCTTTTCATGATCTCTCTCTTGAAAAGAAGGGCTGTTCTGATTTGCAAAAACCCCCTGTCAGCAATGACAGAGGGAGTTGATGTGCAATCTGAATAAACGTGAAAAATATATATTTTTCAGCGTTCAGCCACCATCTTCTCCCATCCAGACTATACTGTCGGCTCTGGAATCGCACCAGATCCTGCCCTCATCAGGCTCGCGGGCTTAGAGACTTTCGCCTCATCACCGCCGGTAGGGAATTGCACCCTGCCCCGAAGAATGATCATATTTTATTTTGTATTCCAAGTAATTATATCGGCTTTTTTTTCATTTGTATAGAAAAAAGTCTTTTAAGTGACTGTTCATTCTTTGGGAAAAAAATATTCTTAAAGTAACCGCTTTCACACTTTACCGTGCTGATTTGTATTGTTACACTATTCTCAATATGATAAATTATCTAACAAATAGCAACCGGAGGAGATGCTTTATGTTTAGAGTTCTTGTTTCAGATCCAATAAGCAGAGATGGTCTTGAACCGCTGCTTGAAGCGGAGAATATAGAGATTGTTCAAAAAAACGTTGCCGAAGAAGAAAATTTGGCACAATATGATGCACTATTTGTTAGAAGCGCTACAAAAGTTACGGAACAATTGATGAATCAAATGCCAAATTTAAAGATTATCGCAAGAGCAGGAGTCGGTGTTGACAACATTGATGTCGATCAGGCTACAAGAAAAGGAATCATTGTCATCAATGCACCTGATGGCAATACGATTTCTACTGCTGAACATACCTTTGCGATGATTGCCTCTCTCGTCCGCCATATTCCCCAGGCGAATATGTCTGTTAAAAACCGGGAGTGGAAGCGGTCTTCCTTTGTCGGAAGCGAACTGCACGGTAAAATGCTGGGTATTGTGGGGCTTGGAAGAATCGGGACTGAGCTTGCTAGACGAGCGAAGGCTTTTGGGATGAGAGTGGCTGTGTTCGATCCCTTTTTAACGAAAGAGCGATCTGAAAAAATCGGGGTCGAAAAGCATGACTTTGAAGAGCTTCTTAATCAGGCGGATATCATTACGGTTCACACCCCGCTGACGAAAGAAACAAAAGGTCTATTGAATAAAGAAACGATCGGTAAAACGAAAAAAGGGGTTTATCTTGTCAACTGTGCCCGGGGAGGCATCATTGATGAAGATGCGCTGTGTACATATCTCGAGAACGGCCATGTGCGGGGAGTGGCACTGGACGTATTTGAAGTCGAACCTCCCGAGCATACGCGTCTTCTTGAATTCGAACAGGTCATTGCAACACCTCACCTGGGTGCCTCAACAAAAGAAGCACAGCTGAATGTTGCTTACCAGGTTTCAAAGGAGGTACTGTTATTCATTCAAGGGAAACAAGTTACAACCTCCATTAACCTCCCTGCCATGTCTGACGAAGCATACAAAAAGGTAGCTCCTTATGATACACTAGCACAAAAAATCGGCTCTTTCCTATCACAATATATGAATCAGCCGGTCCAAAGCATTACGATTGAGTACGAGGGTACAGCTGCAGAAATTGAAACGGCCTATGTAACGAAAAGTATGATTGCCTCTTTTCTTAAACAGCGCATGGACATAAACATTAATACGGTGAATGCAGGAGTGCTGGCAAGGGAACGCGGCATTCAATTTATTGAAAAGGTATCTGATCAAAATTCCGGATATTCCAATAGCATGAAGGTGACCATTCACGGAGAACAAACCACTTCAGAAATAAAAGGTACCTCTATTCCCCACTTTGGAGAGCGGATTGTATCTGTCAACGGATTTTCTATAGATTTTCATCCATCGGGCCACCTTTTGTATATTCAGCATACGGATGTTCCAGGGGTAATCGGCAATGTTGGTAGAATCCTTGGCAACCATTCTGTCAATATCGCAACCATGCAGGTGGGCCGGAAAGAAAAAGGCGGCGAAGCCATCATGATGCTGTCGTTTGACCGCCCGCTTGATCAGCCAATATTATCGGCTTTAACCGAGCTTGATGAAATCGTGTTTGTAAAAGCGATTGAGCTGTAATGAAGCTGTAAGAAAGGGGCCTTCTGCGGAAGGCCCCTTTTCTAGTTATCCAATTGGAACAACGGTTCTTTCACCCTTAGCAAACGTCACTATTGTTTCATAGCCGGTTTTTTTCGCCAGCGCAAGCGCCTGATCATAATCGGCACCGACATCCTGAGGCTGATGGGCGTCAGATGAGAGCACAATAGGCACACCTTTGTCATAGCACATTTTCAGCAGTCTTTCATCAGGATAAAGCTTGCCAGTCGGCTTTCTCAGACCCGCTGTACTGATTTCTACACAGGTTTTGCTTTTGGAAAGGGCCTCTGCTGCTCTTTCATATTGCTCCAGTAAGAATTCTTCCTTTTCAGGGACGTAGTTAAAAATTTTCACTAAATCCAGATGTCCGATAATATCAAAAAGATTCGATTCCGCGAGGGTTACTACCTGGTCAAAATACTTTGTGTATGTATCATATACATCCCGCTTATCCCATTCATGCAGGAACTCCTTTAAATCGATGCCGAAGTCCTCTACCCAATGAATGGAGCCAATGACATAATCAAAATCGTATTGGCGGATAAACCGCTCCATTTCCTTATGCCTGCCTGGTGTATAATCCATCTCGATAGACATTTTTACATCAATCCCGGCCTTTTCGGCTTCCTGAAAAAGTGCAGTGTAATCGTTCATATCATAAAATCTTCTTTCATCGACCCATGGATTGCTCAATATATCTGCAGTTTGATAAAAATGATAAGCATGCTCCGAAATACCAAAATGCTCAATATTCTTCCGTTTTGCTTCATCCGTGAATTTTTTTAAATAGTCTAAAGTGAGTGTTCCTCTTTCTAAATGATTATGATAATCAGTCAGCATGGTGTTCCCTCCCTTATTCTTTCTAAACTTTATCATATTAAAGGGAGAGAGTTAAGGAAAACGGTGAATTTTTCGACAATTTCTATAGGCAAGCAGATGGCTGCTATTTTTTCATGTCTATAAGGACTGGATTCGGGCCGAATGGAACGGTGATCGGCTTATCAATCTCTAAAGTCCCAATTTTGTTTAAATCTATATTTTGAAACTTGACCGTTTCAAAATTGAATTCTTTTGCTGTGAGAAGCAGCGCTTCCAGCATAAAGACTGTGTCTTCATTATTCTGAAATTCAAAAGAGTTAAAAGTTAGAATAAGTTCATTTCCTTTTTCTTCAATATTTTCAATTTTCGCGCCTTCTGTCATGACAGACTGAAGCCCGCTGCCGATATTTTCAGTCATATCCCTATAAGCATCGCTAAAAGAATCGTATGATACATTGGACTTCACAAAAAAAGGCTTTTTGCTTTTATGAAGATATTTAAAAAATCCTTTTTTTTCAGATGGCTGGAGCTCGATTTCATTCAGCACTCCTAAAGGACCCATATCAATACCGGGACTGTCCCCGGTGTAAAGTTCAGCCGCGCTATACCCTTTTCCGCTGAAAGAAGTCTGTATAATTTCCGCTAAGAGCGCATCCGTTGAGCTGACTATTTTGCGGTTTTCGTTCATGTGAATTTCAATATGCTGAGGATTTTCCGACTTTCTTATGTCTATGTCCTGAAAGTAATCAGATAAACCCCACTCTTCTTCATTAAAGGAAGAGCGCAGATCATTATATTGTTCAGCTTGAAGAAAGCCTCCAGAAGATACAAGCGTCACAGGGATTGTATAATTATCATTGCTGTCTGAATAAGCGAGGACGAGTGATTGATCCCTCTGATCCTCTTTTGCTAAAAACGTAACATTCAGTTCAGCAGGGGGAGCCGGTTTTTTTTCTGCCTTTTTCTCTTCTTTACGTTCCGGTAAAGCCGCCTTAGGTGCAGATGCTTCAGGCTGTTCCTGTTCAGCGGTCTGATGGTTGTCTTGAGCCTGACTTTCTTTTTCAGCTGCAGGCTCCTCAGAGGGTGTTCCTTTATTTTCTTGTGCCATTTGAAGAGACTCCTTGGTCGTATCGCCTGACTGGAACTGATTGATCCAGAATGGCGAGATTACGGCCAAAATAAAAAGCGCTGCGAAGCTTGCAACCAATGGACCGATCCAGATTTTTCTTTGTTTAAAAGAGCGGTTTCCCGCTGCCCTTTTATACACTTCATCCCGAGAGCGTTTATCTTTAATTTCAGGAAGCTTTGACAGCAGTTCTTGTATGTGCTCTTCATTATACCCGGATTTTTTCATTATTTGCTCCCTCCTTCTCGCTGAGATGAGCCATGCTCTTTTTCAGTGCTTTAATTGCCCGATGCTGGGTGGTTTTCACCTTGCTTTCCGACCATGTAAGCGCTTCAGCTGTTTCCTGGATTGAAAGACCCTGTACGTATCTCATAACAATGACCGTTCGCTGATCAATCGTACAGGCATCAAGTGATTGGTATATCCATTGGATTTGCTCGTTTTGCAAGGCTATTTCATCCGGAAGAGGAGATTGATCCTTTACCTGGTTTGCATCCCAGTCAAACTTCTCTGCCAGTCGCTGGCGTATGGTTTTTTGTTTCCTGAACCAGTCAATTGCGACATGCCTTGCGATGGAGAACAGCCATGTTTTTTCAGAACTTCTGCCTTCAAATTTATCGTAGGATTTCAGTACTCGTATATAAACCTCTTGAACAAGGTCTTCGGCCTGTTCACGGTCTTTCACCATATAAAAAAGGAATTGGAACAAATCCTTATGATGCTTCTCATATAAAGTCTGAAAGGCTTCTTCCATGGAAACCCCTCCGTTCATTTGCTTAGTCGTTTCAGACATTTTAAAAGTTACACCTGAAGCCAGGTGCCGGAAATCTGTAATAATTGAAATATTTAATTACAGTAAAAATTATACCTATGCAAAAAAAAAAAGGAAGGTGCTTCCTTCCTTTTTCATAAAAATTTACGATTCTTTTTTGTTCCCTCTAAAAACGATGGCACTTCTTTCATATTCAACATCGTTCTGACCCGATCTAAAGTTGATCACTCTGGATACGGCAAAAAAGTAGTCTGACAAACGGTTTACATATTTCATAACATGTTCATTGATTTCAGAATGCTTTTGAAGAGTGACAATCCGGCGTTCAGCTCTTCTGGCTACTGTTCTTGCCAGATGAATAGCGGCGGCTGCCTGAGTGCCGCCCGGCAAAATGAACCGTTCCAATTCAGGAGCTTCCTTCACGTATTCATCAATTCTTTCCTCTAAAAACAAAATCATTTCCGGGTTCGTTTTATCTTTGCGCTTTTCCGGACTCAGCACAGATGCAAGGTCTCCCCCGCAATCAAACAGCTCATGCTGAATTTTTTCCAGCTCGTTATATATATCCTCAAATTTTTTATCTGTCAGCAACGTCATCGCCTGGCCCACAACCGCATTCAGCTCGTCCAGCGTTCCATAAGCCTCAACACGGATGTCGTCTTTGTCTACTCTTCCACCGACAAGGCTCGTCTGGCCTTTATCCCCTGTTCTCGTGTATAAATTCACGATTCTGTATCCCCCTTTAATTGAGCTTCATCTACTTTTGATAAATAAAACGTAAAAGTTGTGCCTTCATGAATTTTGCTGTGAACCGTGATGGTTCCATGATGGGCTTCGATAATATTCTTGGCAATCGCAAGACCAAGTCCTGTGCCTGCCCTGCCCCTTGTCCTTGCCTTATCAGCTTTGTAAAACCGTTCGAATACGAAGGGAAGGTCTTCTTCGGGAATGCCCGTTCCTGTATCCGTCACATCAAATCTTAGCCCTTTGTCAGCAGATTGAACGGAAAACGTTACTTTACCGCCTTCATCAGTATGTCTGATGGCATTATCCACAAGGTTTGTCAGTACCTGCTCGATTTTATCGGAGTCCATCACAAAACTGTCATGATCCAAGTTGAGCGATGTAGACAATTCTATGGTTTTGTCGCGGGCCATGCCCTGGAATTTCCGGGAGATCTTGCTGACAAGCTCAGATACATGCACCTCTTCATATAGAAGGGTAACATGCCCGGCTTCCATTCTGGCAAGATCAAGCAGCTCATTGACGAGCCTGCCCATTCGGAGAGATTCCTCATAGATGACTTTGGAGATTTCTTTCTTTTCCTCATCCGTACTCGCAATGTCGTCGACAATCGCTTCACTATAGCCTTGCAGCAAAGCAATCGGAGTTCTCAATTCATGGCTGACATTTGCAATGAAGTCTTTTCTCAGCTTATCGAGACGTCGTTCCTCTGTCATGTCCCTTAAGACGGCCACTGCACCGCGAACATAATCCTGATCATAAAGAGGACCCATGACCATCACCCAGAATCGCCCTTGGAGTGTCATTTCAATCACTTGTTCCTTCTCTGTGTTCACGACTCTTCGAAAAAGTTCTTTGGCTTCAGGAGGAAGCTCTTCCCCGCTTTTTATATCCATTTGCTGCTCGTAATACCAGGCCTGCAAAAACCTTTCAGCAGGAGGATTCGTGACAAGGATCGTCCCATCAATATTTAAGGTAATCACTCCATCTGCCATACTGCTGAGAATGCTTGTTAAATGCTCTTTCTCCTGATTCAGGGCATTAATATGGTATTTAAGCTGACGCCCCATCTGATTGAAAGCTGCTGCGAGCTCCCCAATCTCATCCCCGGTTAAAATCGGTACTTTTTTATCAAACTTCCCTTTTGTGAGTTCAAGGGCGGCTTCTCTCATTTTTCTAAGCGGATATGTAATTCTTGTAGACAGGAAAAATGCGAAAATGGTGGTTAAAATAAGACCTACCGCTGCTCCGATAAAGGTGTAGCGGGTTGTACTGGCTGTCGCTTCCCTGATTGATGCCAGGGATTGCGATACAAAAACAGCACCGTGCTTCCCTTCAGATAATTGATAGGGAACTCCCTGAAGAAGGACCTTCTCTTTTTTATGACCGGTTTCTTCATCTGCGGTAATGGTTTTCATGCTTTCGCCTGTTCCTTTTAAAACTGCAGAAAGCTCTCTGTCATTCTTAATCGTCTTCAGGCTTATATATGGCTGCTTCCTGCCATTTCCTTTAGAGGAATACCACGCTTTCCCCTTTTCATCTACAATCATGATTCCTGTCTTTTCATCGGAAAGCTCAAGTGCAATCGATCGGGCAAGTTCCGCTGAGTCATGAATGTCATGATGATTTTCTAAAATTCCTGATATTTTGTCTGCCATTTGAGACAATTCGCTCTCTGCCTGATTGGTCTGATAATTCTCGATAAATTCAAACCAGAGGATCGTCAAAACGAGAAGAACGAACGCAACGAGCAGAAGAATGGTTCCCCAAAGCTTACCTACTACACTGCGCCAAAGTCTCATTCATTGCCAACCTCGAATTTATAGCCTACTCCCCAAACCGTTACAATCATTTTCGCCGCATCCTGTGATACTTTGTTTAATTTTTCCCTCAGTCTCTTCACATGAGTATCGACCGTCCGCAAGTCTCCAAAAAATTCATACTGCCAAACTTCTTTAAGCAGCTGTTCACGGTCGTACACTTTGTCCGGTGTCCGTGCAAGGAAGTAAAGCAGTTCATATTCCTTCGGCGTAAGACTGACTTCTTTTCCGTCAGCTGTCACGCGGTGAGCGTCATGATCGATCGTTAAATGAGAGAAGACAATGACATTTTTCGCCTTTGTTTCGGTTTTTAAGAAGCTTGTAGATGAAGATCTGCGCAATAAAGCCTTCACTCTCAAAACGACTTCTCTCGGACTAAACGGTTTAATAATATAATCATCTGTTCCTACTTCGAAGCCCTGTACTCTGTTTGCTTCTTCTCCCTTAGCAGTCAGCATAATCACCGGGGTAGCCTTTTTCTCACGGAGCTGACGGCAAACTTCAACCCCATCAATGCCGGGCATCATTAAATCCAGCAGGATCAGATCATAATCATTCGCAAGGGCTAATTCCAATGCTTCGTCACCGTTTTCTGCTTCCTCTGTTGTATAGCCTTCCCGTTCCAAATACATTTTTAAGAGTCTTCTAATTCGGTCTTCATCATCCACTACTAGTATTTTACCGTTGATCATTTCTTCCATCATCTTCTCCTCCTTCATAGTTCAGTTCAGATATGTATGTGTTCATCATACTAATTAACATACCTCTCCTGCAACGAAGAGCCTTTTCCTTGATATAATCATTAGCTCTTTTCGAAATTTACCAGTTGTTAACTAGGTCCTTGGCGCAAGGTTCGAGACTCCGCTGGAACTGAGGCTCACCTCCCGGAGCCCTTGGAAAACCAGCATTGTTTGCTACAACAAAGGGACTGGTTCAATGAAAACCGGCCCCTTTTATGATTATGCATATGAATGAAGACCCGCAATGACCATGTTCACAAAAATCAGATTAAACATGATGATGGCAAAACCAATAACAGCAAGCCACGCTGATTTTTCTCCATGCCAGCCCCTTGATAAACGCAAATGAAGGTAAGCCGCATAAAACAGCCATGTTATTAAAGCCCAAACCTCTTTGGGATCCCATCCCCAAAAACGGTTCCAGGCAAGCTGGGCCCAAATCATAGCAAATATGAGCGCACCAAGCGTAAACACCGGGAATCCAATGGTTACAGAACGGTAGCCAATCTCATCTGTTAAATCAAGATTGACTTTTCTCGTTAAGGGCTGAAGAACAGCTGATATTCTTTTCCTCGCAATCAGCCTGAATAATCCATAAAGGATGATACCGGCAAGCAAAGACCACAACACAGTATTGAATTTACTTCCATCGATGATGGCAGGCAATGAAAACAGCGGCTTCATGGCCCCTTCTGCAGCAAGCTTCCATTCATTCGGACCAGCAATTGCCGGCAAATGGTACACCATTGTATCTGCCTGGCCCCGCTTGTCTATCCATGAAAATTCAGTTTCATAGTCAGCGAGACGGAAGCCGGTTGTAATCAATATGTAGCCTAGAGTCATAATAAGAATAAACATGATAGCTTCCAGCCAGAATGTCTTCTTTGACGGCTTTGACTGGTCTACATTTTTCAAAAGATAGATTAGACCGGCAATAAAACTTAGCGCTAAAATAGCCTGGCCAAGAGCAGCCGTTGTAACGTGAATGTGCAGCCACTGGCTCTGCAGGGCAGGAATAAGCGGAGTGACATAGGACGGAAACATGCTCCCGTATGCGATAATTAAAAGGACAATCGGGAGAGTAAACAATCCAAGAATAGAAACCTTATACATAAAATAGATAATGATAAAGGCTAAAACAAGCATCATTCCAAAAAAAGTGGTGAACTCATACATGTTGCTGACAGGCGCATGGCCTGAAGCAATCCACCGGGTAATAAAGAAACCCAATTGAGAAGCAAATCCTGTGATGGTAACCGCCACTGCTGCTTTGGCCCATCGATTCGGCCCCGCTGCTGTCCGGCGTTTATCCCTTATGGAACCGCCGAAAAGAAAGGTTCCTGCAAGATATAAAATGAAAGCCGCAAATAAAAAGCCACTGCTAATTTCCGCCAATTCCAACCCCTCCGCTTCGTATCTCGCTATTTTTTTGATCCCAAGGTGCCGGGAAGGACGTTCCTTCGACTGCATCCTCAATTTCTTTTTTCAGGGTGTACCAGTTTTTATTCGTGTGTCCTGCCACTAAAATCATGCCATTTTCTCTCTTGAACCAAATCCGGCGGTGGTTCCAGTACATTCCCTGACATACCCCGATCATAAAGATCAAACCGCCCAGAGCGATAACCCATATGGTTAAATCTTTTTTAACCGTAAGCAACGATTGGCTTATCGTCTTGACACCCGCAAATTTCATCGCCATCTTGTTTTCGCCGTTTGGCTCCAAATTCATCTGAATTCCGACGAAGCTTACTTCTCCATCAGGTTTTTCTGGGGATATCATATTAAATACAAAAGCCGGATTGATTGGTGCCCGGGATTTTGTGTCCGGTCTTCCTTCCTCATTCATATAGAAATCCGGGAGGTAGGTGAGGACCTCGACTTTGTGTCCTTTCCCGAGGTCATATTCTGACTTAGGTTCATCAAGGTCCACTGTAATTGGCCCAAACGTTTCCTTTGAATCTTTGTTTAATAGATTAAATTTCAATTCCTTTAATGCTCCTGTAGAGTAGCTGTTTTGATATAAACCAAAAGATTCAAACTGAAGCGGATGATTCACTTTTATTGCATCCCGCTTTACTTCCTTCAGCTCTGGTTTCTCACCGGGAAGCGCATTACCGACTCGTTCATAAAGCACGGCATCTGTTTGAAAATTTTTCGCCACATTTCCCTCACCTGCTTCATTAATGGCTTCCTGGAATACAGCTTTTTCTTTACCGGATTCGTACGTTTCAATCGTAAATTTTTCATTCTTCAGAAAATACTTTCCATCTGTTCCGGGGATGGCTGCAACCTGACCTTCTCTCAGCCACATGTTTTCATCTACATACATTCCGGGTACAAACCTCAGCATCGCACCAATTAAGACAATAATCAGTCCCACATGATTTACATAGGGGCCCCATCTGGAGAAGCGTCCCTTTTCAGCCATCAGATTCCCGTTCTCGGTTAAGACCCTATAGCGTTTTTTCTCCAGCTTTTCTTTCACGATTTGCAGATCATTATCTTTATCAAGAACCCGTTCACCGTATAAGCGCTGTCTTCTCAAAAAAGCCGTGTTTTTCGTGATTCCCTGCACATTGAGCGTCCGGTAAAGAGGAATCACCCGATCAAGACTTGCTACGACTAATGAGATTCCAAGACAAGCAATAAGGGTAATGTACCACCATGAGCCGTAAAGATTATGAAAGCCAAGCATGTAGTAGATTTCTCCCGGCACGCCAAATTCGTCTTTGTAATAGTCTTCCGGAAGTACATTGGAAGGTATATACTCCACTTGAGTGAAAATCGTTCCTACAGCCGAAGCCGCCAGAGTAAGAATAATCAGCCAAACTCCTACCTTAACTGATGAAAAAAAGTTCCACACTTTATCAATCCATGTTTTCCTGTATGTTTGAGACCGCCTCGCGCTGCCATCATACCTCATATCAAGCAGAGGCCCGGAATCGGTGACCGGATTCTCGTAATCTGCCAGCTGCTTTCCGCAGGACTCACATAGCAGGGTCCCGGGAGGATTAATGTGTCCGCACTCGCACTTCAATTCTTCCATGTGCATGACTCCCTATCTAAGGTTTGATAGATTCCATCATATCTCTTATATTACGTTCTGTTTGCTGACCTTTTACAATATTGGTAACCTTTCCAGTTTTATCAATCAGAAACGTTGTCGGCAGCGGTTTAACTCCGTATTCATCAAGAATCTGCCTGTCCTTATCAATGCCTATAGGGAAAGTCAATCCATACTGCTTCGCAAAGCTGTTTACAGCAACGTCTGACTCCGCTATATTCACGGCAATAATTTCAACCCCTAAATTCTTATAATGATCATATTGGTTATCCATATAGGGCATCTCTCTCTTGCACGGCTCGCACCACGTCCCCCAAAAATTCAAAAGAACTCCCTTGCCGCGGTATTCAGATAGCTGATGGCGCTCACCCTCAAGATCTGTAACGACAAAATCCGGCGCCTCACTCCCTACCTTCACTCTCTCTTTATTAGCAAAAAAATTGGAGTACAGCGTATAAGCCAAAGCCGCAGCCAGCACAAAGAGAATCGCACTTCTCACAACAAGCCTCTTTCTTTTCTCCATAAAAACTCCCCTATTATGTATCCATTTCCTCTTATTATATCATTACGTAAACGCTCTCAAAATCTTTTGTTTGAAGGTTGTGTGAAATTAAGAAAAGCGGAGGCGGCTGTTTAGCCTTGAGAGACGGTGGAGCTTCTGACCGAAGGGCGCTCTTTGCCCTGACCGAAGAAGCGAAGCGGCCGAAAGGCTAGCCGCCGGAGCTAGACACCGAAACTAAGTCCAAAGCAGTTCTCAAAAACCCCTCTACTTTACGCACGCAGCCTGCTTCCAATTAGAAAACTGTTTTTGCTTTCCGCAATCCTTCCGGAGGATGAGCGGCTTATGACCTCGAGGGGCTAGCCGCTGGAGCCGGAAGATAAGAAAAGCGGAGGGCGCTTGCTCAGCAGTGAGAGACGGTGGAGCTTCTGACCGAGAGGCGTTCTTTGCCTCGACCGAAGAAGCGAAGGCCGAACGGCTAGCGCCCGGAGCTGGACACCATGAAAAGCGGAGGGCGCTTGCTTAGCCCTGAGAGACGGTGGAGCTTCTGACTGAGAGACGCCAAGTAAAGATGTTCTGCTAAAAGCGCGACGTCCTGTCACAACGCAGAACTGACCTGCATTGTGCAGGCCCACGACCGAAAAAGTGAATTGGCTGAACAGCTAGCGGGTGTAGAAAACCGGAGAGAGCTTTTTCGCTTTATGGACCGAAGTCATCTTTTTAATTACAACAACACAAAAATACTAAATAATACAGCCAAAACAATTCGATAATAAGCAAATGGCGTTAATCCAATTTTACCCAGAACTTTTAAAAAAGTGAAAACTGCAATTATTGCTACGATAAACGAAGTTATAAACCCTGCAGCAAATAGGGGAATATCTGCAGAGCTTAAATTTCCCCAGTTTTTCACCAAGTCAAGAGAGGTCGCCCCTGCCATTAAGGGGATAGCGATTAAAAAAGAAAATTCTGAGGCTGTTTTATAATTGGCTTTCGAAAGCAGTCCGCCTGAAATCGTCGAACCCGCCCTTGAAAATCCCGGGCAGACGGCTAAACACTGAAACAGACCTATTGTAATTGCCTGCTTATAAGTAAGTTCGTCTAAATTGGTACTGATCGGTTCCGGTCTCTTTTTTTCTGCAAAAATCATGAGAATAGCTCCTGCAACCAGTCCTACTACCACTACTTCAGGCTGGAACAGAGACTTTATTTGTTTATAAAAGACTAGACCAACGATCAAAGCAGGTAAAATGCCTAACAAAACATGAAGGGCATTGAATTTCTTTTCCTTTCTTAACAGCGGCTGGATATTAAACAAAGAAAGCAGCCGCTTCCAATACAATACTGCGATAGCAAGAATCGCTCCGAACTGAATAAATACCTCAAAAGTGGTTGCCCGCACTCCCTCAAAGCCTAATAAATGTCCGGTCAATATTAAATGTCCGGTCGAGGAAATCGGCAGAAACTCGGCCATACCCTCTACGAAGCCCATGATCATTCCTATAAATATATCGCTCATAATGATCTCCTTTTGGCTGAATCCAATTATTCGCCTTATCAAATCGCAGAAATATAAAGGATCCAAAAAACCCTCTATTTCTATCTATATACTAAAATAGAAATTTTTTCAAATAAATCCAACAAAAAAACAGCACCGTTTGAAATAACGGTGCTGCCGCTGATTTTCTTTTAAAAACCAACTTTCCCTGTCTCAGCTAGAGCACGGAGCTGTTTCACTTCATGCGGAGTAAGCTCTCTTGAGTCGCCAGTACTCAAGCCCTTTAGATCAAGGAAGGCATATGTTTCTCTTTTTAGCTTAGTCACTGGGTGACCCATTGCTTCAAACATGCGGCGCACTTGGTGGTTGCGCCCTTCATGAATGGTAATTTCTACAATGCTTGTTTCCTTCTTTTTATCAAGGGACAGCATTTTAACTTTTGCCGGAGCGGTCATTCCATCCTCGAGCGTAACGCCCTTTTCCATTGTTTTCAAAATCCCTCTTGGCGGAATTCCCTGTACTTTCGCTACATACGTTTTATCAATTTCATAACGCGGATGCATTAAAAGGTTCGCGAATTCTCCGTCATTTGTCAGCAAAATCAGACCGGACGTGTCATAATCCAATCGGCCGACCGGGTAGATCCTTTCCTGAATATACGGAAAGAAATCTGTAACGATTTTTCTGTTTTTATCATCCTGCGCTGCAGAGATTACGCCTCTTGGTTTATATAAAAGAAGATAGACGGGTGCTTCCTTTTGCAAAGGAACTCCATTCACTTCAACCCTGTCGTTTCCTGATACTTTAATTCCAAGTTCTCTTACGGTTTTTCCATTAACGGTCACTCTGCCGTCTAATATTAGCTGCTCCGCATTTCTTCTTGATGCAATTCCCGCGTGAGCAATCACTTTTTGCAATCGTTCCATACTATTCACCTCTTTGTACATCTTACTTGTTTCCCGTCCATTAAACAAGCACGCAAAGAGACAAAAATAAGCCCTGCTTCTTCAGCTGGGCTAAAATTATGGAAATAGGAGCGACACCACTACAATGGAGGCGATTACACCAATAAGGTCTGCAAGAAGACCTACTTTTAGAGCGTCTCCCATTTTCCTGATTCCCACCGCTCCAAAATAGACCGTTAAGATATACAGTGTCGTATCTGTGCTTCCCTGCATCACTGCGGCCAATCTTCCAATGTAAGAATCCGGACCGTTGCTTGATATTAAATCAGTTGTCAAACCGAGGGCAGCTGTGCCAGAAATAGGACGGATAAAAGCAAGCGGTACAATATCGGAAGGAACGCCGATTAGAGATAGAGCCGGTTTAATTAGATCCAATGTAAAATCAAGGGCCCCTGATGCTCTGAAAATCGTAATCGCCGTGAGCATTCCAACGAGAAACGGGATAATGGAGAAGGAAATTTCAATCCCCTCTTTTCCGCCTTCAACAAATGCTTCATATGTCTGAACCTTTTTGAATGTACCATATATAAGGATAAAGGCAATAATCAACGGAATAAGCCATAAGGACAGGATGCTGATCCACTCCATCAGGCTCCCCCTTTCCGCTTTCGTTTATGGTAAAAATACCGGTCAATCAGCAAAGCTCCGATTGCGGATATTATGGTAGCCATCAGCGTTGGCATAACGATGTCGGCGGGGTTTGCAGAGCCATAGGTTATTCTTACCGCTATCACCGTAGTCGGAATGAGAGTAATACTCGATGTGTTAACCGCTAAGAACGTAATCATGGACCGGCTTGCCGTGTCTTTTCCATCATTCAGTTTTTTCAGTTCCTCCATCGCTTTTATTCCGAGCGGAGTTGCGGCATTTCCAAGCCCAAACATATTCGCCATCGTATTGGAGAGGATGTACCCCATTGCCGGATGATCGGGCGGGACTTCAGGAAAAATCTTTTTAACCACCGGTCTGCACAGTTTCCCAAGCGCCTCCAGAAGGCCCGCTTTTTCAGCAATCCGCATAAGCCCCAGCCAGAATACGAGGACACTGATTAAGCCAAAAGCGATCGTCACCGCATTTTTGGCTCCTTGAAAAATGGCTGCATTCACGAGATCCATCGTCCCATTAAACAAAGCGTATACAATTCCAATGACAATCATGCCCACCCATATATAATTAACCATCCGTATTAGCCCCTGCCAGAGCGAAGAATAGGCGCTTGACGGACTCCCAGAGAGAAGCTTCCGGCTTTCTTGTATGTCCATTTTCATAATAGACCGGGACGTTCAGGACAGGTTCATCTTTTACAAAAACTTTCATAAGCCCTACAACGGAAGGAACCTTATCCGGGTCCTTCCAAGATTTTTGAGGTTTTTGCAGACTCACTTCTGTCCGGATCGAATCCTTCTCTTCATTAGTAAGCGGATAATACACGTCCCGTTGAATAAAGGCTTTATTTTGATAAAAGGTGTCATTCAGTGATCCTAAATCACCTTTAGGCTTTATTTTATATAAATCATAATGGTCAAAGCCATATTCATACATGCCGATATGATCGTTCCAGTCGTCCCCGGCATTGATGGTAACCGCAATCAGATCCAATCCATCCTTAGAGGCTGTAGTGACAAGGGTCCGCTTCGCCCGCTTTGTGTAGCCTGTTTTCCCTCCAGTACAATATTGGTATAGGCTTGTCAGCAGTTTGTTTTTGTTTTTCCAGACCCTGTCCCATTTCTCCTCCGGGTTTGGCGATTTATGTACCTTGGTCCCGGAAATTTCTTTAAAATCAGGATTGTTCATGGCATATCTCATAAGCAGCGCCATATCATAAGCAGTCGAAAAGTGATTTTCATGATCATCCAATCCATGAGGATTCGCAAATTCTGAATTAGACATGCCGATTTCTTCCGCTTTTTGATTCATTTTATATACAAAACCCTCCAGGCTCCCGCCTACGTGCTCTGCAATTGCAACAGCCGCATCGTTTCCTGATCTCAGCATTAATCCATATACAAGCTCGCGGAGTTTTATTTTCTCGCCAGCCTGCAAATATACAGAGGAACCTTCGGTGTAGACCGCCCTGGAACTGATGGTCACTTCCTCATCCAGCTTTCCGGATTCGATGGCAAGAATCGCCGTCATGATTTTTGTAATGCTCGCTATTCTCAGCTTCTCATTTTCATTTTTGGATAAAAGGACTCTGCCGGTCGCCTGCTCTATGAGAATCGCGCTTTTGGCGCTGACATTTGCCTCTTTAGACACTTCAGCTCGTGCAAATCCTGGAATCATCACTGTCAAAATAAAAACAGCGGCTATTATTTTTTTCATTCCTTTCATCTGCCTCCACGTCCCTTGTCCTTATTTGTACAAGTTTATGCGGAGGTAGATGACTTATGACATTGAAAGTTCAGCCTGAAATAAGGACCAAGGGCAAGACTTCCTGAATGGGAGGATGCATACGGAAGAAAACGGGTCCAAAAAAAAAAACAGCCCATCACAGGCTGCTCATCTCGATTGCATCATTTTAGTCCGGTAATCTGTTTCATAATATTCCAATTCTTCCCGTGTTTGCTGGAACTGACTTTCAAGTTCGGCAACCAGCTGTTTGACTGAAAGAGGAACCGGCTGTCTGAACTTAATGGAATTCTTTCCGGTATAGGCGGAACGGCTGTCTTCATACCACACATCATGCTTGGGCTGGAAAAATTCCTCGATGCACTGGTGATATACCCTGTACAGAATTTTCTCGGCCGCTGCTTTGCGGAACGGTTCGGTTTGCGTAATGATGCTGCATGCCTCAAGCCCCTCTTCACAGAATACAGTCAGGCGGCGGAAATTACTTAGCAATTCTTCATAAAAAAGACGGTCTCCAGGCTCTTCTTCAAGCATTGAATCGGTGGTTACCGAATTTAAATGCTTGGAAAGTCCGAAAACCACTGTTTTTAGAAAATCGGCTGTTTGCTCCGTTTGCAATTTTACCATTGAATTACCCAATTCTATCCACTTCCTCTCAAAGCATTCATTTTAAGCAGGCTGTCTCTGTAATCATACATATCTCATTTCTTCATGTTTCATGCTTAGTTTGCATGAAAAACTCTATATTTCTATTTATGTATACCCTGTTTGAACTAGATTAGACAAACTTACATGTTCTTCCCTTTAATAGTAACATATTTTCTGACTATTTAATCGCTTATTTAAGCTCTTCCATGGTTTGACTGAACTTTTCGAAAAACAGATCTGCTTCCTCCTGTACATTTTCATCACCGTCTTCCGGTAGAGGAGGAAGATCTTGAATGGAATTTAATCCAAAGTACTCTAAAAAATCCCCTGTGGTGCCATACAGTATGGCTCTTCCTGTACCTTCCGCTCTTCCCACTTCTTTAATAAGAGCCTTTGACACTAAGGTTTGAAGAGGCCTCTCTGTTTTTACTCCGCGTACTTCCTCGATTTCCACTCTGGTAAGCGGCTGTTTGTAAGCGACAATTGCAAGAGTTTCTAATGCAGCCTGAGAAAGCGATTGGCTCCCGGGCGTTTCTACTAATTTTTTCAGGTACGGGGCATGCTCTTTTTTAGTAGTCAGCTGATAGACACCAGCCACTTCTGCTATCTCAATTCCCCTCTCTTCCTTGTTGTACTCTTGCAGAAGATCTTCCATAATATCCTTTACAATGAGTTCTTCAACCTCTAATACGTTCATAAGCTGTTTAACGGACAGCCCTTCGTCTCCTGCAGCAAAGAGCAGTGCTTCTACGATGGATTTCCACTGGATGATTCCTGTCAATTGCTTTTTCCACTCCCTGTAATATATAAATCTGAAAAGTTTCCTTCCTGTTCGATCACAATAAGCTGAGATTTCATCAGCTCTAATACGGCTAAAAACGTCACAACCAGATATTCCTTTGAATCGTCAGGGAATAATTCCATGAAGTTTCGGCGTCCGGGTCTGGTTTTTAAATCATCAAGAATCTCATTCATCCGTCTTTCAATCGGTATTTCCTGTCTGGAAATCTTTGTTTGAAGCGGTTTTTGAAGCTTCTTTCTTCTTAGAACCTTCTGAAAAGCACTCAGCATATCGTAAACGGAAATATCAAGAGGTGTTCTTTCAGGAGAGGTTTCCTGTGCGAACTCGCTTAAATCGCTTGGCGGCTTTGTGTAAACAAGCGCTCTCTCCTCTTCACGGGTTTTCAGTTCGATGGCTGCTTCTTTATATTTTCTGTAATCAATGAGCCTTCTCATCAGCTCATCACGGGGATCCTCTTCAAGTTCCAGACCGAATTCCTCATCAAAAAGCTCTTCCTCCTGTTTAGGCAAAAGCATTTTGCTTTTAATGGAAAGAAGAGTTGCAGCCATGACAAGATACTCTGAGGCAACATCCAGCTCAAGCTCTTTCATTGTGTGTATATAGAGCAGATACTGCTCCGTGATTTGGGAAACGGGTATATCATATATGTCAATTTCCAGTCTGTTAATTAAGTGCAAAAGAAGATCCAGCGGCCCTTCAAACGCATCTATTTTCACTTGATATTCCAAATTAAATCTCACCAACATCCTTCTTTAAACTGCGCTATCCCTTAGTATAGAACAATCCAACTTATTGTCCAACATTAAATTAACCGGAATCGCAAAATGATATTTTTCTATAAACCGGGCGAACGCCCAGACAATTGAGTCATCCGCACATATGATACGAAGGAAAAGAGCATGATTTTGAAGGAGGAAATTAAAAATGGGTGATAAAGGATTCGGATACGGCGGCGGCTTTGCATTAATCGTTGTGCTTTTCATTTTGCTTATTATTGTTGGAGCGGCTTGGCTGTACTAATAAATATTCGGAAAGCGCCCAGCAGGCGCTTTCTTTTGTTTTAAAGGAAATCTGATCTATGGTACAATTTTGGCAATCAGAAACCGGGGTGATGGCAATGTATCCTAAAGCCTACATAGAGTATCTCGTTCATTTTCACGGAGACAGAGACTATTTTGAATGTCATGAGCTGCTGGAGGAATATTGGAAAGAAGCACCAGCTTTAGAAAGGGATCCCGTCTGGGTCAGCCTCATTCAGATCGCTGTCAGCCTTTATCATCATAGAAGAGGAAACTTTAGAGGGGCGGAACGGCTGCTTGCGAATTCCATTCGCTTCATTCGCACAAACCCTGGAGCCATGAAGGATCTTGGCTTACAGGAAGACACGCTTGCAGATCTTCTTAATGAAAGGCTCTCGGATATTCAAAAGGGCGTACCTTACAAGAGCATCCACTTGCCAATTTCAGATTTGAAGCTTGAGCATGAATGCAAAGCTCTGTCAGAAGCGAAAAATATGGAGTGGCAGTCGTTAAGTGATTTAAAAGATCAAGGAATGATTAATCGGCACAAGCTCCGTGACCGCTCTGACGTCATTGCAGAAAGGTTAAACCAGCTCGCCGAGAAACAAAAAACACGCAGAGGATTAGAATAAGTGTACAAAAAAAGCAGAGGAGTAGACCCTCTGCTTTTTACGATTCTTCCTGACCGGTCTCCCGGCATTTTTCAAAAAATGATTGAGTATGTTCATTCGGAACAATCGTCTTATTCTTATAGACGTCTTTAAGTGCCAAGACCATCTTTTTACCGATTCCCTGCTGCCGATAGGAAGGATTCACACTTACATGCTGAATTTCCACTTCGTCATTTTCTTTTAAATGAACACCAAGTGCACCGATAATGTCCTCTTCTTCTTTCCATAAAAACAGCTGCCAGTCTTTCTCTGTTTCATAGCTTTTTATGGTTTGCTGAAGAGTCTTCAGTTCTTTTTCAGCTGGCATGAAAGATAATAATCCCATGGCAATCTTTTCAAAGCTTTTCTTAAAGCGAATTAGCATAAGTACCCCTCGATTAGCGAAATGGCTCTGCATGCAGAGCGATAATAGCAATTTTGGAAATCTTATAATGAATGTATAATTGAGTCACTCCAAGTAACATTATATACAGAATTCCCGCTATTTTAAACACTTTTCGCCAATTTTATTCGAATGACTTAAGAAGATTGGCCATTTCGATTGCTGAAACCGCTGCTTCCCAGCCTTTATTTCCCGCTTTTGTTCCGGCACGCTCAATGGCCTGTTCGATTGTTTCGGTCGTTAACACTCCGAATATTACAGGGATGCCGCTCGATGCAGAAGCATTAGCCACGCCTTTCGCTGCTTCGCTGCATACATAATCATAATGGCTTGTGGATCCGCGGATTACGGTTCCAAGCGTAATGACCGCATCATATTTGCCTGACTCCGCCATTTTTTTAGCAATAAGCGGCAGTTCAAAAGCTCCCGGCACCCAGGCTATTTCCACATTTTCGTCCTCCGCTCCATGGCGCTTCAATGCATCCTGTGCCCCGCCTAATAGCTTGCTCGTTATAAATTCATTAAATCTGCCAACTACGATCCCTACTTTTAATCCAGTTGCTACTAGGTTGCCTTCATAAATCTTTGTCATATTACTCATCCTCCCGGTTTAATTAAAAGTTCAGCAAGTGCCCTAATTTATGGTGCTTTGTTTTTAGGTAGTTCTCATTCTCTTTTCTATGCGGCATTTGAATCGGCACCCGGTCGGCAATTTTCATCCCATACCCTTCCAGGCCTTTGATTTTCTTCGGATTGTTTGTTAAAAGACGCAATTCTTTCAAACCGAGATCCTTTAGAATTTGGGCTCCAATCCCGTAATCGCGCAAATCTGCTCCAAATCCGAGCTTTTCATTCGCTTCGACTGTATCATAGCCCTCTTCCTGCAATTTATAGGCTCTCATTTTATTGAGAAGGCCAATTCCTCTGCCCTCCTGCCGCATATACAGCAGAACTCCGCTGCCTTCTTTTTCAATTTGGGCAAGAGCTGCATGCAGCTGAGGTCCGCAGTCGCAGCGGTAGGAGCCGAACACATCTCCCGTGAGACATTCTGAGTGCACCCGCACCAGAACAGGTTTTTCAGGATCAATGGTCCCCTTCACTAGGGCTACATGCTCTTTTCCATCCAGTACACTTGAATAGCCGATTGCTTTAAAGCTGCCGAATTCGGTAGGCAAATTGATTTCAATCTCTCTGTGGATGAGCTGATCTGTTCGGTTTCTGTATAAAATAAGATCCTCAATAGAAATAATTTTCAAATCCATTTTTTCAGCCAGTTTTTCTAGCTCCGGCAAGCGGGCCATCGTCCCGTCTTCACTCATAATTTCACATATGACTCCGACAGGTTCGGAACCGCAGAGCTTTGCCAAATCGACGGCCGCCTCTGTATGACCAGCTCTTCTAAGTACACCGCCCTCTTTTGCAATAAGCGGGAAGACATGTCCCGGCCGTTTAAAATCATGCCCTTGGGCTTCCCGGTTTAAAAACGCCCTGATGGTTTCTGAACGTTCAAAGGCACTGATTCCTGTAGTCGTTGTTTTATAATCAACACTAACGGTAAAAGCCGTGCCATGGGGATCGGTATTTCGCTCGACCATTGGTTTTAAGTTCAATTTTTCAGCCCGGTCTTCAGTCATCGGCGTGCAAATCAAACCTTTTCCATATGTAGCCATTAAATTTATTACCTCAGGTGTGGCCATTTCACCAAGCGCTACAAAATCCCCTTCATTTTCGCGATCCTCGTCATCTACTACAATGACCGGCTTCCCTAATTTCAAATCGTGAAGTGCTTCTTCAATTGAATGAAACATCCATCATGCCTCCAGTCCAGTTAACAGTTATTTAAACCCATGCATTTCAAGAAAGCTTTCAGAGATCGGAGCTTTAGAAGAATCAGGCTTGGAAGCAGACATGAATTTTCTTACATATTTCCCGATAATATCGCACTCCACATTCACCATATCCCCTGTCTCTTTGCTTCCAAGGACCGTTTCAGAAAGAGTATGCGGGATAATCGAAACCTTCACCTTTCCGTCTTCCAGACCAAAAATCGTTAAACTGATGCCATCAATGGCTATCGAACCTTTCATAACCAGTGTGTCTGTAATATCTGAGGCTGTGCCAATCTCGAAGTAAATTGCGTTTTGATCCTGTTTTTTCGAGAGAATAACGCCCGTTCCGTCAATATGGCCGCTTACCATATGCCCGCCAAACCTTCCGTTTGCTCCCATAGCTCTCTCAAGATTCACCGGTGTCCCTTTTTTCCACTGATGGATACTTGATGCTTTGACGGTTTCCGGCATCACATCCACAGTAAAATCATTTTTCGTGAACTGCGTGACTGTCAGACAGACTCCGTTGACAGAAATACTGTCCCCGAGCTTAACATCCGTAAGAACGAGAGAAGCTCTAATGGTGTATGACATCATTTTCCCGCCTGAAGCAATCCGTTCTACGGTTCCAAGTTCTTCTACAATACCGGTAAACATCTATTCTCCCTCCTTCCGTATTGCCGTGATTTTTATATCCTTCCCCAAAACCGCGGTTTCCTGAAATTCAAGATCGATTGCATCCTTCATCCATTCAAATCCGGGGCCGCCGGAAATGGAAAGACTCTCTCTTCCCCCGAGCAGCTTGGGTGCGATATATAAAACCATTTCGTTAAAGCAGCCTTCCTTAATAAAGGAACCATGTATTTCCGAACCGCCTTCAGCCAGAATGGACGTAATTCCCCGGGCTCCAAGCTCTCTTAGGATGTCTTCTAATGAATGCATCCGTGGCAGAGAAATAATGACAGCCCCTAGATCTTCAAGTGCGGACACACGCCCAGGATCAGCCTGCTCAGACGCAACGATCCATGTTTCCGCTTGTCCGTCCGTCACTGCTTGTGAATTCAGAGGGGTCTTCAATTCCCTGTCAAGAATAATTCGGATGGGCTGTTTCTTTGGGTTTTTCAACCGGCATGTCAGACTGGGGTTATCGAAAAGAACCGTGTTGACACCTACTAAAACCGCATCATGCATTTCCCGATAGCGGTGAACATCTTCTCTTGCAAGTTCGCCTGTGATCCATTTGCTGTCCATCGACTTGGATGCTGTTTTCCCATCCAATGTGGATGCTGCTTTTAAGGTGACATATGGTGTTCCAGTCCTTATGTAATGGAAGAAAAATTTGTTCAAACTTAACGCCTCTTTTTCCAAAACGCCTTTCGTTACCTCAATGCCAGCAGCTTTAAGAAGGGCTATCCCGTTTCCTGCCACCAGAGGATTTGGGTCCTGGCTAGCGATCACAGCCCTTTTAATCCCGGACTCGATGAGAAGCTCAGCACAAGGAGGTGTTTTCCCATAATGGCTGCAGGGCTCCAGCGTGACATAAATTTCAGCCCCTCTCGCTTTTTCACCCGCCATTTGGATGGCATGAACTTCTGCATGCGCTTCTCCAGCTTTTAAGTGCGCACCCATACCGACTACGCATCCATCTTTAACGATAACAGCGCCAACAGCTGGATTTGGAGAGGTCTGGCCAATACCCTGCTGAGCAAGTTCCAAAGCAAGCCGCATAAACGATTCATCCTGCATGCTTGTATCCCCCCTTTATAAACATAATAAAAAGCCCCGAAACGAATTTCGGGGCTGGAATAGTCACGAAGGCATATCAAATAAGAGTAAGGAAACTCCATATTTTCAGAATTTACAATACCCGTCGCTGAAATAGCACGTTCGATCCTTCTCCCATCCAGACTTTAACTGTCGGCTCCAGAATCTCACTGGATCCACCGCTGGCATGCGCCACCGGGTCACGGACTTTGAAGCATTGCGCTTCATCACCGCCGGTAGGGAATTCCACCCTGCCCCGAAGGATAATCATAGTATTTAATTGTCTTGAAGCTATTTTAGCCTTTAAAAAGAATTTTTGCAATTGTAAAGCAGATATGAAAAGAAGGGATTCAGCTGTTTTCATGGAATAGTTAATTTTGAAAGGAAGTGGCATGCTTGATAAAAGCTATTTTTTTTGATTTGGATAATACCCTTCTGAACCGAGATGCCTCCGTTGAAAGGTTTATAGAAAATCAATATTACCGGCTTATTCAATACCTGGCGAAAATTCCGATCGATCATTATTGTAAAAGATTCATTGAATTGGACGCAGGCGGGTATATGTGGAAAGACAAGGTTTATCAGCAGCTCGTTAAAGAATTTGATATCGAGTTAATTTCATGGGAAGCGCTTCTTAACGATTATGTGGAATTTTTCCACTTTAGCTGTGTGCCGTTTTGTAATCTTCATTCTTTGCTGCGTTCATTGTCTGCCTATTCACTTGGAATCATTTCAAATGGTCACGGAGCGTTTCAGCTGCGGAATATTCATGCGCTAGGGATCGAGGAGTATTTAGAGGTCATTTTACTTTCAGAGTGGGAAGGCGTAAGAAAACCTGATCCGGAAATTTTCAATAGAGGATTAGAGAAATTGCATGTTTTACCAGAAGAGAGTATTTTTATTGGAGATCATATCGAGAACGATGTGAAAGCTGCCCGGGAAGCAGGCATGAAAACGATGTGGAAGAGAAACGGCAGAAACGGGGATGGTTCGGCTGATTATGCAATTGATGTTCTGGATGAAATTCCAAATCTGGTGGAAAAGCTAAGCGGAAAACTCAAATCCAGCAGATAACCAGAAGAGATATTGAACCGGCAGGCTGCTTTAGAACGTATATCGACCATGATTTTGATATATCGGCTATTAATTTCATTTATCGGCTATTAATTTCATTTATCGGCTATTTTTCAAATATATCGACCGAAATTTTGAAATATCGACCTTTCGACAAAGCCTGCTCCCAATATAAAAATAGAGAGGCAAACAGCCCTCTCTCTTACTTACTGATAAATGCTTGAGTCCAGTAGTTTCCGTCCTTCACATAACCGACTCCGATATGAGTATAGGAAGAATTCAGGATATTGGCTCTATGACCTGAACTGTTCATCCACGCTGTCATCACGGCCTGAGCACTTGTCTGGCCCTGTGCAATGTTCTCTCCAGCTGTCTTATATTTGATACCGAAGGTTTTCATCATATTAAAAGGAGTTCCGAATGTGGGGCTGTTGTGGTCAAAATAATGGCGGTCGTGCATATCCTGAGATTTATATTTTGCTACTCTTGCTAACTCCCAATCAACCGCAAGAGGCTTTAACCCTGCCTTCGCTCTCTCTTTGTTAACCAGGGAAACAACTTCTGCCTCAGTTGATGCCTCAACATTAGCAGGAATATTGATCTTTTGGCCAGCTGTGATCTGGTCCGGGTTTTTCAGCTGAGGATTGGCCTGAACCAATTCAGATACACCTGTTTTTGTTTTAGCTGCTATTTTCCAAAGACTATCCCCTTTTACCACGGTGTATGTACTTGCTGCAGAGGCGGCTGCAGGCAAAATTAAGGATAATGCCAAAGCAGATGGAATCAATTTCTTTAACACGATATTTCCCCCTGAATATGTATTTAGTTTTTTGTAACCCAGCTGATTACTCTTATAATTTAATTACATTCCAACGCCTCTATCAATCATCAATAATTGGTAAAAAGGCAAAAAAAAAAGAGAGGCCAGCAGCCCCTCCCTGTTGAAATATTACGCTTCGAACACTTCTACTTTTTCCATTTTGTCACCATTTTTCATGGCTTTCGCAGCCGCAACGTTTGATGTTACTTTACCGAAAACCGTGTGAACCCCGTTTAGATGAGGCTGTGGCTCATGTACAATGAAAAACTGGCTTCCGCCTGTGTTTTTTCCAGCATGTGCCATCGACAGGCTTCCCTCTTCGTGCTTATGCGGATTCCCTTCAGTTTCGCAATCAATGCTGTATCCAGGGCCGCCGGCACCGGTTCCAGTAGGATCTCCTCCTTGTGAAACAAAACCAGGGATTACACGGTGAAATGTAACACCGTTATAAAATCCTTCGTTCGCCAATTTTTCAAAATTAGCTACTGTATTAGGTGCTTCTGCAGGGAAAAGATCGAACTCGATTTTTTCTCCGTTTTCCATTTGTATGTATCCTTTTTTAGCCATTGTAATCTCTCCTTTAGAGTTAATCAGCCATATTATAGCACAAAAGAAGAATGACATAAAAAGTGACGATTTTTCTCCAAGTGAAACTTTCTTCTCCCTCACTCCGTCTAACGCTTTTGAAGTCCCTTATCCCGCCGGAAAATAGACTTTGGAAAAAAATATGCTATGACGTCCAAATGAAAACGGCTATAATGGTGTGGTGACCCGCAAGATCTTTTTACCTTTAAAGGAGGGTATTTACTTGAAGAAAGTATTTGCAGCGATGCTTGCCGCGTGCATGATCGCCGTTCCCCAGATCGGACTGGCAGATGCCGCTGTCGGGGATGTTATTGTTACGCTTGGAGAAAATCTTACTCCGGAGCAAAAACAAACCGTATTGCAGGATTTAAATGCACCAGAAGATGCCCAGACAGTTACGGTTTCAAACAAAGAAGAACATAAATATCTTGGCCAATATATTCCGAAAAGCCAAATTGGAACAAAAGCTCTCTCCTCTTCATCCATTACGATTGAAAAGGCAGGCTCTGGTCTTGAAGTAAAAACGAAAAACATTAATGTCATTACAGATGAAATGTATTTGAACGCACTAATGACAGCTGGTGTAAAGGATGCCAATGTTCAGGTTACTGCACCAATTGAAGTATCCGGAACCGCTGCTTTGACAGGTTTGATTAAAGCTTATGAAGTAAGCTCAGATGAAGTTATCCCTGAAGATGTTAAGCAAGTAGCAAACGAAGAACTGGTCACAACTTCAGAACTTGGCCAAAAACATGGCCAGGAAAACGCTTCTGCTCTTATGGCGAAGGTGAAAGAAGAAGTAGCAAAAAACGGCGTGCCGGCAAATGATGAAGAGCTGCGCACGATGATTGAAAATGCAGCAAAAGAACTTGGAATTACCTTAACCGAAGAAGAAATCAACAGCCTGATTTCATTGTTTAATAAAATGAAAGATGCCAATATTGATTGGAATCAGGTAAGCCAGCAGCTGGATCAGGCGAAAGAAAAGATTACGAAATTCCTTGATTCTGAGGAAGGTAAAAATTTTATCGACCAAGTTATTCAATTTTTCGCTGCCTTGTGGAACGCCATTGTCTCGATTTTCACCGGCGGACAGCAAAACGCATAATAAACGGAAGAAACCCCCAGGCAAACCACTGCCTGGGGGATTTCTTTGCTTATTTATTATCGAAAACCCAATATTTATTATCGATAATCTATAATCTGACAAATTTTGTCACATCCAATTACCTTACCTTCGCTGACAGCGGAAGGTCAAGCTTCAGCAGATCCTCAAACGATTCTCTTCTGATAACAAGCTGAGCTTCTCCATTCTCTACAAAAACGACTGGCGGTCTGGCAATCCGGTTGTAATTATTCGCCATTGAATATCCGTAAGCCCCCGTGCAGAAAACAGCCAGCAGATCCCCCGCCGAGGTTTCAGGAAGTTCGATATCCCATAAAAGCATGTCACCGCTTTCGCAGCATTTGCCTGCTATGGAAACTTCTTTCGAACAGGCGTCATTCATTCGGTTTGCAAGGGCAGCTTCATATTTTGCCTGATACAGAGCCGGGCGGATGTTATCACTCATTCCGCCATCTACTGCAATGTATTCGCGGATGTTTGGAACTTCCTTCCTTGAGCCGATGGTGTACAAAGTAGTACCGGCATCCCCTACAAGCGAACGGCCAGGCTCAATCCATATTTCCGGAATTTCCATCTCAAGAAGCTTGGACTGTGCTTTTACCGCTTGAATCATTTGTTCAACATAAGAAGCAGGATGAAGAGGCTCGTCTTCTGAGGTATAGCGGATTCCAAAGCCTCCGCCGAGGTTTACAACCGATGGGACGAAGCCAAAAGATCCCTTCCACTCTTTTATTTTCTTGAAAATCTTTTCTGCAGCGAGGACAAACCCTGCCCCATCAAAGATTTGAGACCCAATATGGCAGTGAACGCCCAAAAGGTTAAAGCTTGAATCGGCAAGCACAATTTCCATTGCACGCTCAATCTGCCCGTTCTGCAGGTCAAAACCGAATTTGGAATCCTCCTGCCCTGTTGTTATGTAATCGTGAGTGTGGGCTTCAACTCCAGGAGTGACACGGAGCAGGACAGAAACCGTCTGCTTGTTAACCTTTGCAAGTTCTGCTATGAGATGGATTTCATAGAAGTTGTCGACCACGATGCAGCCAATGCCTGCCTCCATCGCCATTTTGAGCTCTTCTTCACTCTTATTGTTCCCGTGGAAATGAATTTTTTCCGGAGAAAAACCTGCTCGTAAAGCTGTATAAAGTTCTCCTGCAGATACAACATCCAGGGAAAGGCCTTCTTCCTGTACAAGCTGAAACATAGCAACAGATGAGAATGCCTTACTGGCATATGCTACCTGAGCTTTGACGTTTTCATTCTCAAAAGCCTGTTTAAATTGGCGGGCGCGCTTGCGGATCAGTTCCACATCGTACACATATACAGGCGTACCGTATTGCTCGGCAATTGCGACTGTGTCGACTCCGCCGATTTCGAGATGACCCAAATTGTTAATTTTGCTCGTACCGTGTAGATACACCGTTCATTCCCTCTTTCTATCTGCAATAAAGTGAATCCCTCATCATTGTCATTCCCAGCCTGTCATTTCTTTTTTATAGTCCTGAGGCGGGGACGGTTATGCCCGTTTATGCCCGATAAAGGAAAAAAGCAGCCAACAACATACGGTTATCAACTGCTTTTTGTAAAAGCCCTTTAAAGAATTAAACATACATTATCACAATTATTGGCAGGATTCAATGCTCATTTTTATTTGCGTTGTCTCATGATGTCCTGAGGATGAACGATGCTTGGCCGCAGCTTCGCTCCCGGCACAGAGGTGCGAATCGCGATCTGTTTAAAAGCGGCAGCGTTAAATGGAAGAAACGGCCACAAGTAAGGAGTATTCAGTGTTTTTGTTGATGCAAGGTACAAAATAAAAGCGGTCACACCAATAATAAATCCCTTCACATGGAAAATAGCGGTTACTGCGAGCAGCAGCAGACGGACAATCTTGTTGGCGACGCTAAGTTCATAGCTTGGTGTTGTGAAGCTCCCGATTGCTGCAATGGAAACATATAAAATGACTTCGGGGACAAACAATCCGACGTCAATAGCAATTTGTCCGATTAGTACTGCCGCAATCAGTCCCATGGCTGTAGATAGAGCGGTTGGAGTATGGATGGCTGCCATCCGCAGGAATTCAATTCCGAAATCCGCTAAAAAAATTTGAGCAACGGCAGGAATGTTCGTCTGCTCATTTGGTCCTACGAACGATAAGCTTTTTGGGAGCAGCGACGGTTCCAGGATAAATAGAAACCAGAAGGGCAGCAGAAATGTGGAAGATAAGATGCCCAGAAAACGAATCCAGCGCAAAAATGTTCCAATTGCTGGAGCCTGGCGATATTCCTCCGCATGCTGAACGTGATGGAAGAGTGTGGTAGGAGTAATGATGACGCTCGGAGAAGTGTCTACGATCACAATGACATGACCTTCTACTAAATGATTTGCTGCCACATCCGCTCTTTCTGTATACCGAACCATAGGAAATGGATTGAATCCCTGTTTCACAAGAAATTCTTCAACCGTTTTATCTCCCATCGTAATTCCATCTACTTGAATCTCCTTTAATTCTTTTTTGATCAGATCAACCAGGTCTTTGCTTGCAATATCCTCTATATATGCAACACATACATCCGTCTTAGAGCGTTCTCCAACTTTAATTAACTCATATCTCAGCCGCTCATCGCGCACCCGTCTTCTGATTAAAGCTGTGTTGACTATTATGTTCTCGACAAAACCGTCCCTCGCTCCCCTGACGACCTTCTCCGTATCAGGTTCTTCCGGGTTCCTTCCAGGATAGCTCCGAACATCTACTACAAGAGCGTAGTCTGCGCCCTCAAGCATGATGGCAACGAGTCCAGACAGAACTTCTGTAACTGTTTTTTGAATGGTTTGTACTTTCGTTACCTGCTGATGAACGAGGCGGTTCTCAACAATTTCCTTAAACTTATCCAGATCCTGGTCCGTGTCATTGATCTCAGAAAGTGCCGTCAGCAAAAGCATCAGATACTGGGAGTCGCATAAACCCGTTACATAGTAAAGATTGACTCCCTTGCCCATGATGGTAAATTTTCTTACCCCCAGGTCAAAGCTCGTTCCCATCCCAACGTATTCTTTAAAATAGTTTTCATTTTCATAAAGCTTGGGTGAAATCGGCGATTCACTCTTTAGATTTCCGGGCATCTATCCCATTCCTTTCCAAAATAAGTTCAGCCGCCTTCATTGTTATCGGCGCCCCTCTTCTGACATCATCTCTTCTGGCCATTTTTCCTATGTCGCCTATGCCAACTATGATTGGAATGTCGAGCCGGTCCAGACTATAGACTGTATCGCCGTTAATTCTTCCGTCATCCAGTTCCTGAATCCCGCTTTTATCGACTCCACGCCCGGTCAGTTCCCCATCGCGGTCTATACATACATCAACTCTTGCCCAATCTGATTGTCTCGTTTTAGCAGCGACTGCGATGACGCCCAGCACCTGAATGGACGGGTGCCTGGCCACATACATCATTGCCTTCTCCCCGGGGCCTTCACCAGGCATTCCGCAATCATCAAATAGAACAAAGACCGGATCATATGGTGTTTGCAGGATCAAAGCGACCAATTCTTTCCCTGTAAGTAACGATGGATTTCCCTGGGACTGCGAAATCCAGCGCCCGCCTATCTGCTCGGCTGTATAGGCGATGGTTTTGGCCGCGTAAACGTCTCCATCTGTCACCAATATGACCTTCCTTTTCATGAGTGCATCCTACCCCTTCGGTTTAAAGATAACCGCTACGATAAAGGCGAAAAGTATTGCAGATGAGATACCCGCTGACGTCAGTTCAAATATTCCCATAGCAATTCCGATAAACCCATGTTCATCCGCCTGCTCCATCGCTCCATGCAGGAGGGAATGTCCGAACGATGTGATCGGCACAGTCGCTCCAGCTCCAGCAAAATCGATAAAGTTATCATATATCCCAAACCCATCGAGAATCGCCCCGATTACAACAAAGGAACTCATTACATGAGCTGGGGTCAATTTGAACTTATCCAAAAGAATTTGCCCCACCACACAAATCAATCCTCCGCAAACGAATGCGAGTACATATTCCATCACGCCATCCCTCCTGCAGTTCGTTCAAACACTACTCCGTGAGCAATGGTTGGAATCGATTCCTTTTGCTGAATCATTGTCGGGCTTAGCAGTGCTCCTGTCGCGACTACAAGAACACGATTCAGATTTCCAGCCTTCATTTCATTAAAAATATGACCGTAAGTAACAACTGCTGAGCAGGCACACCCGCTTCCTCCAGCAAATACATTCTGATCAGGACGGTACACAAGAAGACCGCAATCCTGATGCTTTGATGAAATCTGAATGCCTTCTTCTTTAAGGAGGTCGATTAGGATCGGGCTTCCGACTCCGGACAAGTCACCTGTTAAAATCAAATCATAATCTTCCGGTGTCCGGTTCATGTCTTCCAAATGCCGCTGTATTGTATCGGCTGCTGCGGGTGCCATAGCAGAACCCATGTCGTTCGCATCCTTTATTCCTAAATCCTGCACTTTACCGATAGTGGCAGCTGTAATCCGGATTTCACTGGGCTCATTTGTAATAAGCATGGCACCAGACCCGGTTACGGTTGATGTGGATGTATCCGGCTTCTGTCCGCCATATTCAGTAGGATTTCTAAATTGGCGCTCAGCAGTTGCATTATGACTGCTTGTTGCAGCAATCACCTTGTTAGCATATCCTCCGTCGACGAGCAAAGATCCAAGTGCTGCGGTCTCCATCGATGTGGAGCATGCTCCGAACATACAAATAAATGGAATTCCCATGTGCCTTGCAGTATAGTTTGAGGTTACATTTTGATTCAATAAATCCCCGGCAAGCATAAAGTCAATCTGGTCTGCATTTAAGCCTGCTTTACTCAGTGAATGGCCAATGGCCTGCTCCATCAGTTTGCGCTCCGCAAGCTCCCAGTTGTCTGCCCCGCAATGAAGGTCATCATGTGTTTCATCAAAAAGATTGCCAAGAGGGCCTTTCGCTTCTTTCGGTCCGACTGCCGTTCCGACGGAGGTGACAAATACATTATTTTGAAAAATCCAGGTTTGCTTTCCAGTCAGTTTCATGACTTATCCTCCTTACGATCCTATCAGCATGCCGAAGAAATAGCGGATAATTCCTACGATATAAGCGGCTACTGTACCGAATACGATGACACTTCCCGCAAGCTTGAACATATTTGTTGCAACTCCAAGCACTAATCCTTCACTTTTATGCTCAAGGGCTGCACTCGTCATTGAGTTTGCAAATCCAGTAACCGGAACCGCAGATCCTGCACCTGCAAACTGGCCGATCCGGTCATAGATTCCAATTCCCGTTAACACGGCGGAAATAAGAATTAAGGTTGCTACCGTAGGATTTCCGACCGTATCCTCTGTGAAATTGAAAAAGGTCATATAGAAATTGCTGATGGCCTGGCCTATGACACAAATAATCCCGCCGACGACAAAAGCTTTGACACAATTTAGAAAGTAATTCGGCTTCGGCTGATAAGCTTTAATGTTATCTGAATAATGATCTTTTAGCTTTGACATTCTGTTTCCTCCTTTACTGATCCACAAAAAATATCCAATGATAGAGCGATCCGCATACTTTACCGAGTACGATGGCCATAAGCATGATCAGAATCTGTTCAGCAATGCCAATTCGTTTTGCAAGAATCGGCAGTACATTCAGCACCTCAGTAAGGGCTGCTGCCAAAAGACCAATGAACATTCCATCCATTAACCCAATTGGCACCGAGAAAAATGAGGGAAGATTCAAAACTGTATTTCTCAAGCTCATCCATCCGCCTGCTGCTGCACCGGTCACCACGCTCCATTCGTATGTTTGAATAAAGGTCATTGTTTTCGTCAGCTGGCTCAGCCTGGGAATAATCCCAAGAACAGCAAGAAATGCAACAAATCCCGCTCCGACAGCGAAGCCCCAGGATAAACCCAAAAAAATAATGAACAGCATGCTAATGATCATGCAGTTTTTTCACACTTTCTTTGTTTTCATTCATTGCAACGTATTGATCCAAATCCATTTGATACTTGAACATCTCGACTTCAAGCGGACTCGGTTCTTCATTAATGCGTTTTTTAAACACATGATTAAAAAATAAAATCATTCCCAGTCCCAAACCTATGGAATAAGGAATTTGGAGCAGCAGCGGTTTTTCAAGTCTGTGGCCTGTCAGCATGAAGTACAGCTTTTGATGCACCGCCTGCATGCTCACATCCTCGTGAAAATTGATGATGGCCATTGCGGCTCCAACAAACAGAAGCATCCAAACGAGAATTAAATAAATGAGCTTCCTCTTTTTTCTCTCGTAAACAATTTCCACAACTGTTTGCGTTGGGCCGATGGATTGGATTTCTGCATTCGGCTCTGCTCTTCTGATCATTTTAATGACATGCATAACATCCACAACGACCATATTCCGGTCCCCGGCCGTCACTTTATATACATCAATTTTTTTTAATGAAGAATCTTCCTCCGAATCGATTACCTGAGCTAAATCCGCTAAAACTAAGGACGTCTCAGGGGCCGTTTGAATCCGATGCCTCAGCCTTATGTAAACCGTTTTAGCCACTTTCTTCACATCCCATGATGATACTCAGTGTATAAGTAGTATGCTATGTACGTCCTTTAAACATGCAGACAGAGCTTATATACACAAATTACCATTTAAACAAAAAGCTGTCTTCGTAAACTTCGCTTCAGTGAATGGCTAATTCACGCTCCCTCCCCGCACTAAGCGCCTGCGCGTCCCATTTGTCTGGCTGCTCCAAAGGAGTCTCGCCATCAGCTCCAATCAGCCTAAACAGTTTTAGTTCATCTAAATTAGAAACGAGCACAAAAAAAAGCAAATCCAGAGGATTCACTTTTTTTGCGGCTATCCGCCCATCAGACTTTTCATCTGACTTAATATTTTCTTTTCCAGTCTCGATACTTGAACCTGTGATATCCCAAGCCTCTCTGCCACTTCAGATTGAGTCTGATCTTTATAGTACCTCAAATACACAATCAGTTTTTCTCTTTCATCGAGGCCCTCGATCGCTTCCTTTAGGACAATTTTATCAAACCATTTTGAATCGGTATGATCCGCTATTTGATCAAGCAATGTGATGGGATCCCCATCGTTTTCATAAACTGTTTCATGAATGGAGGAAGGAGCTCTGACAGCTTCTTGTGCTAAAACAACCTCTTCAGGTGATATCTCAAGATGAGCAGCAATTTCTGTGACTGTCGGCACCTTGCCCAATGTTTTGGATAATTCGTCCTTTGCACGCCTGATTTTATTTCCAAGCTCTTTAAGCGACCGGCTGACCTTTACCGTTCCGTCATCCCGTATAAAGCGCTGAATTTCACCGATAATCATCGGCACCGCATACGTAGAGAACCGGACATCGTAGGACAAATCAAATTTATCTACTGATTTAAGAAGGCCGATGCAGCCAATCTGAAAAAGATCATCCGGCTCATAGCCGCGGTTTAAAAATCTTTGGACGACCGACCAGACGAGTCTCATGTTGCGCTGAACGATTGTGTCCCTCGCTTGCTGGTCACCCTGCTGACTTTTTAAAATCAGCTCTTTCACCTCGTGGTCTTTTAACTGAACGTTCTTCTGTTCGTTCTTAACCTCCACATCCATGGCTCGTCTCCTTAATTAACCAAAGCTTTACTTTTCGATAAATGCTTTGTCAATTTAACCGATGTCCCTAGAGAAGGGGCTGATTCCACTTGAATATCATCCATAAAATTCTCCATTATGGTAAAACCCATTCCGGACCGTTCAAGCTCAGGTTTCGTTGTAAAAAGAGGCTGTCTTGCTTCTTCCAGATCATGAATGCCCATCCCTTCATCACGGATGGTAAGCTGGACGACTTCCTCCTCTAAAGAGGCCGTAATATAGACGATACCGCTCGGATCATTGTTGTAGCCGTGAATAATCGCATTTGTAACAGCTTCAGATACGACCGTTTTAATTTCCGTCAGCTCATCCATTGTTGGATCAAGCTGGGCAATGAATGCAGCGATCGTTACTCTTGCGAAAGATTCATTTTGGCTAAGGGCTGAAAACTGCAGCTCCATTTGATTTTTCATTATGAAGCCACCCCCAATGTCTGAAGCGCTTTTTCTTCATCTTCTTCCAAACGGACAATTTTAAACAGACCCGACATATCAAAGAGACGCTGAATCGACGGGGAAATGGAGCATACAACCATTTCTCCCCCGCGCTGCTTAATTTGCTTATAACGGCCCAGGATGACACCAAGACCCGAACTGTCCATAAACATGAGGTTTCCAAGGTTCAGGATGATATGTTTCACTTGGCCCTCTTCTAAAATTTCATTCACCTTTGACCGTAATTCGTCCGTACTGTGATGATCTAATTCACCCGATAGACGAATGCACAGCACAGATTCTCGAACGCTAAGTTCAACGGCTAGACTCATCTGCAATTCCTCCTTGTTCAGTGCTTGTATGAGTCTTTCGTTTTTCCTTAGGCGTTTTCCTGCCCCTTGACAAAACTAGTGGTCTTTCGGCACAATCAGCCAGCTTTTGTAAAGTCCGACATGACCCGTTTGAATAAGGACCACCAGCTTGCCGTTTTAATATCCTTTTCGGCCATGAGCGGACTTTTCGCTACTACCGCTCCGTCTTTTTTCAGGACGAGCATTCCAAGAACATCCCCTTTTTTCAAAGGAGCAGCCAGGTTCTTTTTAGGGATAACCTCTTTTGTAATGTTTTTCGTATTTTCTCCCTTTTTTGTAAGAAGAGAGATCGGCTCAGATGTCACAAGATTTACGGTTTGATCGCTGCCTTTGCTTACTTTTTGAACGCCGATTACTTCACTTCTCTTATAGAGCGGATGGGTTTCATATTGACTGAAAGCATAATCAAGCATCTTTGTTACTTGATTGTTCCGGTCCTTTGGCGTTTCTGCGCCCATTACGACGGCAATCACTCTCATGTTCCCTTTTTTCGCAGTAGCTGTCAGACAATATTTCGCTTCATTCGTAAAGCCGGTTTTCACCCCATCTACTCCAGGATAGAATTTTACAAGCCGGTTCGTATTGACAAGCCAGAATTTCTTATCTGTATCCGTTCTTAAGTAATCTTCATATTTCCCTGTATACTTTGTAATATTTTCATATTTCAAAAGCTCCTTCCCCATAACCGCCATGTCATGGGCCGTGCTGTAATGTCCTTTTTCAGGCAAGCCGGTTGTATTTTCAAAATGGGTGTTTTTCAGTCCGAGTTCAGCAGCTTTCTTATTCATCAGCTCAACAAATCCATCCTCTGAACCACCAAGATGCTCAGCCATCGCGACGGATGCGTCATTTCCTGAACCGATTGCAATCCCTCTAAGCATTTCATCAGCTGTCATTTCTTCTCCCGGCTCAAGGAAAATTTGTGATCCTCCCATGGAAGCCGCATATTCGCTTGTTCTGATTTTATCCGATAGCTTCAGATTCCCCTTATCAAATGCATCCATAATAAGAATCATCGTCATGATTTTCGTCATACTTGCCGGCGGAAGCTGTTCATCACTATTTTTTTCATAGAGGATTTTGCCTGTATCCCGCTCAATCAGCACAGCAGACTTTGCCTGCGGCGCCAAATTCAGGCTGTTTTCTTTTGCAAATGCTCCTTGTGCAATCGTACAAAGGAAGCAAACAATTAATAGCATGGAAAAACTTTTTTTCATTTCCAAACCCTCCCAATTAAGATACAGTCCATTTTCTCCAATCCGGGCGGGATTATACATCCAGGTTTATGAAAAAGGTAGATCCGTTATTTGAGGTTTCGATAGGTTCTACTATAAGGAAGGCACAAATATTCAGTAACTAAAACTGGGGGAAAAGAAAAAAGCGAAGGATCATTGACCCTTCGCTTCAGAAATTATTCGGTTATCGTTGCATAGATCAGCTTTGGCGCATCGACTTTTTCAGAGCTCAGTTTGATGCTATCGTAAAGCTTTTCCCTTACTTCTTTTATATCTTCCTGATTGCTGTGGATGGTCACGAGGGATTCACCCTTCATTACTTGATCACCGATTTTTTTATTCAGGACAAGTCCTACAGCCAAATCAATAACGGATTCCTTCGTTGCTCTTCCTGCACCTAGCCACATAGCAGCTGTTCCAACAGCATCGGCAGCGATTTCGCTGACGTATCCGTCTTCTTTTGCTTCAAGCTCTGTTATGAATGACGCTTTCGGAAGGTCTTCAGGGCGGTCAACGACTGATGCATCACCGCCTTGAGCCTCCAGGAATGTTTTAAAGGTTTCAATCGCTTTTCCGCTGTCAATCGCTTCCTGAAGAAGTGTTCTCGCTTCTTCAAGGCTTGAAGCTTTTTCTGCAAGATAAACCATGTAGCTGCCGAGCGTCATGCAAAGCTCCTGCAAGTCCTCCGGGCCTTCTCCATTGAGCGTATCAATCGCTTCTTTGATTTCCAGCGCATTTCCGATAGCAAGACCAAGCGGCTGGCTCATATCAGAAATGACGGCCATCGTTCTGCGGCCGACTTCATTCCCGATTTCAACCATGGATTGAGCAAGCTCTTTGGATTTTTCCAATTCCTTCATGAAAGCCCCTGATCCTGTTTTAACATCAAGAACGATCGCGTCTGCGCCTGCAGCAATTTTTTTGCTCATGATGGAGCTCGCAATAAGCGGGATGCTATTAACAGTTGCGGTAACATCTCTTAATGAATAAAGCTTTTTATCCGCTGGTGTTAAATTGCCGCTCTGTCCTATAACGGCAAGCTTATTCTTGTTTACTAAACGAATAAATTCATCATTCTCAATTTCGGTATGGAAGCCGGGTACCGCTTCAAGCTTATCAATTGTTCCGCCTGTGTGGCCAAGTCCTCTTCCTGACATTTTCGCAACTGGCACGCCTACTGCTGCTACAAGCGGGCCGAGCACTAATGTCGTTGTATCCCCAACGCCGCCCGTTGAGTGCTTGTCTACTTTGATTCCTTCAATTTCCTTCAAACTGATCGTTTCACCGGAATGAACCATGGCCATTGTCAAGTCGGCGCGTTCTTTTGCCGTCATGTTCTGGAAAAACACTGCCATCGTAAAGGCGCTTACTTGATAATCCGGAATATCCCCATTTGTATATCCCTCAACGAGATAGTTGATTTCCTCTGTTGTGAGCTCATATCCATCGCGCTTTTTTTGAATCAAATCGACCATTCTCATGCTGTTGCACCCGCTTCCACAATTTTTTCAACTGCCCCTTTTACAAGGCTTAAGAAGTTGGATTTCACCTTCTCTGTTGTTTCGATTACTTCATCATGGGATAAAGGCTGATCCAAAATTCCGGCAGCCATATTGGATATACATGAAATGCCAAGGACATTCAGACCTGCATGCCGAGCCGCAATCACTTCAGGTACGGTCGACATTCCTACTGCATCTCCCCCCAGAACTCTCAGCATTTTAATTTCTGCAGGAGTTTCGTAAACGGGGCCAGTATTGGCTACATAAACACCTTCCTGGATTTTGATGTCCAACTCGTTTGCCGTTTCCTTTGCTAAACCGAGCAGATCCCTGCTGTAAGCCTGTGAAAGGTCAGGAAAACGAACACCGAGTTCTTTATCGTTCGGGCCAATCAATGGATTGGTTCCCATATTGTTGATGTGATCACGGATCAGCATCAGGTCGCCCGGCTCAAATTCTTCGTTGATACCGCCTGCTGCGTTCGTAACGATTAGCGTTTTAATTCCAATCTGCTTCATCACACGTACCGGCAGGACAACCTTTTGCATATCGTACCCTTCATAAAAGTGGAACCTGCCCTGCATGGCAATAACGTTCGCGCCTCTCAACTTGCCATATACAAGCTGGCCTGCATGTCCTTCAACGGTGGAAACAGGAAATCCAGGTATGTCCTCGTAAGGCATTTTTACCGCTTCCTCAATTTCATCTGCTAAGACCCCAAGTCCCGATCCGAGGATTAACCCGATTTCCGGCGCCTGACCGATTTTCGACTGGATATAATCCGCTGCTGTGCTCATTTCATTCATACCGCTTATCCCTCCTCTTTTATCTCTTTTAAAAAGCTTGTTCCGTATTCAGGCATTTGCACCTGGAAATTGTCTGCGATTGAAGCTCCAAGATCAGCAAATGTTTTTCTAACCGGTATTTCTCCGCCTTGACTCATCCGCGGACTGTAAGCCAATAAAGGAACGTATTCTCTCGTATGGTCGGTTCCGTGATGAATCGGATCATTTCCATGATCCGCCGTAATCATGAGCAAATCATCTTCAGTTAATTTTTCAAAAACCTCAGGAAGACGTGCATCGAACTCCTCAAGTGCTTTTCCATATCCTTCAGGATCGCGGCGATGGCCAAACAGGGCATCAAAGTCAACAAGGTTCAGAAAGCTGATGCCGGTGAATGGACGGTCCATCACTTCAATAAATTGGTCCATCCCATCCATGTTTGACTTCGTTCTGATGGAGTCTGTAATCCCTTCCCCGTCATAAATATCGGAGATTTTCCCGATGGCGATTACATCGTAATCCGCATCCTTCAGCTCATCCAATACCGTTCTGCCAAATGGCTTTAACGCGTAATCATGTCTGTTTGATGTTCTTGTCCAATTTCCCGGTTCCCCGATGAACGGTCTTGCAATGACACGTCCTAATTTAAACGGCTCAGTCATAGTCAGCTTTCTTGCCTTCTCGCAAATATCATATAATTCGTCAATCGGAACAATCTCTTCGTGAGCGGCAATTTGCAGAACGGAATCCGCGGAGGTGTACACAATTAAATCTCCCGTTTTCACATGCTGTTCGCCCAGCTCGTCGAGAATTTCTGTCCCGGAAGCCGGCTTGTTTCCAATGATTTTTCTTCCTGTTTCCTTTTCAAGCTGATCAGTCAATTCTTTCGGAAAGCCTTCCGGAAATACCTGGAAAGGCTCGCTGATGTTCAGCCCCATGATCTCCCAATGCCCGGTCATCGTATCTTTACCGCTTGACGCCTCCTGCATTTTCGTATAAAAAGCCTTTGGCTGCTCCGGCACCGGAATTCCTTTAATTTCTCGAATACTGCTAAGTCCGAGCTTTGCCATATTCGGCATATTCAGCCCGTTCATTTTTTCAGCTATGTGACCTAATGTATCCGCGCCTTCATCGTTGAATTCTTTTGCATCCGGTGCTTCCCCGATGCCAACTGAATCAAGGACGATAACAAACACCCTTTTATATGTATAGTTACTCATAGAAACCCTCCTCAAAATCGGGATTTTTTCATAACGAAGCCATCCTGTCAGAAGTCTGACAACCTCATTATAAACCGGTTACAAACAACCTGACAATCTTAATCCCGTATATAAGCAGTATTCCTTTAATTTGGAGAAGAATGTCAAAGATCGTAAGACATATAGAAAAAACCCCCTTATTAAAGCAAGGGGGTTTACGCTCTTGGATGAAACTGCTGATACACATCTTTTAATCTTGTTTTCGACACATGTGTATAGATTTGCGTGGTAGAAATATCTGCGTGACCCAGCATTTCCTGAACTGCCCTCAAATCGGCTCCATTTTCGAGCAGGTGCGTCGCAAATGAGTGCCTTAATGTATGGGGAGTCAATTCCTTTTGAATTCCAGCTTCCAGAGAAATTTTCTTGAGATTCTTCCAGAAACCCTGCCTTGTAATGCGCTTGCCGTGATGATTTAGAAAGAGAGCATCCGTTTTTTCTTTCCTGCTGGCAAGCTTAACGCGGCCTTTTTCCAAATAATCTTGAATTGAACCGGCCGCTGTCCGTCCGATCGGCACAATTCGTTCTTTGCTGCCTTTGCCGAAGCAGCGAATAAAGCCCATTTCTAAATGAACATCAGCTAAATTAAGCTGCGTCATCTCGCTTACCCGTATTCCGGTAGCATACAAAAGCTCAAGCATCGCTTTGTCTCTGTATCCAAAAGGTGAATTCATTAACGGGGTGTCCATAAGTTTCTCTACTTCCTGCAGGGATAAAACTTTAGGAAGCGTCCGTTCAACCTGGGGTGTTTCAATGTGGACAGAAGGATCCTGATCAACCGCTCTTTCACGAAGCAAAAATTGATGAAACGCCCTAATTGAAGCAACATGGCGGGCAATTGTTTTGCTCGATTTGCTGCTCTCTTTAAGCATCTTTAAAAATTGAATAATATGGACTCTTGACACCTTATTCAGGCTGTCCAATTCCTGCTCAGTCAAAAACCGCAGATAATTTTTCAAATCTCTCTCATAGGAAACAACGGTGTTATGCGATAAACCCCGTTCTACGACCATGTAATGAATGAAATCTTTTAGCTGATCATTCACATTCCTCTACTCCCCATCTGAATAAAAGAAGAAAAGACGGCTCAGCCACTGATCTGGCTGATTCTCCACCATCTTTGTTACCTTCAGCGCCGATCCTTCAGGAGGATCATACCGATGGTAATCCTGATACTCTAAGTTAATCCAAATAATAGCATAGTAGAAGAGAATCGTAAATCCAGTAAAGACAATGAATACTTTAAACATGTCTACTCCCGCTTGCAAATATCGTTTCATGAGGGCCTCCGAAGTCTTGTCTCATTTTTTAGATACTCCATTATATGCCGGAACGCCTTGCTTTTATACGAATCGGAGGGAAAGAAAAAAGACCTTTCCGCTAAGGTGGAAAGGTCTTATGTATTCTTATTCACTTTGTTCCTGATCTTCTTTTTTCTGCTGGCATTTTACGCAAATTCCGTGAAAGGTAAGACGGTGGTCCATTATTTTAAACTTCCAATCTCTCTCCACGATTTCTTCTACATCTTCAAGCAAGTCATCTTCAATTTCAGCTACTGCTCCACATTCAATGCACACTAAGTGGTGATGAAAATGAGCTGCTCCCTCTTTCCGCAAATCGTAACGGGATACACCATCACCAAAGTTTATTTTATCGATAATTTTCAGTTCTGTCAGTAATTCAAGCGTCCGATAGACCGTTGCCAAGCCAATTTCCGGAGATTTTTCCTTAACGAGGAGGTAAACATCTTCGGCACTCAGATGGTCTTCTTCATGTTCGAGCAAAACCCGAACGGTCGCTTCACGCTGTGGCGTTAACTTATAGCTAGAAGAATGGAGCTGCTTTTTAATCCGGTCAATGCGGTTTTCCATGAACGATTTCCTCCCTCGCCGCTTCCTCAACCATTATAGCAGAAGAGCGAAAGGGTTCCAACTAAAATAATTACAATTAAAAGATTATAATGATTATAAAATGAAAACGATTATTATTTATTAACAATCTGTACGACCGCCTTCATAAGTTCAGGGGAAGCAAATGCTTCCAAGACGGATGCTCCAGCGATCATAACAATGATTCCTGCAAAAACAGCTGCGTACTTAGAGAAGGATTGAAGCGGAGAGTCAATCAAGTTTCTTTTTTTATTTAACACGTACATGGCAAGCTTAAGGGAAAAAGAGATAGCTGCGGCACTCAGCACGATAAATCCAGGTATGATCAAAATGTTTTGAGGGAGGATGGAAACAAACGAAAGGATGAACCCATTCCAGCCCATTTGATTGACAAGGAAGCCGACAGTAAATCCGACTACCATTCCCTTCAGGAACAGCATGATCAGGATAATAGGAAGTCCAATAATGGAAATGCCGAGAATCCAAATCAACCCGAGATATTTAACATTATGCATAAAGCTCTGCTGAAACATTTCGGTGGAATCAGCTACTTTTCCGTCCGTGACCTGTCCAAAAAATCGGCTGAGGTAAAAAAACAGATCTTCTTTCTGTGTGAATGTCATGCTGTTAACAATAATCGCACCGAATATAACCCCCATCATGAACAGCACGCAGACAAATAAATAAATGGATGAGTGATGTTTTATGTGATTCGCGATGAATGCTTTCATCGGCTGTCTTTTCATATACTTGTCCTCCCAAACCCTAGGTTAATAGATTGTATGCAGCTGGAAGGATAATATACCGAAGAAAAAGCTGCCCCTTTAGGAGCAGCTTCTCGCCAAAATCAGTTCTTAATATATGTGACGGAAGCTTTGTCAGCTTCAATATATTGTCCGCCGCCGAGCATTAGTTTACTTCCTTCTGCTCCATACACACGGTACATGCTTCCCTTTTTAAGTTTTTTCGTTACTTTTCCATCTTTCATTAAAGAGATGTCCTGCTTAATCATAGCAATCCCTTCATAGTACACTGCATTTCTGTTTTCTTTTACATAATAGCCGTTTCCAACATTGTACTTGCCGTCTTCTCTATCAAATACTCTGACAGCTTCACCTTTTTTAAGCGTTCTGTGAACTTTTCCATCTGGTGTATACATAGTCAAAGGTGATTTGATCAGGATTCTGCCATTATAAACGGAGATTCCCTTCTCCTCTTTTTTCACATAATAAGCGCCGCCGACATTATAGTAATCTTTCAATTGACCATAAACACGGTAGGAACCCTTCTTAAGCTCTGCGGACTCAGAAAGCTCGCCATTGCTGTCAATCTTGTAAAGCGGCACGTTTTTCTTAACTTTCATCATGCCGATTGGGTTTTTGTGAATGGCTGCAGAGCCTTCTTTCAATTGCGGGAATCCGTCAACATAGCCGACTCCGCCTGTTTTATTGATTCCGATTTGCTTGTCTACTTCAGCAATCAGTGCTTCTTTATTAACAGCTGTGATTGATAGATCCTTAAGACCGTCTCCCGGATGCTGGAAGTTGCTCAGCATATAAGAATGATTCATCATGTCTTCAATCATACGCAATCCAGTCGCCTCAGCTCCTGCCGGCACGGAAAGAAGGCGCTCGAGGTTTTTCGTATCCAGGTCATATGCCCAAACATAGTTATTCGTATGGGCACCGCTGTCCTCACCAATCAGAAGGGCATTCATATCTTCTGAATAGCTCAGGTTATCAGGGCTTGCGATTTTATTAGGATTCGCAGTGTTTCCGTAAGCATCAGGCGCTGCCATGTCTTCTCCTGTCAGAAGTCCGCTGATGGAGGATGCTGCATATTCACTGTTGATAGACTGGCCGTTTTGATCCTTTTGGCCGCCTCCAAGATTCATTTCATATGCCGCACCGGATTTGATCTTCGGGAGCTGGATGTGATCTGCAGGCTCTTTTCCTGTAGCATCTTTTTCCATCGATTTTGATACATCAGCCATCGCGACATAGACCTTTTTGTCTTTTTTATTGAGCGCAAGACCTTCCATTTTATTCCACTCAGAAGTTGCACCTCTCATTGCAGCGTAACGGCGCGGTTCAAGGAAGGCAGCCGCCTTTTCCATTCCTGGTTTAAGCTTCAGGTATTCAACTTTTGAATTTGAATACGTTTTAACAGCTGTAAAGCCTTCTTTTTCTGTGTCAGAAACTTCAAAGATTGAGCTGAACTTCACACCGCTGTCGATCATCGCTTTAATTTCGGCGTCTGTTCCGTGGCCAAGGCTAATCCACTCAAAATTCCCGGAACCGCCGTTTTCTGTTCCTGTTTGGTTAAACTTCGCAGCATAAAGCGTTCCTGCTGAAAGATCCTTTTCCTTATCTGCTACATACATGAACATCATTGTATTGGCTCCGTCATCACCGAAGAACGCAGTGCGGTTATCAGGCATTACTTGCATTTGCTCGTGAGAGAATCTTCCTGTGCTGTAATGCTTCATAACTTCCGTTTTTCCGCCAGGCTTGACTGTAATTTCAGGAATCCATCCATAGTTGTATGGGTTTGCTTTCTTTTCATCACCGAAATAGAGTTTCGCAAAGCTTGTAGTCTGCGTGAAAGCTGGAGACTTTGGATCTGCTTCAAAGCTGCGTGCATCCGGCTCGTACTCTTCAGATCCTAAATGCGTTCCCCACGGAGAAGTCGATCCGTTACATGGAATCCAGATTCCGTTTACATCAGAGAAATCAATTTTTTCCACTTTCTCAGGGACAAGCTTGCCTGTCTTTTTATCCTGTTTCATTTTTGAAAGGGACATAGAAGCAGGGACGATGCCGTACGCAGATTTCCCGGCCGCATCCAATGTCTGGTATTCATAATGAGTGACCATATAAATTTCATTGCCGACTTTCAGAAGACTGTTGGAGTCCGGTGCATCAGAAACGAACGGTACAGGCTTGCCTTCAACGCTGTTGTCCATAATAGGATTACCGTTCACATCGATCGGAGTACCCGCTGCAATCATTTGACCTTTGTTAACTGCTACTTTGTCTTCTGATTTGAAAAGACGGTTGTAAGAGAGCGGATAATTTTCTTTTAAGCCGTTGCTGTAGGTTACTTCAATTGAAGCTTTTGTATAGGTGTTCACCATTTCAGGGATGGTCTTAGGTGCCTCCATGCCTTTATATTCTATGGATTTCACTGTTACTGGTCCGCTCACAGCTCCTGCGGAAGTGAAAGCAGGTACCATTAGACTAAGCGTTATTGCTGCTGCCATTCTTTTTTTCATGTCAATCCCCCTAAAAGTATATAAATCCATTACAGTTCTAATTAAATCAGAGGATTGTAAATTTTTTGTTACCTTTTGTATAATTTCGTCTAAATTTTCACACTGTATATAAAAATTACTATAATATGTTAATTCCATCAATCCAAAAGATCACCACTTGCAATAAATCATTTAATGAAATTCACCGCAGTTTTATTGGTCATTTAACCGAATTCATTTCCTTATTTTATATAAACACCAAATACACCCTAAACTTAATTCGGAATAATAGTACTCTGGTAATATATTTCATTACAAAAATTAACATAATCAATACAAAATTATTGCGAATTGGTTTCTTTTTAGATATTCAGGCGTTTTTTTCGGACATTTTATCCCTTATTCTCGCTTTGCAAGCGAAAAAGTACGACGCCGTTACTAATGAATTAGGAACTAATGCTTGCAATTATGAGTTCTGGCACCATCAAAACCATCACCGATCCATTAATGAGCGACCATTAATATTGGGGACGATTCAAATTCACTGGCATCACTTAAGAGGATGAAAACGGACCACCGCTATAATACTCACAGATTTTTTATAAATTCAGCAGCCAAAAAGGCAGCGAACCCCTTGGATTCAGCTGCCTTTTTGGCTTTGTTTATGTTCGATCAACTTTACCGTATACGCCTCCCCCGCCGCCAAATATGGCAAGTCTACCGCTTCGCGCATTTGCAATTAGCTCCGCAATTTTTGCAGGAACTGCACGGGCTAGTTCATCCTTCGATACACGATGAAGAATATCCATTTCTGTACCGAAATGATCTTTCAGTTTCACAAGTGTTTTAGGTCCAACCCCCGGTAAAAATTGAAGCGGAACCTGGTGAATGTAGGGGGGGCGGGTGTTTATGTTTACAGGCGAATCCGCAAGATCCTTTAATCGATCACTGACCCCTTTTACGACTTTCCTTGAATGGCATCTTGGACAGACCTTGACTTCATAGGTCACGGCTGCGCCACAGCCTTCACATACAGTGTGATGATATTTACCTAGAAGCGGATTAAGACCGTAATTTGCAAGGATCGTTCTTCCATTCTCATTTTTAAGAGCCAATACTAATTCTTTATAGGAAGGTTCCATCAATCGCAGCTTCTGGTATTCTCTTGCTATTTTACCTGTTGAATGAGCATCCGAGTTCGTTACAAAAGGATAAACATCAAGCTCGGAAATGGCAGACGCCATTTCTGTATCCGCGCTTAATCCCAGCTCCACCGCATCAATTAAACTCGGATCAAAGACCTCGGTTAATGATTTTTTTACTCCCCTTCCATACAAGCTTTTGAAAGGAGTGAATATATGAGCCGGGATGAATAGTCCGCCCAGCTCTTTTACTTTCAGCTGGAGAACCTTCCCTGGTGCGTAGATTCTTTGCGAGCTGAGGGTATTATTTTTCATGTATTGAGAAATCCATACCGAGAACTCTTTCATTGTTTTCAAGTGTGGAAAATAGACAAGTACATGAATGGGTCCAGAACAAGTTTCGTCATAGATTTCGAGCTCTGACCCAAGAATCAGGGTCGTATTTTGAAAACGGATTCCGCCGCCGTCAAGCTCTATGCATGCACCTGTTTCCAGCAAATGATCTGCTTCTTCCAGAACTTCCGGGACGTGGGCATCTATTATGCCAATTATGTCCATTCCCTTCTCTTCGCTGGCTGCCGCTAAAACAGACGAAAGGGTTAATGCTCTGGAAGCGGTAATCTTAACTGGCTTTCCTGACATGGAAGAGCCGATGTGAACGTGCAGATCGGCAAAAAATTCCTTCATTTTGCCTTTATTGCTTGACGAAGCTTTAAATATTGAACAGCATAGGCCGTTTTTGCATCATAAATTCGCCCGTTTGCCACCATTTCCTCTGCTTCTTCAAGCGTCACTTCCATTAACTCCACAAACTCATCCTCGTCAAGACTTGCTTTATTTTTTAAAGGAATTAAGTCTTCAGTTATGTATAAATGAACCAGTTCATCCGCAAAACCTGGTGATGTATAGAACGAAATAAGATGGTCGATACTTCCTGCTGTATAGCCTGTCTCTTCCTCCAGCTCACGAACTGCAGTTGTTTCAGGTTTTTCGCCTTTTTCCAGTTTTCCTGCTGGAATTTCAACCAGAGTCCGTTCAAGCGCCTTGCGGAACTGCTCAACCATCAATATTTTCCCGTCACTTGTCAGGGCTATAACAGCCACTGCCCCAGGATGCTTAATGATTTCGCGCTTTGAAGTTTTCCCGTTAGGAAGCTCGACTTCCTGTACATATAAATCAATGATTTTGCCTGAGTATATTTGCTCGGATGAAAGTTCTTTTTCTCTTAAATGCTCCATCTTTTCAGCTCCTGTCGTAATATTCACGCTATCCTCATACATTCTATCATAACCCTCTTTAAACGAAAGGAACGGGATCGCATGAAAATATACAAACTTGAAAAAGGGATCATCCTTGTCGGAAAAGCATGGGAAATCAGAATGAAACTAAAGGAATACAGCAAGCAATTTACAACTGTTAAGGAATGGATTGACAAAACATAAGACAGGCTTCCCGTTTGCAATTTCATCGGCGGTATACTACTGTCAGAATATATAGGACAGGAGGGAAACGCTGATGGAAAAGAGACAAATCGGGCGCTCAGATTTATATGTGAGCAAAATGGGGCTGGGCTGCATGTCACTTGGCAAAGAAGAGTCACATGCAAGATCCATCATTGATGAAGCCATCGAGCTTGGGATTAATTATTTTGATACAGCCGACCTTTACGACTTCGGTCTAAATGAAGAATTTGTGGGTAAGGCCATTCAAAACCGCAGACAGGACCTCATCATTGCGACAAAGGCGGGGAATCGCTGGGAAGAAGGAAAGGAAGGCTGGACGTGGGATCCGTCACAATCTCATATCCAGAAGGCTGTCAAAGACAGTTTACAAAGACTTGGGACAGATTACATTGACCTCTACCAGCTGCACGGAGGCACAATCGATGACAATATTGATGAAACGATTGAAGCCTTTGAAGAACTGAAAAAAGAAGGTCTTATACGAGAGTACGGGATTTCTTCCATAAGACCGAACGTAATCAAGCAGTATCTTGAGAAATCATCGATTGTCTCTATCATGATGCAATACAGTCTAGTTGACCGGAGACCGGAGGAATGGTTTCCTCTTATCGAGGAACATGGAGTCAGTGTTATTGCACGGGGGCCGCTGGCCAAAGGAATTCTTTCTGACCGGGAGTTAGACCAGGCTAGTTCAAATATGAAAGAAAAAGGATATATGAGCTATTCTTTTGCAGAGCTTGCTGAATTGCGTGCAGAATTGAAAAAAGCGGCACCGCGACACTCTTATACGGAGGCAGCCCTCCAATATTGCCTGGCTTCACCAGCTGTTGCAGCCGTGATTCCTGGGGCAAGCAAGCTTTCGCAGCTAAAGCAGAATGCAGCGGCTGTGCATGCAGAACCGCTTACTAAGGAAGAAGCCGGGCTTCTTCGCAAAATAAGCAAGGCCGGCCAATATGAACAGCATAGAGAATAGAAAGAAAGCTCTGGCCGCTAATGGATCAGAGCTTTTTTTGTATCTTTTTTTCAATGGATGGATGAATTCTTCTCCAAAAAGGGTATTGAAATCGTAAATAACTCTCTGGAGGTACATAGGAATGACAAACAGTTCGGTAAAAAACACGAAGGTTGCAATCGTTTCAGGCGGAGGATCCGGTATTGGTAAAGCGGCTGCCCTAAAATTTGCTCGTGAAGGAATTCGGGTTTGCATATTGGATTTGGATAAGGAAAGCGCGCTTGAGGTAAGAGATGAAATTAATCAATTTGGCGGGGAAGCCATTGCGATTGAAACGGATATGGCGGATGAAGCGATGGTTAAGGCTGCAATTGAAGAGGTTGAAAACCATTGGGGTAATTTAGACATTATCTTTAATAATGCAGGAATAAATGGCGTCTTCTCATCAATTGAAGAAATGGAAGCAGACGATTGGGATAAAACGATCCAAATCAATTTGAGAAGTACGTTTCTATTTGTGAAATACAGCATTCCTTTGCTTAGAGAAAACGGGGGCAGCATTATCATTACCAGTTCCATTAACGGGAACCGCATCTATAAGAACTTCGGGATGTCAGCTTACAGCACAACGAAAGCGGCTCAGGTTGCCTTTATGAAAATGGCTGCGCTGGAATTGGCTCAATTTAAGATCAGAGTAAATGCTATTTGCCCGGGTGCGATTGACACAAATATCGATGCTTCAACCGACAAGCAGGAGAACCTGAAAGAGGTAGAAATTCCGGTCGAATACCCGGAAGGCAATCAGCCTCTTGCCCAAGGATCCGGTCAGCCTGAACAGGTAGCCGATCTTGTTTATTTTCTTGCATCCGAACAGTCCTCTCATATCACAGGAACAGAAATTTATATTGATGGGGCAGAGTCCCTGCTATAACGCTAGAAATGGGCGGAGCCGTTGTTCCGCCTATTTTTATTTAGTGCATCTTTAAATTCAAGTCTCCTGTGAAAAGAGTTTGTAAAGTTTATGAGAAAAGGCTTTCTAATATGAAGCAGTCGAAATTCTATTCGGTGAATAAACTCTCTCATTCCTCAGCCTGATTTTCTTCCCGCAATCTTAGCTGAGTGCGAATCTCAGCAGCGGTTCTAGTCGGATTCTCTACCTGCAGCACAATAAGCCTGTATTTAGGATGGCCATTAAGTTCCATTAACAGTAGCGGTCCTCTGCCGCTGTAGGAAAGAAAATACCACTCATTCCTGTATTTATAGCTTCCTTCATAAATATGGAGAAAAGAAATGGACGTCCCTGGCATCCGCATCATCCATCTTGGAGCTTCAAATTGATCCACATAGACCTGGCTAATTGTTTCATAAGGAATGTCGAGCTTCATTTTAATGGCGAAAAACCCTGTGAGACCCGTTAAACGAACAACTGCTTTGTCTTTTTCCAGTTCAATTATTCTTCCCATTGCTTCCCGCACCCTTCTTTTTAAAAATAGCTCTGTTAAACTTGGCTGTTGATTTCCGTTGCAGGAATCAACATCAGGCTTTAACAGAGCCTAAAAAATAAGGCAGAACAGGGATTTACCGCCGTTCTGCCTTTGCAGGTTAATAAGCTTCGAGAATCACGTCGTCTCCTGCTATTAGTTCAGGCTCAGTCGAATTTATAATATCTTCGACTGTATACCCTTTTGCGATTTCCACCAATTTCAATCCAAGCTCGGTAACATCCAGTACAGCCCGGTCCGTAATAATGCGGTGTACGACTTTTTTTCCTGTAAGAGGCAATGAGCACTCTTTTAAAATCTTTGGAGAACCGTTCTTGCTGACATGTTCCATAATGACGATGATCCGCTGTGCGCCATGAACAAGGTCCATCGCGCCGCCCATCCCTTTAATCATTTTACCAGGTATCATCCAATTTGCCAGGTCTCCTGTTTCTGAAACTTCCATCCCGCCTAAAATCGCCAGGTTCACATGGCCTCCGCGGATCATGCCAAACGATTCGGCGCTATCAAAATAGGAAGCTCCTGAAATGGCGGTGACCGTTTCTTTTCCAGCGTTTATCAAATCCGGATCTACATCCCCCTCTTCAGGATATGGTCCGATGCCGAGCAGGCCGTTCTCCGATTGCAGCACAACCTGCTTGTTTTCCTGGATATAATTTGCAACAAGGGTCGGCATCCCGATTCCAAGATTCACGTAGAAGCCGTCTTGAATTTCTCTTTCCGCACGCTTTGCTATTTTTTCTCTGACCAGCACTTTATCTTCAATCATGACCGTTCCCCCTCATCCCGTTTTCTTTACAGTCCGGCGCTCGATTTTCTTCTGCTGCTCTCCGACTATGAGACGCTGTATGTAAATCCCTGGAGTGTGGATTTGATCCGGTTCAATGTATCCGGTCTCAACAAGCTCCTCCGTCTCTGCGATCGTAATTTTACCGGCTGCTGCAATCATTGGATTGAAATTACGCGCGGTCTTATTGTAGATGAGGTTCCCCATTTTATCAGCCCGGTACGCTCTTACAAGGCTGAAGTCAGCTGCGAGCGCTTCTTCCAGAACATATTCTTTTCCATGAAAGGATCTTGTTTCTTTTCCTTCCGCTACCTCGGTTCCATATCCTGCCGGAGTAAAAAAGGCCGGAATTCCCGCTCCGCCTGCACGGATCTTTTCGGCTAGTGTTCCCTGCGGAAGAAGCTCGACTTCCAGTTCTCCTGCAAGAACCTGGCGTTCAAATTCCTTATTCTCACCGACGTAAGAGCTGATCATCTTCTTTATCTGCTTGTTTTTCAGCAGCAATCCAAGACCCCAGTCATCCACACCGCAGTTGTTCGAAATAACCGTCAAATCTTTTACACCCGTTTCAGCTAAAGCCAAAATTAAGTTCTCGGGAATCCCGCAAAGACCGAATCCTCCGACCATTAAGACCGCACCATCACGGATATCCTCTACTGCCTTTAAAGAAGAATGATAAACCGGCTTCATCCCATTCCCTCCCTTAGTTTACGTTCTCAACGATTGTCGCAACGCCCTGACCGCCGCCAATGCACAATGTCGCGAGGCCTTTTTTAGATCCTCTCCGCTTCATTTCATGAATCAGGGTAACAAGGATTCTCGTACCGCTCGCTCCAATCGGATGTCCAAGAGCAATGGCTCCTCCATTGACGTTTAAAATCTCTTTATTAAAATGAAGCTCTTTATCCACCGCCAGCGTCTGCGCTGCAAATGCCTCATTCGCTTCAATTAATTCAATTTCGGAAAGCTCAACGCTCGCCCGTTCCAGCGCTTTTTTCACCGCTTTGACCGGCCCGATGCCCATAATGCTCGGGTCCACACCAGCGTTTCCGTTGGCTAAAATTTTTACAAGAGGTTTTACGCCCAGCTCTTCAGCTTTCTCGCGGCTCATCACCACCACCGCAGCTGCTCCATCGTTAATACCCGACGCATTTCCCGCGGTAACGCTTCCATCCTTCTTGAACGCAGGACGCAGCTTGCCAAGACCTTCTGCCGTTGTCCCTTCCCGCGGATATTCATCCGTATCAAAAATAACGGGATTTCCTTTTCGCTGCGGAATGCTGACGGACACAATCTCATCCTTAAATGTTCCTTCCTTAATGGCGCGTACCGCTTTCCCCTGGCTTTCTGCGGCAAACTGGTCCTGTTCTTCTCTCGTAATGCTATATTGATCAGCCAGATTTTCAGCTGTCATTCCCATATGGTAATTATTGAACACACAAGTCAAACCGTCAGAGGTCAGGCTGTCTACAAGCTTTTGATCGCCCATACGGAAACCATCCCGTGCGCCTTTAATCAAATAAGGAGCCTGGCTCATATTTTCCATTCCGCCTGCTACAATGACATCCGCTTCCCCAGCTGCGATTGCCTGGAATGCAAGATGGACAGCTTTTAATCCGGATCCGCATACTTTATTTATGGTCATGGATGGAATATCCTCTGGCAATCCGGCTTTCATTGCAGCCTGTCTGGCAGGGTTCTGGCCGATTCCTGCCTGCAGAACATTTCCCATAATGACTTCATCTACATGCTCCGCAGGCACTCCGGCTCTTTCCAATGCATCTTTAATGACGATGCCTCCAAGCTCAGGTGCTGAAACCCCCTTAAGTGCACCTCCAAAGCTTCCCAAAGCCGTTCTTACTGCGCTTACGATTACGATTTCTATTGCATTCATTTTTTCATCCCCTTTGCAAAAATTCCAATACTCTGAAAATACCATTTGCTTTCCCCTTTATTTTCCTACTAAAATAACAATATGTAAACCCTTACAATTAGAAGGAGGCGCGAAATTTGAACTTTCCCGCAAGAGCAGATCTCATTGAAGTCGGACCAAGAGACGGGCTGCAAAATGAGAAAAACCTGATTCCGACTGAAAACAAGCTTCAATTTATTAAGGCTTTGAAGGAAGCAGGCTTTAACGAAATGGAGATTACCTCCTTCGTTTCCCCAAAATGGGTACCTCAGATGGCAGATGCCGAAGAGATTGTGAGATATGGCTCTGCTGCTGGCAGAAATATCGTTCTGACACCCAATGAAAAAGGGCTTCAAAGAGCATTGGACAATGACTGCCGTGCTGTCGCCTTCTTTGTCGGTGCAAGCAATACATTTAATCAGAAAAATATTAACCGCACAACAGAGGAAAGCATGAATTCACTCCTTCCGTTAATAGCAAAAACGAAAGATCGCGGACTGTTCATTCGTGCCTGCATATCTACATCCTTCTATTGTCCATACGAAGGAAAAATCGAAGAGGAACCTGTTCTTGAAATCTGCCGTCAGTTCGCTGATGCAGGAGTGGATGATTTAAGTGTTGCCGATACAATCGGAATGGCCAACCCTCAGGAGGTCTACTCCCTCTTTTCCCGCTTAAAGCAGGAATTTCCCGAAACCTTAATCACCGCTCATTTTCATGATACAAGGGGACTTGGACTAGCGAATGTACTGGCTGCTTTGCAGGCGGGAGTCGACCGGTTCGATACCTCTGCCGGCGGCCTCGGGGGATGTCCCTTCGCTCCCGGAGCAAGCGGCAATGTGGCGACAGAGGATGTTCTTTACATGCTTCAGGAGATGAAGATCGAAACCGGGATTTCACTTGAGAAGGTTTTAAAGGCGGTAAACAGCATTGAGCCGTTTCTTAATAAAGCGATTTCCAGCAAGCAATATACGCTATGGAAAGCCCAAACGGCAGAAAAAGCGCAATGATGCATCGACACTCTCAGGGGGTGTCTTTTTTTTTAGCACATTGAGGAGGACGTATTATTTTTAATCTTTTCAGCATACATGTAAAATGTGACAAAAACCTTTTAAAGGGGGAAAAACCAATGAAGAAGCTTGTAATCGGACTTGGTGCAGCCCTCTCTTACATCGTTTCTGTCGGGTTCTTTTTCACTCATATGATGATGTATTCGAAAAAGAAAACGGATGAAGAGATAATCGAAAAGGAAAAACTCGGCGGCCATTTTGTCCAAAAGGATTTCGATGAGCTTGAGAAGAGGAACGTGAGCATTCCTTCCAGGTTTGGGTACAGCATTAAGGGCTATCTGATCGCTCCTTACAAAGAGAAAAAATTTGTCATCGTCAGCCATGGTGTCACGATGAACCGGTATAATTCCATTAAGTATATGAATCTGTTCCTTGACCGGGGCTATAACGTCCTGATTTACGATCACCGGCGGCACGGTGAATCCGGAGGGAAGACAACGAGTTACGGATACTATGAAAAATTCGACCTGCGCTCTGCCGTCCATTGGCTGAAGCATCAATACGGCGAGAACATTACCCTCGGTATCCATGGCGAATCTATGGGAGCTGTGTCCATGCTTCTATACGCAGGCATCCTGGAAGACGGGGCTGATTTCTACATAGCCGATTGCCCATTCGAGGATTTGGAGCAGCTGCTTCTTTACCGCCTTCAAGCTGAAATCAGTATTCCTAAATGGCTTGTCATGCCAATCGCCCGTCTTTTTCTAAAATGGCGTGACGGGTATAACATGGATGATGTTTCACCGATAAAAATCATAGACCAAATTCAAAAACCAATCCTATTTATTCACGGAAAAAAAGATGGGACCATTCCCTTTTCCTCTTCCATTCATTTGTATAATCAAAAAACTGGTTTAAAAAAGATCTATATCGCTGAGAACGCAGAACATGCGATGTCCTATACGAGGAATCAAACTGAGTATAAGCAAAGGATTAAGCTCTTTCTGCAGGAGAGCGGCATCGATGAAAAGGCTGACTAAGCTGGTCCTTTGGTTGTCCACTTCAGTCAGCTCTGCATTTCAATACTTTTCCACTCTTCTGCTTTCTCTGCGCTTAAACTTTTTATGATAGTATACATACAATCCCGCCCCAAGCAGAAACACGCCTGCAAACACCCAAACCGGATTTCCCCAGTAAAAGACTCCTTTGACGTAAATGAAATCAGTGTACCGTATTCGGTTAAGTTAATGGACGTACTAAAGAACCCCCTATTTCTTTCTTTTCAATCTATCAATCGTTAAAATAGATATAGACTAAGTCCTGAATGGAGGATGCATGAATGAAAAAGCTATGGATCGGCCTCGGCATCGCCCTCTCATACATATTCATCGTTGGCTTCTTTTTCACGAATATGATGATGTTTATTAAGAAGCGGACCGATGAGGAAATTCTGGAACGCGAAACACTGGACGGGCATTTTATTCAAACGGATTTCGATGAGCTTAAAAAATCAGAAGTGACGATTCCTTCTAAGTACGGATACGACGTCAAAGGCTACCTCGCCGCACCTTACGAGGAACGCAAATTTGTCATCATCTGCCATGGTGTTACCGTAAACCGCTACAATTCAGTAAAATACATGAATTTGTTTTTAAAGCGCGGCTACAATGTCCTGATCTATGATCATCGCAGACATGGCGAATCCGGAGGGAAAACAACAAGCTATGGACATTATGAAAAATTTGATCTGCAGTCTGTTGTCCATTGGCTGAAAAATCAATACGGCCAGGATATTACCTTAGGAATCCACGGAGAATCCATGGGATCGGTTACCATGCTTCTTTATGCTGGAATGCTGGAAGACGGTGCTGACTTCTACATTGCGGACTGTCCATTTGACAGCCTGGAAAAACAGCTGCTCTACCGGCTTAAAGTAGAATTCCGCCTGCCCGGTTTTCTCGTCATGCCGATCGCCCGTCCTTTCATGAAATGGCGAGATGGATATTCCCTTAAAGAGGTGTCTCCAATTCAATTCATTGACCGGATTAAGAACCCAGTTCTCTTTATCCATAGCAAAGGCGATGCTTACATTCCATCTGAATCGTCACAGCTGCTGTATGAGAAGAAAAACGGTGCTAAAAAAATCTACTTTGCTGAAAAAGGCGATCATGCGATGTCATTTACAGAGAATAGGGAAGAGTATGAGAGGATTTTGGATGAGTTTTTGGAAGAGGCTGTGCAGCATACTACCTATTAAAATAGACCTTTAACGAGTTTATAAATCGGGGTTTTAAGCTAATTTTCTGCTTAGAACTCTTTTTTTCTTTCTGTCTGCCATATGGGTTTCATGACCGAATTACATTTCGCGATTCCTATTTTCCATATTTTGAGATATAATTCTAACAGGAACGAATGTTCTTTTATTTTGTTTGGAGGAATTCTATTGAAACCTAACCTCACTTTAGATACACCTGTGCAAGAATTTAAAGACTATTATTGGCTTAAGGAAGAATTGCAGTCTTTTTGCAGAAAGCATGGATTATCACCCTCTGGTTCCAAATCGGAGCTTTCATCAAGAATTGAACTATTTTTGCAGACAGGGGAGATTTTAAAGCCGCTTCGATCTCCTAGGAAAAGAGAGTCCCATAGCCAGCTGAGTCTGGAAACGGTCATCACGGAAAATCATCGCTGCAGTCAGGAAGCAAGAGTCTTCTTCAAGACGGTGATTGGACCGAAGTTTCATTTTTCCACTTACATACAGAACTATTTTAAAACGCATGCTGGATATACATACAGGGACGCGGTATACGCCTGGCATGAAGAAGAGGAGCGGAAAAAGGAGTCCTCTTATAAAACGGCTATTGCCCCTCAATTCGAATACAACCAGTTCACCCGTGACTTTTTCGCAGATCCTGCAAATAAAGGGAAAACCCGCAAAGAAGCCATTGATGCATGGAATACGGTCAAAAACCTTCCTGGGAGCAATCGTTATAAGAACGGACTGTGATTCGCATTAAGCAGGAGAAGCGAATTCGTTTCTCCCTTCTCTATTATTCTTTCAAATTTTCCTTGTAAGGAGAGATGATCTCATGTCAATAAAAACCATCCTCATCACCGGTGCGTCAAGCGGATTTGGAATGCTCGCTTCCCTTGAATTAGCCAAAAGAGGCCACTTTGTGATTGCAGCTATAAGAAATATGGATAAATCAAAGGAACTTATAAAATTAGCAGAGCATAACGGATGTGCAGAAAAGATTACGATCCATTCTCTGGATGTGACCAGTGCAGACTCGATCGAGGCACTCCAGCAGTTTCTGAAAAAGATCCGAAAGATTGATGTCCTGATCAACAACGCGGGATTTGCCTTCGGAGGGTTCAGTGAGGAAATTACGATGCTTGAGTTTAAAGAACAATTCGAAACGAATTTCTTTGGTGCCATCGCGGTAACTCAGGCTGTTCTTCCTTTCATGCGCGCCCAGAAAAGCGGAAAGATCATAAACATGAGCAGCATTAGCGGACTGATCGGCTTTCCGGGTCTGTCCCCTTACGTCTCATCCAAGCATGCACTTGAGGGATTTAGTGAAAGCCTTCGTTTGGAAGTGAAACCGTTTGGCATTGATGTCATGCTGATTGAGCCGGGATCCTTTTCAACGAACATTTGGACCACCGGGAAAAAAGTGGCGGAGGTATCAATGGACCCGCATTCTCCCTACTTTTCTTATATGACAGGAATTGAAAATGAGCTCAAACGAGGAAGCGCAAAATATGGCAATCCAATGGATGTGGTGCAATTAATAACCGTTCTATGCGAAAAACGCAGGGTGAATAAGCTCAGATATCCGATTGGAAAGGGAGTCCGGCTAACACTCCTTTTAAAAAGAGTATTGCCTTGGCGTATTTGGGAATCCATTATCATACGCAAACTTTTGCCGGAAAAATAAAAAAGAACCCGTCCATCATGGGTTCTTTAAGCGCGGCTTGACTGTCTGCGATGGCGGTATTGCTGCCATTGGAAACGGATAAAGCATCCAATGCAGAAGCCCAGTATTGCTATAAAGGCTGAGAGGGCAACCATTGCCGTAAAAACATAAGCCAGAATCATCCAATTCATGACGTAGCCAATATAGCCAAGAGCAAGACAGCTAACGGCTATCGCCTGGTTAAACTGCTGCTGATCAAAATCCTCCGGAATGTATGCGGATGCCGGTTTTCTAAGAAACAGTCCGGCCGTCTTCATGACCGGATTAAATTTAAAAATCAAGCCCATCAATCCTGCTGCTAACGGTATAAGCAGTATCCATCCCCATCCAGTAAGCCATGCTGCTAAAACAGAAAGTACGATGAACCATTGATTGGTCATAACGAGAGGTTTCGGAATGGTTTTCATAAAAACCCACCTTGTCGATTGGAATATAAGTATTTTACACCATTCTATCCTTTTTGGGAAACTTGCTGTTTTCTTTCTCAAGCTTCAAGTAAACGACAGATCCAGCCAGGGAAAAAAAGCTCCCCAATATGATTACAGCATGTGTACCTGCCCTTTCAGCCAAAACACCCGCCATAAAGGCCGCGAGCGGCATAAGCGCCCATGTCATAAGCCTGCTTGTTGCCTGAACTCTCCCCAAAAAGTGATCTGGAGTAAGCTCTTGCCTTATTCCGGCGATACAAGGATTCATCACCGCAGCTGCTGCCGTTCCAACTGCATTCAGTATGATCAGCAAAAAGAATTGTTCGGTCAGAGCAAATATAAAAATGGAACACCCGCCTATAAGAGACGAGAGAAATAGAAGCTTTCGATTTGATATCCTTTTTTTGAAGAGTCCTGCCGCCATGGCCCCCGCTACCGCGCCAGCTCCGCTAAAAGAGAGCAGCAGTCCGATTTCCCATTCAGAAAGACCAATTGTATCTTTTAAATGAAAAATCAGCATCGTCACAAAAAGAGTTGTTCCAACTACAGACAGAAGCAGCGCCATGTTCGTATAAAAAATAGGCTTCGTCTTCATGACAAATTGAAAGCCCTCCACTGCATCGTTCCAAAAGGAGCGCTTTACTTTTTGAGAAATAGGAATGGATTTAATCGGGATCAATAATATGGACAAATACGCGATGAAAAAGCTAACACTGTTGATCAGCAATCCAATACCAGGATTGTACAAGCTTATTACCAGTCCCCCAATGGCCGGTGCCATTAGGACAGATGTGTTAAGGATCGATGAATTAATGGAATTTACGGCCGGTAAATCGGTTTTTCTTACGAGTTTAGGTATATAGGCAAACTGTGCAGTATGATACACCTGGCTAAAGATTCCGATTACAAAAACACCAAAGAACAAATGCCAAATTTCTAAAGCACCAATAAGATGCAGAGTACCCAAGATTCCTGTTAAAAGACATCTCCCTGCATCACAGATCAGAAGAAGCCTCCTTCGGTCCATCCGGTCTGCCAGGATCCCTGCTGCCGGCTGAAGGAGTATTGGCAGACGTTCGGCGGCAGCGGCAACCCCCATCATTAAAGGCGACCCCGAAAGAGCGAGTACGATCAGCGGTACAGTGATCAAATAGACCTGGTCTCCGAAAAATGAAATAAAATTACCGCTCAAAAGCCTCAGAATCTCTCTATTTTTCTTCAGCTCCGGTTTTGTGTCCCCGATTACATAAGCACGTTCCCCCACCCATCTTCACTCCCTTTCCAGAAATTGGGTGAGTTCTTCAGAAAGCGTTTGAAGCGAGACCTGTCTCAGGAAGTACTTAGATTCTTTTACTTCTACGAGCCTTGCACTTTTAAGCGTTTTTAAATGATGATGAATCGTTGTTTTCCCCATTCCTAGTTCATCTGTTACTTCCTGCAAAGTCCGCCCTTTACCGGAGAGCATTTTAATGATTTTTAACCTGATTTCATCTCCAAGCGCTTTATGTTTTTGAACGAGCGAGGCAGGCGGAATAAACGGATCATTCGGATAGATGCTTTCATTGGATGCCGGATAATAAAATACTTTCGTGTCTTCAAAATCCGCTTCAATATTCCACGGACGGTAAATGGTGTGGGGAATGAGCAGAACGTGATGAATACTCGGCTCAGGAGGATAAGACCTCCCCTCTGTCGCCCATTCTACAAACGCCTCAGGTTTCATTTTCTCCGCCATCTTGCTTTTGGACTCAATATCTCTTTTCAAAATGATGTTCAGTTTTTCTTCATCAGGCTTTACTGCCGCCTCATACCAGCCGGTAAGCATATCTATTAGATGCATCTTCAGCTTTCCCGGATCCTCCTTGCACACCAGCTCAATATAAGCCGGGAAAAACGGATTCCAGCTTGCCGCTTTTTGCAGCTCAAGCAATGACACTTCATCTCCCCCCGCAGCTTTTTTTCTCGTTTTCTGTAAGCGAGAGCCAAGGAATGGGAGACAAATAAATTTGAACGCTTCATCTGAAAGGGAATTTATGGAGGCTGCGAACGATGAAAGATCTTCAAAGTTCTCTTCATGCAGCAGCTGAAGAAGCGCCTTCCATGTGTTGTTTTTCTCTGCAAAATCAAGATGATGCAGCATCTCTTCCGGTAGAGAATCTTTTATTCTCTTCCACTCTGCCTCCGGCTGCTCAAGCGTCTTAATCAGCGGAGTGTTCGTGATGGCTGCAATGCCAAGTGCAGCCTCCCATAATAATGAATAGCGAACCTCAACCTGATAGGTTTCTCGTTCTCTTCCTGTCTCAAAAACAAACTCCATTTCCATCACCTCTGCTTATATTCTATATTTTTAGAATATTAAATTCAATATAATTAGAACTTTTTTCGAAAAAGCTTTGAACATAAGGGATTTTTACCTTTTACAGCGAAAGAGGGCTAGAGATTGATAGCCTGCTTTCAAATCCCCCAGTTTTTTTCTGGCGGATTTAGCTGACAAGCATCTTATATGATTTTGACCCTGACAGACTGCACCTTACCCACAAAAAAAAGAAGCGCCTAAGCGCCTCTCTCTTCATAATACATCCGTTACATCTTCCATATTTTCGCGCATCCAGGTGATGGCATCATCAATTGTCGGAAATTCCTGGGCCTGGAACGTCATTTCGTCCTGCAGGAGCCAGACGTTCTTTTGCTCGTCATGGATTCCTCCGATTGACCAGTGCATCAGACTGAATGGATGATTGTTGTTTAAAAATGATACCCATGTTTTGTCCTGGGCAATGTTTTTCATGGATTGGAATTTGTCTTTTTTCATGGTGTCTTCCTCACTTAACGACTAAACTCATGCGCGGATTGAGCATTTGTGACGGGCTTTTCAGCGCAAAGGTATTGGCGGATTCAAGAAAATCAACGGTCATGTTTTCATCTAAAAAGACCAATTTTGTCTTTTCCAAATAGACCGGTACAAAATTGGTTTCAATCTTCAAATCATCCTCTTCTGTTTCCTTCACAAGCCAAAGTGCTGCGACCCCGGATACGACACAGCCGCATCCCTCTGTATCATACTTCAGCTTCAAATGAGCTTCCGGGTTTTCACTTAAGCTTGGCGCAATTCGTTCAATTGCCTTTTCTGTAAATGTTACATTCATGTCCTGCACCTTCTTTTAGATGATGTATGGACAGTGTACCACAATCTGTGGTTTAACGCCCTACTTGTGCAAAGGGCCGTTGCTTTTTCAGATGGTTGGGATTAACATTAGAGTATCTTTTTTCTGGAAAGGAGGACACTCGTGTCTAAAGTTCAAATCAAAATACTGGATAATGGCCCTTTCCGTGTAACTGGAGATGTGGAGCTTGTGGATGCAGAAGGCAATGTGTATCCGGCCAAGCCCGCTTTCTCCTTGTGCCGCTGCGGTCAATCTCAAAACATGCCTTATTGTGATGCTACTCATAAAGGCAAATTTGACTCATGCGTGCGCGCTGAAAAAGAACTGGATTAATTTAATTAGGGGGATGGGGAAATGAAGGTTCGAGTTTTAAAGCCTGTTTTTGCCGATTCAGCAAGCAAGCTGGTTCATACAGCCAATCAGTTTGAGGAAAGAATCCTCATTAAAAAGGAGCATTGGGTCATTGACGCAAAGAGTTTGCTTGGCGTTTTGGCTCTATCTCTTCAGCCTGGCGAGACAGTTGAAATTGATGCTGAAGGCAATTCAGCTGCTGGCGAAGCGTTTATTGAACTCGGGATTTTTGAAAAATAATCCTTAAAAGCAAGGACCAATTGGCCTCTTCCAATTGGTCTTTTCCCGCTCAATCCTCATACTCCTCAATCTTCACAACGTTTTTGAGCAAAATCGTCTGCCGCTTTCCTTCTGCGTTTATAATACGGATTGCCTGTTCAAGCTGATCGAAAAAATGAATGTACCCGGTGTACGGAACGAGCTGCTCATGCTCGTGAACGGTGAAACGCAGCGGATGATGATTTTCCATTGCGATGCAGATAATTTCGTTAAACTGCTCAAGCTGCTGTTCATCCATTTCCGGCTTCGCTGTATACCGCTCTTCCTCTTTCCACTGCCGAAGCAGCTTTACGTGCTCAGGCAGCATCATAGATGTCCATTTGATGTTTCCCCGGTCGCGGATCATGTTCTTTCTCCTCCTTCCTTATGCTTTGTGCCCGCCTACAAGTGTAGCCCGGTGTCTTGCCGTTCCCGCTTTCGTGTAGGAAACCGCCCGGAGCAGGGAATCGGAGCCGTATTTGCTGCGTATGGAGTCCATAACATACCCGAGCTCGCGCTGCTTTTCCCGGTTTGGCTGAAACAGATTCAGCTGGCTTTCTGTGTCCTCTTCGATGTTCGAGAGAGCAATGGAAATTTTCCGTACTGTCTTTCCGTCATAAAATTCCTCAAAAAGCTCCAGGCAGGTTCTGTAAAGATCCATCGTAATATTCGTCGGCTCCTCCATCGTACGGGACCGGTAAAAGCCTCCGCCCAATTCATCCTTGCTGTAGCCGATGCCAAAACTGATGGTCCGGCCGGCCCGGGAGTGATGGCGGGCTCTTCTCGCCACCTCCTCGCACATCTCAAGAATGACATGCTTTACCTCTTCCGGATCCGTGTAGTCGCGCATGAGAATCTGGCTTTTGCCGAAGCTGATCTGCCCCTGCATAATCGGTTCGCCGATATCGGACAAATCCACGCCCCAAGCATGATAGTAAAGCTGATTACCCATAATGCCGAATTTCTTCTCCAGCATTTCAAGCGGATAATTAGCCAGCTGGCCTATGCTGAAGATTCCCATCCGGTTCAGATTTTTCTCCATCCTTCCCCCGATCCCCCACATCTTGCTCAGAGGCTTCAGGCTCCACAGCTTTTTCTCCACGTCATCATACGTCCACTCTGCGACGCCTGTCTTTTTCGCATCTGTATCGAGGCAGACCTTGGATAAAAGCATATTAGGTCCAATTCCGATTGCGCATGGGAGCTGAAATTCCCGCTCCATTTCATTTTTAATCTTCCAGGCAATCGTATGGGCGTCGCCCCACAGGTGCTCGACACCGTCGACCTGGATAAAGCTTTCGTCTACACTGTAAATATGAATCGCTTCTCTCGGAACATAGCGGTGAAACATTTTGGAAAGTTCAGTTGAAATGCGGATAAACATCGCCATTTTCGGGTTCACAACGTGGATCCGGGGATCATCCGGAATTTCAAATTTTCTCGATCCTGTTTTAATATTGAAGTCCTTTTTCAAATGGGGAGATGCGGCCAGTACCACACTGCCCTGCCGTTCGGTGTCCCCGACGACAGCAAGATAGCAGGTATGCGGATCCAGTCCCATCAGGACCGCTGCGCAGCTCGCATAAAAGCTTTTCATATCAACGCAAAGGATTTTTTTTTTGGGAAGCTGGTCATAATCCATCGCACTTACCCCTCCAATAAGAATATGTGTTCGTAGTTCTATTATACCGCTAATCATAATCGAATAAACGTTCGTCTTCAATGGTATTTTTTGCCGAACAGTGAAAAAGTGAGGATTTTCAATACGCAAACCATTCCATCTGCTGAAAAATCTTTTTTAAACAGAAGGAGTTATCATATAATGTGAGGAAATAGAAAGCAGGGGTGACGATGCAAAAAGAATGGCTGGAGAAAATGCTGATCCGTGCCTTCAAGCAGTATGGACGCGACTTAGAGGAGCACCCGCTTCCGGAAAAAGAAATGGTTTCATTTATTGAGGATTTAAAACATGCAAAGGATGAAGAAACGGAATATTACGAAGTTATTGAAGATCTCGTGTATGAATATATGGTGAATAAGGACGACTGCAGGTTCTAATACGAAGCAGGGGTGATGAAATGAGTCTGGGAACCGTGTATCTCAATGTTGTGATCAACCGCTTTAAAGGTGTAAAAAGCTTAGGTGACCGGGCAATGGAGCAGTTAACTGAACAGGATTTGCATTGGAAGCAAAACGAAGAAACAAACAGCATCGCGATCATTGTCAAGCATCTGAGCGGCAACATGGTTTCCAGATGGACCGACTTTCTCACAACAGACGGAGAAAAACCTGACCGCAGCCGTGAACAGGAATTTCTGAACGATTTGGGAGACAGAGCGGCTGTCATGCAGGTTTGGGAAAACGGCTGGAATGTATTGTTTCGGACACTCGATCAGCTCACGGAGGATGATCTGCTAAAAGAAATCTATATACGGGGCGAATCCCACGTGGTGATGGACGCGATTGAAAGGCAGATGGTCCACTACGCCTATCATACTGGACAGATTGTGCACATTGGAAAAGAACGGAAGAATGCGAGGTGGAAAAGCTTAAGTATTCCGAAGGGAGAGTCGGAAATTTTCCTAAAGGAAATGCTGGAGAAGCATCGGAAAAGCTGATTAGGGATTAGATGCTATTGGATACTGGAGACTTTTTTAAGCGGGGGCAATCCTCAAGCCGGCCCGCTTAGATTAGAGCCTTTCTTAACAGCACAGGCCCAAATAAACCCGTACCCCTCATGGGCACGGGTTATATTCATGGTTTTTATTAAGCCTGCATCGCAATCCATTCTCTCCGCAGAATCCCCATCACAATGCGGTCAAACGCTTTCCCATCTCTGAGAACGGTTTCTCTCAGGCGGCCTTCTTCTGTGAATCCAGCTTTGCGGTAAGCACGAATGGCTGGTTCATTGTAAGAGATTACATCAAGACCAACACGGTTCAGATTCAGCTCATAAAACGCGTATTGCAGAAGCAGCTGAAGCGCCTCGGCACCGTAGCCTTTTCCCCGGTTTTCTTCCTCGCCGATTCCGATTGCGAGAAGGCCGCATTGATTGTTCCATTCAATGCTGTGAAGGGCGGCAAATCCAAGCAGCTGATCCTCTTCATTCGTTCTGATCCTGAATTCAAGTGCTTTTGAAGGAGCATCCGGAACTTTTGGAAAGGCGTAATCGGTATCGACCATCCTAAGATAATGGCTGTTTCGCCAGTTGTTCATGTCCTCTATGTCTGCGCTCCTTGGTGCGGTAAGACTGATCGTTCTTCCTGTAAATAAATCGATCATTTGTTTCATGTCCCCCTCATTTTAGGGGCTCAGACGGTGCCGGCCCCGCTATTTTTAAAATTGGTTTTCAGCACGGCAATCATAGGCGCATCTCCTCTTATTAAGATATGTGAATTATATGACAATTCAGCGTGTAAATCAATCCCGAATGGAATATAATGGTTTTTAGAAAGGGAGGAAGAATGAATGAAGTCATCTGTCAGGCAGGCTGCGATTTATGCTGTGTTTTTACTTTTAGCTGCATCGTTATTGTATAGCGGTGCACGTTTCGGAGCCCAATTAGAAAAAGAAGCGGAAGAAATTTATGATATGAGAACGTTTTGGGCATTTCAAACTCTCTTTCCTATAGCAGCCGGGATGCTGTTTGCGGTTCCTGAGCTGATATTGGACTTCTGGAGAGAAGGACGCTGGAGAATCAATTGGCTTAAGCTCTTGATATTTGGTCTGCCTCTTGCATACGTAACAGGAGGAAGCTTACAATTTCTCACCGGAGCAAATCTCCTGCCCTTTTCTGATTTTTTCACAGGAGGATTCGGGACCTTACAGAGTCTTATGATGAGTACCATTTGCGCCACTGCTTTCGGGTATATTCTCCTTTCATGCGTAAGAAAGCAGCCCGGATAAGAGCTGCTTTTGCGGCATTTATTTACCTGCCCATACGTCCTTCGCAAAACGCCCCTGCTGCTGAAGATCAGCAAGCCACGCAGCTGCCTCTTCCTCTGAGGCATTTTTTACTGCCTGGTAACTCTCTTTCAAAGCCCCTTCAACGTCCGGCGCCATTTTACTGCCGTCGCCGCATATATAGAGGTGTGCATTTTTCTCAAGAAGCGAAAGCAGCTCGGACGCATGTTCTTTGATCAGATGCTGCACGTAGGTTTGCGCGCTGCTTTCCTCACGGGAAAATGCGGTGTGCAAAAAGACAAGTCCGTCCTTTTCCGCTTCCTTGAGCTCCTGCTCATAAAGAAAATCGAGCTTGCTGTTTCTGCAGCCAAAATAAAGGTGGGCCTCACCAAGCTTGCAGCCTTGATCCTGCAGAGCACGGCGTCCTTGGAGAAATCCTCTGAATGGTGCAACTCCGCTGCCCGTCCCGACCATAATAATTGGCGTCTCAGGATTCGCAGGGCGCTCAAAGCCGTTTTGCGGCTCTCTTATGAAACATTTCACCTCATCTCCCGGCAGCAAACGGGCAAGGTAGCCGGATGAGACTCCCTTGTATTCTCCTGCTCCGCTCCATGCCGGCCCCTTCAATACGCTGACGGTCAGGCTGACTCTTCCAGTGAACTTTTCCGGGGAGCTGGAGATGGAATAATATCGCGGTTTCAATGCCGGAAGCATACCAATGAACCGCTCAAAAGTGAGCTCGCATGCCATATATTTTTCCAATAACTCAAGAATTGAAATTCGTTTAGCCAGGATGTCCTCTTGATATCTATTTAGCATGGCTTCCAGCTCGAACTTATGGGGAGGACAGACTGTAGCCTCTGCGAGATTTTTAAGCTGGTTCCTTGTCACAGGGTGCTGCAGTTCTACACACGCAGAAAGCAGCTTGCGAACTTCAATGGGCTGACCCATTGGCAAGTGAGAAGCGCTCGTTCCTTCTCCTTTAAGGACAACCGTTTCCCGGCCGGATAAACGAAAGCGGCGGAGCACACGGTTTACTGATTCCGGACTGTTATGAGGGAGTATTCCAATATGGCCTCCTTCCCTGTAAGTCACACCTTCCGGCAATGTAATCTCAATGTGACGGGTACTCCGGCTGCTTTCAGGCGCTTGAAGCTCTTTGTTTACCGCAATTTTTGCTGAAAACGCCTGATAAACTTCTGCGATGGGGGTTTTAATCTCGCCGCTGACAAATTCAATCGTCAATTTGTCCGCTTCCTCCATACTCTCAAACTGAAGCTCTATATTAAAATGGACGGCAAGTGAAGCCCACAGCTCCCGTTCCCATTCTTTGTATTCACCATGAAAATCCGCGTCTGCGTCTCCTTTACCAAGTCTGGCAATCCGAAGCGCCCCCTTTTCCTCCATTTTCTGATCAATAAAGACAGGGATACGCTGATAGGTTGCCGACCAGCTTCGGTCACCGCAGCCGAAGACTCCATAGGCCATCCCATTCATTTCCGCTTCCTCTGCTTCATCCACCCAGCGAATAAAATTCCCTGCATTATCCGGCGGGCTGCCGTTATAGGAAGATGAGAAAATGACGACGGCACCTTGTTTAGGCAGTCTGCAAACAAAGTCATCAAGTGAACCGATTTCGGCTTGAAATCCGAGGCCAAACGCCTTCTTCGCCAGCTGTTTAGCCAGTCCTTCCGATGTACCCATATTCGAGCCATAGAGAATAAGAAGCGGTGTCCGGTGAGCGTCCTCCGATGGCGCAGAGAGGGCAGCTGAAACGGGCGATTCTTCTGATGGCTTTTCCATTTCCGCAGCAATCCATTTTTTCCTCGATTTCACCTTCATGGTAAAACCGTTCGGCTTCCAACTAAGAGTCTCTTTGATATCAAGCTGATAATTTGTATGATCAACAAAGTCAAAATGCTTCAGCAGCAATCCGAGGATCAGTGTTGCCTCATGAAGGGCAAACTGCTGGCCGATGCAAGCCCGCTGTCCGTTCCCAAAAGGTTTAAATGCATGAGGCGGAAGCGTGCTCATGTCTTCAAACCTCTCAGGCTTAAACTCTTCCGCGTCCTCTCCCCATACGCTTTTATCACGGTGAAGCTGCGGGAGCAGAACGGTCACTTCCTGTCCTTTTTCAAGTGCAAACTCCCCTCCGATCACTTCCGTTTTTTTAGCGTAAAGGGAAATAGCGGGAGCTGTAGGCCAGAGGCGAAGCGTTTCGTTTAGAATCATCTGAACATATTTCAGTTTTTTAACCTCTTTGTAAGTTGGGACAGAAGATGTTAAAACGCGGTCAGCTTCCTCCTGCGCTTTTTGCAGCACCCGCTTGTTCTTGAGAAGCTGGTAAAAAGCAAAGGTCAGCAGACCGCTTGTTGTTTCATGGCCGGCAATTAGGAATGTAATGATCTGAAATCGGATATTCTCATCATCAAGCAGCTCACCCGTTTCCGGATCCTTGTTTCGCAGCATGCTGGACAGCAGATCCTCTGCCCATTCTTCTTCCGGAAGCTGCTTTCTCTCTTCAATCACTTGATCTACCAGATCAAACATTATCTGGATATGATCCTGAAAAGCCGCTTCTTTCTCTGCAAATCGCGCTGCATCTTTTTTGGAGCGCATGAGCTTGCTCATCGACTCGCTAAGAGCAGCTCCCATGCTTTGTAGAAACGGATGAAATTGCTCGCGATAAAAGCTGTTGAACCGGTAATTAAAACCGCATAGACCGATTGTATCCAAGGTCAGCCTTGTCATATCTTCTGATACGTCAATTGAATCCCCCGAATTCAGACGCTCCCATTTTTGCAGAAGCTGGACCGCAACGTCTATCATCATTGAGTGATAGCCTTTCATTGCTTTCTGACTGAAGCACGGGAGCAGGATATTATGAGCCTTTTTCCAGTTTGGCTCATGAGTCCAGCTAGTAAAGAGACCATCTCCCGATAGCGGCCGGAGATTTTGCAAGGCGCGGCTCACGCTTTTATCAAAACGGGATTCATCGAATACTTCTGAAACGAGCTTGTGACTTGAGAGAAAAACAGGCCCGTTTGGGGGCCTGTCAAATTGAAAGATAGGCCCTGCTCTTTCGGAGATTTTCATAAGTGACTGAATCAGGCATTCGGGGTTCAGTAACGGCTGTGCCTGATTGGCACTTTTCAGCTCAAGCTTTGGGATATGGTTTTGCGATGTCATCTGATAATACCTTCTTTCGCTTATAATTCAAGTTTGACTAAATGAATCTCATTGTTTTTTTCCATACAGATACAAGCAGTTCCAAATTTTCTATGACAAGAGGCAAAGCTATGGATGGCTCCAAAATGAATCAGCCTAGTTTTAAAGAGCATGAGTTTATACTTATTCTGCGAACGCAGCAAAAGGATGATATATGAATATGAAAAATCCCTCATTTCGTGTGGACAAATGGTCCAGCGCACATAAAAAAGACCGGATAACTCCGCTCCTGGCTCTCCATATGAACAATTTCACATTGATAATAAAGAAAAGAAAGCAGTCCTTGTAATCCGGCTGCTTTCTTCTCTGTTATTTTCCTGCCCATACATCCTTTGCAAAACGGCCTTGCTCCTGAAGGTCAGCGAGCCATTTGACTGCGTCCACTTCTGAAACATTTTTATCCGTCTTATAGCTCTCTTTCATAACCGTTTCTACATCCGGGGCCATTTTGCTGCCATCACCGCATATATAGAGGTGTCCCTTAAGATCAAGAAGCGAAATTAAATGGGAAGCATCCTCTTTCATCAGATGCTGAACATATCTTTTGGCCATACCTTCCTCACGCGAGAAGGCGGTATGAAGAGTTACCAGTCCATCCTTCTCCGCGTCAAGGAGCTCCTGCTCATACAAATAATCGTGCTCCCTCGCTCTGCACCCGAAATAGAGATGTGCTTCTCCGAGCTTGTATCCCCGCTCCTTTAAAGCACGCCGTCCCTGCAAAAACCCTCTGAATGGAGCAATTCCTGTACCAGGGCCAACCATAATGATTGGCGTTTCAGGATCCGCAGGACGTTCAAAACCGCTTTGAGGCTCTTTGACAAAACACGTTACCCGGTCTCCCGGAAGCAAGCGGGCAAGATAGCCAGAAGCGACTCCGTTGTATTCACCTGTTCCGCTCCAAGCCGTATCTTTTACTACGCTTACCGTCAGGCTCACTCTTTCAGATGACATTTCAGGTGAGCTGGAAATGGAATAATAGCGCGGCTTAAGTGCCGGAAGCAAACTCAAGAACTGATCAAACGGGAGTTCACAGGCCATGTATTTTTCCAGGAGTTCGAGCACCGTTATTCTTTTTGCTAGTATTTCTTCCGGATAATTGGCGAGCATTGCTTCAAGCTCCATGCGATGCGGCGGACAAACATTTACAGCGGCCAGTATTTTCAGCTGTGACCTCGTAACCGGCTCTTGAAGTTCCACGTATTTGGAGAACAGTTCCCTTACTCCAATCGGGTGGTTTTTCGGTAAATGAGAAATGCTTGCCCCTTCTCCATTCAAAAGAAGCTGTTCATCGCCATTCAATCGGAAGCGGCGCAGAACACGGTTAACCATTTCCGGGCTGTTTTCAGGAAAAATGCCAATGTGGCCGCCCTCTTTATAACTCACGCCTTCAGGCAGAAGAAATTCAATATGGCGGGTGCTGCGCCCGCTCACTTCGGATTGAAGCTCTTTTGCCGCACTTACTTCAGCTGTGAAAGCGTTATAGGTTTCGGAAAGAGGTACAGCCGTTTCACCTGTAACAAATTCTAATGATAGACCGGTTCCCGCAACAGGTACTTCTGCAGGCAGCTGAACTCCAAAATAGGAAGCAGCGGATGGCCAGAACTCTTCCTGCCAGGCTTCAAAGTCCCCGTCAAAATCTGCGTCCGCATCTCCTTCTCCCCGCATAGCAAAGCGGATGGCGCCTTTTTCTTCTAGAGTCCGGTCAAGGAGATGGGGAATTCGCTGATACGTGCTTGCCCAGTTGCGGTCCCCGCAGCCAAATACCGTATATTGCACACCCTTGAGTTCATTCGAATCTGCTCCTATCAGCCATTCGGTAAACTTTTGGGCGTTGTCAGGAGGATTGCCGTTGTAGGAAGCGGAAAAAATAACAACTGCACCTTCCTGAGGCAGTCTTCCTGTATATTCATCGAGCGGAGCGGCTTTTGATTCGAAACCATACTGCACCCCTTTTTCAGCAAACTCCTTCGCCAAGCCTTCAGATGTGCCCATGTTTGAGCCGTAAAGAACGAGCAATGGTGTCTGATGAGCATCCTCTGGGGGCTTAGAGACAGCCTCTGCCTTGCTTGCTTTCAAAGGCTCTTCTGCCTGTACGGCAAAGCCCATCCATTTTTTTCGGGATTTCACCTTCATCGTAAACTGATTTGGCTTTAATGTGAGCGTTTCTTTCACATCAAGCTTATAGCTGGTATGATCAATAAAATCAAAATGCTTCAGCAGCAGTCCCATGACGAGGGTCGCTTCATGAAGAGCAAATTGCTGGCCGATACAGGCACGCTGACCGTTTCCGAACGGTTTGAAAGCATGCGGAGGAATGGTGCTCATATCCTCGAACCGCTCAGGCTTGAACTCTTCGGCATCTTCACCCCATATGGAACGGTCGCGGTGAAGCTGCGGAAGAAGAACGGTTACTTCCTCTCCCTTTTGGATTGAATATTCTCCTCCAATTACTTCATCCTCCTTCGCATAGAGGGAGAAAGCAGGAGCAGTCGGCCAAAGTCTTAGTGCTTCGTTCAGGATCATCTGCACATATTTCAGCTTCTTGACCTCTTTGTAGCCGGGAACAGACTCAGTCAAAACACGGTCTGCTTCTTCCTGCGCCTTTTTTAGTACGTCAGGATTTTTCAGCAAATAGTAAAAGGTAAAGGATAGAAGACCACTTGTCGTTTCGTGGCCTGCGATGAGGAACGTGATAATCTGGAACCGGATATTTTCATCACTTAGCCCTTCCCCTGTCTCCGGATCCTTGCTTCTCAGCATGTGGGAAAGGAGGTCGTCTGCCCACTCCTTCTCCGGCTGTTCTTTCCGTTCCGCAATGAGCTGATCAACCAGACTGAACATGGATTGAATGTTTTGCTGAAAGGCTTCTTCCTTTTCCTCCAAGAAAGCTTCATCCGTTTCCGTTCGCTGAAGCTTGCTCATCGCCTCTCCAAGTGCACCTGTCATACTCTCAATGAAGGGATGGAAGTTTTCCTTGTAGTAGCTGTTGAACCGATAGTTAAATCCGCAAAGTCCGATTGTATCAAGAGTCAGTCTTGTCATATCCTCGGAAACATCAACAGCGTCCCCCGCATTCAGCCGCTCCCACTTTTGTACGAGCTGGATAGCAATGTCGGCCATCATATGGTGATAGCCCTTCATTGCTTTTTGACTGAAACTTGGGAGCAGAATATTATGCGCCTTCTTCCAATTGGGCTCATGCGTCCAGCTGGTAAACAGCCCATCTCCTGAAAAGGCCCGCACGTTTTGCAATGCCTGGCTTACGCTTTTATCGAATCTTGTTTCATCAGAAACCTCTGCAGCCAGATTGCGCCCTGACAAATAAACCGTCGATTGCCCTGGTTTTTCTAACCGGAAGATCGGTCCCATTTTTTTTGCAATTTCCATTAGAGACTGAACGGGTTTATCCGGATTAAGAAGCGGAAGGTTTCCATTGTCTCCCTGAAGATCCGGCATCGGAATTTTGCTCATTGTGTTCATTCTGCATTCCTTCTTTCAAAGTGGTATTCAATCATGAATTCTGACAGCATCCCAGCAGCTTTCTTCAATCCCTTTCATTAGCTCGGGAGTTTCTTCAAGGTGTCCGGCGCGTATAAGGCGGTGAAGCTCCAGGAACGCTCCGAAAAATATAGCGATTAAGCCGTTAGCCGGCAAATCACGGATAATCTGTTTCGTCTTGCCTTCTTCAAAAAAATCATAAAGACCAGATAGAGCCTGAATGAATTGATTGGTGCTTTTCTCATTCAAAAAGTGAGCATGTGCATGATTTCTGATAAAGCACAAAGCATGTTCATTCTCATTTGTGAAAGTAACCATTCCATAAAAAAAGTGCTGAAATTGCTCCCTGGGGTTTTCCGAATCTGCAGGATATCCGTTTTTAAGAGTTTGTTTAAACCGGCTGAGACATTGCTGAAACAGCACATTTCCGAGCGTCTCTTTGTTCTCGAAATAACGGTAAATCGTTCCGGCTCCTACACCTGCTTCCTTAGCGATGGCTGGAACAGCAGTGGCATCGAATCCGCGCTCAGCGAATAAATGGAGCCCGGCCTGCAATATCTGATGTTCTTTTCCTGCCGCAGCTGCAGTCATTCTTACTCCCCCTTTCAAAGCGGAATGAACGTTCATTCCGTTCTCCTTAAAGTGTAACGCCGGGGGAATATCATCGTGAATAGAGCGGAAGAATGAAAATTTTCTGAGCGAAAAAACCCAGAATGTTCGTACATTCTGACTTTTCATACAAAAAAAGGAACAGAAAAAAGACCGGGTATATACCCCGGTCTTTTAAAAGCAGCCAAGCCTGTTATTTTTTATTAAACGCATTCCCTGCAAGTTTTTCTACTAATCCAGGCGCGATCTGGTACATGGTGCTTCCTGCGTTCATCCACCTTGGCAGGTTGATTTCCCGTTTGTACTTAACCATCGAGCCGATCACTTTATCCGCCACATAGTCCGGCGCAAGCATCCACCGCTCCACATTTTTTGTATAATCGCCGCTTTCATCTGCTGTTTCAAAAAAATTCGTTTTAATCGGTCCCGGGTTAACGGTTGTTACCTTGATCCCGGTCCCGCTGCATTCCATCCGAAGACTGTTTGAGAACCCGAGCACGGCATGCTTTGTTGCCGCATACAGACTGGATTTAGGCGTAGCAATTTTCCCTGCTTGCGAAGCAATATTGATGATGTGACCGCTGCCTTGTTTTTTCATAGCGGGCAGCACAGCTTTTGTGCAGGCAATCAAGCCAAAGACATTGACTTCAAACATCCCTTCCATTTCCTGAAGAGTGGACTCTTCCACCGTCTTGAAGACACCAAATCCGGCATTGTTAATGAGTACATCAATGCGGCCAGTCTCAGCCAGCAGCTGCCCGATGACAGGTGAGATGCCTGCCGTATCCGAAACATCCAGTTTGGCATACCGGGCTTCCGTTCCATACTTCTCTTTCAGCTCCAAAGCGAGTGCCTGCAGCCGGTCCTCTCTTCTCGCAAGCAGGACCGGGATTGCCCCGGCAGCAGCCGTTTTTCTGGCCATCGCTTCTCCAATTCCTCCGGAGGCTCCAGTTATATAAACCACTTTGTTTTTAAGCTCCATGTTCCACCACCCTAAGCAAAATACATTCGGTTTTCTTTTGAACCGTTTGAAGTGATTTTACCTAGATTCTCTAAATAATCCAACTGGGCCACTGTTTCAGACATGGTCAGCATCAGCTCTTTATGAAATACGGTCGGAAACAGCTCCGTGCAAACCTGAAAGGCTGTCATCGGTTTTTGCGCAAGCATTTTACGGACTTCCTCTGCACGGTCAGCCTGGCGCTTTTTCCGGTAATAGATGAGTTCGTGAGCATTCTCAATGATCTCCCCGTGGCCGGAGAATACTCTTGAAAGAGGAAGTTGAAGCAGCTTGTTAAATGTTTCGTTGAATTGAAGCTGCGGTTTTGGCCGCTCCGTGCCGGACATAGGCGGCTCAAGTAAAGGATTGGCGGATATTTTTTTCAAAAGGACATCTCCCCCGAACAGAATCCCGTCCGCTTCCCTGTAAAGGGCGATATGCGATTGCGCATGGCCCGGTGTTTCAATTACACGGAAGCCGGGCATTCCCGGGACTTCATCTCCATTTATAAGGGTTCCATCAAGAGAAACGGTGCAGGAAAAGGCTAAAGACCGCTCTAAATTCTTAATGTATTTCATGAAAACAGGATCCACTCCAAACTCAAGGAGAAGGCCCTGGAAGAAGGTTTTTTGACTTTCAAGAAATCCCTGATCCCTTGATAGCCAAGGCTCATTATAAGGATGCCCGATAAACCTTGCTCCTTTTAATTCATCCAGGAGTCCTACATGGTCAGGATGATGATGCGTTACAATAACCTGTTCGATATCATCAAGCCGGTAACCGGCCTTTTCAAGCTGCATTTTTAAGGAGTCCAGCGCTTCTTCTGTTTTCGGACCTGCGTCAATTAATGTCAGAGAATCTCCTCTGTAAACATACACATTGATATCCCCTACCGGAAATGGGGTTGGGATCGGCATTGTGATAATGGATTCCTGGTTCTGTGCTGGATTCATCTTTATCGCTCCTATTATTATTTTTCTATAGAGAGCTCTAGATCATTGGGGCGTTTACCCTCTCCCGCTGATGGTCTGCTCAGACCCGTTGATTGAGTATCACACAGACATTGCCATCTTTAACTCTGTGTTTTAACCCCGGGCTTTTCCTGGTACTTATGTATAATACTAGTTTACTCCGCTAACTCATTTTTGTCATTATATTCAAATAATTCAATAAAATATTTTAAACACAAGCCTATTGACATCGGCTTGTCCACCCTTGCATAATGGAGTACAAATATAAACGAGATATCGGAATCGGCGACGATCAGGATCAGTACATTCATCAATGGCGAAAGAGAGCACAGTTCACCGGCTGAAAGACTGTGCAGCCCGCTTGAGAATCGAACCTACCCTGCTAGCTGTTAGGAAAACCTAAGCGCGGCCCGCGATAAAGGCAATGAGCTGGGTGCAGAACGTTTGCGCCAACTAAGGTGGTACCGCGGAACCTTTCCGTCCTTTTACTAGAGGATGGAAAGGTTTTTTGTTTTTTTTAACTAAAAAAGGAGGATGGAATGTAATGAAAATAGGAGTAATTGGTGCAGGTTCAATGGCTGAAGCGGTCATTTCCGGATTAATAAACGGGAATGTTGTCCGTCCTGAGAATATAAATGTCTGCAATCGCAGCGACCGCAGCAAGCTTTTATATATGCAGGACCATTACGGAGTAAATGTCACTGAAAATAAAGAAGAACTATTGGACCGCTCAGAAATTATCATTTTGGCAATGAAACCAAAGGATGCTGAAGAAGCCGTTCTCTCCATCCGCCCTTACGTTAAAAAGCAGCTGTTCCTTTCCGTTCTGGCTGGAGTTACCATTCATACGATTCAGAGGCTGCTTGGAAAAAAAGCACCGGTCATACGCGCGATGCCGAATACTTCTGCAGCCATTCAAATGTCCGCAACGGCGATTGCTCCAAGTGAAGAAGTCACCATGCATCAGCTGAAAATGGCCAAACATCTCTTTGAAACGATTGGAATGGTCGCTGTTGTGGAAGAACACAGACTGGATGCTGTAACGGCTCTTTCCGGAAGCGGCCCTGCCTATATTTACTACTTTATAGAAGCAATGGAAAATGCGGCTAAGGAAATTGGACTTGACCAGGAGATTGCTAAAAGCTTAATTCTTCAGACACTTGCAGGCGCATCCGAAATGCTGATGCAATCCGATAAGCAGGCTTCCCAATTACGAAAAGAAGTTACGAGCCCAGGCGGAACAACAGAAGCCGGAATTGAGAAACTAAAAGACTATCAGTTTCATGATGCCATCATTGCGTGTGTGAAAAGAGCTGCCGAGCGCTCCGTGGAACTGCAGGCACAGGTTTCAAATGAGGAAAAGAAAATCAGAGAAGCTTAAAAGGCAGTCCGCATGATGCGGACTGCCTTCAAAACAGTTACACTTTACCTAACATCCAGTAAAATCTTCCCGGTACTCATCCGGCTTTCAATTAGGTCGTGAGCCGCTGCTGCCTGTTCAAGAGGAAAACGGTCTCCCACTTCAATATCCAAAACCCCTTCTTCAAAAAGGGCGAACACCTTTGACGCAGTATTCTGCAATAAATGAGGTCTTTTCTTCCGGGTTGTGCCAAAGCTAAAGCCTAGTATGGATCGGCAGCTTGCATGAAGGTCGGACGTTTTAAACTGGCCTGCCTCCCCCCTGCATTTCCAAAATGAACAAGACGGCCATAAGGAGCCAGACATGTTAAACTTTTCTCTGACACATCACCTGAAATGGAGTCCAAAATAACATCTGCACCCAGTCCGTCCGTATATTCTGTAACAACTGGCGCAAAATCCTCACTTTCCAGACAAATTACATGGTCGGCTCCAGCCTGATAAGCAGCTTTAATTTTCTCTGCCCTGCTCACCGTTCCAATCACTTGGGAGGCGCCCAGCCGTTTAGCCAATTTAATCGCCGTCGTTCCAATTCCGCCTGCTGCGGCATGAATCAAAACCGTTTCTCCCGGCTGGAGTCTGCCAACATCCGCAAGCAGCTGATAGGAAGTAAACGAAACAATCGGGAACGCGGCTGCAGTAGTCCAGTCCATGGCTTCAGGAATAGCAAAGGTAAGCTGCTCATCAGCAACCGCGAACTCAGCATACGAACCGCTTGAAGGGAAGGCAATAACCCGCTGCCCCGGATGAAATTTCGTTACCCCTTCACCCGTCCCGACGACTGTTCCCGCTAAATCAAGACCGGGAATATAAGGAGTTTTAGCGCCTTTTTTACCGTATCTTCCTTTAATGTCAGCAAAATTCACACTTGTTTTTTCTACTTGGATGAGTACCTCATTGGATGACGGCTCCGGTGTTTCCCACTCTATGTATTTCATATTTTCTGTACTGCCGAACTCCTCAACAATAATTGCTTTCATCTATGACACCCCTTTGTCTGCCGATCTGCTTTTATTTTATTCCCTTTTCCTTTTTTAGTAAATATATGAGCTAAACCCGTCATTTGGCGATCTGAATCCTACAAAATTGACATAAAAAAAAGAAGCGGCAGCCATATGGCTCAGCCCCTTCTCTTTTCCCAGCTGAAAAACTCCTTAATGCTCATCTCCAAAATTTCGGGCAGCTGACCGAAGGAATATGGCAAGTATAGCCTCTCTGTCCATTGATGGGCATCGCGCCCAACCGGCCCGATATTGATGACTGGCATGTTTAGATCCTTAATTTCCTTAACTGGCAAGGAATATCCTCTTTCATAAACCGGTAAGCTTTTTGTAAGCTTCGAGAGTGATTCATCTGAATCCTGCAGCTGAAGAAAGCTTAGATCGGAAAGACCCGGAAAATAGACCTGACGTTTTAGTGAAATTCCATACTCTTTTTTGGCCAATGCTGAAACAAAATCCGCGATGTGCCGAATCATTCGATTTTCATTCGATGAAACTGCAGGATAAAACGGAGGGCCATAGAAAAGAATAATCATCGGTGAAAGCTCTTTACATAAGCCAGCCAGCTCAGCGGCAATGCGGATCGAGGTTTGTCGTCCATCCGTTTCTCCTCCAGCCTCCGTCTCCAGATTGGCAATTCTTCGTTCCACTTCCTGCTTCCCGGCTTTTTTCACTGCATAGCTGAAAAGTTCGTCATAACTTATCACTTTAACAGAAAATGGATCCGGCTTGTAAGGAACTTTCTCAGAGTAAGAATTTGCTCTTTTTATGTAATGCGCTTCGATTTCTTTCGCAGCGGTTTTGGCAGATTGAAGAAGCAGTTCATGAAGCTCTTCCAGCGGCCTCTGCATGGTTAAAACATTAAACAGAGATACCGCGATATGAGGAATCTGCACGGAATACTCCTCTTTCAAATCCTTTTGCAGCAAGCTCGTTGGCGGCGGTGTGACCTCTTCTTCCACCATTTCACAGTAATCATCATTCAATTCAAGCTGCTCGCTGATTTTGGATGCCATTAAATTAGCATTCAATCCGGAAAAAGGTTCTCCAACATGTGTCTCTTTCCCATAGCAAAGGAATCCTGCGAGTACTTTTCCAATCGACCCTGTGTACAGATAATAGTCCGGGTCATTCGGATATTTCGTAAACATCGGCTCTGAATTGATGCACGCCGTATACTCGAGATGATGCCTTTCCTTCAAATCACTCAAAGCATGTACCGCTGCAAGCATTCCTTCAGAGTTTACCTCCTCGTCCGGAACCGTAAGAAGCAGCAGGTTTCCGTCGAACTCTTCTTTCATTGCCTTTTCGAGCACACCCATTTGCACGGTTAGCCCCGCCTTCATATCCATCGTTCCCCGGCCAAACAGCCAATCTCCGCTTTCCAGCTCTTTCTGGACTTGTTCAGGCAGCCACTCTTTTTTTTCCTTCAGCGTATCAGTTAGTTCTTTCGGCCGGAATGCAAGATGCCGGAGTTCTCCATAATCAATGACTTCTACCGTATCAAAATGACTTAATAGTATGAGGGTTCTGTCAGTCTTCCCTTTCACAAGAGCCGTTAAAAAACGTCTGCCATCTTTAAGTGGATGAAGAGTTAAGTAGTCCGGATTTTGGTTGAAATAATTTGTCTGATTCAGCAAATACTGTACGTATTCAGGAAACGAGGCTTCTCCAGCCGTTCCGGTTACACTATCGTATTCAACCAGTTTTGCCAATAATTCTGTTAGCTGTTCCTTTGTCTGCCATAATGTTTTCATAAACTCCCCTCCAATCCCCATTTGAATCCATTGTATAGAATATACTAATAATTTCAACAGCTTAGGGGAGAAAATCTACTCTTACCAAGTTTCCCGGGCAGATTAAGTGACTTGCCGTTATGACGCTGGTATACTTTTTTTGAATTTATTTCATGGAGGCGAAAATCTTGAATCGAAAATTATTTGAACCATATAAGATAAAAGATGTAGAACTGAAAAACCGGATTGTTATGTCGCCGATGTGCATGTATTCATCCATGAATGAGGACGGAAAGCTTGAAAGCTTCCACCGCACCCATTACGTAAGCCGTGCAGCAGGCCAGACCGGTCTGATCATGCTTGAAGCATCTGCGGTTACGCCACAGGGCAGAATTTCACCAAACGATCTCGGTATTTGGAGTGATGAGCATACAGAGGGTTTTGCAAGCCTAGTGAAAGAAATTAAAAGCTATAGATCCAAAACGGCTATCCAGCTTGCTCATGCGGGACGAAAAGCTGTATTAGAAGAAGAAATTGCAGCTCCGACTGCTATACCTTTTAATGAAAATTCAAAAAGACCAGTAGCCATGACCAAAGAAAAAATCCAGGAAACCATCCTGGCATTCCGTGATGGAGCCCGCCGAGCGAAAGAAGCCGGATTCGATATTATTGAACTTCATGGTGCGCACGGCTATTTGATCAACCAATTCTTATCTCCATTATCCAATCATCGCGATGATGAATATGGAGGTTCGGCTGAAAACCGCTACCGCTTCCTTAGAGAAGTGATTGAAGCAGTTAAAGAAGTATGGCATGGACCGATCTTTGTCAGGGTTTCTGCCACTGATTACCACCCTGAAGGATTAACTCCGGATGATCATGTTGTATTCGCCAAATGGATGCGCGAGCAGGGAATAGACCTAATCGACGTAAGTTCAGGAGCTCTAGTACCGGCAGATATTCAGGTTTACCCAGGATACCAAGTTCCATTTGCAGAAAAAATCCGCCGCGAAGCTGAAATAGCAACAGGTGCAGTAGGTATGATTACGCATGGTCTTCAAGCAGAGGAAATTCTGCGCAGCGAACGGGCAGAATTAGTTTTCATAGCCCGTGAACTTCTTCGTGACCCCTACTGGCCGAGGACTGCTGCTGAACAGCTTGGGATATCAATTGAATCTCCGGTTCAATATGAGAGAGGCTGGAAGTAAGCAGCCTCTTCACAATAAAAAAGCATCTCAAATCGCACAAGCTTCATGCGATCTTGAGATGCTTTTTTCCGCAATAGGCCCTAAAGGACTGCTTCCGAAGCCATTTTTCGCAGCACGTTCTTACGGTAGGTTTTGGTTTTCTCCCTCACCGCGGCTTGAAGGGCAATCGCATCCACTGTTTTTAGCCATTCATAGGTTTTCTTTAAGATGGGCAGCTTTTTGATGGCGGGGTCTAGTTTTAGTTGGAATCATTCAAATTGTGATGGAGGATCGTGTTATAGACGAACCTGACACATCCAAACGTCTGATTGATGAGCTGTTGCTGGGCGTGGTTTGGATGGATTTTGAACATGTACGAAATATGATTCCAATCGCTAGGTTTTTTTGCTATCGCTGCCAACTCCTGAACATCTGTTCGTCTCGCTCCTCTATTATATACAGGAAAAGGGAATTTTTCAAGGCTGAACCGATTTGAAACCACGATTCATCCCCCACTTAGCAAGCTCTTCTCGCTGTGATAATAAAATCATATGGAACACATCAACCAGGAAAACAGGTGTTATTGTGAAGAAATTCTGCCATCATTTATTTCAACCGCTTGTTCAGCAATACATACTTCAATTCGCAAACAAAACATTCCAGGTTTTGGATCCAACAACTCCATCAGCAGATAGACCTTTCATTTGCTGAAACGTTCTTACAGTCCGCTCTGTCTTAGCTCCGAAAATTCCATCCTCAGCCAGCTTAAAATTAAGCTTATTCAACTGTTTTTGCACATCCGCTGCATACATCCCTTTCGAACCTTTTTTAATTAATTCTCCAGGGTATGGTTTCGAGACTTTGGAAGGCGGAACAGGAATGCCGGACATCGTATCATACTTAGCCAGGCTGTTTCTCTCAATAATGCCGATCAGCTTTTCCGCATACATTGGATCACTTGCGTATCCTGCCTGCTGCAGAGCGGAGCATGCTTTCTTATAATCTGTTTCACCAAAAATAGGCGCGTATCTCGTCCCTCTTTTGTAAAACTCAACAAGGTCTTTAAAGGATTCATACCATGTTGGATAGCGTTTGAAAGCAGAGGAAACCACTCTTTCTTCTCCCTCCACATATTCAATAGTCCGGATGGTAACGGATTGTCCTTTATAAGAGCCTTTAATGCCGAATAAATTTAAGGCGTTTTTTGCCAGAAAGCTCTCTCCCCAGCCAGTTTCCAGTATGGATTGGGCTATTAGCATAGATGCTGAAATATTTTCTTCCTTTTGTACTTTCATAACATAAGGAACGACTAAATCAATAAAATTTTCCACAAACGGCTCTCCTTTCAAAAAAAATTTAAAAAAGATATTACATCATAAGCACATTTGCGGAAATGGTATGGATACTTGTACGGGAAAATTAAAAAGAGGCCATGCCTTTTCAATAGGCTGGCCTCTTCTTCCTTATTTCGTTTCTCTGTGCAAGGTCACACGCTTCAATCTGGGACAATATTTTTTCATTTCGATCCGGTCCGGATTGTTTCGCTTATTTTTAGTCGTAATATAATTTCGATCCCCAGTTTCAGTACATGCTAAAGTGATATTTACACGCATGTCAATTCCTCCTTATGTAATTCAAAACGTAATTATTACGATTTGATATTATTTTACACAATTACGTCGCTTTGGTCAAACTCGATTGAAAAAAATTATGGCTGCAGCATTTGAGATCAGCAATCATTGTAGACTCATATCACCCTCTTGATGGCTACTTGATTTCCAGCCTGAGCAGATCCTCCGCTATGATCGTATTGCTGTAGATTTTTCCTGCCTCGTTCAAAAGTGCTCCAACCTGATCTCCCTGATACCTTGCACTAATATGGGTAAGAACAAGCTGCTTTACTCTGCATTGTTTGGCGAGTGCTGCGGCTTGAATAGTGGTAGAGTGATAATATTCGTATGCAAGCTTCTCATCCTCTTCTCCAAAGGTTGCTTCATGGATCAGCAAATCTGCATCCTCTGCAAGTTTAGACAGCTGAGGACAGCTCCTTGTATCTCCGCAGATGGAGATGATTTTCCCCTTTTTAGGCGGTCCGAGAAAATCCGAACCATGAATAACTTTCCCCTCTTCCGTTTCAAGTGTTCCGCCATCTTTCAATTCCTGATAGGCGGGGCCAGGTTTAATTCCTGCAGCCATAAGCTTATCGGCCATGAGTGTGCCTGGTTTATCTTTTTCCATCACCCTGTAGCCATAGCTCGGAAGCCCGTGCTCAAGAAGAATGGCCTCAACGATAAACTGTTCATCCTCAAAAACAATACCTCCTTCACCTTCAATTACTTCTATTGGGTATCGTAAATGGGTCTGGCTATGAGCGAGTGCAGCTTTTACAAATTGAGTAATTCCCTTTGGCCCATATATGGTAAGAGGATCTTCTGCTCCCTGGAATGAGCGGCTGCCCAGCAAGCCGGGAAGGCCGAATATATGATCTCCATGCATATGTGTGATAAAGATCTTTTCAATTTTACGGAGCTTTAAGGAAGTGTGCAGGATTTGATGCTGGGTTCCTTCTCCGCAGTCAAACAGCCAAACGGCCCCCCGTTCTTCGAGCAGCTCCAGCGCCAGAGAAGACACATTTCTTTGTTTGGATGGAACCCCTGCTCCGGTTCCTAAAAATAATACGTTCACCGTGAAATCCTCCTAAGTACAATTCTTTCATCTAGAATACATGAAAAAAAGAAGCATGCACAGCGCACTTTGCATGCAATGGCCAATTATCCTTGAGTTATCAGCACTTCCTAAAGAGAAACGCTGTTTCCTTTTCTCTTAACCCATTGAAGCGAGGCCCGATAGGTGAAAAAGACAATCAGAAGGCCACCGGTTTTCATGGATGGACTAGCCGGTACTGGGAGGGTAAATCCTTCTAATTTTTTCGTAATCAAGTTCTGAAATATATTAATTTAAGTACTTCATTTTTTGCTCCAAATATTTTTAAAAGACTTAATTTCAGCAAAGATAAATGTTTTTAGGTTCCCCGTTCATACTAATGAAAGGAAAATTGGTTCAATTGTTTGCTTTAACCGGAATGAAGCTTTAAAATTAAGAACCTGTACGGGACCTTTTTTATGAAAGTAATTTTTTCTTATTCGGAAACGTGACACAGCCAAAGAACTGGCACTTGACTATATGAAAAGTGAGGTCTTTATAGTGAATACAGAACAAAATCCAAAAGCCGTAATTGTTATTTTTGGAGCGACGGGGGACTTGGCTAAACGCAAGCTTTATCCATCGATATACCGTCTTCTTCAAAACAATCGAATCGGTAAAGACTTTGCCGTTGTTGGGGTAGGACGCCGGCCTTGGTCCAACGAAGAGTTCCGTAAAAATGTGAACACTTCTATTGAAAATAATGTACCGGAGCATGAAGAAATGGACGAGTTTCTTTCTCATTTCCACTACCATCCTTTTGATGTGACAAACCCCGGTTCCTATAAAGAATTAAAGGGGCTGCTTGAGGAGCTTGATCATACATACGAAATTCCAGGCAACCGGATGTTTTACATGGCAATGGCGCCTGAATTCTTTGGAACGATTGCCATTAACCTTAAAAACGAAGGACTGACTTCCACTGAAGGCTGGAGCCGCTTAGTGATTGAAAAGCCATTCGGAACCGATTTGCCAAGTGCTCAAAAATTAAACGATGAAATCCGAGCCGCGTTTTCAGAGGATCAGATTTTCCGGATCGATCATTACCTCGGGAAAGCGATGGTCCAAAACATAGAAGTGATCCGATTTGCAAATGCAATCTTTGAACCTCTGTGGAACAACCGCTATATCGCCAATATCCAAATCACATCAAGCGAATGGCTTGGAGTCGAAGACCGCGGCCGCTATTATGAGTCTTCAGGTGCTCTTAAAGATATGGTTCAAAATCATATCCTTCAGGTTGTTGCCCTTCTTGCCATGGAACCGCCGATTAAATTGACGGATGAAGAAATCCGCAGTGAAAAAGTGAAAGTGCTGCGTGCCCTTCGTCCGCTTAAGGAAAACGAAGTATCTGACTACTTTGTGCGCGGACAGTATGGAAAAGGCAGCATCCGGAATGAGGATGTTCCCGGCTATCGCGAGGAAAGCAATGTGGATCCGAATTCAAATACGGAAACCTTCGTAGCAGGAAAACTGACAATTGATAATTTCCGCTGGGCGGGAACACCGATTTATATCCGGACGGGAAAACGGATGCCGGCAAAATCAACTAAAATTGTTGTGCAGTTTAAAGATATTCCAATGAATCTTTATTACAACAACGGTCATAACATGCATCCGAACCTTCTTGTAATTAACATTCAGCCTGATGAAGGTATTACACTTCACCTGAATGCGAAAAAGACAGGAGACGGTTCCTATGCAAGACCGATTAAGCTTGACTATTGCAACAATTGCATTGACGGAATTAACACCCCGGAGGCTTATGAAAAGTTAATTGATGATTGTCTTCGCGGTGATGCAACCAACTTTACGCACTGGGATGAAGTCGCCCTGACTTGGAGCTACGTTGACACCATTGCAAAGGCTTGGTCGAGTGTAGCTGCAGAATTTCCGAATTATGCTTCCGGTACAATGGGACCAGATGCTTCAGATGATCTTTTGGCAAAAGACGGCTATCACTGGTGGCCGGTAACAGACACGGAATAATGTACCTGAGCGCCCTGCCTTGCAGGGCGTTTATCCAATACATAAGGGGAATTACTTATGAAGATGTACGATGTATCCGCACCGATTTTTGAAGGAATGCCTGTTTACAAAAATAAAGAAGAAAAGCAGCCTGTTTTAAACACGGCAACGAACGGATATGTAACAGAAACACGCATCGCAATGGATTTGCATACCGGTACACATGTCGACTCCCCTCTTCACATGATTGTTGAAGGAGACACAATGGAATCGATCTCTTTGGACGATCTTGTCGGAGAAGCAAAGGTTTTTGATTTAACACATGTCGAAGACCGGATCCGCAAAGAGGATATCGAAAAATTTGATATTCAAAAGGGGGATTTCGTTCTTTTCAAAACGAAAAACTCTCTTGAGGATGAATTCAACTTTGAATTTATTTTCGTAGCTGAATGTGCAGCGAAGCATTTAAGCGAAATCGGTATCAGAGGAGTAGGAATTGATGCACTTGGCGTTGAGAGAAGCCAGGAAGGCCATCCTACACACAAAACGCTATTCAAGCATGACGTCATTATTATTGAAGGCCTCCGCTTGAAGGAAGTCAGCGAAGGAAGCTATTTTATGGTGGCAGCGCCCCTGAAGATAGTAGGAAAAGACGCAGCGCCGGCCAGAATTCTATTGTTTGAAGGATTAAAAGCAGAATAACTGATAAAAGGCTGCCGGACATGTCCGTCAGCCTTTTTCTATATCATCTTCATACGAAAAAACACGCCCCTCTCAGAGCGTGATTGCTATTAGCCTTTACCGGCCTGGAAGCTTGGATAGTTCGTCATTCCGCCATCAATGTAAAGAGTTGTTCCGGTTACATAGCTTGCTTCTTCAGATGCCAGCCAGACGGCTGCAGCCGCTACTTCCTCAGGCTCTCCGATTTTGTTGAGCGGAATCATTTTCAGGACTTCTTCCTTTGCAGCCGGGTCACTGAACTTTTCTTTGTTAATTGGTGTGTTGATGGCTCCTGGTGCCAAGCAGTTGACACGGATGCCATGCGGTGCAAATTCAAGCGCCAGTGTTTCACTCAGCATTTTAATTCCGCCCTTCGAGGCAGCGTAATGAGCAAAATGAGGCCACGGGATGATCTGGTGAACGGAGGACATGTTGATAATGCTTCCCTTTATGTCGTTTTTAAGCATATAAGCAATTGCTTCTCTGCTTCCAACAAAGATACCTGTCAGGTTCGTTGATATGACTTTATTCCAATCATCAAGGGACAATTCCTCTGTCGGCACTTCGTTTTGAATACCCGCGTTGTTGACCATGACATCAAGTGTTCCATATGTATCAATGGCAAATTGGATAATTTTTTTTACATCCTCTTCTTTCGATACGTCTCCTTGAACCTTAACGGCTTCTCCGCCTGCTTCTTTTATCTCGCCGATCAGCTCGTCTGATTTTCCCTCGTTTTTGTAATAGTTAATGACAACCTTTGCTTTCTCCTGGCCAAATCGTTTTGCAATCGCACGGCCCAGGCCTGAACTTGCACCCGTGACAACAACGACCTTTCCTTCTAAATCTTTAAACATCCCTTCAACAGCTCCTTTTCATCGTTTTGTATACCCGAGGAGAACGCCTCCTGCGATAATGAGCAGGCATCCGATGATCACGAATATGACTTGTTTTTTCGCTGATTTCTCCTGCAATAAGAACAGGCCGCCAAGTGTTGATATAACAATACCTGTTTGTGACAGGGAAAAGCTTGTGGCTACTCCTATTAACGGGAGTGACAGGAGCAAGCCCAGGTTACCTGCAGACCACCAAATTCCCGTCAGAATATTCCTTACTGCATATTTGTTAAACGGCTTGCTTTTTATGGTAAGGACCAGGGCTCCTGCGACCATACCGATTCCTTGCGGCAGGATGGCTGACCATCCGTCAATTTGAAATTGCCGGATAATAACGACGTAGCCAATATATCCAAGTGAGGAAACAAGTAAAATGAGCATTCCTTTTTTAAAATGCTTTTTGTCTTCAGCATTTTCTGCTTTTTGGCCGATAGAAGTAAGAACCACTCCAATAATAATAGATGCTACAGCAATGGAACCAAGAATAATGGCTGATTTTGTATCCCATTCTTTAAAGAGCAATACCCCGAAAAGGGTTGTACCCATTAACTGCAGACCCGTAGAAATGGGCACCGTTTTGGCAACCCCTATGTACTTGACGCTGGACAGCTGACCGAATTGTCCAATGGCCCATAAAACACCTGAAACAATTCCAATTCCCCAGGCTAAACCGGTGATATCCGGAAAGGTAAAAAAATAGGTAACGATGGCAAACAGCAGTGCGCCAATTGTAATTCCAAGCGTTTGGCTCTTAGCATCCCCGCCCAGTTTTACACTGATTAATACTAAGCTTCCCCACGTAATTGCCGGGATTAATGCTAATAAAATTCCTATCATGATGATCGACTCCTAATATGGCTAAATCTATTGACTGGTTGGTGTTCTCTTATACTTCCTCAATTCGTGAAACTTCAAACATTCATAAAGACATGAATGAAATTTTTTTTACGGTCCTTGATGAAATGAACGAGCTCCAGATGATTCTTAACAAGCTAAAAAATAAGGCCTGGCTTTATTAATAAGCCAGACCCATCAAATAAACTTATTTAGTCATCCATTCTGTGTGGAAAATTCCTTCTTTATCTGTTCGCTGATACGTGTGAGCACCGAAATAGTCTCGCTGTGCCTGAATCAGATTTGCCGGCAAAACTTCTGTGCGATAGCTGTCGAAGTAAGCAAGTGCGCTTGAGAAACCTGGCACAGCTACCCCGCGTTCAATCGCCACAGAAAGAGTTTTCCTTAATGAAACCTGATATTTTTGAACAATTTCTTTGAAATATGGGTCAAGAAGCAGGTTTGAAAGATTAGCATCTCTGTCAAACGCTTCCTTGATTTGCTGAAGGAATGCTGCACGGATGATGCATCCCCCTCTAAAAATCATCGCAATTTCACCATATTTAAGGTCCCAGCTGTATTCCTCTGAAGCAGCTTTCATTTGCGCGAAGCCTTGGGCGTAAGAGCAGATTTTACTCATGAACAGCGCCTGGCGGACCGCTTCAATCAGTTCTTGCTTATCTCCTGTGTAAGAACCCGCTTCAGGTCCTGACAATACTTTGCTTGCCTTCACACGTTCGTCCTTCATGGCTGAAATAAAGCGTGAGAAGACGGACTCTGTGATGATTGGCAGAGGTACACCAAGGTCTAATGCATTGCTGCTCGTCCATTTTCCTGTACCTTTTTGTCCAGCAGTATCCAAAATAACATCCACTAGCGGTTTGCCTGTTTCGTCATCTTTTTTTGTAAAGATATCAGCTGTAATTTCGATCAGGTAGCTGTCAAGCTCTCCTTTGTTCCACTCCGCAAATACTTCATGGAATTCCTCAGCAGAAAGTCCAAGTACATTTTTCAATAGAAAATAGGCCTCTGAAATGAGCTGCATGTCCCCGTATTCTATTCCGTTGTGGACCATTTTTACGTAATGGCCCGCGCCATCCGGACCGATATAGGTTGTACAAGCCTCACCATCTACTTTGGCTGAAATAGCTTCAAGAATTGGCTTTACGAGGTCGTGTGCTTCTTTTTGTCCTCCGGGCATGATGGAAGGTCCTTTTAACGCGCCTTCTTCACCGCCTGATACACCTGTTCCGATAAAGTGAATTCCGCTCTCCGCAAGCTCTGCATTTCTGCGCTGTGTATCTTTAAAGAATGTGTTTCCTCCGTCAATAAGGATGTCGCCTTTATCCAAATATGGGAGAAGCGTTTCAATTGTTGCATCCGTTGCAGGTCCTGCTTTCACCATTAATAATATTTTTCTTGGAGTTTCCAGTGATTGTACAAACTCCTCAATGCTGTATGTACCTTTTACATTCTTGCCTTTGGATTCTGTAAGGAAATCCTCTGTCTTATCAGAAGAACGGTTGTAAACGGATACTGAATACCCGCGGCTCTCAATATTCAAAGCTAGGTTCTTACCCATGACGGCAAGACCAATCACACCAATTTGCTGTTTTGACATGTCAAAACGTCCTTTCCTGTACGTTTGGTTCACTACAATCATGAAAATATCACACTTGCTCCTCTGCTTTCAAGCGAAGCGACCTGAAACGCCCTATTCCTTAGAATCTCTCAGAAAATCTTTGTTGAAGCTCGTTCCGCTCGTGTTGTCCTCATCGAACCTTCCAGTCAATCCCCGTTTAATCGTATTCCTTCCAAATTTCCCGTTAATTTGATCAAGTACATTCCAAAGCGGCTCATCCTTCGCATCCTCCTGGTAGGAAAACAAATCGAGCTGTTTGACGGCTTCCTCTTTCTCAAGCAGATCCATTCCGGTTATGCCAAGAAGCCGGATTGGTTCTCCTGTCCAGTGCTTGTAAAAAATCCGCTTTGCTTCTTCTTCAATACCGGATGCTCCGGCAATCGGATTTTCAAGCTTTGCCGTTCTTGTGAAGGTCTGGCGGTTTCCATACCGGATCATAACGGATAATCTTGAGGCCAGAACATTTTTCCGGTTCATTCTTCTGCTTACCGACTCAGCAAGCTTCGAAATCAGTTTATCCAGTTCCCTCGGATTTGATGAATCTTTAGGAAGCGTAGAAGAATTTCCAATGCTTTTAAAATCGTAAATGGACTCCGGATCAACAGGCCGGTCATCTGTCCCGGAGGCTCTTTTTTTCAGCCGCTCCCCATTGATTCCAAGCAGTTCTTTAAGCCTTCCATCCTCTGCCTGTACAAGATCATGGATTGTGTGAATGCCGATTCCTTTCAGCTTTTCTCCCGTCTTTTCTCCCACTCCATGCATTTCTTCAACGGGTAGAGGCCATAAAAACTGATTCAGTTCGCGCTTGCGAAGCACCGTAATACCAAGCGGTTTTTTCATATTGGATGCCATCTTAGCCAGGAACTTATTTGGAGCAATCCCTATACTGGAAGGGAGCATAAGTTCTTCAAGCAGCCTTGATTGAAGCGACTTGGCTATATCAATAGGGTTTTCACCATTGGTATAATCGGTGATATCCATATAGCCTTCATCGATGCTCACAGGCTCGACTAAAGGAGTATACTCTCTCAGAACATCAAACATCGCTTTAGAGGACTGGCGGTAGCGGTCGAAGTTCGGTTTCCTGACAATAAGATCCGGACATAATCTTCTAGCCTGCCATAGCTGCATCGTAGTTTTCACCCCATATTTTCTTGCTTCATAGGAGCAGGTCACAATGATTCCCTTCCGTTCTTCTGCGTTCCCGGCAATCGCCACCGGCTTTCCTTTCAGCTCGGGATCGTAGGCCATTTCAACCGAGGCATAAAAGCTATTCATATCGATGTGAAAAATGATGCGTCCTTTTTTCACTTCTTCCTGCATTCCGTTCACTTCCCTAGTAAGGTCCTGCCTCTATTTTATCACATTTCATTTTTTTCTCTTTCAAGCCTGCTTAAAAAAGGAACGGAGTGGAAAGAATAGAATAATTGAGTGAAAGATGTTTATGATGGAGGATATCAATCATGATGCGCCTGATGACTTTATTGATCATTTCCATGCTCTTCCTGTATGGCTGCTCTGTGTCTTCTAAGCCTGCTACATACGGGGAAGAAGCTGCAAACTTTGCATACGAATTGTCAGCAACGTCTGAACAGATCTCGACTCTATTCTATGATGCAGCTGATAGTGAAACGGCCAGAACTGAGCTTGAAACGATTCTGATCAGTATGAAAAATCAAATCACAGCCTTTAATAAGACTCAGGCACCTGAGCAGATGTCGGAGTGGCACCGGGAACTTGTGGAACAGAATCGGCATGCCTTGCAAAACATTGATGATTACTTAACTGCCATTGAGAATAACACCTACACTGATAATCTGAAAACCGATCCCGGATTGCCGCGGCAGGTAAATGTTATCCAAAGTATTGCTAAAAACATCGAGAATGATGAGAAGAAATAAGTCCATCACAAATGCAAAAAGCATCCGATTAAATGGATGCTTTTTCGTTTTCTTCATTATTGATATTGTGTATTTCAGCCTTTATTTCATCCAGTGCCTCCAATGTTCCGATGAAGGAAGCTGGGTTAACCAGTGTAATCAGCCTGCTGTCCTTCATGGCGATGGATGAGAACCATTTTGATGAGGCTCCTGCTCCGATTGGCAGCGGTTTGAGCTGTTCTTCTTCAAGTTCAAGTATTTCCTTCGCTTCGTTCACGAGCAAACCTGCTGTTAGATCATCCGTTTGAACCGTTATTACCTTCGCCTGCTCCAGCTCATTGTTTTCTATTTTGGTGAATAAGAAAGAAACGTCGATGACTGGGACCAATTCGCCTCTTATCGGCATAACACCCTTTACATAGTCCGGCAGATTGGGGATTGGTTTGAGATCCAGAACTTTTTCGATTGAAACTACATGCTCGATCGAAATCCCGAAATCCTCTTCTTGAGTTTGAAAAATGACCGCCTTCATAATTGACCATGCTCCTTCCGATATCCATCTTATCTATCATACTATGGATTGGCTGTCTGGAAAAGCCTTCCTGATATTTTTTCCTGTTTCAAGAGAGGAACAGCTTTTTATCGTTCAGGCCCTTACTGATCTTTTATATGAGTTTTATTTGAGATTGAACAGGCAATGGCTCGGATCAAGCAAGTGGAAATATAGAACACTCGCTGCGTTCGATCCGGAGTTCACGAGTGATTTCATGGAGGCGCTGGATCGTTTTTATGAGAAGAGGGAAACCGGAAAGCTCGTCCAAATAGCCGACAGGATATTGAAGCCTTTTGGCGGAAGGCTGTTTGATGGTTTTTCACTTGGAAAAGACTAAAAAAAGCAGGGCCATCTCTAATCGGGACGGCACTGCTTTTATATCATTTTGCTGCTTCTTCGATAACGGCAACAACCATTTCGGCTGTTTTGACCAGCTCTTCGATTGGCATCTTTTCGTTCGTTGTGTGAATATCTTCATAGCCTACAGCAAGATTGACGGTCGGAATTCCATTGCCTGCAATAACGTTCGCATCACTTCCGCCTCCGCTTGTCAGCAGACGGCTTTCACGGCCGATGGCAGCTGCGGCACGTTTCGCTATTTCAACAACGTGATCGCCTTCCCCGAATTTAAAGCCCGGGTACATAACCTGAATGTCTACTTCCGCTTGCCCGCCAAGTTCTTTTGCCGCTTCTTCAAACGCTCGTTTCATTTTTTCTACTTGGGCTTCCATTTTTTCAGGCACTAAAGATCTTGCTTCTGCCAGAATGTCGACATGGTCGCAGACGATATTCGTTTGAGTGCCTCCTTCAAAGCGTCCGATGTTAGCCGTTGTCTCTTCATCCAGGCGGCCGAGCGGCATTTTAGAAATGGCCTTGGCAGCAATCGTAATCGCAGAAACACCCTTTTCAGGCGCTACTCCAGCATGAGCTGTTTTGCCTTTAATTACGGCTTTTACCTTCGCCTGAGTAGGAGCGGCAACAATGATGTCCCCTACTTTCCCGTCACTGTCCAATGCATATCCGAATTTTGCTGTCATCAGCTTAGGATCAAGGGCTTTTGCTCCGACAAGACCGGACTCTTCTCCGGCAGTAATAACAAATTCAATTTTGCCGTGCGGAATTTCTTTTTCTTTTAAAATACGGATTGCTTCAAACATAGCAGCAAGCCCCGCTTTGTCATCTGCACCAAGAATCGTCGTACCATCCGTTACGATATAGCCGTCCTTGATTGATGGTTTAATGCCCTTGCCAGGTACAACGGTGTCCATGTGGGACGTAAAGTAAATGGGATCGAGTCCCTCTCTCGTTGCTTCCAGTGTGCAGATTAGATTGCCTGCACCATGGCCTGTTATGGCGGTGGTATCATCCTCAGTAACGTGGAGTCCAAGGCTTGAGAATTTTTCTTTCAGCACTATCGCAATTTCTGATTCAAACTTTGTTTCGGAATCGATTTTAACCAATTCCAGAAATTCTTCTACGATTCTGTCTTGATTTACCATGCTGGTCCCTCCGTTTTCATTTCAGTTATAGCGGGATGTTTCCGTGTTTTTTGTAAGGCCGTGTTTCTTTCTTTGAAGAAAGCATGTCCAGTGCCTGAATAAGCTTAATCCGGGTTTCCCGCGGATCGATGACATCATCAACCATTCCCTGGCTTGCAGCCACGTATGGATTGGCGAATTTTTCACGGTATTCTTCGATTTTTTTCGCTCTTTCCGCTTCCGGATCCTCACTGTTTTGAATGTCTCTTGAAAAAATGATATTTGCCGCACCTTGGGGTCCCATAACGGCAATTTCAGCGTTCGGCCAAGCGTATACCAGGTCTGCACCGATTGATTTGCTGTTTAAAGCTACATAGGCTCCCCCATATGCTTTTCTCAAAATAACCGTAATTTTGGGAACCGTTGCTTCTGAGTACGCGTATAAAATTTTTGCTCCATGACGGATAATTCCACCATGCTCCTGTTTAACACCTGGAAAAAATCCGGTTACATCTTCAAATGTAATAATCGGAATGTTAAAGGAATCACAAAAACGAATAAACCTGGAAGCTTTGTCAGAAGAATCGATGTCCAGTCCTCCGGCCATGTATTTCGGCTGATTGCAGACTAAACCGACCGTTTTTCCCTTTATCCGTGCAAATCCGACCACCATATTTTTGGCAAAGCCCTCATGGACCTCCATGAATGAATCCGGGTCCATAATATTATGAATGACGGTTCTTACATCATAGGGTCTGATTGCATCAAAAGGGATTAAATCGGTTAAATCAGGACGGTAATCGCTTCCTTCCGGTTCTTCTTCGGCTGGCGGCTTTTCTTCATTATTCTGAGGCAGATAGCTTAAAAGAAGCCGGACCTTTTCCAAAACTTCCTGCTCTGTCCCGCCGGAAAAATGGGCATTCCCGCTGACTGTATTATGTACGTGCGCTCCTCCAAGATCTTCAGAGCTGATTTTCTCACCGGTCACAGTTTCAATAACCTTTGGCCCTGTAATAAACATTTGGCTCGTTTTCTCCACCATGAAAACAAAATCAGTGATAGCCGGGGAATAAACTGCACCGCCTGCACAAGGTCCCAGAATAACAGATATTTGAGGAATGACTCCTGAATAAATGCTATTCCTGTAAAAGATGTGTCCGTAACCATCTAATGATACCACACCCTCTTGAATCCTCGCACCTCCAGAGTCATTCAGGCCAATGAAAGGAGTGCCGTTCTTCGCTGCAAGGTCCATCACAGCTGCTATTTTTTTCGCATGCATTTCACCGAGCGCTCCGCCAAATACCGTGAAGTCCTGTGAAAATAAATAAATGGGTCTGCCATTTACCTTTGCATACCCTGTTACCACTCCATCTCCCGGTCCTTTTTTGCCTTGAAGGCCAAAATCATTACACCGGTGTTCAATAAAGGCATTCAATTCAACAAAGGTCCCCTCATCAACCAGCAGGTCAATTCGTTCTCTTGCCGTCAGCTTTCCTTTTTCATGCTGTTTTTCTATTTTATCGTCTCCGCCGCCCATTTCAATTTCCCGCCTGCGGTCATATAATTCGTTAATTTTATCGTAAATATCCATAATCATTTCACATCATTCCCCTTTTTTTCACAAAGCTCTGTCAGCGTTCCACCTGTTGATTTCGGGTGAAGGAAAGCGATTGATGCTCCTCCTGCCCCGAGTCTTGGAGCATGATCAATCATCATGATTCCCTGTTTGCTAAGCTCAGCAATCCGTTCGTCAATATTGTCTACTTTATAAGCTATGTGATGAATCCCCTCGCCCCTTTTTTCGATAAATCTGGCTACCGGGCTATCAGAAGATGTCGGCTCAAGCAGTTCAATTTTTTGATTCCCCGCATCTAAAAAAGCAACCTTAACCAGCTGGGAAGGCACTTCTTCCTCACCAATGAGCTTCATCCCTAAAGCGTCTACATAAAACGGCAGCGAATTTTGAATAGATGTTACCGCGATCCCTAAATGATCTACATTTTTTATCATGCTTCATCTCTCCCATGCTGTAAACGGATACATACATACATTCTCCAATATCCGCCTTGATTCCTTCTTATTCGAGTGAATCTCTTATTTCTGATTTGGTCTTGTCCGGAAAAGAAATTCACGTTAAAATGGAACTATTGATTTTTGGGAGTGATTGACATGTCCAATAAAAAAGTCCAGAAAATTGTTGTGATGGTTATGCTGGGAGTCATGCTCCTGACAACGCTTCTAGCCGGATTATCAACTTTTATCGGGTTCTAAAATAGGTATTAATATGAGGATCGCTCAGGCAGAAACATTCTGCCGCAGCGATCCTTTTTCTTTCAGCGGAAAATTCACTTAAGGAGAAGAAATGTACAGGCAGAAAAAACTACAAAGATAAATCTCCGGAACCATTAAATGCATCCCCCGCTGAATGATACATAGGAAAATACAAAAACTCGCCAAATTTGGCGAGTTTTTTAAATCCTTTTATTCGGTTGAAATGGCCCCTTTTTCCTTAGCAAGTGTTTCAAACGTCTGATTCGTATCGGTAATCCAGACTTTGGTTCCAATTGGAATTTTAGAAAAGAGCTGTTTAACTTCTTCATTGTGCATGCGGACACAGCCCTGAGTGACAAAGCTTCCGATGGATGATTCGCGATTCGTTCCGTGAATACCGTATGTCCGTCCATCCGTTCCTTCTGCATCAAATCCGATCCATCGCGGACCGAGAGGATTTTTCGGATCTCCGCCGGGGATGTCTTTCTTCCGGTAATAAGGATCCACCGCTTTGACAATAATTGAGAATTCTCCCTCTGGTGTTAGCTTTGATTCCTTTCCGCTGGCAACAGAGTAAATTTTCTGAATTGATCCATCATCAATAAAAGCCATTTCATTCGTTTGCTTGTTTATGATCAGGTAGGGATCCCCCTCAACCGGGTTATGTCCCAGCGGCCAAATCGGAGAAGCCATCAGTATTGAAAGAATAATCATCCATTTCAAAAGCAGCACCCTCTTTTTTTCTTATTATGAGAAAAAAGAGGACGTTCCATCCTTATTTCAGGCCTTTGAAATAACTTTTCATGACTAAATATTGTTCAAGCTCCCGCACCAGATGAAGCAGGCAGGCGCGGGTTTCAAACTCATCTCTTGTTTTCGGCAGCTCCATTTCCTGAAAGGATGCTTTCATTTCATGCAGCTTTCTTAAGAACATATGGGCGGTGTTTCCGGGATGAATATGCTCGCGCAGATCCTTAATGAAGTCGGCGATCATTTCCCCCTGTTCAACCGTAACGGATAAGTTTGAGATCAGCGGCAATAGCCGTTCAATTAACTCAAATTGTTTTTCTCTCATCCGAAAATAATGGTAATACAGGTTTTCGTTCCGGAGGAAATGGTTTTCAACATCCCGGAAGGCAAGTGTTTTGGCTTCATGAATAATACTTGCCGTTTCTGTTATCTCTTTGCCATCCCATTGATTGTCTCCTTCAAGCAGATATAACTCCATCTGACGGAAAATTGAGGCAAAATTGGCTTCTATCTTTTTTTGGTATGTTTCCAGCCTTCGGTCGACGCTCGGCATATAAAGGTTCATGATTAGGGCAACACCGATACCTGTTGCTATTAGTGCAAGCTCATTTAATATGAGCGATAAAGTAATGTGGTTGGATGCGTATAAATGAAGAATGATGACAGAGCTGGTGACAATGCCCTCCTTCGCTTTTGCCATAACGGCTACCGGAATAAATAACAGCAGCATGAATCCAATGACAATGGGAGAGTAGCCGAACAGCTCGAAAAATACGAATGAAAATAAGATGGCTATGGAACACGCCAGAAATCTCGCCCATGAGCTTTGCAGGGATTTTTTCTTTGTTACCTGAATGCAAAGAATCGCAATGATTCCTGCTGAGGGGAAATTCTGAAGTCCGAACAATTGGGCGAGGCTGATCGCGGCAGCTGTTCCCAAAGCAGTTTTAATTGTCCTGTAACCTATTCTAAATGGCTTCATGCAAAAACTCCTAATTCTTGTTGTTCCTTTATTGTAACCTAAAAAAGAACCGGCTAAAGCGGAAGCACCCTCCTCTTTTGACAGACACCTCTATTAGGTGCAGCAAAAGGAGGCGGGTGCCGCTTGGCCAGCTCCTAAGTCCATCAATAGTTTACAGCATTTTGCTTAAAAAGTCTTGTGCCCTTTGCGTTTTGGGATGGGCAAAAAATTCGGCAGGAGGAGCATCCTCTACAAGTGCTCCGCCATCCAAGAACAGCACCCGGTCCGCAGCTTCCCTTGCAAAGCCCATTTCATGCGTCACAATGATCATCGTCATTCCTGTATGCGCCAAGTCTTTCATAACATCGAGTACTTCTTTGACCATTTCAGGATCCAGAGCAGATGTCGGCTCATCAAAAAGCATGACATCCGGGTTCATAGCCAGTGCTCTTGCGATAGCCACCCGCTGCTTTTGACCGCCGGAAAGACGGCTCGGGTATTCATTTGCTTTATCGCTTAAACCAACCTTTACAAGAAGCGCCTTCGCTTTTTCCTCTGCCTCTGCTTTTGACAGACCCTTAACAGTAGTCGGAGCGTAGGTTAGATTTTGCAGCACTGTTTTGTGCGGAAACAGATGAAAGTGCTGGAACACCATTCCTAAGTTCTGACGGATGACGTTAATTTTCGCTTTAGGAGCAGTGACTTTTTCACCGCCTATTTCAATTTCACCGCTTGTTGGAACCTCAAGCAGATTTAAACATCTTAAAAAGGTTGATTTTCCTGATCCTGATGGACCGATAACCGCAACCACTTCTCCTTTATTTATGGATACTGAAATATTGTGCAATACTTCGTTTTTCCCGAAGGATTTATGCAGCTTGTCCACCTTAATCACTTTGTCTCAATCTCCTTTCAATCAGCTTGCCGATCATGGTAAGGATCATGACAAGAACGTAGTAGATGAGTCCCGCGAAGAGCAGCGGTTCAAAATATTTGTACATATCGGCACCTACTTGGTACGAACGTCTCATAACGTCTCCAAGCCCGATAACCGTCACGATAGCTGATTCCTTTGTCAGGGTAATAAACTCATTTACAAGCGCTGGCAGGATGTTTTTAAAGGCCTGCGGGAGTATGATATCCTTCATCGTTTGATTGTATGGAACACCGAGAGCCATAGCAGCCTCGCGCTGCCCTTTATCTACAGCCAAAATCCCCGCACGTATTACTTCAGATATGTACGCTCCTGAATTAAGTGTAAAAGCAGCAACTGCAGCCCAATACGGTTCGATCGTCCCGATAAATTGAGGAAGTCCGAAGTATATAATCAGCAGCTGAAGAACGAGAGGCGTTCCGCGAAAGATCGATGTATAAAAATCAGCCAGCCAATTAAGCGGCTTTATTCGGCTAATTTTAAGAAGGGCAAGAATAATTGCCCATGTAAATCCAAAAAGAGCAGAAAGAGCCACAAGCTTTAATGTGATGCCAAGTCCTCCCAGAATAAAGGGAATTGAACCGGCTATTGCTGAAAAGTCGATATTCATAAGCTGACTCCTTTCTTCTTTGTCAAAGGATCTTGTCTAAAAGATTTTTACTAGAGGCTTATTTGAGCGGAAATCAACCATTTCCAATCCTGTTTATAGCAGCACAGTTTGTGAAAACAGGCTTGTCATAAGAAACGTTCAACCTTCAGAGTTGAACGTTTCTTATGCTTATTCAGATTTTTGATCTTGACCGAACCATTTCAGAACAAGCTTTTCCAATTCGCCGTTTTCTTTCATTTTATTAAGAGCTTCATTAAATTCTTTTGTGTATTTGCTGTCTTTTTGGAAAGCGATAGCGGAACCCGCTTCCTCTTCATTTCCGGTTTCCATTGTAAATCCTTCAAGTTCTTTATCTTTTTCAAAATATCCTTTAGCTACTGTGTCTTCAATGATGGCAGCCTCAAAACGTCCTGCTTTAATTTCTTGAACGATGTCAGGAATACGATTGCGGTTTTCAATTTTAATTTTTGTTTTCTCTGCGATTTTCTCTGCTTCGCCTTCCTGGATAGAACCAAGCTGTACTCCTACAGTTTTCCCTTCCAGGTCTTCAACCGTTTTAATTCCGCTTCCTTTTTTAGACACAATCATGTGCTTCGCTGTGTAATAAACATCCGTGAAATCTACGTTTTTTTTGCGTTCTTCCGTCGGTGTCATTCCTGCCAGAACCATATCTACCTGTTTCGCTTGCAGGGCCGGTACAAGACTATTAAAATCCAGGTCCTGAATTTCTACCTTGTAGCCAAGTTCGTCTGCCAGAGCATTAACCAAATCAATATCAAATCCGATAATGTCATCGCCCTTTGTTGTATCTTTGTATTCAAATGGAGGATAGTCGGCAGATGTAGCCATCTTTATAACTTTCTTCTCTTTTCCACCATCCTCTGATGTTTCTTCTGAAGATCCGCATGCGGCAAGCATAGAAGCGATAACGAGGCCAATTGCTAGCAATAACCATTTTTTCATTGATTGTTTCCCCCTATAATTTTGTAAAGTTAAAAATATTCTAAATTTAATAAAATTATGTCCTAAATCCTAGAACTTTTCAAGAAATTTTTAACCTTATATTTATACGATATTTTGTATTTTAACACGATTTAATATTTATGCAATAACTCTATTAAAAATAAATTTTATTTTATATTTTACTATTCTTAAAAAATACCGCTATATCAGGGAGCAATACCTCTTTAATTGATAAAAGCATAAAAAAAAGAGACCTTAACTTAAAGGTCTCTTTTAATAATTATGCACAAGTATGATTATACTTCTTTGCAGTGCTGCTCAAATGCTTCCTGCAGTTTTGCTACAACGGCCATCGGCTCATGGCCTTCAATTTCATGCCGCTCTACCATTGCTGCAAGTTTTCCATCTTTCATAAGGGCAAAAGATGGAGAGGACGGCGGAAATCCTGTAAAGAATTCACGCGCTCTTGCTGTCGCTTCCTTATCCTGACCGGCAAATACCGTTACAAGGCGGTCTGGACGCTTATCATAATGAACAGAATGAGCTGCAGCCGGTCTCGCAATTCCTCCGGCGCATCCGCATACAGAATTCACCATGACAAGAGTGGTTCCCTCTTGATTTAATGTATCCTCTACCTCATCTGCTGTTGTTAGTTCTGTATAGCCTGCAGCCGTTATTTCCTGGCGTGCCTGTCTGACAACATCATTCATAAACAAATTAAAATCTATGTTCATATTTATCTCTCCTTTGCTTTACACATCACAATTGGCTTTTTTTGAACCTGCTGAAGGAAGTCCTTGCCTTTATCTTACCAAGAGCAGGGACGTTTCCGCAAACAGCATGATTAGCTTTTTCATTTTAGCTCTGTTAAACTTGGCTGTTGATTTCGGCTGCAGGCTTTCGCTTCGATCATCAGGCGTTATAAATCAGCCTTATACTTTAAAATAGCCTTGATTTTAAAAAATCATCAACTAGCTCTTTGACGAGCGATGAAACAGCTGCTTTCTCTTCTGCTATATTCTGCTCAGCTGCTGAGAGCCGTTCCATCACGGACGGATTTTTGTAAAAAGCATGAAGCAGCTCATCTTTTATACTTTCGTGGAGCCAGTCCTTTTGCTGTCCGCGCCTCCGGTTTGCAAACAGTCCTGATTCCTTCGTTGCTTTCTGAAATGCCTCAATCTTTTCCCAAATCTCCCTAATTCCTGTTTCTTTAAGGGCGCTTGCCGGCAGCGCATCAGTGGTCCAGCCCTCAGTATAGGGTTTCAGAAAGTGAAGCATTGTGCTGTATTCCTGTACCGCTTTTTTGGCAAGCTGGAGATTGCCGCCATCTGCTTTATTCACAACAACGAGATCGGGAAGCTCCATAATTCCCTTCTTCATGGTCTGCAGCTCGTCGCCTGCTCCTGTCAGGACAAGCAGCAAAAAGAAGTCTACCATACCCCGAACGAGGTATTCCCCCTGTCCTACCCCCATCGTTTCTATAAGAATAATGTCAAATCCAGCAGCCTCGCAAAGCAGCATCGTTTCTCTTGTTTTCCTGCTTACGCCGCCAAGGGTTCCGCTTGAAGGTGACGGCCTTATAAAGGCATCCGGATTAATGGAAAGCCTCTCCATCCTCGTTTTGTCACCCAGAATGCTTCCTTTTGAAACATGACTGGTCGGATCCACAGCCAGTACTGCCACCTTATGGCCTTTCTTGCATAAATAGGTTCCGAACGTATCAATAAATGTGCTCTTTCCCGCTCCGGGCACTCCCGTAATTCCAATTCGGATGGAGCCGGTTCTTTTTGATAAAACCTTTTCCAGAAGGCTCTGAGCTGCCTCAAAATGCCGCTCAGCATTGCTTTCTACAAGAGTTATCGACTGAGCGAGTATGCTTCTGTCTCCCTTTAAAATCCCCTCAGCAAGATGATTGGGATCAATCGGGCGATGCACTCGTTTTCTCTTCATCATTCTTCCTTTGCGTCCTCATATCCAAGGACATCATAAAGTTTATCCAGAACCTTCATAGCAGCGGCAGGGATGACCGTGCCAGGCCCAAAAATTTCAGCTGCTCCGTTTGCTTTAAGGAAATCATAGTCTTTATAAGGAATTACACCGCCGATGATGATCAGGATGTCCTCCCTCCCCAGCTTTTTCAGCTCTGCTTTCAGTTGCGGCAGCAAGGTTTTATGACCTGCTGCAAGGGAACTCATTCCGACCACATGCACATCATTTTCTACGGCCTGTGCAGCGGTCTCAGCAGGTGTCTGAAAAAGCGGTCCGATATCCACGTCAAACCCCAAATCTGCAAAAGCCGTAGCAATCACTTTCGCACCTCGGTCATGTCCATCCTGGCCCATCTTTGCAATCAGAATCCTTGGTCTTCTGCCCTCGTACTCCTGAAATTCATCGGCTGCCTTTCGGACCGAGCTGATCTCTTCTTCATTGGAATATTCAGAACTGTATACGCCGCTCACAGATCGGATCACCGCCTGATGTCTTTTTGAAATGCGCTCAATCGCAAATGAAATCTCCCCAAGCGTAGCACGGTTTCTTGCTGCATCTACCGCCAGCTCAAGCAGGTTGCCTTCCCCTGTTTCAGCTGAATGTGTGATTGCATTAAGCGATTGCTCTGTCTTCGCTTCGTCCCGGCCGGCTTTTAAGCGTTTGAGTCTTTCAATTTGCTTGTTTCGCACTTCTGTATTATCTATATTCAGAACATCCAGGTCATCTTCTTTTTCGAGTCTGAAGCGATTCACCCCGACAATCGTTTCCATTCCTGAATCAATCCGTGCCTGCCTCCTGGCCGCTGCTTCTTCAATCCGCATTTTCGGAAGGCCGGTTTCAATGGCTTTGGCCATCCCCCCGAGCTCCTCCACTTCCTCTATTAATCTCCATGCACGATCCATTAAATCATTCGTAAGAGTTTCAACATAATAGGATCCTCCCCATGGATCAATAACGCTGCAGATGCCAGTTTCCTCCCGCAGGTAAAGCTGCGTATTCCTCGCAATTCTTGCACTGAAGTCAGTCGGCAGGGCAATCGCTTCATCCAATGCGTTTGTATGAAGCGATTGAGTATGACCCATTGCAGCCGCATGCGCTTCTATAGCCGTTCTCGTTACGTTGTTAAACGGATCTTGCTCTGTAAGACTCCATCCGGATGTTTGCGAATGTGTCCTCAAAGCTAAGGACTTTGGATTTTTAGGATTAAATGGCTTCATCAGTCTGGCCCACATTTGCCTGGCGGCCCTCATCTTCGCCACTTCCATGAAATAGTTCATGCCGATCGCCCAAAAGAAAGAGAGCCTCGGCGCAAAGGTGTCTATATCCATTCCTGCTTTCAATCCGGTGCGCACATATTCGAGGCCATCAGCAAGAGTATAGGCAAGCTCTATATCATTAGGCGCTCCCGCCTCCTGCATATGATAGCCGGAGATGCTGATGCTGTTGAATTTCGGCATATGCTGAGCCGTATACTTGAAAATATCGCCAATAATTCTCATCGACATATCAGGAGGATAAATGTACGTATTCCGAACCATATATTCTTTTAAAATATCATTTTGGATGGTCCCTGTGAGCTTTTCTGCCGGAACTCCCTGCTCTTCTGCAGAAACGATGTAAAACGCCATGATTGGCAGGACTGCTCCGTTCATGGTCATCGAAACGCTCATTTCATCAAGCGGAATGCCATCAAAAAGAATATTCATGTCTAAAATGGAGTCAATTGCCACCCCGGCCTTTCCAACATCCCCTTCTACACGCGGATGGTCAGAGTCATAGCCCCGGTGTGTGGCCAAGTCAAAGGCAACCGATAAACCTTTTTGACCCATAGCCAGATTGCGCCTGTAAAAGGCATTGCTTTCCTCAGCTGTAGAAAAGCCTGCGTACTGCCGGATGGTCCATGGTCTGTTCACATACATGGCTGCATAAGGACCTCTAGTAAATGGAGCGAGCCCCGGAAAAGATTCTTCTGTGTTTGATGCATCCTCTGCACTGTACCACTGTTTAAGCTGAATTTTTTCATTCGTTTCAAATACAGGCAGTGCGGTTTCTTTTGCTGCTGTATTTGCAGCTTCCTGTAAATGCTCTGCTGTCAGCCGGACTCTTTCCATCAGTTTTTGACCCCCAATACGTTTTGCAGCTCTTCCAAAAATGCCAGCCGGTTCATCCCCAATACAGCTTCGTTTTGAACGGACAGTCTTTCTTCCCATTCAGCAGGCTGTTTGCCGACAATGTATATCTCTCCATTTGCATTTTTGATAAAAGAAAAAATCTCATTCTTGTATTCTTTATAACTTTGATCATTTCCGCATAAAAAGGTTGTTTTGTTTAAATCGGCTTCAGCTAAAGGAGTTATGCTGCCCTCTATTCCACCGGAGGCAAGCAGACCCATCAGAAAATCAAGACGCGGTTTGAACTGTTTTAGGCTTCCAAGAACAGCAATTTGTACATAAGGGGCTTTGCCTGCCCGCTTTGTATATTCAAAAGCATCCATTCTTAATTTCTCAAAGGGTTCTGCTAGACGGCGAGACTGGATCAGTCCAGTCTTTCGATTAAGGGTTTCATAACTCAATTTTTTGCCTTCATCTAATTTAGATCTGGATTCGCTGAAGGATTCCTTTGGCCAGAGGGAGATATGAATGTGTTTTTCAGCTGCTGCAATCCTGTCTTCAGGGTTAGCGTAATAATTGACGCCGATCATCATTTTCTTTTGGGTATTCAAGCTCTCAGCCTGCGCTTGATAGCCGGCAGATAATTCAGCTTGAATATCACCCTTTCGAAGCACCTTTAGAAATCCCCCGTTTTCTTCGATTTCCAAAATTTTATCCCACGCTGCTTTGGCTAATTCCTGTGTAAGCGACTCGATATACCATGATCCGCCGGAAGGGTCGTTAACTTTTCCAAGCAAGCTCTCCTCGCTCAGCAGATAATGAATATTTCTTGCTGCCCGTTCAGATAGAATAGAGCCGCCGTTCACCTCATCAAAGGGAAGAATGGTAATTGCATCAGCATTCCCGAGCACTGCTGAAAAGGCTTCGGTTGACGTGCGGAGGAGATTTACATGAACGTCCAGCCGGGATTTATTAAAGGAGGACGTTTTAACATGTGAATACAGCTTTTGGGCTTCAAGGTCCCCTCCGAAAGCGGAAACAATCGAGCTCCACAGCAGGCGTGCTGCGCGGAGCTTCGCTGTTTCCATGAAAAATTGAGATCCGGATGAAAAACTGAATGCCGATTTACCGGCAGCGAGCTCTGCTGATTTACCATTCTGTCTGCACCAATTCAAAAAATCAATGGCTTTCGCAAAAGTATAAGCTAGTTCTTGTACGGCGTTTGCGCCGCTATTGTGAAGCAAATCCCCTTTAAACAGAATCGTTTTCTGATTCTTCTTTCCGCCGGCCGCTTCCGTGTAATCCATCATCCAGCATAGGGCATGATCAAGGTCCTCAAGGTTTCCGTTCATCACCGCCTCATATGGATCACATCCTGCAGTTCCCGCTCCAAAAGCCTTCATCTCTGCTGCAAAAAACGCCATTAGCTCCGGAGCCTCTTCAAAATCGATCATAAAATGGAGTTTGCTTGATTTCAGGAGATTTATCAGCTTCTGAAAATTATCCTGGTCGAGGATTGTCCGCATAGATGATAAATAAAAGGAATTTAACCCCTTTTCATCCGCAGAGTCCAGAGCGGATACGAGGTGATCGATCGATTCACAATGATTGACTGATTGAGCCGTTTTCCACATCGTTTTTATTTTCTCAGTACCCCTTATGTAGGGAGCTGCTCCAGGCTCTGGAACCTGTACTGAATCTTTTTTTAAATAAAGCGGTTTCAAAATAATATTCTCATTTGAAACCGTTCTAAGCGAATCAGCAGATTTCCCTTTTAAAGCTTTGCTGACTGCTTCAAGCCATGCCTGCTCTGTACTGTCTTGAAAAGCTTCCTGTGTTTTCTGCCCCTTGTTCATTCCCTGCTTCCCAATGGAAGCCCACCCCCTAAGAATGCGTTTTCATTTATGAGAAATTGCTGATCCCATCCCATACCTTATTGTATTATAACTATTTGTATCCAGCAATTGTACCGCGTAGTTTTCATCCCCTTCCCTGGTGGTATACTAGTTATAACCAATCTGTAGGAAAAGGAAGAGCGTTTATGAAAAAAACGATGCTAATCATTAATGGCAATGCCGGACAGAAAAATGTAGAAAAAAATCTGCAAATTATCGTACCGGTGCTGACCAAGGCAAGCCCGCATCTCCTGATTCTGCAGACGCAGCGTGCTTTGGATGCTAAGCGATACTGCGAATTGTATGGAGAAGAGATGGATATCGTCTATATTTTAGGTGGAGACGGTACGGTGCACGAATGCATAAATGGACTCGCTCAGCTGAAGAAAAGGCCTGCAGTTGGCATATTGCCCGGCGGAACATGCAATGACTTTGCGAGGACATTAGGTATACCGCAGAATTTGAAAGAGGCGGTCCAGGTTCTTTCCGATGGCAGCAAACGAAAGATTGATGTGCTCCAGGCGAGTGAGCTTTATTTCCTTAATTTCTGGGGAATTGGATTGATTACAGAAACCTCCAACAATATTGTGGGAGCTGAAAAGGCGATGCTCGGGAAAATCAGCTACTTTTTAAGTGCATTTCGCACGGTTCAGAAAATGGATCCATTTCCTGTCCATTTAAAGGCGGATGATCAGGAATTTAATGGCGAGGCTGTGATGGTGATTGTAGCCAATGGAGGATTTATCGGTACGAACCCTCTTCCTTATCCTGGTATTAAACCGGATGACGGAAAAGCGGATGTGTTTATATTAAAAAATACAAACCTGGCTACCATAAGAGATTTGCTTACCATGAAGGATGCGTCGCAGTGGGATAACAACGAATCGGATTTGCTGCATTTCACTGGAGCGAACATGGAAATCACAACAGAAACGCCGATGAAGGCAGATACTGATGGGGAAGTTTACTCCGGCACACCTGAAACGATAAAGGTCTTAAATCAGCATTTAGAGTTTTTGGTGCCCGTTGAGGAGCTGAAATAAAGAACCAGGTAAGGGGCTGTCTAAAAAGTCCTGAAAAGAGGATATAATAGAAACCAAAAACCCCCTGAGTGCTTCGTGGATCGAGCATTCAAGGGTATTTTACACGTATTTTTGAACAATCCTGGTATGGCTGATTGGAGCGGAAGGTGCTTGACTCCGTGCTGAGAGCAGCGGAACAGGTGAGATCCAAAAGGCGCGCAGCGCTGAGGAGGCTCACCGCCCGCCCCGCTGGTCGCTGAGCAGCCTGGAGCGGAAATCAGCAAAACAAACATAAGTAAAAGGACGAGAAGCTTTAAATCGGTCTTACTGGACAGCCCCCTTTTTCCATACCATTCACTATTAAAGTTGGTGTTCAGCCTTATTTCTTAATAAACAGATGTCGTTTCTTTCGAAATATTTTCGAGTATTTCTTTCACTCTTGCAAGGAAACGTCCGCAAACCAGACCGTCCAGTACACGATGATCAAGAGATAAACACAGGTTAACCATATCTCGGACGGCAATCATTCCATTGTTCATCACAACCGGGCGCTTTACGATCGACTCGATTTGGAGGATGGCAGCCTGCGGGTGGTTGATAATTCCCATTGACTGCACGGAGCCGAATGAACCCGTGTTATTCACCGTGAAGGTACCGTCCTTCATGTCATTGGAACCGAGTTTTCCGCTTCTTACCTTTCCGGCAAGCTCCGTAATTTCCCTGGCAATTCCTTTGATCGTTTTTTCATCGGCTTGTTTAATAACAGGGACGAATAATGCATCATCCGTGGCGACAGCGATTGATAAATTGATGTCTTTTTTCTGTACAATTTTGTCTCCCGCCCACATGGAGTTCATTTGCGGGAATTCTTTTAGCGCTTGCGAGACGGCTTTTACAAAGAACGCAAAGAAGGTTAAATTGAAGCCTTCTTTTTTCTTGAATTCATCTTTTATGGATCCGCGGTATTCCACGAGGCTTGTTACATCCACTTCAACCATCATCCAGGCATGCGGAGCCTCATGCTTGCTTTTAAGCATATTTGCGGCTATTGCTTTTCTTACACCTGTTACAGGGATTTCAATGTCTCCCGGAGCAACTGAAACAGAAGCCGGTGCAGCTTGAGCTTGAGAGCGGGCTGGTTCCTCTGCTTTAGCTTCTTTCTTCATTTCAGCAGGCTCTGGTATCTTTGTTTCTGCCGGTTTGCTTTGAGCGCCAGCTTTCGGTGCTGTTCCGCTGTCGATCAGCTGCTGCAGATCTTTTCGGGTAATTCTTCCGCCAGCTCCGGTGCCGTTCACTTGCTCAAGATCGATTGCGTTGTCCTGGGCAAGGCGCAGAACAGCTGGTGAATACCTTTTTTTATTGGGTTGATCGGCACTTGCTTCCGGCGTTTCCGAAGCTTCCTCCGCTGACTGTTCAGAAGAAGGGGCTTCTTCAGGAGCCCCTCCCTCCACTTCCACCTTGCAGATGACCTGTCCCACCTCAAGTGTGTCTCCTTCTTCAGCTACTAGTTCTTTAATAATCCCTGTAAAGGAGGAAGGGACCTCGGCATTTACCTTATCTGTCATGACTTCCGCAATCGGATCGTATTTGTTAACCTGATCTCCTACCGAAACCAGCCATTTGCTGATCGTACCTTCTGTAACGCTCTCCCCAAGCTGGGGCATGGTCATTTGTTCCATTCCCATCGATTGGCACTCCCTTTATAAAAGATTAAAATTCAGCAAGCTTTTTCATAGCCGCTTCGACTTTATCCGGATTCACCATAAAGTATTTTTCCATTGTAGGCGCATAAGGCATAGCAGGAACATCAGGCCCTGCAAGGCGCATAATTGGAGCATCGAGATCGAACAGGCAGTTTTCAGCTATAATCGCTGAAACCTCACTCATAATGCTTCCTTCTTTGTTATCCTCTGTCAGCAAAAGAACCTTGCCTGTTTTAGAGGCCGCTTCCATAATTGCTTCTTTATCAAGCGGATAAACCGTTCGCAGATCAAGGATGTGCGCAGAAATTCCGTCCTGCGCCAATCTTTCCGCAGCTTGAAGGGCAAAATGGACACAAAGACCGTATGTAATGACCGTGATGTCCTCTCCCTCTCTTTTAACGTCCGCTTTTCCGATTGGCAGCACGTAATCATCTGAAGGAACTTCCCCTTTAATTAAACGATAGGCCCGTTTGTGTTCAAAGAAGAGAACGGGATCTTCATCGCGGATCGCTGCTTTGAGAAGCCCTTTTACATCATACGGAGTAGAAGGCATGACAATTTTCAAGCCTGGCGTATTGGCAAAAAGCGCTTCTACGGACTGGGAATGATATAAAGCACCGTGCACTCCGCCGCCATAAGGAGCACGGATAACGATTGGACAGCTCCAGTCATTATTCGTCCGGTAGCGGATCTTCGCTGCTTCTGACACAATTTGATTTACAGCCGGCATGATGAAATCAGCAAATTGCATTTCGGCAATTGGACGCATTCCATACATGGCTGCTCCAATTCCTACGCCCGCAATAGCCGATTCAGCAAGAGGTGTATCAATGACACGCTCTTCTCCGAATTGGTCATACAATCCGAAAGTGGCTTTGAAAACGCCGCCTTTCTTCCCGACATCTTCTCCTAAAATAAATACTTTGTCATCGCGTTCCATCTCTTCCCGAATCGCCATTGTGACTGCATCGATATAAGATATTACTGCCATTTTGTCTCCTCCTTACTCCGCATACACATGCTTCATTGCTGATTCAGGATCTGCATAAGCCGCATTTTCTGCATAATCAGTCGCTTCATTCACAGCCTGCATGATTTCATCCAGGATTGCTTTTTCTAATTCATCTGTCAGGACGCCGGCTTCTCTCAAGTAAACAGCAAATTTAACATTCGGGTCATTCTTTTTTGCTTCTGCTACTTCTTCCTGTTCACGGTAGCTTCTGTCATCATCATCACTGGAATGAGGAGTAAGCCTGTAGGAAATTGTCTCAATCAAAGTCGGACCTTCCCCGCGGCGGCCGCGGTCAGCTGCTTCTTTTACTGCTTTATATACTTCAAGCGGATCATTTCCGTCAATTGTAAATCCAGGCATGCCATATCCAATGGCACGATCTGACACATTTTTAGCAGCGACCTGCTTCTCATATGGAACCGAAATCGCATATTTGTTATTTTCACACATGAAAATAACCGGAAGTTTATGTACTCCTGCAAAGTTAGCACCTTCATGGAAGTCACCTTGGTTGGACGAACCTTCACCGAATGTCACGAATGTCACAATATCTTTCTTTTCCATTCGTCCCGCCATCGCTATTCCGACCGCATGCGGCACCTGAGTTGTTACCGGCGAGGACCCTGTAACAATGCGGTTGGACTTTTGACCGAAATGTCCCGGCATCTGGCGTCCGCCCGAGTTCGGATCTTCTGCTTTTGCAAACCCGGATAACATTAAGTCTTTAGCAGTCATTCCGAATGTAAGTACAACACCCATATCTCGGTAATAAGGAAGAACGTAATCTTTCTCCCGGTCCAGCGCGAACGCTGCTCCTACCTGCGCTGCTTCCTGTCCCTGACAGGAAATAACAAATGGGATTTTTCCAGAACGGTTGAGCAGCCACATCCGCTCATCGATTTTTCTTGCCATAACCATTGTTTTGTACATTTCAAGCACTTGCTCATCTGAAAGCCCAAGTGCAGCATGACGACTTTCTGCCATGATAATCCCTCCTTATTCATAACTTTCATCCGCGGAATGTGTTTTCCTCTGATGGTTAGTTGAGGCCCGCAGGATGCGGCGCTTTTACTCTGTATTCCTTCGCTCGGGCAGTTATGCCTGTATATCAGACAAGCTTCAATTAGCTGTGGATGGCTTTTCCATCAACTGCAAGCGCGGCTTCCCCAATTGCTTCCGATAGCGTTGGATGAGGATGAATGGTGCGGCCAATCTCCCAAGGAGTTGCATCCAGCACGCGGGCAAGTCCGGCTTCAGATATCATATCGGTTACATGCGGTCCGATCATATGGACACCCAATACATCATCGGTATCCTTATCTGCTACGATTTTCACAAATCCATCGGATTCCCCGTATACAAGTGCTTTTCCAATTGCACGGAAAGAAAATTTGCCGATTTTAACATTGTAGCCTTTTTCTTTCGCTTCCTCCTCGGTGAACCCTACACTTGCGGCTTCCGGGGTGGAATAAATACATTTCGAGACAAGTGAATAATCAATCGGATGAGGATTTTGGTTTGCAATATGCTCTACAGCCAAAATTCCTTCATGGGATGCCACGTGTGCCAGCTGAAGTCCTCCGTTAACATCCCCAATCGCATAAATGTGCGATTCTTTCGTCTGCATGTAGGAATTTACTTTTATAAATCCCTTTTCTACCTGAATATCCGTATTTTCAAGCCCTATACCCTCTACATTAGCCTGCCTTCCTACAGATACGAGCATTTTTGAAGCTTCGAATGACTGATTGGATCCATTTTTCTCCGCTTCTACGAAGACCCCATTTTCTTTTTTCAATGTTTCCGGCAATACTTTAGCTCCCGTTACAATGGTGACCCCTTTTTTCTTTAAAAGGCGCTGCATTTCTTTGGAAATTTCGGCATCCTCCAGCGGCAGAATCCGGTCTGCATACTCAATTACCGTTATTTTGACACCGAAATCAGACAGCATGGAAGCCCACTCGATTCCGATTACGCCTCCTCCGACGATGATCATTGAATCTGGCAAACTTTCCAGTTTCAGTGCATCATCTGATGTCAGCACTGTTTCCCCGTCTATTTCAAGACCTGGGAGGGAGCGGGGACGTGAGCCTGTAGCGACGATTACATTTTTCGGAATAAGCATTTCATTTTCAGTACCATTATTCATCTCTACGGAAATCGTACCAGGCATAGGCGAGAAAATAGATGGCCCCAAAATCCGTCCAAGCCCTTCGTATACATCAATTTCCCCTTGCTTCATCAGGTGCTGCACACCTTTATGCAGCTGATCTACGATACCTTGTTTCCGTTCCTGAACCCTCGGAAAATTCAATTCAACTCCAGAGACGGTAACCCCGAATTCCTCGGATTTCTTTGTTTGAGCATAAACCTCTGCGCTCCTGAGAAGCGCTTTACTTGGGATACAGCCTGCATGCAGACACGTTCCCCCGAGCAAGCCCTTTTCAACAATGGCTGTTTTTAATCCAAGCTGAGAAGCGCGGATGGCTGCCACATATCCGCCTGTTCCTCCGCCGACAATAACGAGATCATATTCTGTCGCCATGAAATAAACTCCCTTCTGCTAGCCGAATACCTTTGCCGGTTTCTTCGTTCCGGGATATTCTTTTGCCTGTTCTTCTTTTTTCAATACTCGAAGAGCACCTTCAGCCAGTGCCTGCAATTCATTTTCACCCGGGAGAATAAGGACATCCGCTATCCAGTCTACATGACTGGAAATGAGTGAGGTAAAACGTTTGCCATGTGCAAGGCCGCCGGTAAGGACGATGGCGTCGACTTTTCCTTTAAGTACTGCACTCGCCGCTCCAATTTCTTTTCCTACCTGATAAGCCATAGCATCCATTACAAGCTTTGCCTTCACGTCTCCATTTTCAACCATTTTTTCTGCTTTAATGGCATCATTTGTACCTAAATATCCAACCATACCCGCTTGTCCTACAAGCTTCTTCATTACTTCTTCACGATAGTAGTCTCCAGAAAAGCACATCGAGATAAGGTCTCCTGCCGGAACTGTTCCCGCACGTTCGGGACTAAACGGGCCGTCGCCATGAAGGCCATTATTCACATCCACCACTTTTCCTTTTTTGTGGACACCTACCGTAATTCCGCCCCCCATATGGGTCACGATTATGTTAAGATCCTCATACTTTTTCCCGTGTTGCGCTGCCGCTTTTCTAGCCATCGCTTTCTGATTCAGTGCATGGAAGATGCTTTTGCGTTCAATTGCAGGCATACCGGATATTTTAGCTATAGGTTCCATTTCATCCACTACAACGGGATCCACAATGTAGGCCGGAATATTTAAACCAGAAGCAATCTCGTGGGCAATAATGCCGCCTAAATTGGAAGCGTGCTGCCCGGCATACCCCTTTTCGAGGTCTTCAAGCATCCTGCTGTTCACTTTATAAGTGCCGCCCTCTATAGGACGAAGCAGGCCTCCTCGTCCGCACACGGCAGAAAGCTTCGAAATGTTGATTCCTTCTTCATCCATGGCTTCTAATATCGCATTTTTTCGGAATTGATATTGGCTGATGACAGTTGGAAATTCACTAATTTCCTCTGTACTGTGCCTGATGGTTTTCTCTAGGATGGGCCGATTGGAATCAAACACACCGATTTTCGTTGAGGTTGATCCGGGATTAAGCACCAATATCCGATAATCTGTTTCCTGCAAAAGAATGTCCTCCGTTTCTAAACAAATCCGCATAGGATATAGTCCGCTCTTTTATCTGCGGTTTAAGATATGCTGGCCGTTCTGAAGAAACTGGCTTCTTGAATTTCTCATGCGCTCAATTCTTTCTTCCGCAAGACGGTCAGCTGCTTTATAGGTCGGAATGCTGTCGCGCTTCGCAATTTCAAGCACACTCTCAATGTTGCTGTATATGCCTTCAACCTTTTTCAAAGCACGGTCGCGATTATAGCCGTACAGTTCATCTGCTACGTTAATCACTCCGCCTGCGTTAATCACGTAATCCGGTGCATAAACAATGCCCATTTCATGAATGGTATCTCCATGACGTGTTTCTTTCAGCTGATTGTTTGCTGCTCCAGCAATAACACGCGCCTTAAACTGAGGAATGGTGTCGTCGTTAATTGTCGCTCCCAGAGCACACGGTGCGTAAATATCGCAGTCTACGCTGTAAATCTCATTTGGATCAACAGCTTTCGCACCAAACTCTTCGACTGCACGCTGAACGGCTTCTTTATTGATGTCTGTCACAATCAGCTGTGCGCCTTCTTCATGCAAGTAGCGGCAAAGATTGAAAGCTACGTTCCCTATACCTTGAACCGCGATTACCTTGCCTTCAAGTGAATCGGTGCCGAACGCTTCTTTGGCGGCTGCCTTCATTCCTCTGTATACTCCAAATGCAGTGACCGGTGAAGGATTTCCAGAAGAGCCGAATGCCGGGGAAATTCCCGTAACATATTTTGTTTCTTCATGGATAATATCCATATCTTCAACCGTCGTACCCACGTCTTCTGCAGTTATGTATCTTCCGTTTAACCCTTGAATATAACGGCCGAATGCACGGAACATTTCTTCATTTTTATCTTTTCTCGGATCCCCGATGATCACCGTTTTACCTCCGCCAAGATTCAATCCTGCCGCTGCATTTTTATATGTCATGCCGCGTGAAAGTCTAAGTGCATCCTCAATAGCTGCTGCTTCGGATTCATACGTCCACATGCGCGTTCCGCCCAAAGCAGGTCCAAGCGTTGTATCATGAATGGCTATGATTGCTTTTAATCCTGATTGCTTGTCCTGGCAAAATACTACCTGCTCATAATCGTATTGCTCCATATATTTAAAAAGTTCCATCTTTGTTTCCTCCCTGATTTTCATTCGTATTTATGATTGAGTAGAACAAATTGCTAGTGCTAAGGAATACAATTTGCTTTCAGCAGAGTCAGAACGGCTCGTTAAAACGATGGGAGCTTTTGCTCCTGCAAGGATCCCGCCAACCTTTGCCTGTGCAAAATAAGTCAATGATTTGTAAAAAATATTGCCTGATTCTATATTTGGCATAAGCAGAATATCTGCTTGTCCAGCCACTTCACTTTCAATTCCCTTATGGACGGCCGCTTCCTTGGATACAGCGATATCCAGCGCCATTGGTCCATCAATTAAACAGCCTTTGATCTGGCCTCTTCTGTTCATCTGCGTTAAAGCTGCCGCATCCAATGTCGCCTGCATAGAAGGATTCACGACTTCAACAGCTGCAATTGGAGCAACCTTTGGAGCATGTACTCCCAGACTGCTCGCTACCTTCACGGCATTTAAAGTGATTTGAAGCTTTTGCTGAAGATCCGGCTGCATATTCATAGCTACGTCTGTCAGAAAAAGGAGCCGGTCCATTGAGGGGATATCAAATACTGCAACATGGGATAATACACTGCCTGTTCGGAGACCATGCTCCTTATTCAAAACTTCCTTCAGCAATACAGCTGTGGGCAAGCCGCCCTTCATTAAAACATCGGCCTCTTGGCTGCTTACTGCTTTCACGGCCATTTCTGCTGCTTTTTCTGGAGACTGGGCATGTACAATCCGGATCAGATGGCTCGTGCGCAGTTCCCCATCTAACAAGGCATAAATGTTTGTTTCATCTCCATAAAGAATAAACTCTGCTAATTCCAGTTCGAGCGCCTTTTTGATCATTTCCATAACTTCCTGATCTTCTGAAGCAGCAACAGCAACTCTTTTCCCTCGAATTCCGGCTGCTTTTTGGAGAACTGTTTGCAAGTTCATGCTTGAATCACCCTCTTCAAAAATTCTGCACCCATAGAATATATAAGCAAGAACTGTGCCAACACCTAAACGCTGTTACCTCTGTACATATGAAAACTTAACCCTGCAAAATATTGCACAATACGCAAATTATTGCGTGCCAGGTTTTGCAATTCCGTACTTTTCCATTTTGTAATAAAGACTTCTCAGAGAAATTCCCAGAGATTTAGCCGTCCGCGTCCGATTATACTCGAATTTTTGCAGTGTTGCTTTAATAATGTCTTTTTCGGTCCTTTCCATAGCCTCTGAAAGGGTCATTTCCGGCTGGGTCAAACCAATTCCTGCTCTGGATTGAGCCGGTTTTCCTGATACGAAATCAGGCAGGTGGGCAGCATTTATACACCTTTCGGATGGAAGCATAAAAATCATCGCTCTCCCCAAAATATTTTCTAGCTCTCTTACATTACCAGGCCAATCATGCGAGTGAAGAATTTGAGCAGCCTCCGATGAGATCTCCTCAATATTCTTCCCGTAATCCTGGTTAATTTTCCTGATCAGATGGACGCATAGAGGGATAATGTCTCCTTTACGCTGCCGAAGAGGAGGAATGGAAATAGGATACCGATTCAGACGATAATAGAGGTCCTCCCGAAAGGCTCCCTCTGTCATGGCTTTTTCAATCTTAATATTTGTAGCCGCAATAACCCTTACATTAACAGGAATCGGCTTTGTCCCGCCTACACGGACAATTTCTTTTTCCTGCAGCACTCGCAAAAGCTTTGCCTGCATTTGCGGTGAAAGCTCTCCTATTTCGTCCAGGAATATGCTTCCATTGTTCGCTTCCTCAAAAAAGCCGGTTTTCCCGCCCCTTTTTGCTCCGGAAAATGCTCCCTCTTCATAGCCGAAAAGCTCACTTTCAAGCAGATTTTCCGCAATAGCCGCACAGTTAACCCTAATGAACTTGTTGTATTTCCTGTCACTTTCATTATGTATAGCATGAGCAAACAGTTCTTTCCCTGTTCCCGATTCTCCGCGGAGAAGAACGGTAGCGGGCGTTTTGGCGCCAAGTTTCGCCTGTTCAATCGCGAGCTTCATTTCTTCACTTTCCCCGATAATATCTAAAAAGGTGTATTTCGCTTCAAGTGTTCTAATGATTTGCCGCGCTCTGTTCAATTCCGCCGTCAGTTTCTTGATTTCAGACACATCATGAATGACTCCTACGCTTCCTTTCAGCTTTCCATCAACAATAACGGGTGCCACATTGACTAAAACATCTTTGCTGCTGTTCCCCACTTTCATCCGGACACCCCGCACAGCGCGCCTCGTCTGAAGCACCCTCAAATGCATGCTCTCCCCTTCTGAAATATCAGTTGTAGCGGGAAGGCCAATAATGTCCTCTTCCTTTAAGCCGGTCATTCGAGTGTATGCGGGATTCACAAGAATTCCTCTTCCTTTTTCATCCACTACGGAAATCGCTTCATCCGATGACTGAATAATCGCCGTAAGCATCGTTTCAATTTCCCGAAGATTCGTAATTTCTTCAGCAAGCTGGACTGCATCTGAAATATCCTTAAATATGGAGAGTGCCCCTCTCAGGCTCCCATCTTCATTCATAATCGGGATTCGAGTTGTAATAATTTTAAGCCCGTTATCAAGAATCTGCTCCTGGTTGTATTCCGATTCCTGGCTGTAAAGAACTTCAGGAAGCCTGGTAGATGGAATTACCTCTCTTATTTTCTTGCCTAACACCTGATTTCTCATGTGACCTGTCACATTTTCTGCCACTCTATTGAATAAGATGATGTCTTCATTTGCATCAATTACAATCATTCCGTCATTTGTTGAATCAAATATCGTCGTATATTTGCCAGTCTGTTCTTTCAGCCTGGTAATCAGCTGCTCTGTTTCTCTAACTAAATTCGCTATAATCAGCGCCACTGTAGAAGGTACAACGATGGTTCGGCTGCTTCTTGCCTTTAGAAGCTCCTCCATAATTTGCGGATCCCCCGTCGCTTCCATGACAACATCAATATCTTCGGTGAAAAGCATTTTCCAATTCGTGTTTACCGGAATTCCCTGTTCTCGTGCATAAACGATTCCCGGAGCTTTACGATCAATGTCGGCAACAGCCGCTACCTTCATCAGCTTTGTTTCAATTAGCATTTTTAATAGCACCGTTCCGCCTTTTCCTGCACCTACGAGCAACACTTTTTGCATAAAGATCCCCTTTGAACATGAAAAATTTTTCATCCTAATCATCTTATTTTGCAAATTATTGCACAAATCAATCATATCATACTAAACTGCCTTGACAAATCTTTTTTAAAAGCGAAAAATATAGCTAATGATCGCAATTGGAAAGGGTTACAGAGATGTCCAGAATAATAGCGTTACTCGTCGTATTAATACCGGGCATTATGGCTGCCTATGGGATCAAACTCTTACGGGATCTTTTTTTTGGTATTCTTCAGCCGCCTATTCCTTCTTTGCTTGTTCAATTCATTCTTGGAGTACTATTGTTCATCGGAGGGCTCGGTTTCACTGCAGGATTTATTTTTTATCGGGACCGTAAGCACAATAAGGTTCAAAAGCGTTTTAGCAGAAGAAAATAGAAGGAAGGCAACCCACCCGGGCTGCCTTCCTTTCTTTTACTTTATCGATTTCTTTATTTCAATTGCTTTTCCGGGATAATCGGTAAAAAAACCGTCACTTTCCCATTCGAACAGCATATGCATTTCCTTATCATCATTAACCGTAAAAGGCCGGACCGAGATACTGTTTTCCCTTGATAAATCGATTAATTCATTCTTGACCGTCCTCATTAATGGATGAATAGATCTTGCTCCTGCTCTTCTGGCATATTCATAAGGCTTGTAAATCCCGTCAGTGTAAAGCAGCGCTGTCTCAATTTTCGGTTCTGTTTTCAAAGCTAAAACCATGCTTGAGTGATTAAAGGAAGACAAAATCACCCGATCATCCAGCTCAAAATGCTTCACCAAACTAATTACTTTTTCCTCAAGCCCTGAATACTCGATTACATTATTCTTTAATTCAATATTGATAATAAATGGCACAGCGCTTTCAGAAGCCCATTTCAATACCTCTTCTAAGAGCGGTATATTTGCTTCTCCCCTATACTCATCAAATTTCCAGCTTGCATCTAAATGGACGAGTTCATCAGCTGAATAGTCTTTGACAAATCCTGAACCATTTGTCGTTCGGTCCAGCGTTTCATCATGAATGACAACTGGAATTTGGTCCTTGCTAAGATGGACATCAAGTTCAATCCCATCTGCCCCTAACCGAACTGCCTCTTTAAATGAGATCATCGTATTTTCTGGCCTTGTACCAGCCGAGCCTCTATGTCCGAAAATCAATGTCATTTCGTCACCTTCTCTCTTATAGTATCCTCTTATACTCTATATACCACAAAATTCAAACTTAAAAAACGCCTGCCCCATGCTAGGGAATCAGGCGTTTCAAAATCAGTTTTTAGAATAAGTCACTTTTGAAGAATCATGCAGGATGGAGTAGCCTCCTCCCATCATCAGGTTTTTGCCCTCCGTTCCATAAACACGGTATTGCAAACCTTTTTTAAGCATGATGGTTCTGCTGCCTTCTTTAACAAGCGGTACATTCGTTTTTATCGTAACAATTCCTTCAAAATAACGGGCATCCGCGGACTTCTTCACATAGAAGCCACCGCCAACATCATACTTTGTATCATTAGAACCATAAACCTTAATGGCTTCGCCTCTTTTCAGCGTGCGGTAAACCATTCCAGTTGAAGAGTATAACTTCGTATCTTTCATTACAAGGATTCTGCCCTTGTATGCAGCTGTATGAGAATCTTTTTTAACGAAATATTCGCCTCCGACGTTATACCATCCCTCATTGCTGCCATAAACACGAATGGTTTCGTTTTTCGCTGCCGTGCGGTGTTTTACAAGAGCTCCATCAGCGTTCCGCTTCATGATATCAACCGGCAGTTTTATAATTAGTCTTGCTGATGGAAGCATACCGATTTCCATTTCGCCAATGTCATCTTTCGATTCATCCTCTTCTTTCATCTTGGAAAGATCAAGCTGATAACCCGCAAATCCCTCAGCCTCTTCTCCTTTGTAAGCAATCGCACCATCCGCTGGGACAGAAGCTTTTGCTTCCGGTGAAGAATTAAACGTTACTTTTCCTTTGGCATCGACTTTTGCAAAGGACCAGTTTTCGTCTGCACTTGGGTCAAGTACTGATTTTGACTGTATATACTGAAGCAAAGCCTGTCTGTTTTCATCTGGCGCTTTAAAAACAATCTTGTCCGGAGTCACTCCAGGGAAATTCCCGCCGCCGGAAGCACGGTAGTTATTCGTTGCAACCAAAAATTCCTGATTCAAGTCAATCGGTTTGCCATTGTACTGCAGGTTTTTAATTCTGCTGGAATCAGCGTTTTTAATTTTGCCGTCACCCGCATATTTCGCTGGCTTTGTTACATCGATTTGATACGTAACACCATCGATAACATCATAATTGAAGGATGCAAACTCCGGGTTTAGCAGTGGCTGATCCACTGTTTTTGAAGGGTCAATCTGATTGTATGCACCCGCTGACATTTCAAGCCACTCTTTAACGTCTGAGCCTTTAAGCTTTACAATTTGAAGCGTGTTGTCATAAAGATATAAATCTCCAATATTTTTAATCGCCAATTTTCCTTTAGGTATATTTGTGAAATATCCGGAACCATTGCGTCCGCCTGCTTTAAATGGGGCTGCAGCTGATAGGAGAGGCAGCTTTTCATTCTCTGTTCCTTTCACCTTTGAAGCTGCATACCACCGTTGTGCGTCATTTACAATCTGTACGGATGGATCATCCTTGACTAGAGCGAAGAAGCTGTTAATCGGCGCGGATGTCTGCCCAACTTCTTTCCGTACATATTCCAGAGTTCCTTCATGTTCAGCCTTCACTGCATCCACGAGTTCTTTTTTAGGCTGGGCAAGTGATTTTTTTGCAGCCGAATCATAAATTGCCGAAGCGGCTGACTGGGAATCAGAAACCTCCCATTTCCCATTCATTTTAGAAAGAGTCATATCAATCAGACCAAGATGTGAGCCCCAGTTTTTAGGCATAACAACAGGTATGCCATTAACGGTTCCTTTTTTATTATCAATTTTATCAACGTTGTTATATTTCGCGTCTCCAGGAAACAGACCATGCTGATGTCCGGAAACAATGGCATCAATATCGGGAACCTTTGTAGCGAGATCAAATACCGTGTTTTCAGCTCCGTCCCCTGTGCAGCCGGATCCAGTCCGGAATGGGATAGAACAACAATAATATCAGCACCCTTTTGTTTCATTTCCGGAATGAATTTTTGCGCCGATTTTACGATATCCTTCGTTACGACCTTGCCTTCCAAATTCTCTTTATCCCATGTGTTAATTTGCGGCGGAACGAATCCAATATAACCGATTTTGATCGTCTGTTCTGCACCAGTCTCATCTGTTACTTTCTTTTCTGCGATTTTATAAGGTGTGAAGTAGTTTTCATCATTATCCGGATTTTGATCGCCATCCGCTTTGTATACATTCGCATTCACATAGTCAAAGTTTGCGTCATCCACCGCTTCATTCAGGAAATCAAGACCATAATTAAACTCATGATTGCCATATGTTGCAGCGTCATAGTTCATCAGGTTCATCGCTTTATATACCGGATGAACGTCTCCTTCTTTCAGGCCTTTAACTTTAGCCATATACTCTCCAAGAGGATTTCCCTGGATTAAGTCACCATTGTCTACAAGGATAGAGTTTTTAGCTTCTGCTCTCATTTTATCAATCAAAGTTGCCGTTCTCGTCAAACCAAAGGTTTCCTTTGCCTGATCGGAATAATAGTCATAATCTGTGACAAATGTATGTATGTCTGTAGTTTCCATTAAGCGCAGCTTCACAATGGATTCTGCTGTCTCCCCTTGAGCTGTTACAGGAAAGGCTGTTGGAAGTGAGATTGCGCTTAGAGCGACTGCTGCTGCTAAAGATAGGTTAACTAAACTATTTTTCTTTTTCATCATGTTTCCCCCGATTTTTTTAATGGGGAAGGAGAGAAGTCCCTCCCCGTTTTCCTATTTAGTTTTTGCTGTATGAAACCTTCCCTGCTTCAAGCTTGATCGAATAACCGCCGCCTACATACAGAAGGTCATCTTCTACTCCGTAAACACGGTACAAACTGCCTCTTTTGAGAGTCTTAACAGATTGTCCTTCCTTCCAGAGCGAAACATCTCCTAAAATGGAAACCATCCCTTCAAAATAAACAGCACTGTGGTCTTTCTTCACATAATATCCATTTCCTACCTTATACCTGTCCTCTTCCAAGGAATAAACTTTTACAGCTTCTCCCTTTTTAAGAGTACGGTAAACCAGTCCATTTGAAGAGTACAGTTTCATATCTTCTTTAATTAGAACTCTTCCTGTATAAAGGACTGTATTTGAATCAGCAGCTACAAAGTAGTCACCGCCTACGTTATGCCACTTGCTGTTTGAACCATACACACGAAGGTTTTCTTTTGCATTTAATGTACGAACTTCACTGAGGGATCCGTCTTGTTCATGCTTCATGAGCTTCACCGGTTTTTTCAAAATTAATCGGCCTACAGGGCTTTTCTCCTTTTCCATTTCCCATTCTGAAGGAGTTTCTGCAGCAGGTCCTTCTGAAATTCTTCCTGATGCTTTATAGGCAATTGGCTCTTTGAAGGATTTAACAAAGTTCACTGTAGCGTCCAAATCAACTGCTCCATCTGTTCTTCCCGTGCCGTTTGCACGAATCCGGTATTTATCATCTGTATGATCATACATATAGTTGTTCACAGTAAGGGTATAAACCTTTTTATCCTGAACAGGCGAACCATCTGCCATTTTCAATTCCGTTACTTTGTTTGTTTTTCCATCCCATTTGTACGTGAAGCCGCCGATTGAACAATCAGGTCCGTACTGAGAGGAAATCTGGGCATTGACGATATCACGCAGCCCTTCACCAGTGACAGACGTTTTGACAAGGTAATTTCCAAATGGCTGAACGTTAAACAGTTCTCCCCAAGTGATATCGCCTGCATTAATAACGTCACGGATTCCTCCTCCGTTCATTAGGGCAAAATCACTTTTCATTGAAGCGTTCATTCCGTCTGCAATTAAATTGCCCAGAGCATTGTCCCCTATGGCACCTTTTTTACCGTAGCCGCCTTCAATCGCTTCATCAGTTTTTCCCACTACCTCATTCAGCTTCGGCCCTGTTTGGTCAGCATACTTTTTAAGAATTTCTCTAACTGCCGGGTCAGGAGTGATGTTTTCCTGAACGACATCTACGATTTCAGCCTGCTTCTTAACAATGTCATGGGTATTACGATCAATCTCTAAATCTACATCAACAAAAGCCTTGCCGTATTCCCAGGCTTGAACGAGCAATTTATTATCCACCAGTCCATTTGCTTTCTTGTGATTGTGGGCACCGTAAATGACATCCACCTCATCATCTACTTTGTTCGCCAAATCAGCAAGCTCGCCTGTCGGAGTAACAACTCCTTCTACAGGAACGTGGGCAAGAACAACGATGGCTTTTACCCCTTGATTCTTGACTTCAGGAACATACTTATTAATCGCTTCTGCTTCATCCGTGAATTCGATATTCTCGACAGCTGACGCTACTACATTTGCAGGAGTGGCAGTTGTTGCTACACCGATGAAGGCAATCTTTTCTCCGCCTCTTTCTATGATTTTATAAGGTTCAAGAAGCAGCTTGCCGGTGTCTTTATAGTTTACGTTTGCTGCGACGAGCGGAAAGTTCATTCCGTCGTATCCTTTCGTTCCGTTTGCATGATCGCCGCCCTTAATAAGGCGATTCATCTCCGGAACCCCTTCATCAAATTCATGGTTGCCGACCGTTCCTATATCCAAACCAATGGATTCCATGATTTCAACAGTCGGTTCGTCCTGCAGCAAAGCGGATACCGGCGAGCTTCCTCCTACCATATCACCTGAATGCATTGTGATGGTGTTCGGATTAGCCGCTTCTCTTTGGCGCAAATAAGCCGCAAGGTAGTCAGCCTGTCCATACTTCTTCGGGTCATTTGCCAGCGTTCCTGTCACGTCAATTTTCCCATGCAAATCATTAATTCCCAGCAGCTGAACCTTAACATTTCCCTCTTCTGCTGATGCAGCCGGAATAGAAATAACGATAGCACTTGCCGCTGCCGTAAATGCCAGTGTGGCTTTTACCAGTCTTCGCTGAATGAATCTCCTGATTTTTCTTCTCATGTTTTCTAAAGTCCTCCTATAACGCTATGTATATTTTTAACTACTAATAATTCTAGATACACATTGTTAAATTCCTCTGTGAAATATGTTTATTTTTTGTAAATGCTGTAAAATGATAGAAAAGTAGGGGGTATTTTGTATGAATATAAGGAATGTTGTCATACGTGATTTTCTTCCAAAATGAATTACCCAGGGAGAAATATTTAAGAAGTTGATCAGATTTATTTGTAAAAAACCTAAAGCCACACCTTTATTGGAAAACTGTATTCTGGCAATTAAATGAGAAAACACAAGGTGAAAAATGATGATTGAAAGCGGGTGTATTCAATGAATGCGGCCTATACTGATCATTCGAGTGGAAGAGGAACTGATTGATTTTCCAGCGGAGCTTTAATGGAAAAAGGGAACTCTAAGTGGAAATGGAGTTCCCATGATTTATCTAGTTAACACAGCTATAAAGGTGTCCTCCGCTTCAAATTTTTTCGCCAGAAAATGAAGTGGCAGGTAGTTCAAAACCAAGTTTTAGATCCAATTCATCCTTTTGACGCAGATGATGACGAAAATGCATCCCGATAAGAGAAAACCATTCTTGTGCATTCAGCCATCCAAATCCTCCATGTTTGATTTTGTAATTTGGGTTTGAGTCTTTCACTCTCACTTCCAATTCTTTCATTCTAGTCATTAGTTGATTAAGCTCAAGGATCATGTCCTCTTTAGTTTTTGTATTGTCGGGTGGAGCATTAAGTTCATCAGGTAATTTAATTTTAATCGGAGGAAATCCACCAATAGTAAAAAGTTGTACTCCAAACTCAGTCTTTTCCTGCTTTTGATCACCAACAGCTTTTTCACAAGCCTTAACACTGTCCATATATTCATGAGCTACAACAATCAAATGGTCATACATCTGACCGATAGACCAAACCCCTGGTTCAGGTATATACCTTAGCTGCTCCAAAGAATAATTTTGCAAGGAAATTTTGTAGCTTTCAATCAGCTTCAAATCACTCAACGAAAACAACTCCTGTCATTTGATCTGAAATAGCGTGTTAACCTCCCTTCTAAATGTCATTCAATTGTCTTTCTTCAAGTAATGAACGGGACGGACTTCGATGTACCAGTCAAACTCTTCCCCTTTGCTGACTTGCGTCGTCGGATGAAGAGAGGCTTGCTGAATTGCTTCATCCATGTTTTCTGCTTCAAAAATGAATATGCTGCCTATCATCTCTTTTGTTTTTGTAATAGGACCATCTGTTGTCATCACCTTACCGTTTACACGACGCAAGCTTTTGATCTCTGACTCCAGACCGGCATCAAGCAGTACCTTACCGCTTTCATAAAATTTCTCAATGTACGGCTGGCATTCACTCATTACCGCCTCAATCTCCGCTCTTGGGCGTGCATCCATTTTTTTTGGGTTGAAATAGCCCATGCATAAAAATATCAAGTTCACCGCTCCTCGATCACTCAGATTTTTTTCAACGAATCATTCGACGATTAACAACCTGTAGATATTTTCCTTATCATTAAAAACTTTATTACTCTTTGCTCTTTAATTCAATAAAAAGCTGCTGCCTTCCTTTATTGACCTACTACCTATTAATTTCAAAGTGAAATTAGCAGTGGAGAATTCCAGGGTTATGATGCCACGTATTGTTGTATAAGTTCTTGTTTGATCCATATAAAATTTCAAATTAAAAAAGACACCTCCCCTTTACCGTTATTAAATAATAACCAATAAAAAGTGATGTCTTTCGGTAAACAACCCGTTATATTATGCTCGAAAGAAATTCGTTGGCATCTTTGGTTAGGAAGCCATATGTTCCAATCGAAGCTTATCCGCAACCATTGCGATGAATTCGGAGTTGGTTGGCTTTGCTTTCGTCATGCTTACCGTATAGCCGAACAGAGAAGAGATGGATTCGATGTTGCCGCGGCTCCAAGCCACTTCGATTGCGTGGCGGATGGCGCGTTCCACACGGCTTGCTGTCGTGTTGAATTTTTTAGCGATGTCCGGATAGAGAACTTTTGTGATCGAGCCAAGCAATTCGATGTCATTGTAGACCATGGAAATGGCTTCACGCAAATACAAATATCCTTTGATATGAGCCGGCACACCAATTTCATGGATGATGCTTGTAATGTTGGCATCAAGATTTCTCGATTTATTTTCAGGTTTTGAGCTGAGGATGGAGCTGGATGACCTTTTCATAATCGGTGCAGCATTTCCGCTTACCTGGCGGATGTGGCTCGCGAGATTTTCCATATCGAATGGCTTTAGGATGAAATAAGATGCTCCGAGGTCTACAGCCTTTTTCGTTACATCTTCCTGGCCAAAGGCAGTCAGCATAATGACGTTAGGCTGTTTTTCCAGATTAAGATTTCTAAGCTTCTCCAGAACGGCTAAGCCGTCAAGATGCGGCATTATGATGTCGAGAACCAATACGTCCGGTTTCTTTTCCTCCAGCATTTGCAGACATTCTTGTCCATTATAAGCCACGCCTTGCACTTCCATATCATTTTGTCCCGAAATATATTCCTCCAGAAGCCCCACTAGCTCACGATTATCGTCCACGATACACACTTTGATTTTATTCACCATTTTTCCTCCTCAGTCTTCAATTCCCATAGGTACTGGTCATCTAAAAGAAGTTTTCGACAATCATGAATAAAACACCTCTAATTTTTTGAAAAAAATTCAAAAATTAAATATATCTCTGTTTTTCTCCATTTTACTCATAATTTCGACCATAAATGCAATTTGACATTTTAATTTTCTGACAATTATGTCGAAAAATCTTTCTATGGATATTGTAACCAATATCCCGGCATAAATAAAGGGAATTTTAAAACTTTACAAACAAAAAGGAGTCGTGCAGAAAGCTGCTTTCGCGGTTTGAAATTCGATTGGTTTGGGATTTCCGCTGCAGGATGCTGCCTTGGAGAAGGAACACCGCCTATAATCTTTAACGGAAAACAAAAACCCGGAAATGCCAGCTTTCCGGGTTTTCATATTATTTCTCTGACAAGGCTTTTTAGGCAGCCTCCCTATCAGCTTGCAGTTTGAACTTTTTCTTTATAAAGGTTAATTCCTGCCTCGTTCAGCATCCATTCAATATGGACTCCGTAGCCCGAGGTTGGATCGTTTACAAATACATGTGTTACTGCTCCAATTACTTTTCCGTTTTGGATAATCGGACTTCCGCTCATCCCCTGTACAATGCCTCCTGTTTTTTCAAGGAGTCTCGAATCGGTGACTTTGAGAACCAGTCCTTTTGTAGCGGGGAATTTCTGCGGAATGGTACTGACAATCTTGACATCGAATGCCTCAACTTTATCATCTTCAACTACAGTAAGAATTTTAGCCGGACCTTCTTTTACTTCATGAGAAAGCGCAACCGGCAGAGGCTTGTCAGCAACTCCATTGCTCATTCCCTGATTCAGTCTGCCGAAAATTCCAAAGGGGCTGTTTCTTGAAATATCTCCGACAATGACGCGGTCACTTGAAAATCTCGCTATTTTTTCTCCGGGATTTCCGTTATTGCCTTTTTCAATGGATGTTACGGTTGATCTCATTACTTCGCCGTCATGAACGACGATTGGCTTTTTTGTATCCATATCCGATATAACGTGGCCTAGCGCCCCGTATTTTTGAGATTGCGGTTCGATAAAGGTCATGGTCCCAATCCCAGCGGCTGAATCACGAATATATAATCCGATTCTGTACGCCTGATCGTTTTCATCTTTGAGAGGGTACAATTTAGCTTTATGCGATCGATTGTCCCGGTAAATCACAAGGTTCAGGGGTTTTCCTGTTTTCCCAGATGATTCGATAAACGGAGTTACATCATTCATTTCTTCAATTTTTGTACCGTCAATTTCCGTAATGATATCTCCAACCTGCACACCGGCTATTTCTCCTGGTGACTGCTTGCCTTCAGCGGTATTGACCTGGTGATGCCCTACAACGAGTACACCAAGAGTGTTCAGCTTTACACCGATGGATTGTCCTCCGGGAATGATTTTTAAATCCGGAAGGACTCTGACCTCTGTCTTTTTTACAGGCATGCCGCCCCATTCAAAGACTACGCTTGATTCACCTGCTTTTTCACCTTTAAGCTTTACTTCAGAATTTGTTTGATCAACACTGAAAGCTTCTGTATGAGAACTTGCAGCGGCTGCCTGTACAGGCATAGCCGAAGCAAGACTGGCTGTTTGGGATTCAAAGATCGTAACCGTTTTTGGGAGCTGAATGTATTCTTTCACAGGTTTGAGAAAACCTATACTTATTAAAGATACAAGGAGAATTACACCAATTATTTTTCTGATTTTTTCTAATGCCACACTTTCACTCTCCTCGCTCCTTACCCACACCATATGAAATGGCTACACTCATTACTTTTGCCTTCTAGAGGCTCGTTTATAACCAGCGGAGAGAGAAAAAGTTGATTAAAACGAGGCAGGAATGGGAATTATATGTTTTTTTGCATCAGGACATGTACACCATAAACGCCAAGCGCCTGGAAGTGATGCCGTTTTGCTTAGTGCGCGGCGTCCTGTCTGTGCAGCCTTATCCTACGGGGCCCAGTAGGATAAGAAACTTGACGCTGGAGGTGGCGGAGGATCAAAATAAAAATGTCCGGGCACGAATAAGCCCGGACAGCTGTTTTATTTTTTTGAAGAACTTGCCAATGAAAGAAGTTCTTTTGCATGTTCCTTTGTTAAATTCGTTACTTCAACACCGGCAATCATCCTGCCGATTTCCCTGATTTTTTCTTCTTCTGTAAGCGGTTTGACACTTGTTTTTGTACGGCCCTTTTTCGTTTCTTTTGAAATAAAAAGGTGGGTATCTGCCATCGCTGCCACTTGAGGAAGATGGGTAATGCAAAGCACCTGAGAACCGATGGATACGCGGTAGATTTTTTCAGCAATCGATTGTGCGACTCTGCCGCTTACTCCTGTATCGACCTCATCAAAGATAATTGAAGTAACGCCTTGATGCCTGGAAAATATGCTTTTCAAGGCAAGCATGATTCTGGATAGTTCTCCCCCTGAAGCTGTTTTTGATAATGGCTTGAGAGGCTCACCAGGGTTCGTGGAAATATAGAATTCAATGAAATCGGCGCCGTCTGCTGTAAACTTAACGGTTTCTCCATTTATTTCCGGATCCTCTTTTCCACCCGGCTTCCGGTTGAAAACCACATCGAAGGAGGATTTATCCATATATAGCTCTTTCAGCTCGCGATGAATATCCGCCGAGAGCTTTTTTGCTGCTTGCTTCCTGACAGCGGTAAGATTTTCTGCTTCCACTTTCATGTCCATAAATAAAGAAGAAAGCTCTGTTCTCATTTTATGAACGTGGCTGTCCCTGTTAGTCAGAGTTTCGATTTCTTCTTCAATTTTGGCTGAATAAGCCAGAATTTCGTCAACGGAGCTGCCGTATTTTCTTTTTAGATGACTGATCTCGTTCAGGCGGCTTTCAATAAAGTTAAGCCGCTCCGGATCATATTCCAGTTCATCCAGCTGCGAGCGAAGCTGGAAAGACAAATCCTCTAAAATATAAAAGCTGTTGGACATGCTTTCTGACATGTTTTTCAGGGAGTCATTAATGGAGGAAACATCCTCAAGGCTGCTCATCGCAAGGCCCGTCCAATCCAATCCCCTTTGCTCGCCATTCAAAGCATTATAAGCATTCTGCAGGGCTTCAAAAACCTTTTCAAAATTAGAGATTTCTTTCCGTTCTTCCTGAAGCTTTATGTCTTCATCCGGCTGAAGGCCCGCTTCTTCAATTTCATTCAACTGAAATTGAATGAGATCAAGGCGATGTGCAATCTCCTGCTCATTATCTGAAAGCTGGCGTATTTTCTTTTTCAGTGCAGAATATTTTTTGTACAGTTCACTGTAAGCCTCATGCGCCGGCTCGATTTTAGCTGATCCAAACTGATCAAGCAGCGGCTGATGGTGCTCCTCGTTCATCAGCTCCTGATTATCATGCTGGCCATGAATATCAATGAGCATTCGGCCAACCTCGCGAAGAATCGCTATTGTTACAAGCTTTCCGTTAATGCGGCAAATGCTCTTCCCGTTTGAAGAAATATCCCTTCTTAGTACAACCATTCCGTCGCTTGCTTCAATGCCGAATTCTTCACACTTTTCAAGACAGGCATGCTGATCATTCTCAAGCAGAAATAAGCCCTCAAGCTCTGCCTTGCTCTCCCCGTACCGGACAAATTCGGAGGAGCCGCGTCCTCCGGCTAGCAAGTGAATGGCATCAATGATGATGGACTTTCCGGCCCCTGTTTCCCCGGTAAGCACAGTCAGCCCTTTTTCAAATGAAATGGTCATTGACTCTATAATTGCAAAGTTTTTAATCGATAATTCCGCTAGCAAAACAGAATTCACCTCGACTTATCATTTCTATGTCTAGAGCATTTCTAAAAAGCGATTTGTAATCTCTTCCGTGACTTCCGGAGACCTGCAGATGATTAAAATGGTATCATCACCGCAGATGGTACCCAGAATGTCATCCCAATCCAGATTATCGATAAGCGCCCCAATCGCATTTGCATTTCCGGGCAGGGTTTTCATCACAATCATATGGCCGGCAGAATCGACCTTGACGAAAGCATCAATGAGTGCACGCTTAAGTTTGGCGAGGGGATTAAAGCGCTGATCTGCAGGAAGGCTGTACTTATAGCGTCCATCAATCATTGGAACCTTCACCAAATGCAGTTCTTTAATATCCCTTGATACAGTTGCCTGAGTCACGTTGTAGCCGGAACTCTTCAAACGATCAACTAAATCATCCTGCGTTTCAATTTCATCATGTGTGATGATCTCTCTGATTTTGATATGTCTTTGCCCTTTGTTCATGCGGCACCCCTTACTGTCTTTATAGCCATCGTATGTTTTATACCCTCCATGTTATAGGAAAGCCTGATAAATGTACATTTTTTTGTCAAATTCAATCGGTTCGCGCTTTTATGTAAAAACGGAATGAAACCATGGTTTCATTCCGCTTCAGGCAGGGACTTGGATTTAAGTTCCTCATGTGCCTTCCTGACAACATCCGCTGTCTGAACGGGCAGATACGAAGCTGCTTCTTCGTCCTTTCCAGTCCACTTTAAATGCAGAAGAAACTCAATATTCCCATCCCCGCCGGTTATTGGAGAAAAAGAAAGATTCATACAGTCGAAACCTTCTTTCAATGCAAATTCAATCATTCCTGAAACAACCCATTCATGGACGTTCGGATCTCTTACAATCCCTTTTTTTCCAACCTGATCTCTGCCCGCTTCGAACTGTGGCTTCACGAGTGCAAGACAGTCTCCGCCTGGTATAAGAATTTTCTTCAATGCCGGCAGGATCAGCCGAAGTGAGATGAACGATACATCAATGGTAGCAAGCTCCGGAAGCCCTTCCTGGAAGTCTGCAGCCTCTGAATAACGGAAATTCGTTCTTTCCATTACAATGACGCGCGGATCCTGTCTAAGCTTCCATGCAAGCTGATTATAGCCTACATCTACCGCATAGGATTTAAGGGCTCCATTTTGCAGGGCGCAATCTGTAAATCCGCCTGTAGAGGATCCGATATCAATCATGATTTTACCCTCTGCCTGTACATCGAATTGCTTCAGGGCTTTTTCAAGCTTTAGCCCGCCGCGGCTGACATACGGAAGCACGTTCCCTTTAATGGTTAGCGGCAGGTCCCGGTCTACTTTTTCTCCCGGTTTGTCCAATCTCATTTCATTTGCAAAGACGAGTCCGGCCATGACGGCCCTTTTCGCCTTTTCTCTCGTCTCGATTAAACCTTTCTCGACGAGGAGTACATCTAAGCGTTCTTTTTTGCTCATTATTAGGCCCTTTTTTCTTTAATTGGTGTAATTTTTTTATGGCTGCTACAGTATGCTCAACCGTCATACCAATTTCGTTCAGCAATTTGGTTACGCTGCCGTGCTCGATAAAACGATCTGGAATCCCCATTCGTTCAATAACGGCATGGTGGAAGTGGCGGTCATGTGCGTATTCAAGAACTGCACTGCCGAATCCGCCCTGCAGGACTGCCTCTTCAATCGTTAAAATCGGCATGTTCTTTTTCAAGAGGCTATCAAGCATCGCTTCATCCATTGGTTTAATAAATCGAGCATTAACTACCTTAACCGAAATGTTCTGCCTCTCTAAAAGTTCTGCTGCTTCCATAGCCATTTCGATAGTGGTACCGAATGTCAGAATCGCTGCATCGCTTCCTTCGCGAAGGACTTCCCATGAACCGATTGGAATTTGCTTCAGCTCATCATCCATTTTAACTCCAAGGCCATTGCCGCGCGGGTAGCGCATTGCAATTGGACCGTCATCATATTTAAGAGCCGTATTGACCATGTGCTGCCCTTCATTTTCATCCTTCGGCATCATCATCACCATGTTCGGCAGATGTCTCATAAATGCAATATCAAAAACTCCTTGATGCGTCTCACCATCTGCACCTACAAGGCCTGCACGGTCAATTCCGAAGAAGACGTTCAAATTCTGGCGGCACACATCATGGACTACCTGGTCATATGCACGCTGCAGGAAGGTAGAGTAGATCGCAAGAAATGGCTTCATCCCTTGAGTTGCGAGACCTCCTGCCATGGTAGTCGCATGCTGTTCTGCAATGCCGACATCATACATTCGGTCCGGAAATTCCTCTGCAAACCCGAGGAGCTTTGAGCCTACCGGCATCGCTGGTGTTACAGCCACGACACGGCTGTCCTCTCTTGCGATTTTGCGAACCGTTTCGCTTACAAGTCCGCTCCAGGACGGGGCGGAAATGGAAGGTTTTACGAAATCGCCTGTATCAATTTTGTAGGCTGGCGTACCATGCCAATTCCCAAGTTTATCTGCTTCCGCAGGGGAGTAGCCTTTTCCTTTTTTTGTTATAACGTGCATCAGGACCGGACCTTTTGTCTTTTTCGCATAGCGCAGGTTTTCAAGCAGGTCATCATAATTATGGCCGTCAATCGGGCCAAGATACGTAAAGCCAAGCTCTTCAAAAAACACGCCGGATACAAGCAAGTACTTGAGGCTGTCCTTGATTCGCTCTGCAGTGGAAGCAAGCGCACCGCCCACTGCCGGGATCCGTTTAAGCAGCAGCTCCAGTTCATCTTTAGCCCATTGATATTTGCCGGCTGTTCTTAGCCTTCCAAGCACATTGTGCAAAGCTCCCACATTTGGTGCAATCGACATTTCGTTATCATTTAAAATAACAATCATGTCTTTTTGTTCATGCCCAATATGATTCAGTGCTTCCAGAGCCATACCGCCCGTTAATGCACCGTCGCCAATAATGGGAATAATGGTATCATCTGTCTTTTTTAAATCTCTCGCCAATACCATACCCATTGCGGCAGAGAGGGAGGTGGAACTATGTCCGGTTTCCCATACATCATGTTCGCTTTCGCTTCGTTTCGGAAATCCGCACAGTCCCTGATACTGTCTTAAGCTGTCAAAATCGCCTGCCCGGCCCGTAAGAATTTTGTGTACGTATGATTGATGCCCGACATCCCACAAAAATTTGTCTTTTGGACTGTCAAAAACCTTGTGCAAAGCAATGGTTAACTCGACTACTCCGAGGTTAGGGCCGATATGACCGCCTGTTGCAGCGAGTTTTTCGATTAAAAATTGCCGAATTTCAGCACTAAGTTTTTCAAGTTCATTATTTGAAAGCTTTTTCAGGAACCTTGGATTTTTTATCGATAATAGATCCAATTGGATCACTCACTTTCAGTGGTTTCTAATTTGGCGTGTATTTTAATCCTATATCCTATATTCTCCATGTTAAACTACTTTTACCGTAAAGAAAATGTTTATGGAACCTGAACTATTATACCAATGTGCAGATGAAAATCAATGTCCCTCAAAGGTATCTTAGTCCCCTGACTGCAGAAAAATAAAAACCGCTAGCACAATTGTGTTAACGGCTGTCAGGGAGAATTTATGAAGTCCTAAACAACCCATTTTATTTAGGACATTATAGCACAAAATTTTAAAACAGGCTCATTTTCCTATCCCTCAAGACTCTCTTATAGCAATCAGATCAGTAAGATCCTGTAAAAACGTATGTTGCATGTTCAAATCCTCAAGGACATTTTTCGCTAGGGCAATATGACTTGCAAGCTTGTCCTTAGCTCCATTAATTGTCAAAAGCGATGGATATGTTGTTTTCTGGTTGTGTGTATCGGAGCCGACAGGCTTGCCGATTTTGTCGACTGTCCCCTCTATATCCAAAATATCGTCCCTGATTTGGAAAGCGATTCCGATATGCTGGCCGAACACTCTCATTTTTTCGATTTCTGATTGTCCCGCTCCAGCTAAAATCGCACCTGCGACAAGGCTGAAGGTTAGGAGCTTCGCTGTTTTATGCATATGTATGTATTCCAATTCCTGAAGGGAGAGGTTTTTCGCTTCGCCTTCCATATCAGCAGCCTGCCCTCCAGCCATTCCTTCGGCTCCTGCAGCATGAACAAGCTCTGAAACTAATCGGAGTTTTTGGACGGGATCAACATTATCCAGGGAAATGACTGCCTGAAAGCTTTGTGTAAGAAGTCCGTCCCCGGCAAGCACCGCCAGTGCCTCACCATACACCTTGTGGTTCGTAGGCTTGCCTCTCCGAAGATCATCATCATCCATACAAGGCAGATCATCATGAATCAGAGAGTATGTGTGGATCATCTCGACTGCGCATGCAGCCGGCATGCCCATGGCTTCTTCTTTACCGAACGCTTTTAGAGAAGCAAGGACGAGAATCGGTCTTAAACGCTTTCCGCCTGCGTTCAATGAATAAAGCATGGCTTCTTTTAAAGTCTGAGGTGCACTCAGCTTCTCAATATAAAGGGGAAGTTCCTTTTCAATTAACTCTTTGCGGCTTGTCATAAATTCCTTAAACGATTCGGACAAATTATTCTTCCTCCTGAATTTCGAAAGGCTCCAGCTCTCCGCCTTCACGAAGAATATAATCCATTTGCTTTTCAACTCTTTGCAGCTTGTCATGGCAGAGCTTAGAAAGCTTCATGCCATCCTGGAAAAAGCTGATTGCCTGTTCAAGCGGGACATCTCCCTGTTCAAGCTTTCCGACTATTTCCTCCAGCTGCTCCATTGCTTCTTCAAATGTCACTTCTTCCGGAATGTTTTTTTTACTCATCTGTTTTCTCCACCTTCTCCATGACTTCACATAAAAGGGTTCCATCCTGAAGTCTCACAGTTACTTTATCTCCCTCAGCCGCATTGCTGACGGATTTGACCAGGTGATCTTCCTTATAAACCAGACTATACCCCCGCTCCATAATACTCAAGGGATTGAGCGCATTAAGTTTTTCCAATGAGTGCTGAAACTCTCTTTGCTTTGCCGAAAGAGATTGATTCATTTCCCTCGTTAGAGTTTTTACAGCTTGTTCATATCGCTGCAAGGCTGCTCTTGCCTGTGCTTTTGGATGAACACGCATCAAACGGCTTTCCTGGTTCTGAAACCGGTCTTTCTTCCCCGTTAATAAACGAATCATCTCCCGCTGCAAGTCCTCCACAAGGTTATCAAGCTGCTGTTCTTTTTGCTCATACAGCTGCTTCGGATAACGGAAGGCATAGGATCGTTCAAATGACTTTAACCGCTCCTTATCCCTCGTTACCTTTTCCTGCATCGATCTCATCAGTCTCGCTTTCCGGACTGATACTTTCTCCAAAAGCTCAAGCGTATGAGGAACAGCCAGTTCTGCTGCCCCTGTAGGTGTTGGCGCTCTGAGATCCGCAGCAAAATCAGCAATTGTGTAATCCGTTTCGTGGCCGACAGCAGAGATGATTGGAACAGCTGAATCGAAAATCGCCCTTGCTACAATTTCTTCATTGAATGCCCATAGTTCTTCAATCGAACCGCCCCCGCGCCCGATAATCAGCGTATCGAGAGTTCCCAGCCTGTTTGCTTGTTCTATGGACTCCGCAACCGACTTTCCTGCGTTTATTCCTTGAACGAGAGCAGGGATAATAATTACTTTTGCGATTGGATATCTTCTTTTAATCGTGATTAAAATATCCCGTATAGCAGCACCTGTTGGAGAGGTGACGACTCCGATGGTTTGCGGAAAAACCGGAATGGGCTTTTTGTATTTTTCATCAAAAAGCCCTTCCTTTTGAAGATTTTTCTTCAGTTCTTCATAGGCAAGATACAGGCTCCCAATTCCGTCGGGCTGCATTTCCTTTGCATAAATCTGGTACTGGCCGCTTTGTTCATATACACTGATTTCACCGCGGAGCAGCACCTTCATTCCATTTTCCGGACGGAATTTCATCGCTTTATTCTGACTTGCAAACATGACTCCCAAAATACGGGACTGTTCGTCCTTCAAAGTGAAATACAAATGTCCTCTTGAATGGATTTTCACATTGGATAACTCGCCTTTTACCCATATATCCCTTAGGTGGGGGTCGACATCAAATTTTCTTTTAATGTATTTGGTCAAAGCTGTTACCGTTACATGCTGGATTTCACTCATGACTGCCCCTCCTTTCTCCTGTTCCGGAGGCTGTCTTAGGAAATTGTATTTTTTGCTGCTTTCACAGTGTTGCTGGCGAGCATCGTAATGGTCATGGGGCCGACTCCGCCTGGAACAGGAGTAATAAAGGAAGCTACTTCTTTCGCTTCTTCAAACATAACATCTCCGCACAGCTTGCCAAGTTCATTGCGGTTCATTCCCACATCAATAACGACTGCACCTGGCTTGATATCGTTCCCAGTAATCAGATTCGCACGCCCAGCAGCTACAACAAGGATATCAGCCTGCCTGGTAATTTCAGACAAATCTTTCGTTTTGGAATGACAATAGGAGACCGTGGCATTTTCTTTGAGTAAAAGCTGGCCGATCGGCTTGCCTACGATATTGCTTCTGCCGACAACTACCGCATGTTTTCCAGCGGGATCAATCCCGGTAATACGGAGCATTTCCATAATTCCAGCCGGTGTACAGGAAAGAAAACATTTTTGTCCGGTTAGCATCCGCCCCAGATTGACAGGATGAAAACCGTCCACATCCTTCTCAGGTGAAATTTTTTCAATCACCGCTATTTCATCAATATGGTCAGGCAGAGGAAGCTGAACAAGGATGCCATGATAGGCTGGATCCTCATTGTAGCGGTCAATTACAATTAGCAGCTCCTCCTGGGAAAAAGTCACCGGAAATTGCTCTAGATTAAAATCAATTCCGATTTCTTCGGACGCCTTCCGCTTGCCTTTTATGTAAGAAAGGGACGCAGGGTTGTCTCCGACCAGAATGATCACCAGTCCCGGATTTACCCCTTGTTCCTTAAGTTCTTTTACTTCTCCAGCCAGGTTCGCTCTCGTTTGTTTTGCTATTTCTGTTCCGCTGATTATGGCAGCAGTCATCGCGCATTCCTCCAAACTGTTTAGTCGGTTTCGATGTCTTTTCTAATGTTAGAAAGTACTCCATTTACAAAACGGCTTGATTGATCATCTCCGAAAGATTTAGCAAGTTCAATGGCCTCATCAATTGATACGGAAGCAGGAATATCGTTCTCGTACTTCATTTCATAGGCAGCAAGGCGCAATATCCCTCTGTCAACATTCGCCAGTCTCTCCAGCTTCCAATTGACAAGATGCGGTTTAATGAGCTCGTCAATTTCTTCCAAGTTGGAAATCGTTCCAGTTACAAGGTCTTTTGTAAAGGAATTCACTTCTTCCTCATCAAACGCATGCTGCAGGGCATCTGCTGGATCAATTTGACTTACATCTATTTGAAACAAAGCCTGCAAAGCTTTCTCTCGGGCTGTTCTTCTATTCATTCGATTTCTGCTCCTTTTGTATACGTTAATATACTTTCATTTTATCCATGTCCATGTCTAGCCAAATCATATCATAATTTTGATGCCGAATCACTTCCAAAATACGCATTTCCGCTATAAAACCGAATAAAGAAAACTTTTTTTGTCTAAATATTCGTTATTTAATCACTTACGGCTCACATTTGGAACGAAAACGCTGGATCTGGGCGAAGTTATCGACGTTTAAATGATTCATATGCTGTAAAAAACTTCTTGTCAAACCTGCTTTTTGATGTCACTTCTTATAGGGGGTCCGGTTGACCTTTTTTATGCAGGATAATAGCGATTCCCCCTTTAATCACCAATTCCACATTTAGCCCTGGCCATTAAAAAAGGACTGCAAAATGCAGTCCTGATTCCCATATTAAAATGGTTCGTTTCTTACATTTCCTGATCGATTTCAACTTCAGGCGTTTTAGCGTCAAAAAGAATTCCCACTACATGAACATTAATTTCCGTTATATCAAGAGCCGTCATGGTTAAAAGCGCCTGACGGATATTATCCTGAATGGATTGCGCGACGTTAGGAATGGAAACGCCAAATGCCATGGTGCAATAGATATCAATCGAGATGCCATCCTCGGAGAGCTCTACTTTTACACCCTTGCCATGGTTTTTCTTTCCAAGGCGTTCGGCAACACCTGATGCAAAGTTGCCTCGCATATTGCCCACTCCCTCAACTTCAGAAGCGGCAATCCCCGCAATAACTTCAATAACTTCCGGTGCAATTTCCACTTTTCCAAGAGTACTGTCTTCCTGGTTCATTTCAAGTAAACGGTTTTCCTTCATTTCCTGCACCTCCATAAAAGATTAGGATTCCATTAGTGGATACAACTCCAGAAACTTCGTGTTAAAGTTTCCGCTTTTAAATGTTTCATGATCAAGCAGTTTTAAATGGAAAGGAATCGTTGTGGAAATTCCTTCGATTACAAACTCGCTGAGTGCACGCTTCATTCTTGCAATTGCTTCTTCTCTTGTTTCTCCATATGTAATCAATTTTGCAATCATGGAGTCGTAATATGGAGGGATTGTATAGCCGGGATATACCGCGGAATCCACCCTGACCCCAAGTCCGCCTGGAGGAAGATACATTTCAATCTTTCCGGGAGAAGGCATGAAGTTTTTGGACGGGTTTTCTGCATTGATCCTGCATTCAATCGCCCAGCCTTTGAAAACAACATCCTCCTGCTTAATGCTTAGTGTATCACCGGATGCCACTTTAATTTGCTCTTTAATCAAGTCCATTCCGGTTACCATTTCAGTTACAGGATGCTCAACCTGAATTCTAGTGTTCATTTCCATGAAATAGTAGTTTTGTTCATTGTAATCAAAAATGAACTCCACTGTTCCGGCACCCGTGTAATTAACCGCTTCTGCCGCTCTCACAGCCGCCTGTCCCATCTGCTCGCGGACTACGGGGTCCAATGCAGGTGAAGGAGATTCCTCTACAAGCTTTTGCAGTCTGCGCTGAATGGTACAGTCACGCTCGCCTAAATGAATCGTGTTGCCGTGAGTATCAGCCATCACCTGAATTTCAACGTGGCGGAAGTCCTCGATGTATTTTTCAATATAAACCCCCGGGTTTCCAAAGGCAGTTTCTGCTTCTTTCTGAGTAATACGAATTCCTTTTTCAAGATCCTTCTGATCCCGTGCAACGCGAATTCCTTTTCCGCCGCCGCCTGCAGTTGCCTTTATAATAACCGGATACCCAATTTCCTCTGCCAAGGAAACCGCTTCTTCAATATTTTTAATAATTCCCCGTGATCCCGGAACAATCGGAACGTTCGCTTCCCGCATTGTTTCTCTTGCTACATCCTTCGTACCCATCTTTGAAATGGCTTCAGGACTTGGCCCTACAAAGGTAATGCTGCATTCTCTGCACAGTTCAGCAAAGTCAGCATTCTCTGCAAGGAAGCCATAGCCGGGATGGATAGCGTCTGTTCCAGTTAAATTGGCGACACTGATAATATTGGTGAAATTTAAGTAGCTGTCTCTTGAAGAAGTCGGTCCAATGCAATAGGCTTCATCTGCGAGCTGGACATGCAGAGCGTCCCTGTCTGCTTCTGAAAAAACGGCAACGGTCTCAATCTCAAGCTCTTTGCACGCCCGGATGATTCTTACAGCAATTTCTCCCCGATTCGCAATGAGTAATTTCTTGATCATAACAGTTCGCTCCTTATTCAGGCTTTACGAGGAACAGGGGCTGGCCGTATTCTACAAGCTGACCGTTTTCCGCCAGAATTTCCACGATTTCTCCTTTAGTTTCTGCTTCGATTTCATTAAATAGCTTCATTGCTTCTACGATGCACACTACTGTGTCATTTTTAACTTTTGAACCTAATTCCACATAATTGCCTGTCTCCGGTGAGGAAGCAGCGTAGAAAGTTCCTACCATTGGAGAGGTGATTTTAACCAGGCTTTCATCCTCTGCGGATTCAGCTTCCGGCTTTTCTTCTGTTTTTGGCGCTTCTTGTCCAGCATTCGGCTGAGCTGCCTGAACTGGTGCGGCCTGCTGGACCGGAGCTTGGGCAGCCACTGGTGCTGCATGACTGTACACAGCTTCTGGAGCTGATTTTTTCAATGAAAGCTTTGCACCTTCATTTTCGTATGTAAATTCATCAATTGAAGATTGGTCGATTAACTTGATCAGTTCCCTAATCTCCTGGATTTTCAACATAAACTGGCACCCCTTATTGGAAAGTTACGTGATAAATGCAAATTTCTATCATCTGCTCCTAAAGCTAAGTCTCATAAACATCTTACGATACTATGCAAGCTTAATTCAACTTAAATCGATACGCTATACGACTTTTGAATGATTCCTGCCCCAATGCCCCTGTTCCTATTATAGACGAATTGCATTGGTTTTGAAACGAACCCGCGCAAGAGGACTGGAAAAACACAGGTTTGTCATACCTTGTGAAGGGTGGACAGATCATGGAAGGGCTGCCGATTCCCAAACTAGTCTTCCCTTTTCCAAACAAAAAATCAGCCTGAAGCTGCAGGCTGATTGGTTAAAATCTTTTATTTTGCCGGTTCAAAGGAAACGGCTACATTTTCCATACCGGCAATTTCGCTTCTTACAAGCATGATGATGTCATTAGCATCCGCTGCATTATGCTCTTTCGCTTTTACCGTAATCAAAACCTGATTATCTTCTACCCGGACTAAAGCATCATCATAATCCTCAGATTTGATTAATGTTTCAAGAATGGCTTCCTTGCCAGCCGTGTCAGACAATTCCTTCATCTGCTCATAGGCTTTGCTTTTTTCTTCAGCAGATGCATCTTTGCTTGCAACGACTGACTGAAGATGGCTCTTCAGCTCGCTTCGCTGATCTTCAAGCTCCATGCGAAGCGAGGTAAATAGTTCATCGCTTTCAACAGTTGAAACGACTGTGCCGTCTTCCCCTGATGCAGATTTTGCTTCCCCTTTAGCATCTTCATTTCCCTTTGTATCTTTGGAAACCGTTTTTGTTGCAGCCGCTTTTTCTTCTTGAGTCTGGTCCTTATTTGCTGCAGTCATATCGGTTCCTGTTCCGCCTTCAGGGGATGTAATGTAATAGACAGATAGCACTACGACTAAACTCAGCATCGTAAGCAGCCAAACGGTTTGTTTTTTAAGCATCATATTATGAAGCCTCCTTTATTTTTTTGGGAGCTACTGCAACTTTGAAGCTCTCAACCCCAAGCACTCTTGTCACAGAGTCCACGATCATTTTCTTTATTTGAACGTTGTCCGCCCCATTGGCTACAACGAGTACACCCCTGATTGCAGGTTTCGTATATTGGAGAACAAGCGGCGTTTCTTTATCGCCCTGCTTGATGATGACGACCTGTTCATCAATGGTGACATCATCAACTTTTCTTTCTCCCCCGTCCCGATCGGTTTCATTCGTGGACTGGCTTTGAGTGCTGCGGTTTTTTTCCAAAACTTTCAGTGATGTAGCATCGACATTAACAACGACTGATACATCGTCAATTCCGCTGATGGTTTCCAGTGCTTCCTTCAGCTGAGTTTCATATTCCTGTTCATAGCCTGCAATTAAATCCTTTTCGTTGTCGGCAGTTGGTTTAAACACTTCCTGAGATCCTGAATTCCCGCTTCCGGGGGAAGTGGCTGCCTGCTGTACACCTGCCGTTTTGCCTGCCTGATCAGTTAAGCTGCTTAAAAGCATAATTCCGATTCCCGCTGCGAGCAGGATCAAGATGGTTTTCGGATTCAGTTTTGACTGTCCTCCATGCTGGCTGAAAAACTTCTTGATTTTATCCATTAACGATGTTTTCTCATTCATGAACCTGATCCTCCCCTCCTTCCACATGAATCAGGATTTGCTCCTGATCCAGCTCCCATATTTGCGCAAGCAGCGAAGCCATATCCTTTAAGCGGCTATCGGCTATATCCTCTTTAGGAACCATTTCTCTGGATGCGTCAATTTGAATGGGTGCTATGGTTTCGACTGCAGTCTGTTCTTTTTCAGAGGGGGCGCTCACATATACATCTACGGATTCTACATCTTTGCTGCTGCCTATCGTTTTCTGCTCATCTGAAACTTGGATGGCAATGTCGCGAATTTCCATTGAGTATTCTTTTTCCATATCCTCCCCGGCATCTTTTTTCATTTGGACAGCCATTTGTTCTAAAATATATGCACGCTGGGAAGCTTGTATTTCTCTTTTCTGCGATTCTATTAATTTTTTTGATTGTTCATCCTGTGAAGCATCATTTATTTGGAACTCACCAATCAGCTTGTTGATATCAACAGAGAACAAACTGAATACGGGATTCATAATAACCACGATCAGCATTAATCCGATGACGATCTTTGCATATTTCTGCATGGAGGAGTTCGGAAGCAGCATATCAATGACGATGGCAAGCAGAATAAACAATAATATGTTCGTAATCCAGCTAGTAAGATAAGACATTTTCGCCCTCCTATCGAACCATTAAGGTTAAATTCCCCGCGGCAATAATGACCGTCAGACTGAGGAAGAACATAAACGAGACAATGGCCAGGGCCGCAAATATATAAATCACACTTTTGCTGATAATATCCAGGCATTTAATGACCGGTCCACCTCCAACAGGCTGGAGAATGGCAGCAGCAAATTTATAAATAAAGGCAAGGGACAGTACTTTCAGCGCAGGAAAAGCAGCAATCGCAAGCAGGATTGCAACACCGGCAATTCCGACTGTATTCTTCAATAGAACGGAAGCACTTATCACAGTATCAGTAGCATCTGTAAACATCCGTCCTAGTACCGGGATAAAGTTTCCTGTTAAAAACTTGGCGGTACGGATCGTGATGCCGTCCGTAACAGCAGCTGATGCCCCCTGAACAGAAATGACTCCTAAAAAAATCGTGAGAAAGGTTCCGAGAAGTCCGATTCCTGCCTGTCTCATGAGCTGTGCCAGCTGGGTAACTTTGTACTGATCGGTCAGTGTACTGACGATGCTCAGGAGAGCGGAAAGGAAAAGGAGAGGAAGCACAACATTCTGTATTAAAACCCCGCTCGTATTCATTAGGAAGAGAATAACAGGATGAAAGAATGCGGCAGAAACCAATCCTCCTGATGAAGCCATAAGGGCAAGCAATAAAGGGATAAGAGCCATAATGAAGTTTGTCATAGATTGGATCGCATCGCTTGTGTATTGAATGGCGATATGAAAGCTGTTTAGAGCAATAATCATCAGTACCATGTAGACGAGAGCGTAGGCTACTTTGCTGACTGTGCTCTGCTGAAAAGCATTTTGCAGCATCTGGAGCAAAACACTGAAAATCGTAAGCAGTATCAGTGTACCGAGCAATTTGCCATTGGCCAGGATTTCATGGAACAAATATTTCAGGAGCGCCTTCATCCAGTCCATAATGGAAAAATGCTTTTCACCTGTTACAAAGTCATAGAGACTGCCTTTTTGGCTTTCCGGAAGAAATCCACCATATTGTACAAGAAGCTCGTCCCAGAAAGCTTTAACATGTTCCAGTTCAAGCTTGTCCGCCTGCTGCCTGACAAGTCCTTCCTGTTCGGCAGGATCTAAAGAAGCTGAAGGGTCTGACATGTCAGCTGATTCTTCCTCTTCATTCAATGTTCCATTTTGGATGACGCTGTTTTGGGCAGGCTCATTGCCTAAGGCTTGTACACTTATAGGAAAAAAGACCATCATACAAAAAATTATCGCTGACAGCCGTTTCATGACCCTCCCTCCTCTCTCCTCTAAAATTCAGGGATCATTTGGATGACCGTTTCGATAATAACCGTTAAAATCGGGATGGCCATTGTCAGAATCAAAATCTTCCCGCCAAGCTCGATCTTGGAAGCGATAGCCCCCTGCCCTGCATCTTTTGTCAGCTGGGCGCCGAACTCTGCAATATAAGCGATGCCGATTATTTTCATAATTGTTTCTACATAAATCAGATTTACATTGGCATTTACAGCGATTTTTTCAATCATCCGAATGATTTCATATACTTGGTCTACCAGATAAAGAAAGATGACGCAGCCGGTAAAGACAACAAGCAGGAAAGCAAAGGTCGGTTTTTGTTCTTTGATCACCAGGGCAAGAAACGTAGCTACAAGACCAAGACCAACGATTTGGATAATTTGGATGGTGTTCCCCTCCTACCCTTGAAACAGAAAGACCGCTTTTATCTTTTTGAATAGGTCATCAACGATTGATGCCACCATGAATAAAATATAGATAAAACCCAGCAGCGTGACCCATTGTGCGTATTCTTTCTTGCCCATCTGATCAAGAATCGTATGGAGAAAGGCCACAACAATGCCGATTCCGGCAATTTGAAAAATGATGTTAATATCGACGCCCATTTTTAAAGCTCCTTCCTTTTGCTTCTACAGCAGCACAATAACGAGCAGCAGCCCGCACAGGAAGCCGATGCTCTTAATCATCCGCTCGTAGCGATGCTGCCTGTCAGCAGCTTCGGTCTCTTCCCGCTCTAGATGGACCATTGCAAGCTTGATATGCTTTTGCTGCGAAATCAGATCGTGGCGGCCAAGCGTCTCCCCAAACTGCTTCATCACTTCGAGTTCACCCTTTTGAAGACTGCTGGATGCAGCGAGCTGCTCTAAGCTCTCGGCCCATGCTGACTTTGTATTTTTGCCTCCGCTTGAAAGAATTTGCGAGAATTGCGAGAAAAACTCCGACAGCGGTTTCTCGAGCTGTCCGCTTAAATCATCGGCAGCAGCTTTTAAAGGCTTTTGGCTATACACGATCTCTGCTTCTAGTGACTGAAGCGCAACTTTTATTTCCCGCAGGAGCCTTGTTCGCTTCCCTAACCGGCCTGCAATCTCAAAGCCAATCCATGTGGCAGCAAAAATAATCATTGCAGCGCCAATCAGCTTGACCATATAAGTTCCTCCCCTGATACAGAAGCAAACTGCGAGTTAAGAATTTGCATGGTCCGAATACCGTTTTTCCTGCTGAGCTCCACGACCCGCTCAAACACCCCGTGTTCAAAAAGAGGCTGGATAGATGGTCTCTTTGAGGCATCCCCGGCTCCGAAACCGTGGACACTGACCATCACCTGAACTCCTGCGTGGACTGCTTCCATAATGGCACTGCAGTCTTCCGCTGAACCAATTTCATCTGCAATCAGCACATCCGGACTAAGAGAACGAATCATCATCATCATTCCTTCCGCCTTCGGACACGAATCGAGTACGTCCAGCCGGTGGCCAAAGGTATGCTGAGGAATGCCATTTACCGAACCTGCTATTTCAGAGCGCTCATCAACGATTCCAACCTTCATACTCTCTTTTCCTGAATCACCAGTGCTTACCGTGCGGGCTATATCTCTAAGAAGAGTCGTCTTTCCCGTTTGGGGAGGTCCAATAATCAGGGTATTCAGCCATCTGCCCTCATACAGATAGGGAATCAGGGGCTGGGCTGCGCCGATTTTCTGCTTCGCTACCCTTATATTAAAAGACGTGATGTCCCTAATCATTTTTACGCGGCCGCCTGCTGTAATGACCTTGCCTGCCAGTCCAATCCGGTGTCCGCCGGAAATGGTGATGTAGCCTCTGCGCAGCTCCTCTTCCAGCGTGTAAATCGAGAATTCGCTCATTTCGTTCAAGAGCACTTGTCCATCATCAAGGGTAGCCGCATACGGCAAAAAGAGATGCCGGCCGTTCAGTATGACCTCTACCGGCCTGAATACACGAATGCGGATTTCCTCCACCTGATAACGATCTCGTTCATCCATACGTTCCAAATGGCTTCTTATTGAGTCAGGAAGGATCCGCATGATTTCATCCAAAGACGTTTCCTCCTCATACCTTCTTGATATAGAAAATGTATGCAGGCTTGACCGCTTTATGCCATCGCTCATTTATAAATTCCAGCTAATATAAAAACAACTCCAAGACCGATGAAAATCATTTTCCCATAGGAAATCTCACCTGCGATCTGGAAAATACCGATTGCCATCGTTCCTATAAAGATAGCCGGTCCGACAATTGCCAGAACCGAATTAATCGCAATCGCCTTACGGACGTCATTTACAAGGAGCATACAGATTGCTGCAGTCAGTTCAATACTTGCTGATAAAAAGCGGAGACCTGCCATCGCAAGAACTGTTTGATCCAGTCCATTCCACCAATTTTTCATCCTTCCACCTCGGATCCTTTTTGTACAGCCTATGCACTTCGTCCATGAAATAGAAAGAAAAGCGTTTTTTTCTCAACCGATTCGAGTCATGATATAATGGAAATATAGGGAAATTTTTATTAAGAAGATTTTTGCAGTTTGATGCTGCGGAATGAAGGAGGGGATGAAGATGGAAGGATTTTCTCAAGCTTATTTCATACTTCAATGGATTGTCGCTGCAGGCATTTTTCTGGTTATCCCGGCTGTCATTATCATCAAGGCCTTGAAAAAGAAAAAGTACCCCAGAAGCAATTTCTACACACCATTTGACAATATCATTGAAGGCAAGAGTTCCAGTGAGAAATTGGCCGTTGACCAGCTTCAGGAAGACGAAAGACATCGGAACCGGTATGGAGAAATAGATTGATTGTCAAAAAGAAACCAGTGTCTTTATCCAATGAGAGTAAACGGATAGCGAATCTGTTTTCGTTTGCGAATCAATAGAAAAACCCGGTTCATTTGAACCGGGTTTTTCTAGGGCTTATCCATTTTTTCTGCCGGCAAGAGGAAGCAGTTCCGCTCTTGTAAGAAGAATTTTCTTTGCAGGAACGCGCGGTTTGCCCGTTACCCTTTTCAGTGACTTATAATAGGTTTCAATGATATTTTCATCAGAATGCGGAATTGCTTTACCTTTAACCATTTGTGCTCCATTAATACAGCCGCTGGTCAGCAGTATGATATCGTTAGAGTGACCGAGGCTAAGCGCCTTTAGGACACCTTGCTCCCTTGTTAAGGTTGGATGGATTTCAGCAGCTCCTGGTATACAAAAGCCGCTCATTACCTGATCGACAATCACACGCGGATCATGGTCTCCAGGATGATCGACTGTGACTACAATCTCATCCGCCTTGTTTTCAATTACCTGAGCCATTTTAGGCATTTTCGCAAAGTCTCTAATGCCTATTCCGGCAATCATTACAATCAGCCGATTGTGCGGCAGCTTCTTCACTTCTTCTAAAAGACGAGTCAAAGCAACAGGCGTATGGGCGTAATCCAATATGATCTTTTGGCTGTCAGGACCCTTTATGATCTGGAAACGCCCTTCAGGACTTTCAAGATAGCGAAGTGCTTTGATAATATCCTCAATCTTGAACCCAAATAAAAGAGCCGCTCCCACTGCTGAAAGCACGTTCGAAATGTTGTACTCACCATATACCGGAACTTCAATGCTGAAATGGGAACCCGCATATAAAAGGCTGAATTTCGAACCGGTTTCACTAAAATCAATATTAAACGCCCTTAAATCCGCCTGTTTATTTGAAGACAGGCTGTATGTGATTTGCGGTCCGGCGAAAGTGCTTGCTAACCGCTCTCCCATACCTTCATCATCAAGATTGATAACGGCATGTTTAGCTTGCTTAAACAGCCTCATCTTACATTCCATATAGTGTTCAAAAGTTTGATGGTATTCCAGATGCTCTTCAGAAAGGTTCGTATGGATGGCCACATCAAAAATAATATGATCTACACGGTGCTGATCCAAAGCAATGGATGATACCTCCATCGCTACTGCCTCATCTCCGAGAGAAACTAAATCATGAAACATACTTTGCAGATCTATGGACTCCGGAGTTGTTGGAGTACTCTTCTTATAGGACAATTTTTCCTTAGAAGACCAAATGCCTGTGGTGCCAATAGATCCAGATGGCATCCCAAGCAGTGTTAACAATGACCTCACATATGCCGCAACCGTCGTTTTGCCATTCGTGCCTGTAATTCCGACTGTTTTTATTTTTTCATCAGCAGAATTGTAATAGACTTTAGCAAACTTCGCCATCGTCTCTCTTACATTATCCACCAGCATAAAGGTACAATCAGGATGCTTTACGCTTAAGTCCTGAAGAATGGGCAGGCTGGAGCCAAAAACGGCAACTGCGCCTCGCGATAGCGCATCCTCGATATATTGATGGCCATCATGGTTTTGGCCTTTCATACTAAAAAAGACAGAGAAGTCTTTAACTAGTCTGGAATCATAAGCAAGATGGAGTATTTCCTGGGCTGGAGGACCTAATAGGTGTTTTATTGGCATTTCTTTAAGCTGGTTAAATTCAATTAGCATGATCGACCTCACAGATGATTAGTATAAATGCAAGTACAGCAGTTCTATTTTTTGCATGAGAAATGGATTGTATTCTACGAGGAATTTGGTTGATGCGTACTATGGCAGAGATCATACCTTACACTATGATTGAGTGAACCTCTTATATATATCCTGATACTATTTACCCCATTTATTGCGAATTAAAACCTGCATAGGCACTAACCTAAATGTTATTGTTTACCTATTATTTTTACACAACCATTTTAGTCATTTTTAACATCCAGTGAACATTAAAAAATCAAAGAAAAAAGAACATCGTTAAATTGATGCTCTCTTTGGTATTTAATCTAAAAATAACTAATTTGTATAGATGGTGGCTCTCCACCACTATTGCCCTTTTGCTTTACTTAAAATTTGAATAATTTGGTTATTCTGTTCAATTTGAGTATCCGTGTTATCCTTTATTTGCTTAATCCACAGTAACAGAAATATTATGGATACAGGATAAGTAAGAGTAACAATTATAGATAACAAGCCAATCAAACTTGTGACAACCGTCATAAATTTCCTCCCGCAAAGAAATTTTCCACACAGGTGAAGAGTTAATGATACTCGATTATTATCAAGTTTATGACTTTACATGGGCTGTATTCTTGTAAAGTATTTTAGGGAAAGGAAGAAGAAGTGATGGAAGATAACAATATATTAAAAGTAAGAGCTAAGATTCTACGCATAAGAATCTCATTATTCTTGATTGTCTCTGTTATATTGGCCCAAATTTATTATATTTTCCTTTTATTTGAGCCATATGAAATAGAGATGTTAAAACTTAGCCATTTTGAAGTTTTCTTATGGTTTCCTTTTTATTACACATTTCTGTTCATTCCAGTTGTATTTGCCGCAGGATTCCCTTTATCCTTGCTGCATAATTACGTGGCCAAAATATATACAGTAAATCATTTAATTAGGATTGTCCCCTATTTGATATTTGGTATCATACTTGTCTATTCACTTCCGTTTATAATTAATGATACTCTAACAAATTCTAGATACGATTGGATTGTTAATCCCTATTACTCCATACCTGTTATTGGTATTTGGTTATGTTATATTGTTGAATCCTATCTTTTAAAAAAAGAAATAGAGGCTTTCTAAAAGTCTATTCTGCGGAAATGTCTGATTTGAAAACTAAAGAACACTCGCTGTATGAGTCAAGGATGTTTTTAAGCTTTGTGCTTTGTACAATTTAGGGTTAGGCTGATTGGAGCGGAAGGTGCGAGACTCCTGCGGGAGCAGCGGGACAGGCGAGACCCCGCAGGCGCATGGCGCTGAGGAGGCTCACCGCCCGCCCCGCGGAAAGCGAGCGACCTGCAGCGGAAATCAGCTATACCTAGTCTAATTTCAAACAGTAACGTTCACGAAAACAGCTTAAAAATACCTTCTTGACAGCACCCTCACTCTCTAGACAAAACCACTTTTATAAGGAAGTTGCCGGAATGGTTGGACAACGTTGATATTCCTCAAAAATTGTCCATACAGTCGGTGCTTACTTCCTTGCCATGAACTTAGAATGATGACAACCTGGGTATTGGAGCCTGCGAAAATGTCTTAATCAGGCTCGAAGGAAGGATCGATCCTTATTTAAAAATCCCTACGAATGACAAAAAGCATCCGGATAGACTTCCGAATGCCTTTATTCTAAAAGTTAAAACCCGCCGTAGGCGGGTTTCCTATTACGCTCTGGAAACGTAAGAAGATTCTGTTGTGTTAATGATAAGTACATCCCCTTCATTAATGAAGAAAGGAACGTTAACTGTAAGTCCAGTTTCAAGTGTAGCTGGTTTTGTTCCGCCTGAAGCCGTATCACCTTTGATTCCCGGCTCTGTTTCTGTTACTTTCAATTCAACCGTGTTTGGAAGTTCTACTCCAAGAGTTTCAGCCTGGAACATCATAATTTGCACTTCCATATTTTCTTTCAGGAACTTCAGTTCATATTCAATAGCATTTGCTGGCAGCTCGATTTGCTCGTAGGATTCGTTATCCATAAACACATGCATATCATCGCTTGCATACAAATATTGCATTCTGCGCGTCTCAATCTGAGCTTTCGCTACTTTTTCACCAGCGCGGAACGTTTTTTCCTGAATCGCACCTGTACGAAGGTTGCGAAGCTTTGAACGGACGAATGCTGCTCCTTTACCCGGCTTAACGTGCTGGAAATCAATTACGCGCCAAATTCCATTGTCCACCTCTATTGTTAAACCTGTACGAAAATCATTTACTGAAATCATGAATGTGTTCCTCCTAGAAATCTTTTGCCCCGGTATTTTATACTAGAGGCTTATGTAAAAAAGCGAATGCGCCTTTTTTTACAGTATAATCAATTCTTTTGGTGATGACGTTAATGCCTCGTTGCCGTTTTCCGTGACAACCGTGTCATCTTCAATTCTTACTCCGCCAAGTCCTGCGATATAAATACCAGGTTCTACTGTTACAACCATTCCGGATTCCAACACAGTCTCGGAGCGTGAGGATAATGCCGGTCCTTCATGCACTTCCATGCCAAGCCCGTGGCCTGTTGAATGACCGAAATACTCTCCATATCCTTTTTCTGCAATGTAATCACGGGTTAAGGCATCTGCTTCCTTGCCAGTTATTCCTGCTTTAATTCCGTTCATGCCTCTAAGCTGAGCTTCCAGCACAACCGAATAAATCTCCTTCAGTTTATCAGAAGGCTCGCCGACTGCAAACGTTCTCGTAATATCCGAGCAGTATCCTTTATAATAAGCGCCGAAATCAAGCGTTACAAAATCGCCTGTTTCAATCTCTTTTTCGCTTGCTGTTCCGTGTGGGAGAGCAGAGCGAAAACCGGATGCAACAATAATATCAAATGAAGAAGAAGCTGCTCCGTTTTTCCGCATGAAGAATTCCAATTCGTTGGAAACATCAATTTCTTTTAGGCCTGGACGAACGAAATGCAGGATGTGAGAATAGGCGGCATCGGCAATCTCGGCCGCTTCCTTTAATATCTTAATCTCTGCCGGAGACTTAATCAAGCGTAACTTTTCCACGGCACCTGAAACCGGAGCAAGCGTGATTCCATTCATTGCTTTTTGGTACTGCTGATAAGCAGCAAATGTAATATGGTCCTGCTCGAAGCCAAGTTTCGTAATGCCCATCTTCTTAGCTTGTTCAGCTGCTTCCTCGATGATAGAGCCTGTATGCTGAATAATCTCGTAGCCTTGTGCCTGCTTCCCAGCTTGTTCAACATAACGGAAATCCGTAATGAATACTGCCTTTGATTCAGAAATAATTGCAAGACCGGCAGATCCAGTGAAGCCTGTCATATAACGGCGGTTGTACTCACTTGTAATAAGCATCCCATCAATTTCTGAACTTTTAAATGAATTTCTCAATTTTTCGAGCATGTTCATTTCCCCCCTGTTTGGTTCATTAGCGCTTGAAGCGCCAGTCTATATCCATAGAACCCAAGTCCGGCAATCTGGCCAATTGCTGCCGGAGCAATCACCGAATGGTGCCGGAATTCTTCTCTGGCATAAACATTTGATATATGTACTTCCATGACCGGGACCGATACTCCTGCAACTGCATCCCGAATTGCATAGCTGTAATGGGTGAAGGCCCCCGGATTCAGAACGATTCCATTGTACTGTTCATCCGCTTCATGAATGGCATCAATTAGATCCCCTTCATGGTTGGACTGAAAGCACGTAACCTCGATTCCTGCGTCTTCCCCGAATTGAAGAAGCTCTCTTTCAAGATCCGTTAAGGTCTTGCTGCCGTATACAGCCGGTTCGCGTTTCCCGAGTCTGTTTAAATTGGGGCCGTTAAGAATTAAATACCGCTGCATTTCTCTCTCTCCCGTCCTTAAAAACTGAAATATAAAGCTCGGAATCGACCAAGCCTCTTTCAGCAAAAACTGCTATGAATGCTTGTTTATTTTACCATAGTCAGCTATTTTCCTCTAATGATTTAGAAGGTTTGGATTTCGTCTCTTTCATTACTTCACTATAGTCATAAGATATGGAATACCCAACGAACGTTCCATATAGGATATAAACACATAAAGTAGTAACAACCGTATTGGAGTTCAAATCTGTAATTGGCTTTAGAACCGGAAATAGCGGAGTGATTAATAAAAAGACGAATGCCCATAAAGCGATCCCAAATCCAATTCCTGCCCATATTGAGTGAATTTTTCTTAAAATAGCGTAATAAACAAAGGCAACTCCGATTGAAATAACGCTGATCAAGCATATACTAACAATATTACCAGCCGTTCCATCCTTCCATGCACCTGCCGATACCGGCTGCAGAATCATATTTGGACTCACTTCTGAAAGCTTGAAGTAAGAAGCAATAAATGCCATTACAGACCAGATCAGGCCTCCTGCAAAACCGCATGCAGCAACCCTTCCAAGAATTGAAGCGGCTGTCGGCCCCTTTTTTTCCGTTCCTGAATTTTGATTGTTCATTTTCCCTTCACCTCATTGGTCAGTATGCCCCACTTTTCCCTGTCAATGTCAGTGTTCCGCTGATGTGTAAGAAAATAATGGATGGGTATACTATTCCTACATGCTGAAACGGCAAATAAATGTCAAAACAATGAAACATCAGCCTAGAGGTTTACCTGATTTTTAGGTAAAATAGAATAATAACACTTTTGACAGATATCCTTAGCAGAAGTGACCATGTTGAGATAGGTTGGTGTTTCATGTCTACAGAGAAAAAGCCCGCATATGGCGGGCAGGCAGTGGTTGAAGGAGTTATGTTCGGCGGAAAACATCACTACGTAACGGCGGTTCGGAGAAAAGATGATTCGATTGAGTTTTTTCATTTGCCGAGGAAAGGAAATCCAGTTCTTGCAAAACTGAAGAAAATTCCTTTTTTAAGAGGCATTATTGCTATATTGGAAGCAAGTGCAAATGGTACAAAGCATCTGAATTTCTCCACCGACCGATTTGATGTAGACCCCGCGGATGACAGGAAAGTGGCCTCCGAGAGAAAAGAATCGAAGCTTACCATGATCCTCGGCGTAGCTGCTGCAGGTATTCTGTCATTTTTGTTTGGGAAGTTTATCTTTACCTTAATTCCGGTTTTTTTGGCTGAGTCCACTCGTTTTATCTTTAGAAGTGATTTTTCGCAAATCATGGTTGAGGGGGCTTTCAAGCTTATTCTCCTGCTTGCCTACATTTATTTTATATCGTTAACCCCTCTCATTAAACGGGTATTCCAATATCACGGGGCAGAACATAAAGTTATCAACTGCTACGAAAACGATATGCCTTTGACCGTGGAAAATGTTCAAAAGCAATCAAGGCTCCATTACCGCTGCGGAAGCAGTTTCATTTTATTTACAGTTATCGTAGGGGTTTTTGTTTATATGCTCGTACCAACCGACCCTTTATGGGTACGTGTTGTAAACCGGGTGGCTTTAATACCAGTCGTGCTTGGTATTTCATTTGAAGTTTTGCAGCTTACAAATTCCCTTCGCAATGTTCCGGTCTTAAAAGCTCTCGGTCTGCCTGGATTATGGCTTCAGCTGTTAACGACCAAAGAACCTGATAGCAAACAGGTAGAAGTAGCGATTGAAAGCTTTGAAGAACTTATGAGAATGGAAAAAGAAACCAAAATGTCAAAAGAGCAAATTGTTTAACGATCTTTTCTAATTATATGGGAGGTGGAATCATGAAACGCGGATCGAACTGGTTTTTTCTGGCTATTGCAGGTCTTGCAGGTTTTTATTTGATCACAACCATGATCACAAACCCCGCTGCTCTTCTGCGGCAGGCAGCAATCTTGGTCATTACCATTGCCATTATCTATTTTGTGTTCCGTTATTTTATGAAAAAGAGAATGGGGTCTGATTACTCATCATACTCGAAAGCGGTGAAGCAGTCGAAACGAACCGCAAACGAAACAACTCATTCCGGCTCCCCTTCCAAAACGGTCACACCCATTAAAAAATATGCGAAAAGAAAACCATTCAAGAAGAAAAGTTCCAGTCACTTGACAGTCATTGAAGGAAAAAAAGGAAAAAAGAAAAATAGGGCCCTTTTCTAAAAGGCCCATGTTTGGAGAAACTTCTCCGTTTCACTTCTGCCTAGCTCAATTAGAGCTAGCTTTTTTTCTTCTGTTAAATTAAATTCTGTTGTCAAAATATGATCCACCGGTAAAAACACAATATTCCGTTCATGCTTGCTTGATATATGGCGGGCGTCATGGGCGTCCTTCATCGTTTCAAATAAAGCTCCGTACAATTCAATTGCATTCGTAATTTTATTTTTGGGCCTTTCCTGTTCATTTGGCGTTAACCGGATTCCCAGTACCGGCCGTTTCGGAAAAAGTTCCGCAGTGAAAAGCCAGATGGGAAAATTGCTGAGTACTCCTCCATCGACAATCATGCAGTTTCCCAAGCGGGATGTCAGCTTTACCGGCTCGAAAAAATAAGGCAGACTGCTGCTCATTCTTACCGCCCTCGCTACCGAAAAGTTTTCAGGAACAAGGCCGTATGAAGGCAGATCATCGGGCAATACGACAATCTTTCCGTTTGTCAGGTCAGATGCGACCACTTTCAACGAGCCTGCCGGCAAATCCCCAAAAGTCGAGATTCCCTTGACTCTTAGTTTTTCAGCAATCCAATTCTCCAATTTTTGTCCCTTGTATAACCCGAGCCTCCAATAAATCGAAATCCACTTTAAAAAACGGAGCGGAAAAAAAGAGATCCGTTCATCCATAAAATCCTTTAAATTCACTTCTTCCAGCAAGTCGATAATTTCATCACTTGTATACCCTGCCGCAATAAAGGCAGCAATAATCGATCCTGCGCTCGTTCCTGCTATACGGGCAAATCGCAGGCCCTTTTTCTCTATAGCCTGGCAGGCTCCCGCCATCGCCAGCCCCTTTATTCCTCCGCCTGAAAAAACACCGTCAATATACACAGGATTCCCCCTCTGTATGCTGTCTGTTAATCCTATTTCAATGTGCTGGTTTTTTAGAACTTAGGCACCCGGCTTGGGGTGAATCACGAAGATTTTTAGGGAAGTGTTCATTGAGGTTTTAGAAACGCAGGACAGAGTACACAGAAGCCGATGCGTCCCAGGAAACAAATCCAGGGCGCTCATCTGCTGCTTTTGTGATCTAAGAGGGATCCTGTTCACTCCGTTTCTGCACGGTTTTAAGATCTTTGGAGCGTTTCGGATCTTCCTCAAAATATTGGACAAGATCACCAATTCGATCGATGGCATTCCAGCTTAAATGGTGTTCAATACCTTCTACATCATCGTATATAATATCTTCATCAACACCAATGATTCTCATAAATTGTTCAAGAAGTTCATGCCGGTAAACGAGACGTTTGCCAATTTTCTTCCCTTTTGGTGTAAGAATTAAGCCTCTATACTTCTCATAAACTAAATATTCATCTTTATCCAGCTTCTGCACCATTTTTGTAACAGAGGAGGGATGAACGCCTAGTGCTTCTGCGATATCGGACACTCTGGCATATCCTTTTTCTTCTATAAGGTTGTAAATTTGTTCTATGTAATCTTCCATACTGGGCGTTGGCATAATTAAAAGTCCCTCCATTGCTTACCGATCATACTTCTAAAATAAATCATATCAAGTGTACACTTTTTTAGTTGCCGTGACAAGGAAAGTTCCCGTCATATAAGGCTTTTGGCAGGTATATGCATGAGATGCATACTTTGTTATTTATTTATAAAGCTCTGTTAAACTTGGCTGTTGATTGCAGCTAGCAGGCGTTCGCTTATCCTTGGGCGGGGGGTGAGCCTCCTATGCGCTTGGCGCATGCGGGGTCTCACCTGTTCCGCTGCTCCCGCAAGAGTCTCACGTCTTCCACTCCAATCAACAGGTGTTTTAAAAAAACATCATTCCTGGTTCTTACTCAAACATGGTGATTGAATGAATAACTGCTTTTCGGGTATAGCGATAATTATAGTCTAAAGGCGGTGGATAAAATGAACAATCCAGGCCCTGATCAGCTTTTCTAATTCGATCAGAATGTTGATTTAGGTTTAATCAAATTCACCGAAAAAACGTAAGAACCTCATTTATAAACATTGCAAATCTATTGCGCATAATCAAGTCAAATATGTCCTCATAACATCATTGAACTATTACACAGTCCAAAATAAACAGGCTGCCAGGATTCAGAATCCCTGGCAGCCTGACGCTGGATTAGTTATCCAGCATATTTTTTATTATAATCCGCATTTTAATTGGGCCCCGCAGCTTGTACATGTGTTGCAGCCGCCCAAATCTTCAACTGTACCTTCGCGGCATACAGGACAAGTATTGCCTACTTCGTTCCCAATGGTTACATCTGTTGAACGCAGGGCGTTGATTGTATCAACAAGAACCACCTTGCCCTTTTCTTTTGGTGCTTCTCCCGTTTCGTCATCAAACGAATTCTCTTCAGCCTTTAAAGTCAGAACCTGAGAGTCACGGCTTCCATCTACATAAACCGTGCCGCCCTTTGCTCCGCCTTTATACAGACGCTCATACACTCCCTCAACCTGTTCAACTGAATAGCCTTTAGGGGCATTTACTGTTTTAGAGATCGAGCTGTCAATCCAGCGCTGAATTACACACTGTGCATCAGCGTGGGCTTCCGGGGACAGTTCCATCGCTGAAATAAACCAGTGAGGAAGATTATTAGGATCTGCATCAGGATTGCGGTCTAAATACTCCTGAACAATATCCGCTTTCACTTCTATAAATTTACCGAGTCTTCCGCTTCTGAAGTATGAGAAGGAGAAATAAGGTTCAAGACCGGTTGAAACACCGACCATCGTTCCTGTTGAACCTGTCGGGGCAACCGTCAGCAAGTGAGAGTTGCGGATTCCGTACTTTTCAATATCTTCGCGGATATCCTCAGGCATTTTTTTCATATAGCCTGTTTCCGTGAATTTTTCGCGCAGCTCCATTGTTTCTGCTTCTCTTGAACCTGTCAGGAACGGGAAGCTGCCTTTTTCTTTGGCAAGCTCTACAGAAGCACGGTAAGCTGTGGTTGCAATCGTTTCAAACACTTTGTCAACAAGGGCATTTCCCTCTTCTGTTCCGTATTCCGTTTCACAGTAGATCAGCAGGTCATGCAGACCCATTACACCAAGTCCAACACGGCGTTCACCCAGTGCCTGTTTTTTATTCTCTTCAAGGAAATATGGTGTTGCATCGATAACGTTATCCTGCATGCGGACACCTGTTTCAACCGTTTGGCGAAGCTTTTCAAAGTTTACCGTTTTAGCAGTTTTGTCTGCCATTTCTGCCAAATTCACAGCTGCCAGGTTGCAGACTGAGAACGGTGCGAGAGGCTGTTCACCGCATGGGTTCGTCGCAACAACCTTCTGGCCGTAAGCCTTCGCATTCGTCATATCGTTCGCATTATCAATAAAGAAGATCCCAGGCTCTGCAGAGTACGTTGCACAAATGTTAACCAGGTTCCAAAGCTCTTTTGCCTTGATTTTACGGTAGGTACGGACTTTGTAGCCCTTCGCTTCCCACTCGCGAACGTCCCCTGATTTATGCCACTCTTCATTGTAAGCTTTCATTTCTTCCTTGCTGTAGCTCTCCACATCAGGGAATCTCAAGTCATAATCCAAATCCAATTCTACAGCTTTCATAAAATCATTCGTCAGGCAAATGGAGATATTTGCTCCAGTTAGGAATTCAGAGTTGTGTACGCTGTACGTTCCGCCCGTTTTAAGCTTTGTTTCTGCGTCTTTCATCACTTTGTCAGAAAAACCGCCGTTTCCGGGAATTGCTTTGTAATTCACAATGCCCTGATACATATCCTGCTCCGCTTGTGTGAATGGAGTGAACTTCAGTTTTTCCTGCGCTGCTCTTTTGATAGATTCATCCTTCGTATTTTCGATTAGATAACGGAGAATACGCGGATTTTGCATTTTGGAAATGATGAATTCCACAATATCAGGGTGCCAGTCCGCGAGCATAATCATTTGTGCACCGCGTCTTGACCCGCCCTGCTCCACAAGATGCGTTAGCTTTGCAATATCATCAAGCCATGAAACCGAACCGGATGATTTACCATTTACTCCGCGTGCTAGCGTGTTGCGCGGGCGCAGGGTCGATCCGTTTGTTCCGACTCCGCCGCCGCGGCTCATGATTTCCATGACCTGTTTACGGTGCTCTGAAATACCTTCACGGGAATCCTGGACAAATGGCATAACATAGCAGTTAAAGTACGTAACGTCTGTTCCCGCTCCTGCTCCATAAAGCACACGGCCTGCAGGCACAAAATTCATGCTGACAAGCTCCTGATAGAACTTTTCAAACCACTCCTCGCGTTTTTCCTCGGTTTCTTCCACAGAAGCAAGGCCTGTCGCATTTCGTTTCGCGATTTGTTCATAAAACACTTCTAGAGGCTTTTCAATGACATCTAAGGATCTAATGATTAATCCGCTTTCGATTTCCTCCGGCTTGTCCAGGGAATGACGGTATTCATCATCAACTAAAACAGTAGCCGTTTTGGACGTCCAATCAAGATCCGTTATGTAACCCAGCCCCCTGGCCGGAAACTTAGGATCCTCTTTAATGGTCAAAACAACGAAATCACCTTTGGATAACGTTACTTTTTCCGTATCCTTAAACGTATATCTGTCCAGCATGACAAGACGGGAAACCCCTTTATGTGTAAGGTGCATATCATCTGTCACCGGATGCACCTGCGGGAACAAGGAAATATCCTTATTCAGCTTGTCTACATCCATCTTCATCTTCTCCTCTAATGAAACGGGCATGTTAACAACTCCTCTTTCAATAGTACTAAGTAAAAATATCATACACTAGGCACTACAATCAACATATAGTGCATTCATTATTAAGAACAATACTAGATATTGATTATAGCCTGTTTTTTCCCCTATTTGTCAAATCGAAAACTTAATAAAAACAAGAGGAAAACAAAGAAAATAAGAGATTGTTCCAACTCTTCTATTTAAATTAGACCAATTTGTGATTTGCAATAATTTCGTACAAATCAACTTCTGATAAATAAAGGAAATAATTGAATTATTTTCTTATTGCACCTAAAAATAATTTCAGCTTTTCACTTATTATAGAACAAACGTTCCATCCAGTCATCGAGTAATTTCTGGCAAAATGAAAAAGCGGCAAAAATGCCGCTTAATGCTTGCTACCTTTTAAAATTCCATTCACTGCTCTCGTATTTGCTTTTTGCGAGATTCTCTACATAAATTAGTTCATCCTGCGAAAGTTCATAAGCTTCAAGCTCAATATTCAATCCTGATTCAAAGCCCTTTTTAAAAGCACGGCGCGCCTCTTCCATCGTGACAGGTGTTTCCCGTAAAGCATTTGCGGCAACGGCCTTGCTGCTGAAATTTCTGCGCATCCGTTCTTTTACCCGCTCACTTGGGTAAATGAATAAATCAAATAATTTATCCTCATCCAAATCAAGCAGAATCGAGCCGTGCTGCAGGATAACACCCTTCTGGCGGGTTTGTGCACTTCCTGCGACTTTGCGCCCTTCCACCACCAGCTCGTACCAGGATGGTGCATCAAAGCAAACAGAAGATCGCGGATTTTTAAGGCCTTCTTTTTCCTCATCTGTTCTTGGAATCGCAAAGTACGCCTCAAGTCCGAGATTCCGAAAGCCTTCTAAGATCCCTTCTGAAATAACGCGGTAGGCTTCTGTAACCGTTCGGGGCATCTCTGGGTGCTCTTCTGTTACAATGACACTATATGTAAGCTCTTGGTCATGAAGTACGCCCCTGCCGCCTGTCGGCCTTCTGACAAACCCCAGACCGTGCCGTTTGACGGCATCAAAATCAATCTCTTTTTCCGCCTTTTGAAAATAGCCGATGGACAAGGTTGCAGGATTCCAGCCGTAGAAGCGGATAACCGGAGGTATCTTTCCTTCGCTATGCCAGTCGAGCAATGCTTCATCTAGTGCCATGTTAAAGGAAGGCGAGCAGCTTCCTGAATCAATAAATCGCCATTTTTCTTTTTTCATATGCTTCCCTCTTTTAGCCATTTAATCATTGCCTCAAAAGATACTTTCTCAGTCTATCAAATCCAGACGGAGTTGAAAACAAATCTGACCTTATTTCAGTGACATTTAAGAGCCCGTCTTATATAATTAAAGGTATCGTTTAAACGAGGATTTTTTTCATTTACACAGAAGGAGTCGAGTTTCATTGGAATGGATTATTTTAATTGTGCTTATTGCAGGGATCGTTGCCTACAGTCTTTACACCTTTTTTTATCAGCGGAAAATTCTTAAATCACTTACTGAAGAAGAATTCAGGGCTGGATACCGCAAGGCCCAGCTTATTGATATAAGAGAACCGAACGAGTTTGATGGAGGCCATATCTGGGGCGCACGCAATATACCCCTTTCTCAAATGCGCCACCGGTACAAAGAAATCCGCAAGGATCAGCCGGTTTATCTGTATTGCCAAAACACGACACGAAGCGGCCGTGCAGCCCAGCAGCTTAAGAAGAAGGGCTACAATGATCTATACATGCTAAAAGGCGGCTTCCGTTCCTGGACCGGTAAAGTGAAAAAGAAATAATGAATTCCGTCCGCACTTGGCTGCGGGCGGTTTTTTATTTGAGAAGATTAGCAAACTTTGCTGCTTGAAAAAAGTATAGGGTATGGCTGATACTCCTCCCAAAAATCATCAGCCTTTAGATAGAGCGTCCCTCCGTTTGACAGACTTCCTTTGGAGGGTAAACTACCCAAAAGGAGGTTGCCGCTATGTCATTTGATTACGAGATGGATTTCGAACATACAGATTTCAGAAAAGAGCCAGAGAAATACCGGGTTGGCCGAGGCGAACAAGGGGTCTTGATGGTGGAACCATATAAAAGTGAAATACTTCCCCACTGGCGTTTTAAAACACCGGATATTGCCAAGGAATCTTCTGAAAAAATCTATGAGCTTTACCTTGGCTATAAAGAGAAAAATGATTTCCCCGGAATGGATATGGCGCGGAAATTTTTACAGATGGGCTATACCCGCTCAAGAAGGTACGCCAATTATAAAGGCGGCCGGAAATACAAAAAGGATGGCGAAGTAAATGAACGGAAAATAGATGACCAAAAGGCGGAATCTGCAGCAATCTTCGAAAAAAAGTGGAAGCTTGTCAGAGCGGATGAAGAGTATTTGAAACTAAAAAAAGAGCATCAGGAGAATTATGGCTAATCTCCAGATGCTCTTTTTGATTAATTCGTTACAGGTTCTTTTTTCTCAAACTTCAGAACCGGTTTTCTGGCAGCAAGCGTTTCATCAAGTCGTTTAACAACGGTTGTATGAGGAGCCTCCTGTACGATTTCCGGATTCTCTTCCGCCTCTTTAGCGATTTGAATCATGGCATCGATAAACGCATCAAGCGTTTCCTTCGATTCTGTTTCGGTAGGCTCAATCATGATGCACTCCTCCACGTTAAGCGGGAAGTAAATGGTTGGCGGATGGTAGCCAAAGTCAAGAAGGCGCTTGGCAATATCCAGCGTGCGGACCCCAAGCTTCTTCTGGCGCTTCCCGGAGAGAACAAACTCATGCTTGCAATGTTTATCAAACGGCAGGTCAAAATGCGGCGCGAGTCTCCTCATCATGTAATTCGCGTTCAGCACAGCATATTCAGTTACAGCCTTCAGCCCATCCGGCCCCATTGTTCGGATATACGTATAGGCACGAACATTGATGCCGAAGTTTCCATAAAACGGCTTCACTCTTCCAATTGAGTCCGGACGATCATAATCAAAATGGAACGCTCCATTTTCTTTTACCAGCACCGGTTTTGGAAGGAAGCGGATTAAGTCTTTCTTCACGCCAACAGGACCTGATCCCGGACCGCCGCCGCCATGTGGACCCGTAAAGGTTTTATGAAGATTTAAATGTACGACATCAAAGCCCATATCTCCTGGTCTCGCTTTACTTAGAACGGCATTCAGGTTCGCTCCGTCGTAATAAAGCTTGCCTCCGGCTTCATGAACAATTTCAGCCATTTCCAAAATGTTTTCCTCAAACAAACCAAGCGTATTCGGATTTGTCAGCATTAGCGCTGCTGTGTCGCGTCCAACTACTCTTCTTAAATCCTCGAGGTCCACCAGGCCAGTTTCATCTGATTTCACAGTTACCGTCTCGAATCCGGCGACAGTGGCCGATGCAGGATTCGTACCATGCGCTGAATCCGGAACAACCACTTTTGTCCGTTCCAAATCTCCATTTGCTTCATGGAATGCGCGGATCATCATCAGTCCTGTCCATTCGCCATGAGCTCCCGCTGCCGGCTGAAGCGTCACTTCGTCCATCCCGGTTATTTCTCTTAAATGCTCCTGTAAATCATACAGCAGCTCCATTGCCCCTTGAACAGTCTCTTCTTCCTGTAAAGGATGAATATGAGCAAGTCCTGCAATCCTTGCTACGTTCTCATTGATTTTCGGATTGTATTTCATTGTGCATGAACCGAGCGGATAAAAACCGGAATCCACTCCGTGGTTGCGCTTGGACAGGGCGGTATAATGACGCATAATATCAAGCTCTGATACCTCTGGCAGCTCAGGCTCCGCTTCCCTTAAGTAGCCCTCCGGAATCAGTTCATCGAGCTCCATCTCAGGAATGTCCATTTCGGGCAGGCTATAGCCGGTTCTTCCAGGCTTCGTAAGTTCAAAAATAAGTGCTTGATCCTGATTATTCATCGCGATCCCCCAATTCCTTAACGAGCTGATCTATTTCTTCCTTTGTTCTTAATTCAGTCACAGCAACAAGCATATGATTCTCCAAAGCGGGGCTGGTTAGGCCTAAATCATAGCCTCCGATAATTCCAGACTCAATAAGCTTAGCATTTGCTTCCTTCACAGGCTGATTCAGCTTAACCGCAAACTCATTAAAAATCGGCCCATTAAATGCGATATCCATTCCGGCTTCTTTAAAACGATTTCTTGCGTAATTCGCTTTTTGAAGATTTTGCACAGCCATTTCTCTCACCCCTTTTTTACCCAGGGCCGTCATGGCTACAGATGCTGCAAGAGCATTCAGTGCCTGATTGGAGCAAATATTGGAGGTTGCCTTATCACGTCGGATATGCTGTTCCCTTGCCTGCAGCGTTAATACAAACCCCCGGCGGCCGTCTTCATCCACTGTCTGCCCAACGAGCCTGCCAGGAACTTTTCTCATAAGTTTACTCGTAACGGCAAAATACCCGCAATGAGGACCGCCAAAAGCAGTCGGGATCCCAAACACTTGAGCATCTCCTACTACGATATCTGCACCTAAAGATCCCGGCGGGGTAAGGATGCCAAGTGCAAGAGGGTTAGAAGAGACTATCATCATGCTTTTTCCTTGATGGGCAATCGGTTCAATATCTTTCAGCGGTTCAATTTGCCCATAAAAGTTCGGATATTGGACGATGACTGCTGCCACATCCTCACCCATTTCCTTTTCCAGCAAAGCAAGATCGGTCACTCCGGCTGCTGCAGGAATTTCAATCACTTCGATATATTGTCCTTTTGCATAAGTACGCAAAACATCCTTGGATTCTGGATTAACAGCTTCTGATACCAGGATTTTCTTTTTCTTTGTGTGTCCTGCTGCAAGCATAGCTGCTTCTGCAAGAGCCGTTCCGCCATCATACATAGATGAATTGGCAACATCCATGCCGGTCAATTCGCAGATCATCGTTTGAAATTCGAAGATTGCCTGGAGCTCCCCTTGAGAAATTTCCGGCTGATATGGGGTATAGGCTGTATAAAACTCAGAGCGGGAAATGACATGGTCCACCACAATCGGCATGTAATGGTCATATACACCTGCCCCTAGAAAAGAAGCATTTTGGCGCAAATCTTTATTTTTCGCCGCCAGTCCGCTTAGCTCTCTTAAAAGCTCTGTTTCGGATTTGGCCGGCTTAATATCGTATTCACCTTTAAAACGAACCTGTTCAGGAATATCCTCAAACAATTCATCGATGCTTTGGACGCCGATTGCGCTGAGCATGTCTTTTTGATCTTGATCTGTCATCGGCAAATAGCGGTGCTTCATATCCATATCCCCTCTTCCTTATCCTTTTGGACGCTTATAAAATGGTGTTGGAACAACCTTTGCTTTTAATTGCTTGCCGCGAATCTCAACCAGCACTTCCGTTTCAAGTCCGCTATGTTCAGATTTCAAAAGAGCAAGACCGATATTCTTCTTAAGAGTGGGTGATTGAGTGCCTGTAGTCACTTCCCCAATGAGCTCTCCATCTTTATAAACCGGGTATCCGTGTCTTGGAATACCTTTATCAATCATCTCAAGACCGGCCATTTTCCTTGGTGCTCCGTTTTCCTTCTGATTTTTCAGAACTTTCTTGCCGAAAAAAGCTTCCTCTTTATTTGGCTTAACCGCAAAGCCGATACCTGCCTCGATTGGGGTAATATCCTTTGAAAGCTCCTGCCCGTATAGAGGAAGATTCGATTCAAAGCGGAGTGTATCTCTTGCTCCCAATCCGCACGGTACCGCACCGGACTCTTTTCCGGCTTCCAGGATTGCTGACCACAGCACCTCGGCATCTCCCGCGGCGCAATAGATCTCAAAGCCATCTTCCCCGGTGTATCCGGTTCTTGATACAAGCGCCTTCGCCCCTGCGATGGAAACTTCATCTTTAAATTTGAAAAATTTGATGCTGCTTAAGTCTTCTTCCGTCAGTGTTTGAAGGATTGCTTCTGCAAGGGGGCCTTGAAAAGCAAGGAGTGCGGTTTCATCTGAAAGGTTCGTCAGTTCAAACTCTCCTTCAGCATGCTGCGTCAGCCACTCTAAATCTTTTTCAATATTGGATGCATTGATGACGATCATGTAATCATCTTCCGCCTTTTTATAAACAAGCAAATCATCAACCGTGCCGCCATCCTCATAGCACATTGCCGTATATTGAGCACCACCGGCTTTTAACAGGGATACATCATTCGTCATCATTTTTTGAAGAAAAGGCAGACTGCCCTTCCCTCTGACTGAAACCTCACCCATGTGGGAAACATCAAACAAACCTGCTTTGGAGCGAACGGCCTGATGTTCTTCTTTAATAGAAGAAAACTGAACCGGCAATTCCCAGCCCCCGAAGTCGATCGTCTTTCCTCCATACTGTTTATACAGTTCAAATAACGGTGTTCTTTTTAGCTGTGACAATGCTTTCCCTCCCCGGAATATCATGATACAAAAAAGGACAGACTCCTCCTGATTGAATCAGAAGGCTCTGTCCTTGGCACCTGAAAGTTTACCCTGTTCGGCAGGGCTTTCCCCTTTGGCGGTTTACTGTACGTAAACTCTCTCCAGAGCTGCGTCAAATAAGAGTCTTTTTGCCTGAGAGATTCACAAATGTTTGCTCCTTCGGCGCCGCACACGGTCTTCGTCTGCTGCGGTCTCTCCCCTTATCGTCATCCGCACATATTAATCCAAATAATGGTTAAACTAATAGTCAGCATTTAATGGCTGCTCCGCTGAACGGACATGGACATAGAAGCAGACAAATGATTAACAGAAAATGATGCATTTTGTAAACTTTCTAACTACTTATCATCCTACCACCATCTTTAAAAGAGAGCAATCCTATTTTTACTGAATAATAGTTGTATAAATTCAAAAATCATTCGCTTTTAAAGCGAAATTCTTATATTTATTTACATAAAATCATTCATTTGCCTTGAAAAGTGAACATTAGAGAGAGTCGGTGAATTAAAATGAAAAGGTTTACAGGTTTTAATGTCCCTATCCATTATGATGATGAGTGGCAGCAGGAAATACTTGAACTTATTGAAAAAGATGGCCCATGGGCAAACTGGGAACTCTTTAAGCTATCCTCTGAAATACAGCACCATACAGCTGTACCTGATTTTGAAGGGCTGCAGGCCCCTAAGCATTTACCCGATTTTCAGCCCTTGCCCCACCAGCTGGAGGTTGCTAGAACAGTCGTCGAGAAAATGAACGGCAAAGCGATCCTGGCTGATGAAGTGGGACTTGGAAAAACAATTGAAGCAGGACTGATTCTCAAAGAATATATGATTCGCGGCCTTGTGAAAAAGGTGCTAATCCTCGTACCCGCTTCTTTAGTTTCCCAATGGGCTAGAGAATTAAATCAAAAATTTTATATCCCTGCTGTTGAACAAAAGAAAAGCTATGTGTGGGAGCAATGTGACGTCGTCGTTTCTTCTATTGATACAGCCAAACGGAACCCGCATCGCGACATCGTATTAAATCAGCTTTATGATCTCGTCATTATTGACGAAGCTCACAAACTGAAAAACAGCAAAACCAAAAACTACGATTTTGTCCTGAATTTAAAGAAGAAATATTGTCTGCTTCTCACAGCTACACCGATCCAAAACCGGATTGAGGAGATTTTCAATCTTGTTTCCCTCTTAAAGCCAGGCCATCTCGGGAACGAGGCCTATTTTACAGAGGTGTTTTCTGCTAAAAACCGATCTGTGGAATACCATGAACACCTAAGAGAACTGATTAATAAAGTTATGCTCCGCAACAGGCGCGGCGACACAGGAATCGACTGGCCAAAACGGATTGTAGAAACAATACCGATTGTATTTTCCGAAACCGAACAGCATTTGTATGATGAAATATCCCGTGTTAAGACAACTCTTGCCGGCGGAGTCAATACGTTTTCGATTATGACGCTTCAAAGAGAAGCATGCAGCAGCCGGGAGTCTGTCTACATGACGCTGAAAAAAATGCTCGACCGTCCTGAAGAAGATGGTTCTCCCATCCCGGAGGCAATCATTCAACAGCTTTTAGAGGCTGTAGATAACGTAACCCGTAACAGCAAGGCAGAAAAGGTACTGGAGCTGATAAAAAAAATCGATGACAAAGTGATCATCTTCACTGAATACCGGGCTACGCAAATGTATTTGCAATGGTATTTAAAGCAGCATGGCATTTCCTCCGTTCCGTTTCGAGGCGGTTTTAAGCGCGGCAAAAAGGATTGGATGAAGGATTTATTTAAAGGAAATATCCAGGTCCTCATCGCAACGGAAGCAGGCGGCGAGGGTATTAACCTGCAATTCTGCAATCAGATTATTAATTATGATCTTCCGTGGAATCCGATGAGACTGGAACAAAGAATCGGCCGGATTCACAGGCTTGGCCAGGAACGGGATGTTCACATTTACAATATGTCGACGAGAAATACGGTAGAAGAGCATATTTTGAAGCTCCTGTATGAAAAAATCAATCTGTTTGAAAAAGTAATTGGGCAGCTTGATGAAATTTTAACGAGGATGGAAATTACGAACTTTGAAGAACATCTTCAGGATATCTTATTCCACTCAGCATCTGATGGAGAAATGAAAATCAAAATGGAAAACCTTACTTCGATTCTTGATTTTGCACAGCATGAAACAGAAGGAAAAAAAGCGGCCGGAGATATTATTTAGGAGGGTGACGAATGAATCAAAAAGAAATCCATAACTTACTGGAAAGATTCTTTGAAGCCAATCAATGTGAGATTACTGAAAAAACAACCGGGGCGCTGGCCATACAGCTGACGATTGATATGGATAAGGAACTTATGAACCGGCCCTTTTACTGGCATTATCTTGAGAAAACAGGCGGAGAGCCAAATCCAATGAAACTTAATCTTTTAACGGATAAAGACGGGGTATTAAACGAAGAGAAAACGGAATTTGTTCATTTAGGCTCTCCGAGATTGCATCAGATTTTCCAGTCCGCCCGCAAGCTCGGCTCTTTTGCCCGCATGTATGAAAGACCAAATGCAGGAAGCGGACAGAAGCCCCTCCACCCTTGGCTATGCATGAATATGACCGTTTCCTATCAATGTGATATGAAAAAAGATTTCGTCTATTCCATTGGCCTCCATCTAATAAGCGGAACGATGGTTGAAAACTTTCAGGACCGTCTAAACCATCTTCAATTAACGCCGAAGATCCCTGATTTCTGTTTTACTCTTTCCCCGCTGATTCTGCCCAAAAGCGGGATGATGAGAATCCGCCAGCACATCGAAAACAAGGTAGCCGAGGATGACCACACATGGGCAGAAGAAGCAAGGCAGAGATGGAACGCTGACCTGATGCTTTTACAGCACTTCTACGAAGACATGGAAGAAAAGCCGGAGGTTTACGAGCTGGAGAAGGAAGCGCTGAGAGAGCTTTACGAGCCTAATATCCATATTTCTGTTAATAACGGGGGTATTTTTTACCTAAATCAGAGAACTATTTTCTAATTATATCGGCAGAAAAATCAAAAATTTTAATATATTTTTCCATTTCGACACAATTCAGCACCATTTTTTATTTTTCCATTCTATAATCGTGGTACAAAGGTTTTAGAGGTGAATAGAGACTATAGAATCACCTTTAGCGGGGAAAAGCTGTTCGGTCAGATAAAGGCAAACCTGCTGAAAAGCAGGGACGCAAAGTCACGGGTCTAAGGTTGTCCTCTTTGGGCAATGATGATCGCCGGATTGCCTGAAATACATACGTATTTTAGGAGGAAATGGGATGGAGAATGTAATGGTTAAAGAAGAAATGGATTTGGAGTGGAAGGAATTGATCCTGGCTGCACTTGAAATGGGGATAAGCAAAGAAGACATTCGGCATTTCCTACAATCTAAGCAGGATGAATGCAGCAATTGACCTACATGTCGAAAAAATTTTGTCGATTTTGTTCGATTTACCGAAATATTCCCTTCGTTATATGCTATAATATCTGAGGGAAGGTGATGTCATGATTGGTGAACGCATACGCAAATACCGCAAGGAAAAAAATCTTTCTTTATCTGAACTAGCAGACAGGGCAGGCGTTGCAAAATCCTACCTAAGTTCGATCGAACGGAATCTTCAATCGAATCCATCGGTTCAATTTTTGGAAAAGGTTTCATCCGTGCTTGGCATTTCCGTTAATACGCTTTTAAATGGCAATACAGAAGATGCTTATGCAAATCAGCTTGATCAAGACTGGACATCACTTGTGAAAGAAGCAATGCAGTCAGGTGTTACAAAAGATCAATTTCGAGAATTTCTGGAATTTAATAAATGGCGAATGGATCAGCCAAAAAAATAAACGGTCAGGACTCATGTCCCGGCCGTTTATTTTTTTGAATATGCCGTTCTTCAATTTTAAGAATGGCTTGCCATATTGTCAAAATAGAATAAATGATTAAGATCAGACCCGGTACAATCGCCGTCAGAGCACCGCCCTCTTTCGTCCGGGCAAAATTGCTCACGTAACCTGCATACGGCACCGTAAATCCTGTATATTGAGCGACCACGTTATCCGATTGAACCGGTGCTGAATCCTCGGACTTGTTGTTATCACCCTTAGTCCGGTATACAGCCTGTCCTCCGCTCATCACTTTTTGAGTGATTCTATGTGTCGCCAGGTCATATTCATCCATCCAGAATGTAATGACATCGCCCGTTTCAAATCTCGTCATATCCCCGCCCGTTTTCACGGCTATCACTGAGCCGGTTTGAATACCCGGCTCCATCGATCCTGAGAGGACCGTTTTTAATTGATATCCGAAAACCTGCGGCTCTCCACCGGATGCCTTCGATGAAAAAACGGCTAAAGCAAGTCCAATTAAAACGAAAAACAGTAAAATTGTAAATCCTCTGCTTATCAGTTTCATTCGGGTTCTCCTTGAGTGCCTGCCGGTTCTTCAAGAGCTTTTTCCTTCTCAGGCTCCTCCTCTGGTATGTTAGCATCTTTGGACTTTTCTTCTTTAACCCGATCCTTTACTTTCAGATCCTTTTCGGTATTCTTTATATGTTCTTCCTTGTTTTTCGGCTGTTCCTCTTCTTTATCCGGTCTCTTTTTATTCTCTTTTTTTGGAGGCGGGCATTCTGACACCGCAATGCTTGAACTTGCAGTCCGAATCGTCTCTTTTTCGTTTCCTTCATACCCCGGCCGCTGATCCGCTTCTGCATAATAGGTGCCAGGTTCGTCCGTTTGAATGGAAAGATGCCCCGTCTGATTCGCCCCTATTTGACCAAGTGTCCCTTCTGCTATTACCTTATCATCTTTATAAATGCGATAGCCTGTAGGTCCGATCATGCCGAATCCGGTATTACGAATTGAAAAAGGAAGATTCACTGAACTGCAAGCAGTGAGAGGCTTTTCCGGGCCTCCTTCTTCAAAACCCAGTTTGCTTCCATCCCACCATGACCCCATTTGAAACCCAATTTCCTGAGCTCCTTTTTTGCTAAAATAAGCTTGAACGGGCGATGCCGAAATAGCTGAAACAATTAGAACGGTCAAAGAAAATACCGATGTCCGAAATATGCGTCCCTTCTTCTTGTTCCTGCTGCTCCCCATTCTTTGTCCCCCGTTCGATATGTAGAATCTGCATTTCACATGCTGGTATATCGTCCTCATCCATTACCTTGGCGTTCATCCCGAAAAAACGAGTATAAAAAGGTAAAGGCGGATGCATCACAACCAAAATCTGCTGTTCTGCCTCCGTCCTCATACCCTTTATTATGTAAAACTACTATGATGAAAGTTTAGAATTATAGTTCCTGTCCGTCGCCTTGACGTCCGTCAAATGTCCATTTTAGCTGCAGGGAATCTCCTTGGAATTGGTTTTGATCTTCGCCATTATCTACAAATTCAAATTGGACAAACAGATCATCTGTTGTACCGGCTTTAAGTCCCTTTTTCTTTTCAAAAAGCGGAGAGAAGACATTGCTTGCCACTGCGTTCGGATCCATATCCTTCAGCTCTTCAAGTGTCGTGCTGTAAATGACATCGTTAAGCTTGTCAGCATTATAAAGGAAGTTAACTTTGATGTGGCTCCCTAAATCCTCAGTATTTGAAGGCTCGCCCTCTTTGTTCGCTACGGTGTATTCAGTAGTCAGCAATACTTTTTTGATATCCACTGTCCCGTCATTTTGAAGCTTGAAGGTGCGGGTCATCCAGTCACCAGGCTTCATATCCTTCACATTCACAATCTCAGTCGGAACCGCGTTTAAATCAAGCGTTCCGGCTGCAAAAGAGCTTGCCGCATCCGCTTTGTCATTGAAATACGCATACGTTCCCCCGCCGACTAAAGATAATCCAAGCGCTGCAGATGCAATACCCAACCCTAATTTTGTCTTGATCCCCATTTTACATTCCTCCTGATTTTTCTGTGTGTATGTGAACTCTTCACGAATAAAGAGGTTCAACCATTTTGTCATTTTCGCTCTTTTAAACTCTGCTGTTGACTTCCTCTGCAGCTCTTGGACTGCAATGAACAGGCAATCAGCAAATCAGTCTAATAGGGCTATATTTTTAAATATTCCGACAAATAAAGCTATAAGGAGGACTTTTTCCATAGTTGACAGTTTATATACAGGCTGTTAAAAATTCTTCCTTCTTGCCTCCTTTAGTTTAGCAGTCGCCTAAATTCGGCAAAAGGTTCTTTGTACCAATATATCTCCCCATCCCTTTGTACGATTTTTCCAACCGAAACTCCTTGATCTGAATTAGAAATCCTTGTAAAATGGGCTTTTTGAAAATCCCCTATTGTTCACCCTGTACCTTTCTATCCGGTACATTAGACATTTCTTGGAGCCTGAGCCAATATATACAAAAAAACCTCGAGCAAGCTCCAGGTTATCCGTTAGGCATATAAAGAAATGTTAGGCTTATGATCATACTTTTTTTCGCTGTACTTCGTTTTCATTGGAGTCACTTTAATCTGTGCATGTTCGAAAAGAGAACGCTGGAAGGTTAAATCATTCGAACATACAGGACAAATCCATTCTCCGCCATTGTGGCTGCTGTAAGAAGACTTCGCACAGCGCGGACATACTTTTTTAAACATCATCATCTCTCCTAAATCGTCGCATGAAAAATCCAAGTAGAGTGAAGCACCATCACAAACGTATATAAAATGCAGGCTGCAAATGTAACGCCCTTTAAAATTTTCGTTGTCTTAAGCGGAATTAAAAACACCATGCAAAGCATAAGCAAGGAGAACATCAGCTTCACTCCTATAAACGCAACAGGAGTCCACTCATACAGGCTTTTCATTAGAGGGTTCGCTTCCTTTATAAAACCGAGTTCAAGACCGGCTAATGTGATAAATAAATCAATTGCATTGACAATCGCCAGGTAAATGAAAGCAGTTTTCATTGGAAACATCTCCTTTGGCGTACAGGCCATTATTTATGCTATGCCTGGAATGACAGATTATGCGCCCTTCGGTTCCTCCAGCCTGGAAATCGCCCGCCAAATAGTCATAACGGAGTACCCGATCAGCAGCAAACCAGGAAGTATGAACAGGACCGCATTTCCTTCTTTAGACTTAGCATATTCAATAAAATAGCCTATATACGGGACTGTGAAACCTGTGTAATGGGCTGTCACGTTTTCGGCCAGCACCGGTTTCGAGTCAGCCGTTTTATTGTTATCTCCCTTTGTGGTGTAGATCACGGCATTGCCGCTTGCCTTTTTATCTATAATTCTATGGGTGGCAAGATCCGTTTCATCCATTTTAAAAGTGATGACATCGCCTGCCTTGAAACGCTTCATATCGCCGCCAATTTTAACCGCTATTATTGAGCCCGTCTGTATTCCTGGTTCCATGGAACCTGAAAGAACTGTTTTCAACTCGTATCCTAAGAATTGGGGATCTCCTCCGGAAGCCCTTGAAGTCAGAACGAGAATAATCATGGCCAATAGGATAATGAAAAGAAGAAACGATATTGCCTGGTTGAATAGTTTCAGTGCATATCTCATTCATTGTTTCCTCCTTCACTATGATTATTCTCCTCAATTGGCTGTAAAGAGACATCCGCTTCCTTCTCATCAGGTTTTTCTTCAACGGCTTCTTCTTTTTCTTCGGAAACCGCTTCCCCATCCTTAGCAGGTTCTTCTACTTCAGTTCCTGGTTCCTTATCATCTTTAGATTCGGTTTCCTTATCATCAATAGGCTCCACTTTCTCCTCTTCTGGAGGCGGAGGGCATTCACCAACAATAACTGTCCGGCTAGCTGTCTTTGTCACTTCACTCTCATTCCCGGCATACCCCGGCCGCTGATCCACTTCAGCCATATAGCTTCCAGGAGAATCTGCATTAATAGACAGAGTAACGGTTTGACTGGACTGAACAATTCCCAGAGAACCCTCTGTTATCAATTCACCATCCTTAAAGATTCTATAAGAAGTAGAGCCTATCATGGTAAAACCAGTGTTCGTAAGCGGAAAGTCTATTCTGACAGGCTTGCAGCTGGTTAAGTCTTCACCTGCAGGGATGTCTTCAAAAACCAAGCTGCTCTTATCCCACCATGTACCGGCTTGAATTTGGATACCCTGCTCCTGCTGATCAGTGAAATATGCCTCTGTTGGAGAGGCTGAATAAGTGAGGATTAACAAGAATGTATAAAGTAGTGCGGATCGTTTAAATAGAGAATTATTTCTAGAGTTTATGCGCCGAATCGTCTCCAGCCCCCGTTCTTATATGGTGGTAGAGTAATGAAAAAAGAAGACAGGAAGTTCCTGCCTTCCCTTCTTAAACTTATTTTTCTTCGTTCTTGCCTTGATATGCTTCAAACGTCCACTTCATTTTTAAAGAGTCTCCTTGGAATTCGTTCTGATCCTCTCCGTTATCAACAAATTCAAATTGCACATAAAGATCATCTGTTGATCCAGCTCTAAGGCCTTTTCTCTCAAACAATGGAGTGAATACGTTTTTGTCGATTACATTCGGATCCATGTCTTTTAGTTCACTAAGTTTCGTACTATAGATAACATCGTTTAATTTGTCTGCATTCCACAAGAAGTTTACTTTAATGTGATCTGCAAAATCCTCAACGTTAGCAGCAGCTCCATCCTTATTAACCACAGAGTATTCTGTTGTTAGCAAGACTTTCTTAATATCCAAAGACCCGCTGTTAACTAATTTAAATGCACGATCCATTGTGTCACCTGGTTTGATGTTTTGAACATCAATTACTGTAGTCGGATCCACATTCAAATCAAGCGTTCCAGCTGCGAAAGATGAAGAAGCCTCTGCTTTATCATTGAAATATGCATATGTACCCCCGCCTACTAGTGAAAGACCAAGTGCTGCTGATGCTAATCCCAAACCTAATTTCTTTTTAACACCCATTGTAAAAATCCCCCTAGAAAATTAATTTATATTGAACTTTTCTTTTTACAGAAAAGAATCAATCACTAGTAATCAATTTTTGCCTTCGCTTGCTGAAAAAGCAGTTTATAAGCTAAATATAAAAAGAAAAGCCCTGGCAGGATGAGTAGTACAAGAAAGCTGCTGGTGTTAGATTGTATGTAGATAAAAAGATAGCCTGCAAATGGAATCGTTAATCCAGTATAGGAGCCAACAATATTTTCCCTCTTAACTAATTCACGATCAATTCCATCGTTTGCATCACCCTTTGTCCTGTATGTTTGATTATTGAGGACTTCATGAATACGATGGGTTATCAATATTTCATCTTTCGTTTTGAAGGTAATGATTTCTCCCTTTTGAAGAACTTCTTTCGCTTCCAGTTTTTTTATTAATATCATGGATCCTGTGCTGAACACTGGCTCCATTGAACCGGATAAAACATTCTTTAAGTGAAAAGGAAGGAATTGGTTAGTGTTACCAAGAAGTAATACATAAAACAGAATGCCTAATAGAAACGTGAATCTTAAAGCATAAATCCGAATATTATTGAACATTTTGTCACCCATCACTCGTTCTCAATAAAGAATAACCTGTCCTGATTATATCTTATGGCCTATTTAAATGAAAAATCTCGAAAAATGCCATATTTTTCATTTTAACGAACATTATCGTTCGTTTTCTCGGTTTATCTTTCATTCTCTAACTATCTTGTAATTTTATTAAGAACGATTTGTTTTATATAATGAACAGAGGGGGAAGCATAAATGAATACGAAGGAGTCATTTAATGGAAGCAGTCGGGAAGAGAATTCGTGAAATCAGGCGGCAAAAAGGTTTATCACTGAGTGAATTGGCAGAGTTGGCAGGTGTATCGAAATCCTATCTAAGTTACATAGAACGAAATGTTCAAAAAAATCCCAGTTTGCAATTTCTATCTAAAATATCCGATACCCTCGATATTGAAGTGAATGTCCTTCTGGGCAGCGAGCATGATCCAAAAAGCCAGCTTGACGAAGAGTGGAAAACCCTCATAGAGAAAGCAGTTAAAGAAGGTATGAGCAAAGAAGAATTTGAAACCTTTCAGGACTATATCAAATTTACAAAATGGAAAGAATCCCAGGAGGGCCGAGATGATGATAACTGAAAAAAACATGGTCTCAGAAGAAGAATGGATTGAACTGCTGATTGAAGCAAGAAAACTAGGAATGACTCCTGATGATGTCCGGACCTTTCTATTCAAGGGTGAATTAGTAACTTCGCAATAATGACCTAAATTTGGAAGCAGGGTGCTGCATGTTAAAGGTCTTAGCTATTTTAATTCCAGCATTGTATATATCAGCAATATGGTTTCAATCCAGCTACTCCATTGATGAAATTATCTCATTTCTCACTTCAAGGATTGATCGGGTTGTTCTCATTGAAGAACCAACCTTGCCGGTAATTTTGCTTGGCACACTATTTGAACTTCTCCATTTAATTGAATTCGGAATTCTGTTTTTCTTAATGACTCTTTCTTTGCAGTTATTCGGTCTTTCGTGGAAGCGAGCGTTCCCAATCGCCATCCTCACTGCAGCCGGGTATAGCGTCATTGATGAATGGCATCAATTACATGTTCCTGGGCGCTCCGCATCATGGGTGGACCTGGTAAAGGATTGGGCGGGAATCGTGCTCGTTTGGTATTTGATGAAAAGATATGACCGAAATAAAAAGAAGAGAAGAAGACCTGAATGGAGCAGGAAAATTGGAAGAAGAGCATAATAAAAGCCGTCCGTCTGCTGGGCGGCTTTTTTCCAATTACGTAAAATATCATTTTAAGCGAATAAATCCCCGCCATCTAGCAGAGTGCAAACTCAAATAAGCCCTCACCTTCCCTCTTTTTAAAACATCATGTCCTGCTTCTGATTTTAATTGATAATCTTCGGGAAACACCCATCTACAAAATTCAGCTAATGAGTATTTGCACCGATCATAGCTGAAAAAGAGGTAGGATAGGAACGCTATATATTTCATAAAGGTCTTTTTTTCAGGTCTTCGAATCCATTCATATTTCCAAAGAACGTTTTTACTATATGGAAATGGGTTTATCTTATGAAGATATGGATAGGAATTATACACGATCGAAAGCGTCCGAATGAGCCTTTTTTTTGTATGATGTTTTTTGGCTCTCTTCAACAGCAAGTCAAAGTCTAATTGGTTTCTCAGTTTTTTAATTAGCTGGATGATATCAATAAAATACTTCAAGGAGTCTAAATTATGCCGCCAGCCATGAAGACAAATCATATAAAATTCATCAAGTTCAGAAAGTTCATGAATATAGTTTCGCTCATGCAAGAGCTGAGCTCGGCTCCAAATTTCTTCAATCATTGATATGGATGTATCCGTTCTCACAATATCCCAATGAAGTTCTACCTGCAGAGGGATAGGGGATTGAGGAATCGATTTAATAAGGGTGCAATGAAAATGTCCGGGTATTTCATCCTCGCTAGGTAAAAAACCCAGTTTCTTTAGACTTGAGATGGCGAGCAGCCACTGATCCTCCTTAATAAGCAGATCAATGTCAGAAGTGGGCCTGGCTCCGATGCTTCCAAAATATTTTCCAGAGAAATACACTCCTTTAAGAAGGATCGTATGAATGGCTAATGCTTCAAAGATTCCCAATATCAATTTTAATTGCTTATTTATGAACATATTTAAATAGAGCGTTTTATTGAATTCATTTTTCAGTACTTCTTTAAATACTGCCGGAGCATCATTGAGTTTTCCATTTTCTTTCAGAATTTGATAAGCTTGCGGCAATGCACGAAAATAAGAAAACTCCTTTAGAAGTTCATCATATGGAGGAGAAATTCGACTTCTCTCTTCAAACAAACTGGATAACACCCGATTAAGCATTTTATCCATGCTTGACACCTGCTGCACTTTCAAATGAAATCTCATCTTTTGCATACAACGTTTGGTACAGCCCCTTTCTTTGAACAAGATCCGTGTGTTTGCCCATTTGAATAATTTCTCCCTTATCCATGACAATCACCAAATCCGCATGACGAATCGTAGTCAAACGGTGTGCAATAATCAGGAGCGTGCGCTTTTGTTTTGCCTGTTTAAGCACTCTTTTCACTTGGTGTTCTGATTCATTATCGAGTGCGGATGTCGCTTCATCCAGCAATAGTATTGGAGCGCCTCTCAAGATTGCTCTTGCAATCGCAATCCGCTGCCTCTGTCCTCCTGAGACTTTAATCCCTCTTTCACCTATTTCCGTATCATAGCCATTCGGAAACTGCATGATGACTTGATGAATATAGGCATCTATGCAAGCCTGGATCATTTCTTCATCTGAAGAATCAGGACGTGCCAATTTTAAGTTCTCCCTGATTGTTCCGCTGAATAAAAAACTTTCCTGAGGGACGTACGCAATAAGATTTCTTAATTCTGCTGGGGTATAGGCATTAATCGGTTTTTCATTAAAAAGAATATCCCCTGTATGAGGCTTATAAAACCCCATTAACAACTGAGAAAGAGTGGACTTTCCCGCTCCGCTCGGACCAACAATCGCTACTGTCGAATTGGAAGGAATCACAGCATTCAAGTTCCTTAGCACTTTGCTATGATTGTCATAGGTAAAGGATAGATCATTTAATTGAATCGAAATTCCGTTTGATGAAGCGGGTTGATAGGATGGCAAATCCTGACTCTCAGATGGCTTTTCCAATATAAGAGAGATTCTTTCCAATGAAATCAAGGATCGCTGATATCCTGCCCACTGAGCTGCCAATCCTGTCATTGGGGATACCAGGTGGGATATCAAACTAATAAATGTAAAGAGACTGCCAATCGTGAGGTTTCCCCTTGCTACAAAAAACGAGCCCATAAGAAGACAGCCTAAAAATGCAGCGGAGCCTAACGCCTCGCCCCCGGCATTAAACCACCCTCTCCATTTCGCTTCTTTTAACTCCCAATCATATAGAGTATTATTCTCATTTTTATATTTTTGATAAAAAACCCTTTCGAGAGTAAAAGCACGAATCACATCCATCCCCTGAAACGTTTCATTGAGATGTTTTAAAATCCGGGTAATGCTTTTATTGATTTCTCTGCTGTTATTTCTTATTTTCAGCCCAAAAAAAGCTCCCCCAGCCGCAGCAGCCGGAGTAAGGATGAGTATACTTACTGTCATTACCCAGTTCATATTCAATAAATAAAGGAATACCGTCAATGAAATTAAAGGGAACCTGAGTAAGTTAAGAAGGCCGCTTCCAATGACACTGTCAATTTGATGCAGATCATTCGTGAAATGAGAAACGAGGTCACCGGAGTGATTGATGGATAGGGATGATTTAGGAAGCACCAGCATATGTCTGTACAGCTGAAGATTTAAATCTCTTTTTACAGAGTTAATGGCTATTGTCTCTAAATAGGTATACAAAAAGTTAGAAGCAATACTACTGGCGATGAGAATGCCTCCTATTGCTGCAAGCCATTTCATTTTATAGAAATCCCCATGCACAGCAGCATCTGTTACCGTACCGAAAAACCAGGCGAAGAGGATGGTGAAAAAAATATCACCGAGAAGCAGAATGAGCAAAAACAAATATTCTTTTTTATAGCAGAGCACATACGGTTTTAATAAATGTACAGCTTTTTTAAACTCTGCTGCTGATCCATATTCTTTCCATAAGCTGCGCAATGCCGGCTCCCCCAAACTGAAGTTTTATTTTCTTTTATAATTTAAATACTTTCTTAAAACAAGCGGAATGCAGGGCCATCCCAAAACAACAGCTGGCCATATAATCGTCCAAAAAAAAGAGGATTTTTTCGCCTTTTTGCCTCGGTGTATTTCTATTAATTTTGCAATTACCTGATCCTTTAAAACGGGAGCATCTTCCCCCAGGTTTGTATCGCCTTTAAAGATTAGGGAATGCTTTTCTTTTTTTAAGAAGCGATGAGCAATCAGCTTTCCTTCTGAAGAAACAAACAGTGCTACTTCTCCAGCCTTTAATTCAAAAGGATCTATCTTTTCAAACCGGCAAATTTCTCCCTGGCGAATATAAGGGAACATGCTTGTTCCGCTAGCAGGCAAATCCACCCGGCCATGTTTTTTTAAATATTGGCGAATTACCGCTTCTTCCGCTGAATTACCCGGCATTCTCAATCAGATCTAATTCAAGCAAATTTACCAGAAACAGTCGGACATCCTCTTCCATCTGATCCCCTTCTGTTTGAAACTGCTCTTTCATTGAACGGACTAGTGAGGTATCAGTCTGAGGATGCTTCAGCAGCTGCCAGCAGTAGCCGCCTGTTTCATTTAATGCTGTAACAGTAAACGCTTCCGAATTTAGAACAATCCATGAATTTTCATGCTTTAATGCTTCGTGGCCATGTTTTCTTATATATTTTGTCATGAAACAATCAGCTCCCAAAATGTATTATTTTTTTGAAAAGAAAGCCTGTTAATTGGAATTTTCAGAGAAAGCTGGTTCAGTAATTTTAGGACCTTTTTTGTTTGCAGCGAGTCATATTCCCAGTAGAAGGTCTTATTAATAAGCTGAACTAGGCCCTCCACCGTAGATAACCTTACCAATTGATTTACAGGCGACTGATGCAATAGCTCAATCGCTTCTAAAGGAAGCGCTTCTTCATCTATCAATGGTTCTGCTTCGCTGTTAAAAGGTGATGGAAAGACAGTGACTTTATTCTCTGAAATTTTTACAATTGCAGCTTCATCTGCATACACCATCCTTGGTGCCGAAAGTGCTGCTGCAGTTGATTTACCGGCCCCTGACTGACCTGTAAACAGAAATGCTTTCTTTAAATGGGCGACACATGATGCATGCAGCAGCAATCCCCATTGATCATGAACAATAACTGTGCTATAAAGATTCATCAAAGCGTGTTTTAACGCTAATGCATCATGCACATACATTCTGCCCTCCTGATAATTGCTGTCCAGTTCGATCTTGTAATCGCCTCTGTCGAATATAATGTGTTTATTCTTTTCAACTAATGTGCGAACCTCATATCCACCAAAAGCTTGACCATAGCCTCCATACAGTTCAAGCTGAAAAGGGATAGAACCTTCCATTATTCCAGGCTGAAGTGAATGATTAATCCATTCTTGTATCCAGCTTTCATCTATCCAAATCGAAAATAAATGTTCTCCCATTGCTTTATTAAATGATTTCATTGTTTTATCCCTATGAAAAAACTAGTACGGAGAAGGCAAGCCAAAACCTGCCTTCATCCGCCATTTCTAGTTATTTTCCCTTTCCTTTTCCTTTACCAGGTGTCCCAGCTCCACCACCTGGAGGATTTGGATTCCCGGGAGGAAAATGAATTCCATCGTTCCCTGTGCCTGGATGGTCAGTATTCCCTTTGCCCGGATTCCAGCTCTGAGCAGTTTCAAAAGAAATTGGTGCATGGCTTAGTACTGCTGGTGCTTCATATCGACTAGGGCTCATTTTTATCACTCCTTTTTTATAAAGAACATTAAGTTCTTATTATTAGTATTATAGTATTATCTTTGTTCTTTTTAAAGAATTATTTTGGTTTTGTAGTTCAAATTACTTAAATTACTAGGTTAGTAGATGAGGGATATTATCTTCGCAGGTATAAAATAGAAAACAAAAAAACCACCGCCCATAACAAGAGCGGTGGTTTTTGGTTATTGAATCGCTTCCAGCTGATTCCCAAGCAATCGGCCAAACTGACCAGACTTCTGACTAGCCAGCTCATGAAAGCCCCCAGCCTGAACAATGCGGCCTTCCTCTAAAACAATTACCTGATCGGCATTTCGAATCGTAGAGAGCCTATGAGCAATGACGATGATCGTCATCTTCCCTTTCAAGCCTTCGAGCGCTTCCTGAATCTTTCTTTCATTTTCACTATCCAATGCACTTGTTGCCTCGTCCAGGACGAGAATGGAAGGATTTCTCAAAATTGCCCTGGCAAGAACCAGCCTTTGGCGTTCCCCACCGGAAAGGCGCACTCCGCGGTCTCCGATATGAGTATCCAGTCCTTCCGGGAGCTTGCGGACGAATTCGGCTGCGGAGGAGAATTTGAGGGCTTGCCAAAGGTCGGGTTCTTTGGCGTTAGGGTGGACCATCGTTAAATTCTCCCGGATGCTGGCATTGAATAAGAATGAATCCTGCGGTACATAGCTGATTGATTTTCTCCATGCTGTCAGTCGTTCATCATTTAAAGGACCACCATCAATCAGCAGCTCCCCGTGGTCAGGTTTCATCAACCCCATTAATATATCAATAAACGTACTTTTACCTGCTCCTGACGAACCTACAATGGCTGTCATCTGGTTTGCACGAATCTTCGCATTTATACTTTTCAAAACATCGTTAGAACCAGAATTCTTATATTTAAAGCAGATATTGTTTGAAACAATACTGCTTTTTAATTTATACGGTTCAATACCATCATCCTGGTAGTCTCTCAGTTCACTAGATGAAAGGCATTCTTTATAAAGATGATGAACGGATTCAAATGCAGGGATTGTCGAAGCAATGTTTTGAATAGTAGATTGAATCCCTGTAAACCTCGGCCAAAGTCTAGAAAATATGAGGATAATTGCTAGCAGCTGTTCAAACTGAGCTTGAAATGCGGTTATAGAAAAATAAATTATAATTGCAATAAAAACAGATGAAGTTATTTTGTAATATAATTCGGAATTGGATTGCAGTTTTACATATTCAATTTGTTCACCCACCATTTTATGCGTTAGTGAACTAAACCAGGATAACTGGGAATTTTCCAATGTATTACTCTTAATGTCTTTGATTCCGTTAAATTGGTCAGACATACCCGCAAGATACTCTTGTCCAAATAATGAGGTCTTATTTCCGACTTTCCTAGCTCTATTAATAAACTTTTTAGAAAACAAGATCATAACGGCACCACATAAGAGCACAAATCCCGTGATACTAGCAGAAAGCCAGAATGCTAATATGACTTGTATCAAAGTAAATACAATTGATGTGATTAATTGCAGGACCAAATTAATCCCGCTTATGACCCTAGCCAATTCTGACGTTAACGAATTAATCAAATCAGATTTTCTTTTTCTAATGAAGAAAGACCAATCTGACCTAAGCGTCTCCCTAAAAAGTTTAATTCTTAAATCTCTGCTGAATTCATGAAGCAGCTTTACATTTAGAATGGCAATACCCCGCTGAAGAAGACTTTGGGCGATCATAATAAGAATAAATAGACAGAGCAGGAAAAAAAGCTCTGATCCTTCAGGAAATATGTCAACAAAACCTAAGTAAGGTGCGAAAAAATTGGATTCCTTGCCTGTAATCACTCCGCTGACACTAATCATAGGTATAAGCATTAAAATTCCTATGCCCTCAAGCAAACTTGCAATGACCATCCCAAAAAGGTTCAACGGCAATAACCAGCCGGAAAACTTAAATAAGTCCTTTATATATAATCGGATAATACTCATATAAGCAGCCCCTTAGGTAATCGCTTGTTTTGTTGTTTTTCTCCATAGCAAAAGGAATGGCCGTAACGGAAAATACAAAAAATGAAGTTTGCCAGGCAAAGGTAACGTATCAGCATCAATTGGATAAGGATAGAGAAAGCTGATCAAAAATAAGCATTTTTGTGCTAGAGATTTTAATGAAAATAGATAACGTGAATGATAAATGGAAACAATCTTGGGAAGTGGTTTTGTATGGAGATTCACTAGGTTTATTAAATAAAACATGCATGCATGTGCAGCTCTATTTGTTCTCCTTGTAATCAATTCTTTCATTTCAGCTGAAACATGTGTTGAAAAGATTTCTGATGATAAATGAATAGCTTGGCCGCAAGCAACGGTCGATTGATATCTTCTTTGCTGTTTTTTTATAAAAGCCCAATTTAATTGTTTCTTAGCAAGCTGATGAATATCCTGCAGCCACCTTAACCGGGACCACCCGTGTCTCGCGCCATGCTCAGCGAGGAAAATAAATAAATCCTCTGCTCCAAGATAAAAAACAGGATCCTTGGTTAAAGCACTCTTTCTTTTGCGCTCCCATAATTCAGTAAATGAAGGCTCCCTTCCCGGCCCTGGATTTAAACGCCAGTGCACTTCTACCGTAATGCCTTTTTCAGGATGTACAAACGTCAGGTGATGATGACGCCATTTCCATTCATCCAAGATAGATGAAAAATAGTCGTCTTTTACATACCCCCGGCTAACTAATAGTTTCTCTGCCTTTCTTAAATCCTGCATTGGTATAAGCAAATCTAAATCTCTTGATGTCCGGAGTGAAAGGTCCCCATATAAATCTTCTGATAATACAGGCCCTTTTAGGAACAAAGTATTGATTTCTTCATTAGCAAACAAATCGCTGACTAGTGCCATCTCATTCGTTAATTGAAGCATTTGGAACGTATTTTTCCTAAACAGGTTATAGAGTCTCTGTGTAACCATTTCAGGTACTAAGCCCTTTTTAAGCTTTGCTGTTATGGGATATAATGCTGGGAAAACCCGATGATGAAGGGCTAGCTCTATAAACTTATCCCAATCTATATTTAAAAAGTTCCCCTCTGCTGCTTTACCATTCGTTCTTAATAGTTGAATCATAAGCTGTAATTCAGCAGATAATTCAGAGAGATTTAAATGATCATATGTTCTTTCCATTTAACTCTCTCCCCTTTTTTATTAAGCATGTATTTGCAAAACAGCTTACCATAGTAAATCTCTCCATACCTTCAGATCCAGTAACCATATAAGTGCCGCTTCTTAGCCATGCATGAGCGATTAGCTGGTTATTCTCATCTTTCCCAGTACCTAAATACAACGTACTCTCAATATTTCGTCTTTCCAGCATTTTCATGGCTGCTATTCCTTTGACCAGGCATTGACTTTCCCAAAAAGTATAGCTGCTCATAATATGGATGCAATCCGATACTTTTTTAGCTATAGCAGTGTCAGCGAGAGTAAAATCTGTCTCTTTCATTGGAGTGCCCAGCAAATTGGCTGTCTTTGCAAATGGCTGGGCTTTTAACATTCTAGCCCATGCTAATAAAATGAACGCTTCAATTAAGTAAAACTTCGTTTCAAAATCCAACAGTAAAAAGTTTTTAACTTTTCTCATGCTGATCTGCCTTATTGGTCAATCGAGATTAAATTTTCTTTTCCCATATGTTCCAAAAACGAAATAACCTGTTCTTCGCATTCCATTTCATTAACATCATATTCAGACACTAATTGATGGACTAATTCCTTTATAGAAACAGGGTTCTGGATTCTTTCCCAAATAGCTCCGCCAATTTCACCTAGATTATAATAGTTCCCATTCTCAATATTTAGCATCACCTTTTCTCCGTTCATATCACTAACGAGATTGCCTTGCTTTTGAACTACAGTATGCTCTATGGATAATGGCGTTCTGATCATCTAACTCCCACCTTTTCAATTTTATTTAACATCTCTTTCATTAGCTTTTCTGCCGTTCTGCCATTTGCAGGCCTGCTTAACAAGAAAACATCAGCATGGTTCGCTATTCGTGAGATTTCACTGAAATGCCAATCCAGCATACCTAGCCTGTTCACAAAAAAGTTACGGTATGTATGGCGGGACAATGCATGCAGTTTTTCCAGTTTAGTAAGGGGCATACACTTTATTTCCAGATCTTCTGTTTTAGTAAGTTCAAAGATTCCTGCCAATTCAAGGGGTTCATTATAAAAGTGGTTATTTACAGGAACAGCATACTTTGTTTCCCGCTCAAATAGCGGCTGAAGTAGGGAAGGTTCCATTTCAAATAGCTCTAGACTTTCCTCCCATAGTTTTTGTTGAGGATAAGCGGGGGCTGCAAATGGAATTCGATTTTTAATGCTTACAGCAATGACGTCATCACTTAAAAGTTTGTAGCCTTCTCTTATTAAGGTGGAAGCCAGAGTGGATTTCCCTGCTCCGGACTCACCTACTATTGCATAGGCTTTTCCACCTATTGCTATGGAGCTTCCGTGAAGAGGGAGGATTCGTCTTTGAATTAGAAGAGCACCAAAGCAGGATCCAAGAATAAAGAGTCTAATCTTATCAATATCACTTCCAGGCATCGGTGATACGTTGATGCTGTTTCCATTTTCAATTTTAAAGATAGCTGTATCGGCAATTCTGAACATGATTATATTACTTCTGATTAAAAATTTATCCGACTCTAAGCAACTAGCATTCCATTCATCTGTTAAATCAGTCATGTTTACAGAAACATCTGTCCCAACAGAATCAATCTTTATTAGTTCTGGAAAAGAAATAAAACTGGAGACATTCAAACCATACACACTATAGCAGTTTTCATAATCAGCTTCTCTCATCTTACACATCCTTCAATATTCAGGCCTAAATGAAAAGAAAGCCCCTATAGACTTTTGGTATATAAGGGCAGGCACACATAAAAGAAATTGGCTAGTTAGCTGTATTTCGTCATATCATCTGGATCTGGCTGAACTGCATCCGGAAGACGGCGGCCAGGGCCAGCCATGGTCATGTTTACATCCAACACTTCAAGAACTGGTTTTTGCCATTGTTTCTTCATTCTAATCACCTCCTTTCAAGTTGCCGTTTTCATAAATTTATAAAAGATCAGGCTTCTCATCAGAATTCGGTAATCATCCTCAAAAACTTGATCAGGAGAAGGTTTGTTTTTGAGTTTGCTAAGAGATTTTCGAATAACATCTACATCCAAAAATTCACCAATATTCTTATCCATGCACATGGCAGATAGTTCACTAATGAAGTTCTTCCAGACCCCTGTCATTCGAAAAATTCCATCTGCTCCTTGAATCCCCGGGTTTTCATATTGAGCCTTACGTTATCTGGAAGATATCCATTTGTTGCACGTCTGATCAATGATCGATCATAGCCATTTTGTACAAACTGTTCTTCAGGAACGGATAGACAAAACCTTGCTACTCTCAAATCATTGGTTGGATCCCGATCCCAAAGCGAGTACTTAAGAGATAGTTTTGTAGAGTAGGTACCATTTATACCCCAGTAATAAGGTTTTTCAAATTGCGTTTTTCTCATCTCAAAAGCGCTTGGAAGGACAAAACCTTTCACATCCACATCTTCTTCGTTTAATCTTTCCCATACATGATGCTTCTTTGCAAATTCATTATTTATTAACATAGGGTACGGATTTATATTTGGCTTATTTATAGAAGGAAACGATTTATTGAGGATAATCGTAAATAATCTTCTTCTTCCAATCCCGATAAGATCACTGTACATTTTCAGTTCTTTATGGAATTTATTCCACTTAAACTGTTTGAGCAGCATGGCATAATAATCTAATGAGTGCCCCCATGAAACCGTCCAGTTCCCCGCTGACCATTTAATAAAACACCTACACCTTGTTGAGATGCTTGTTCATAGATGCCTTTCAGCCAAAAGCTGTTCTCATAAAACTTATATGGCATCTCCAGTGCATCCAGCCAGTCATCAATAACCGAATAGGGACTATAATTTTCAAAATCCAGAAAATTACCTTCAATATTTCCTGAGTGATCAATCGTTGATTGAATCCATGGGGTTTCATCAGGAAATCGCCTTTTGGGAGTCCAATCATCAAAATCTTTGACAGGCACATAGCTGAACGATAGCAGCTTTTTATTGCTTTTATGTAATTCTTTCGCAGCGATAGCAGCAACTGATCCGGAGTCGAGTCCTCCGCTAAGATGAGATCCTACCTGCTTGTAGGTTCTAAGCCGATCTGAAATGGCTGTTTGATACACATCCATAAAAGCTTCTTCATATTCAGCATTGGACTTTAACTTGATTTTCTTTATATCATTGAAAGAACAGTAGCGACTCAGGGTTAATTTCCCTTTTTCTAATGTTATAGAGTGGGATGGAGGAATCTGCTTAATATCCTTGTAAACTGTTAAATTTGAATCAGTAGACTCGAAATTTAAAGGAATGGCAAGAAAATCTGCAATCCATTGATTGTTAAGAGTTTTTTCAACGTAAGGCAAATTAAGTAGAGGTTTTATAACTGTACAAAATGTAAACCTGTTATTTTTCATGTGGTAATAAAGCGTGCGGCTACCAGAAAAATCTCTTGCACCGAAGAGTTTGTCTCGTTTTTTATCCCATATGATGAATGCGAAGTCCCCTACTAAATGCTTAGGACAATCGCTTCCCCATTTCTCGTAAGCTAATAAGATTAGGAAACTGTCAGTGATCTGAGTTTGTTTTTCTTGTTGTATATGCAGCTTTTCAAATAATTCACTACGGTTGTCAATTATAATGTCAGCAGTAATTGCTAGTTGTCTTTCATAATCGTAATATGGAAGTACTTCATCAATGGACTCTGGCGTGATCCACTGAGATAAGCAGCCCATAAAAATATGCTCCCTGTTCAGGCGGTTGATAGAATCAGATTGGAAAACTTTTAGCGATTCTATTAAGGAATTGCCATATTCTTCGGAAGCCCTTTCATGATTTAACTGCACAATACCTGTAATAGCACTCATATTTCCCCCACAATAAATTCTTAATAAAGAACGTTAAAGATAAAAAAAGAATACTCTGAACATCAATTTAAAACCTCATCTATTCTTTATAAAGAACATTTTATAGGTGTAGAATACCATTCCAAAATCCCTTTGTCAATCTTAATAGTCCTGAAGACTCATAATATATTTCTATTTTTCTCCAAATATCCCAAAATAAACTGGAAAAATTCCAAAAATATTATCTTCCTGTTCCTCAAATATTTCAATGTTTTTAAAACCTAGTCTGCTCATTTCTTTTATTAAACTTTGTTTGCTTAAGAATTTTGCCCTTTTCAATAAACCTAACCTTTCTTTTTGAATTGCTGGTATTTGATTTTTGCTTTTAAACAGCATCTTTCTTCTCCAAATAAAATCAAGTGGGTAGCCCGAACCATGTACAATAGCATAAAAAGAACCGCACTTGTTTAAAATTCTGTATATCTCAGCCAAGACTTTTTTTACTTCTAAATATTGAAGTGAGACTCTACATATCACATAATCTACATTCTCCATTTCATACGGAATAGAATTAGCATTTCGATAAATCTTATTAATAATCGTCCTGTTTTCGTTTTGTTCAATAAAATCAATAAATGATAAATTTGTATAACTTTCATCTATTGCATAAATTTTTTCGGGCTTTTCCTTTAATAATTCCTGAATGGTAGCTCCTGGTCCACAGCATAGATCTACAATAACTTTCTTTTTTATTGCTTTACTTAATAAAATCTTATCTAAATAACTTTTGGATGCTGATTGCCGATGGTATTCATAACAAGCATATCCAAGTGGTAAATCTAAAATATTTAAATGGTGATCTATTACACCTATATTTTGAAGATTTTTTATTTGTCCTTGATCAGGCTTATTAATTGGTATAGAATTTAAACCGTTTATTTCACAAAAATAGTAGGCTATTGAAGATATCAATAACTTATTGGAAATGATTTCTCTATAGTGATGTTCCATAAATTTGTTCCCCTTCTATAGAAAGAAATTCTTTGATGGTTGTAAATTCTCCCACTTTCATTAACTTCTCCAACCTATTATAAGCAGTCTTCCGGCCGTAGTATTGCTGTATTAACTTATTAATGTTGAAAGAGAATGTTATAGGTTGCTCATGATCAACATCATATGGATGAAGATAAAAGACGAATGGCTTGTTTCTAGTTGCTAAGAGCCTTTTCACTCCCCACTCATAAAGAGAGTATGGATATAATCTAAAGTATCCACCACCTCCCAGGGAATGGATAAGTTATTAATCTTCATATAAGGCAAAGATACTTCATAGAAATTATTATAGATCTTGTTACAAATGCTTAATTTTGAACTGTTAAAATGACTAAGATGGCTCTTCTTAAATACATTCGCAGCATAACTAGAGTCATATAAGTAGTCTTCTTCAGCCAGTATTGGTAATGCCCAATCCGTTATTGAAAAACAAGGAGCTCGATAACCGTATATTCTTTCACCTATTATGTCCTCTAGAATAAGCTTTGATTTCCTAACGTCATTTCGAAACTCATTTTTAGATTGTAAGTAAACAAGTTCATGAGCGTATCCATGGGATGATATTTCATGCCCAAGTTTGTGAATTTTTTTAACCATACCAGGTAATTTTTCTGCCATCCATCCTAGAATAAAAAATGTAGCAGAAGTCTTTGTTTCATCAAGTAATTTTAAAATTCGATCAATGTTTTTTTCTACTCTTAATTCATAATTTCCCCAACTATCTACTTTTATGCTCTGTCCATTTGTAAACCAGTCCTCTACATCAAATGTAATAACTAGTCTATATTTATTCGCTTTAAACATACTATTCCCCATTACATTTTATATTGGAAGTAGTTCAACAATTCTACCTAACTTCCTTCTTAAATTCTTTTGCTCATACATTTTTAAACCTAGGTCGTATAAGGAATCGATATCTTTTTTTTTATGGCAACTAAAAACTCGTTTGGAAAATAACTTATACTACCCTTATTTTCTATAGCCTCGAGAATTTGTTCATTATTAACATAGACAATTATAACTGCAGAGGGTGCTGTTTTAATCACGTATTTTAAGGGTTTAACTTTACTTGGATTTCCAGCACTGGCTACAGCTATCAGTTTAATTGCAACAGATGTTGAGAGAAGTATTGGCTTCGAATATTTTGACTTCCAGTAAAAGAGTTTGAACCATCGAGCGTAAAGTATATCGTTGCAGTTAATTTGAAGTTAGACTAACTTGCTGCTGAGTATTGTATATTCCTCCGCTTGGTAATGCATTGACGATTGGGGCGGATTGATCAGGTACATATTCTGAAATGTCCTGATTATTAACCATAGCTGTGTTGTCATATTATACTGGCTATTTATGCTTAAACTACTTTTCTTTTATCATTCATTATAGAAAAGTGTCAGTTAACTTTTTCCGCTTGCCTTTTAAAGGAATACTTAATTTACTCTTGAACCCTCTAATAATTACTACCAAATATTGAAATTCTTTTGTTTTATAAAATATAGCAACGTAGAATAGATTTATGATAAATACAATTAATGCAGACTTTATGAGTAATGAAATCAAGTTGTCATTAGAGACGAAAGAACTTAAATAATTCACTAAAATATACATACTTATTCCAATGGATAAGTAAGAAAAGTATAGTTTAAAGTAAGATACCAGCGACAATTTAAAAATCTTACTGAAAACTAAATACGGAGTGTACCAGAATGGCACAAGCAGCGAACTAATAAATGTCCCTAAAAAAACACCAGCCAGTCCAATGTTTTGTACAAGGATAATAGAGATAATTAAATTGAACACAGCTTGAATAATAGGCGCATATCTATCCTCGGCAAAAATGCCAGATGTAGTTTTAACAGTAGTAATTGGATTCCTCATTCCTCTTTCAAAGAAAGTAAATACTAAGATATAGAGTATCTCCTCATTTAATAAAAAATCACTTCCAATCCACAATTTTATAAATGGAGTAATAATAATCATCATGGTAACTGATACCAAAGAATACAGCCAAAAGTTAATTAAGGAATAAACTTTATAAATACTGAATACTTTCTCCTTACTTTCTTTTGCAACCAGGTTCCCTAAACTATGGTAAACGTTATTATTTATTTGATTAATGAAAGTCCTGCTAATTTCAATCAACATTTTATAGTTTGAATATAGCCCAACTGCTGCAACACTAATAAAAGAGGAAATAATAATGTTTTCTGTACCAAAAATAAGATAGTTTCCAATATTTTGAAGAACAATAGCTTTTACATTTCGAACAATATTTCCTCGTGTTTCTTCATCCAATCTTGCTGAGTTTTTCTCTAACAAATATGGGTACTTTCGATTAACTATTTTGACCAAAATAATAGATGTCAGTAGGGTAGTAGATGTTTCAATAAGAAGATACAATAAGTAGTTTTCAGTGAAATGCAGTACACAAATTTTTAATAGGGTAGAAATAATGGTCGATACTGAATAAATACCGGTGACAATATAACCTTTTTGGCAAATATTTAAAAAAGAATTTTTATAAACGTAAAGATAGGGCAGAACTGTGTTAAGCAGAAAAAGTCCATATATTAAGTACAACTGATCTACATTTGTATCTTTTGTAAACAAACCGAGAAAAGGCATGATTGATAGGCCCAAGAGTAAAACAACCGCAGCAATTGCTAAATAGGCCTTGCGAAAAAAGTTCATGAGGGCATTTATTTTATCTTTATCCTGCTCTGCTACTGGTTTATATAAACTATACATTATACTAGCGCCAATACCTGCTTCAGCTAATGAGAGCATAGCCAAGATATTAGTTAATAATCCATTTATTCCAAGGTATTCAATACCTAAAGTATTAATAAAAACTGTTCTGGAAAAGAAACTAAGTGATGTTATAAGGGCTTGATTGCCTAATCCAAACAGGATGTTAACTATTGAATTCTTTACTCTCATTTGGTCACCTTTTTATTAATTTCGTCATTTAATAAATCCAATTTGACTAGTGAGGTCATAGTACATTTTATTTCTTTGTTCTTTATTGATTTTTCCCTTAAGTGTATATTCAACTCCAAATAAAAGTGAACTTTCAGATTTTAATTTTCTTGACTGATTTAACTCATAATCTTCTATCGTTGAAATTACTCTCGCTGGATTACCACCTACCACACTCCCTTTAGGGACTGATTTGGTTACAATACTTCCTGCAGCTACAATTGACCTTTCTCCTATTGTGACTCCAGGCATTATTAGAGCTCTAGCCCCAATAAATACATTATCCTCAATAGTAACACTCCCGATTTTTGTGTAGCCAATTTTCGGCAAAGATTTTTCTGCTGGCATCATGCGCTAAAATATATGCTTCAGGAGCTATAGTTACATTGTTGCCAATCTTAATCAACCAGCAATGAGAATAATCGAAAACAACTCCCGGCTGGATGGAACAATTATGTCCAACTTTCATACCCATTTTTATAAGATCTTCAATTAACCATTTCTTGAATCTGGTTTTTATAAAATTAAGCCCCTTTTTCATCATAAATTTCACACTGCTTTCTTAACTTTCTTTTTGAGCTTAACCTGATTGCCAAGCCTTGCGTGAATGGGAGAATATTGAATAAATTAGAATAGACACCTATATCCTTTGTATCACCTTGTGAAAAATCAATTGCGCCATTTCTTCTAGTTACACTCTTTAAGTACTCACTTGCCTTATTTGCGCTAACAAGAAAACTTTCATCTAGATTTCCAGCATTAGCCATAAGCCATCCAATAGCTGCAGTAGCTGAAGAATCTGGTCTTGATTCATTTCTCGTAACTGTCCAGTTCCAGCTTCCATTAGCTTGTTGGAAACTTAGCGCTCTATAACAAAATTTCATTACTATATTCTCTAGTTCGGTATAATGTTTGTGGGTATTAGTCAGTTCATATAATGTATCAGTGATTCCTAAAGCAAACCAACCGAGTCCTCTCCCCCAGCCTAAAAGACCAAGAGGGACTTTATCATCTACCTTATAAGCATGCAAAGGGATAGTAAACTTCTCATGCAATCCATATTCTACATATTCCCGGATTTGTCTAATTGCCAAATTCACACAATCTTGCTTCTGATATTTCATTCCATAAGCGACTAAAAAAGGACATATAAAGCCTATGGTATCTACATATTTGTAGCCTTTCATAGTCTTTCTATATCCAACCGTTCCGTCTTCTTCAATATGTTCTTGGATTAGCTCCCAAATATAATCTAAAGATGGTTTGTATTCATCAGGGTTAACATTTTCCAATTTCATTATCGCATAAGCTAATATGGCTCCATCTACATGTATAGGCTTTTCTTTCCATAGCCCGTTGCTATCAAATTTCCGTTCTAAATATTTGTTGATTTCTTTGATGATTTTTTCGTTTTTTTCGTTTTTTAAGCTTTCTGTCAGTCCCAACAAGAGAGAAGCCTCCTGCCAATGCTGGATGGTATTTTTTAAATAGTTTCCCTTAAGCATATCGAGAACGATTAACCTTGTATTATCGGTGACCTTTATTTTTGGAGTATGGTTCAGCCATTTTGCTCCAATGCCTGTAACTTTTTGATTCCATTTTTCTTCTTCTTTAATTTTTCCGATTTTAATTCTGCCTGTCCAATCTGACAAGAGCGGGATCAAATCTATTAATAAAATAATAAGTACTATACTTAACACAAATCCTAATATTATCAAGACTAATGGCTTCCTCCTTTAAATTGCGTGTATGAATCTATAAAACTTTATAATTTCTTCGGTGGTGCCTAATTTTTCTTTTGAGAGATTATCTGAAAGCTGATCTCTTAAGGCAGGATCTAAAATCAACTTTTCAATACCATTTGCAAGAGATGTAGAATCCATTCCAACAATTAATCCATTGTGGTTATTTTTGATTTGATCTTTAGCAGTACTAAAATTAGTAACAACTATTGGTTTATGCAAAATTTTCGCCTCATCTATTGCAATTGATTTCCCTTCAAATCTGGAGGGCTGAACATAAATATCCGCATTTTTAATAAAAGGATATGGATTCTCTTTTATACCAAGAAAATTAACTATCCCATTCAGGTTGGTTTCTTGGACAAGGGTTTCTAATTTTTCTCGTTCTTCTCCCTCTCCAAGTATATCCCAGACCACTTCATAGCCCTTTTCGACTAATAGTTTGCATGCATCAATGGCCATTTCAAATCCCTTTTGATAATTCAACCTGCCTACGGAGACTAATTTGATTTTACTCGTAGCTTCCAGTGATTCATCCAATGATAATTGTCTTATTACTTCAGGTGAAATAATATTATACATGACTTCTATTTTTTCTTTTAAATCTGGAAACACCTCTATAAGAATGTTTGCACATTCTTCTGATACAGTAACTAAAGAATCAAGCTGTCTGAAGTATTGCTGATCCATTTTAGGAATCATTCCTAGTTTGTTGTAATCATTATGAATAAACCCTATTTTGTAATGAGCTTTTACTTTATCTACACAATAATAAATAGGATTTTTCTCTAAGTAACCAATTGCTACATCATAATTTTTCTTTAAAGGCTTAAGAATCCACCTTATTTGATTCCAAGCTTTCTGCTCGCATTTTGCTCCATTTTTCTCTGTTTTGTAAATGATTCCTGCTCGTATTCTGGAAAACGTAATATCAAATCGCTGCTGCTTAATGCTTTTATTGATAGCTTCTTTAATAGGCATATCAAAGAACGTAAACTCATTGATTTCATTCAGTAGATTAACTTGGCTAGGTACCTTGCTTAAAAATAATCCTTCCTTCTTAAACAGCAGCAAATCTACTTCAAAGCGAGAATAATCGATGGTTTCAAGTAATGAAATAAGAGCTTTTTCAGCTCCCCCGCAATTTAAATTGTTCATTACAAATAATAGGTTTTTTTTCATAGTAACCACCATTAGATTAGTTTATAAAGCTTTTTGATTTCTTCTTCTGTACCTAAACGTTCAGCGGAAAGATTTCGGGTAATGTAAGCTAAAAGCTCCTTATTTTCAGTTAATCTTTCAATTCCATTGCATATTCCCTCAACACTCTTCTCTACTATCAGCCCGTTTATACCGGTGCTAATCTGATCCTTCGCAGTATCAAAATTAGTGACGACGATTGGTTTCCCTAATATTTTAGCTTCATCAATGGCAATTGATTTTCCTTCATATCTTGAAGGCTGCACGTAAATATCTGCTTCTTTAATGTAAGGATAAGGATTGTCCTTAACCCCCAGCAAAAAAAAGTTCTTTTCTAAATTAGATAATTCAATTAACTTTTCAAGTTTCTCTCGTTCAGGACCTTCTCCGAGAACTTCCCACTTTACTTTGTATCCTCTTTCAATTAATCTCATACATGCTTGTATAGCTAAATCAATGCCTTTTTCATGACTGAGTCTTCCTACTGTGACTATTTTTATCTGTTCATTACTTTTTTCAGTAGAAGCTGTTCTTTGGTCAGCAAGCTTTAATATCGCCGCAGGGGACACAATATTTTGGATTACCTTGATTTTCTCCCTGCAGGTTGAAAATGTTTCTTTTAAAGAAACAGCGCATTCCTCAGAAACAGTTATAATGTGATCAAGCTTCTCAAAAAAGGGATTGTCATAGTCTTTATTCAAGCCGGAACTTGAATAATTGGTGTGAATCCATCCAATTTTTTTATTAGCTTTTACCTTATCAACTATGAAGTAAATAGAAGATTTCTCAAGATATCCGATCGCTGCATCATATTCTTTATCAAGAAAATTAAGCGACTTGCTTATAAATTTCCAGCTAACCTGTTCAGAATAGGCTTTATTTTTCAACAATCTGTTTGAAGCAGAATATGCTATTCTGGCATAAGCTAATTGAAATTGCTTTTTCATCACAAACTTCCTTACAGAAGAAAATAGAGTTAGTATGAAAAGCTGATAACTTTCTTGAAGTCCAATTATTTTCACATGAGCGGGTATCGAAGGAAGAAAGATACCTGATTCTTTAAACAAAAGAAGATCGACTTGATATTGGGAATAGTCTATTTGAGAAAGTAAATTTACCAGGCTTTTTTCTCCTCCGCCTGCTTCAAGACTGGGAATAACGAATAATAGCTTCTTTTTCATAGTGGTCAGCCTCTTTAAAGCTTCGAAAGAGCTTGTAAGTAATCGACAGCTTTATAGGACATTTTTTTAATTTTCGGGACCGAATTCTTTAATGTCTCTTTAATTAATTTTTCATTAATTAGCATTTCGTTGAATCCATCTATCAATCTCTGGCTAGAGGATATTTCCTTATAGTCTAGTACTAGTCTTTCCTCTCCAAATAAATCCTTAGCAATCCCTTTGGATTTAACGCTGTAGCCCAGTACAAGAGTGGGAACATAGTTAGAGTAGGCTGCAATTGTAGCATGAGTGCGCGCTCCAATAAAAAATCTCATTCTCCCGATAAATCCCTTGTACTGAGTTGCTGTTAATGAATCAGGAAGAATAAGTACTTTGCCTGTGTCTCTGTATTTCTCATAGAATTTATTGAGAATTTCATAATCGTTGTTCCCCTCAATAATGACATGCGGAGTTAAAGCGATTGTCATATCGGTAGTTTCCAATATATGCTCAATCAGCCGGCTCACTGATTCCGCGGATTCCGGATTCTTTTTTAATACAAGAGGACTAAAATTGATTCCTATGGTATTCCCCTCCTGCCATCCAGGTGGTAATGGCAGTTCTTCTGTTTCCATCGTAAACGCCGGATCTGCACATAATTTTACGTTCGTGAGTCCTTTTCTTTTTAGCATTTGGTAGGTAAGAGTTTCCCGTGCTAGGATCAAATCAAATGTCTTTAAATCGGCTAGCTTTCTCTCAGACATATCTTCTTCACCAATGGAGCAGCCCCATAGTACTAGCTTTTTCCCTTTGCTTTTTATTCTCCTGTCTATTTCATACCAGCCTGGCTGTTCTCCGTAGCAATAATTGTCTCCTCCAATTGATAAACATATATCAGCCTCATCAATCCGATTGATGATATTTTGATGTATTTTCCCTAAAGCATAGGATTCATCCTTAAACAGCTTTACTTTAAAGCTTGAAACCAGCCACTCATACGAGTACTTTTTTATCCCTTTTTCTGACCCGTCATAAATTTTATCTATGGCAGGAATAATGGAATCTGTCTCAGGTTTACCTGATGAAAGATAAATTTCAGTTTTTTTTGCTTTCTCTTTTATAATGGATGCTGATGATCTTACAATCGCTTCACAGCCCCTATTTAAGCTTCCATCATGGGCAAACATCATGATCTTCATTTTACATTCCTCCTGCTTGTTTGTTTCTAAAACGGCTGTATGAAGTTAGTCCATACAATCCTAAAACAGACTTTATTTTAAGCATCTTCAGTAGCTGCTGGTCATATCGGTTAATAGAGTCTTTCATATGCTCTAAAAATATATCGGCAGCATGCTGCACCTGATCATGTTGAATCATTTTTCTTACTTGTTTCATTTTTCTTGAAAAGCTCAATTCTTTTGAAGCAAAATAAAGGTGTATGTAGGCCAAAACACTTCGAATAAATTTAATCGATTTCAATTTTATTATCTCTGTCTTATTCATTTTTGCTGTAATTTCTTCTGGCAAATCCTCCAGATATACCTTTAAAGCATTTGAAAAATAATCTTTTTCACTGAGGTTCCGAGTGGCACTCCCTGCAACCTCACGATAGTGATATCCTGAATAATTAATGTATTTGAGAGATTCTGCACAGCAAAAATATTTCATATTGAATAAGCCGTCTTCCCCTAGTGCTACTCCTTCTGGGAATCTAATCCGGTTTTCCTTTATCAAATGATTTCGATACAGTTTTGTACAAACTGTATTTAAATCTTCAGCTTGGATGAGATATGGAACTAAATGCATTCCTATATATTCTTTATTTAACTTTTTGTTTATTGCAAATGGATAAGTGTTCATCACTTTTTCCTCATCCATTTTACTTTCAAAGTTTGAAACAATTACATCAATTTCTTCACAAACGGCCGCTTCATAAAGAATTTCCAGCATATTTGACTCAATATAATCATCCGCATCTACAAACGCTACATAAATACCCTTGGCTGCTAAAAGCCCTCTATTTCTAGCGGCACTTACACCATGATTATCCTGATTTATTAAGACAACTCGCTTATCTGATCTGCTATATTGTTCAATGATTAGCTGACTTCGGTCATTAGAGCCGTCATTGATAAAAATATACTCACAATCTTCAAGTGTTTGATTAAGCAGTGATTCTGCGCAGTGTGCTACATACTTTTCCGCATTATAAACAGGGATGATGACAGAGACCTTCATTTCCATTATGAAATCATCCCTTTCTATAATGAGGCCGCTGATAAAATGCAGGAAGTAATTCTATCCATATCATGCTCTGTCAGATTTGAACCCGATGGAAGACAAATTCCATTCTCAAATTGATCAGTTGAAACACAATTTCCTATATCATGAGGATAAAATCTTACATGTTTAAACAATGGCTGCAAATGAAGAGGCTTCCAAACCGGCCTTGCTTCTATATTGTTTTGAATTAGTGCATGCAGCAATGTCCCCAAGCTAATCCCGGCTAACTGTTCATCTATTGAAATAACTGTTAGCCACCGGTTCGTGCTGGTATCTTTCTGTTCTTGGATAAACCGAATTCCGGAATTTGAAGCTAAATCCTGCTTATATTTTTTAAAAATTTGTCTTCTTTGAGCGACCCTTTCCTCAAGTACCTGAAGCTGAGCTCTTCCAACACCAGCCAAAATATTACTCATCCTATAATTAAATCCTAACGAACTATGCTGATAATGAAGTGCCTTATCTCTAGCTTGAGTTGCTAAAAACCTGGCCTTCTCAATCGCTGCCTCATCATCCGAAACAAGCATCCCCCCGCCAGAGGTCGTAATAATTTTATTTCCATTAAACGAGTAAATCCCAAAGTATCCAAACGTCCCGCTCGCTTTACCTTTATAAGTAGAACCAAGTGATTCCGCTGCATCTTCAACCATCGGAACATCGTATAAGTTGCAGAGTGCCAGCAGCTCATCCATTTTGGCGCTTTGCCCGTAAAGGTTAACGACGATTACCGCTTTAGGAAGTTTACCTGCATCTGCGGCTTCCTTTAATGCCCGCTCAAGTGCATGGGGGGACATGTTCCAGGTTTCAGGCTCGGAATCTATAAAAACCGGCTCTGCTCCTTGATAGAGAATGGGATTGGCTGTAGCTACAAATGTGAGCGTAGAGCAAAATACGGTATCTCCCTTTTCCACGCCCAATAAAATAAGAGCCAGATGGATTGCAGCTGTACCTGAGCTAACGGCAGCTGCGGCTCTGACTCCTACTTTTTGGGCAAGTTCTTTTTCAAAGGCATCAACGTTTGGACCTAGCGGAGCGATCCAGTTGGTTTCAAACGCTTCGTTTATATAGTCAAGTTCCTTTCCGCTCATGTGCGGTGGTGATAAATAGATGCGTTTCTGCTGAATAGCCTGTTTCATACTTCTTGCCTCCTTTTCTCGTACCTCTTCTTTATCACTGCAGGTACTCCAGCTGCTAAACAATGGGAAGGAACGTGGTCAATAACTGTTGACCCTGCACCAATAACGGACCATTCTCCAATTATTTTGCCTGGAATGACAGTTGCAGAAGCCCCGATGTGAGCTCCCATTCCAATCTTTACACTGCCCGTTAACGTAGCATTAGGGGAGATGTGTACAAACTCCTGTAGAAGATTATCATGTTCAATGATTGAACCTGTATTGAGGATACAGTGATTCCCAATAGTTGCTTCCGCATTAACAATACAATTTGGCATGACTGCAGTTCCATATCCTATGGCGGCTGTTTTACTGACAATAGCACTTGGATGAATCAGCCTTGCATAGTGGTGTTCAGCAAGTCCCAGCCTTTGAAAGATTTTGTGGCGGGTGAAATTATCGCCAATTGAGATGAAAAACTTTGTCACAGTTAGATTAAAATCTTTCACAATAGACAAAGGTCCATAAACAATGTTTTCCATCATCGTTATTTCTGAAAAACAATCGTCCAGGATGGCAACTATTTCATAGACTTTACTTAAAATAGCTATTTCTCGAACTACCTTGCTGTGTCCGCCATTGCCGATTATTACGAGAGGATCCATCTTAGTTCATTCCCGTGCCTTTAAATTTTTCTACCGTTGCAAAGCCTGCCTGCTGCACACCTTCAGACTTTATTGCTTTTATACCAGTCAAAAATAGAATTTTAAGATCCAGTAAAAAGCTTTGGTTCTCTACATACCAAACATCCAGCTTAAATTTTTCTTCCCATGTAATAGCATTTCTCCCGTTGATTTGGGCCCATCCTGTAATTCCCGGCTTTACCTTATGGCGCTTTGCTTGCTCTTTCGTGTAAAGAGGCAAATATTCCATCAAAAGGGGTCTCGGGCCAACAAGACTGAGCTCGCCTTTGACTACGTTGAATAATTGGGGCAGCTCGTCTAAGCTGAACTTCCTTAAGATCTTTCCAAATGCCGTTAGGCGCTGTTCATCAGATAGCAAAAAACCATTTTTATTGGTTTCGTCTGTCATCGAACGAAACTTCATCAATAAAAATGGTTTTTCATCACGCCCTGGTCTTATTTGTTTAAAAAGAATTGGGCTTCCTAATTTTGTCTTAATCAACATCGCTAATACGATCATTGGGATACTAAAAATAAAGATAAGGAATAGGGCTGTTATCAAATCGAATAGCCGCTTCATAACATCTTCCCTCCTTATTTGGATGCTAGGATAATTTGCTTTTTAATTTCTCTTATTAATTCATTTGTTTGGATTTGTTCTCTTTTTTCAGAGATATAATAAGCACTCAATAAGATCTTTTTCAGCTGCTCCTGCGTCATGTTTCTTTATCACCTTTACCGTTTTCATTTTAAGAATATACTTTTGTTTTATATCCTGATGGATTCTTTACTTGCCAGTTCCATGCATCGCTGCACATATTGTTTAATCCTCTAGATGCATACCAGTTTAATTCCTTATTTGCTTTTCGTGCATCTGCATAGCATTCGGCTATATCTCCAGGTCTGCGAGCAGTGACTCGATAAGGAATCTTTACATGATTTACTTCTTCAAAGGCTCTTACCATTTGGAGGACTGAATAGCCAATGCCTGTTCCAAGGTTATAAGCATCAATCCCAGTTGAATAGAGATTTTTCTCGAGAGCTTTTAAATGCCCGGAAGCTAAATCCATCACATGAATATAATCACGGACTCCAGTTCCATCTATTGTCGGATAGTCATCTCCAAATATATTTAACATACTCCTCGCCCCTATTGCTACTTGGGTAATGAATGGAAAAAGATTATTCGGTATACCACTCGGATCTTCTCCAATCAGTCCGCTCACATGCGCTCCCACAGGATTGAAATAACGGAGCATGGAAATACTCCATTCGGAATTAGCCTTAGCTATGTCCGTAAGAATTTCTTCAATCATCAGTTTTGTTCGCCCATAAGGATTCGTTGCTGATAAAGGGAAGCTCTCTCTTATCGGAACAGAAGCCGGTTCACCATATACCGTTGCGGATGAGCTGAAAACTAAGTTTTTCACACCATGGTTTTTCATCACTTCCAGCAGATTCAAAGTACCCGTCAAGTTATTTTGATAATATTGAAGAGGCTCTTCAACTGATTCACCAACTGCTTTTAATCCGCCGAAGTGAATAACCGCCTCAATCTGATTCTCTTCGAATACTCTGTTCAGTTTTTCCTGATCGAGTAAATCCAGTTCATAAAAGACTGGTCTTTTCCCAGTTATCTTCTCAATCCGATTGATGGATTCAATATCACTGTTGCTAAGATTGTCGGCAATCACAATTTCGTAGTTGGCTTCAAGCAGTTCAACGCACGTATGACTGCCAATATATCCTGCTCCGCCTGTTAATAGAATCACCTTTTGTTCCTCCTGTCAGCTTTCGATCAGTTCATAAAGCTTGTTCAGTTCTGATGTATTCTCATAATTCATTGATTGCAAATTTGCTATCAGTAAATCCCTCAATTTTTTATCATGGATCATTTGTTTAATTCCCATTGCTATACCTACAGCACCATTAGAAGTGATCTTTCCATCAAAACTGTCTATTACCTGGCTTTTAGCTGTTGGAAAATCTGTAATGACAATGGGTTTTCCCAAAATTTGAGCTTCTCTTACGGTTACTGCCTTTCCCTCATACCTTGAAGGCTGAACATAGATGTCACATGCTTTTATGTACGGATATGGGTTAACTTTCTTCCCCAATAAAAAAAAACGATCCTCTAGTTTGAGATCGGTTATGAGCTGCTTTAATTCATTTTCAAGCGGTCCATATCCAACAATATGCCATTCAATGTCGAGCCCTTCATCAACAAGCAGCCTGCAAGCTCTTGCCGCTTCGTCAAAACCTTTTGCATGAGTGAGCCGCCCGACCGAAACAAAAATTGTTTTTCCTTCGCTTCTTTTGATTTCAGAGGGAACAAACAAACCTGCTTGCTCTCTTACAAAAGCAGGGGAAAGAATATTTTCTATGACTGAAGTTTTTTCTTTTAAAAAAGGAAATTCATGTATAAAGGTTTTTGAACATTCATCTGATACCGCTACAATATGATCAAGCTTGTTCCACACCCGCTCATCTGCCTTTTTATTCACATGAATATTTGAATAATCCGTATGGATCCAACCTATTTTCTTTTTTGCTTTCACTTTACTTCCTGTGAAATGATGCGGCCACAAAAATCCGATGGCAGCGTCATATTCCTTTTTCATCTTTGGAAGGAGAGGAGAGGTAAAATCCCAGCCATATTGAATGGTTAAGTAGCCTGGTTCAGGTACTTTTAGAAGTTTCCCCTGCACAGTGCTTGTATATTTAGCCAGTATTCTCCCCAAACCAATTGGATACTGTCTGTCTTTTAATACGTTAGTAATCGATTTCCTAAAAGTGGTGTAAGCCGGAATCTCTGGCAATAATGTCGGTCCTTTAGGTATAAATGGCATGAATTCCCCTTCTTGCTTGAAAAGAAGAAGGTCGACACTATATTTGTTGTAATCAATTGAATCCAAAAGCCCGATCAAACTTCTTTCTACTCCCCCAATAGCCAGGTCAAATGAGGAAACTAAAATGGTTTTCTTCATTTTATTCCCCCGCCCGATTGACTAAATGTATTCCTCATGGCAGCAATTGCTTTCGGTCCAATTATTTTACTGGCAGCTCTTTTCAACGAACTTTTAAACCTGGTACTGGCAGGTAGCCATGTTTGGGCATAGTGGTGGATGGTATAGCTTTCTTCATTTATGAAGCTTTCACCGTTTATATAATCGTATGGACTAAAATAGGTGCGGGGGAAAACGGTCACACCGTTATTTAAAACCTGATGCTTTCCATTTTGAATAAGTCCGAATTCCTTGCATTGGTTTGTCATGATACTCGTATTTGTTTTCATATTAAGTGATCCGTCATGATTAATAAAACGCTTTCCATCATAATAGCTGAGGAAATATTTAATAAGAATATGTTCCTTAGTGAATCCCATAGTTCCAGATTGAAGAAAAGTTCCATCTTCAAAGCCAGTAAAAGCTTCATATTCTAAAAGGGGATCGATTGGTTTAAGAACCTCAACATCTGTATCCATGTAGATTCCGCCATGTTCATAAAGGGCGGCTAATCTTACATAATCACTGACAAAAGCATATTTTTTTGACGCATATGCCTCTTTTACAAAGAGATGGGAATTAATATCAAAATTGTTTTCATTCCATTCAATGAAAGTATATCCTTCTAATTGTTTTTCCCAGCTTTTTATGCACTTTTGGACGATTTTGGGCTTTTCACCCTTACCAAACCAGCAGTAGTGAACAATTCTCGGAATCATTTCCTTTTTATTCATGTTCTAAACCTCCCCCCTAAAGACTAAAAAAGTTACTTTTATATATCATATTTAGTGTAATGACATGTTCATAATAAAAATAAACAGAGTAACAAATTACAATCGCATAATAAATTAGCTTCTCATCTTTGGGCCTGAATACTTTAACGATCCAAGAAATTAGGATTAAATTATACAACCCAAAATAAATAGAAAACCTGGCAAATATCCAATTCTGAGTGGATATGATCATAAATACAAGGCCTAAGATGGACATATTTACTATGATGTCACAGTTAGGAAAAACCCTTCGAAGCTTATCTCTTCCAAAATAGGCTAGAATGACTGGAGCTGCATTTACAATGACCCTCAGGTAGCTCGCTCCGCCTTCAGAAAATGTTTCATATCCAGCATATTGTGTATCCTCTATCGCAGAGAAAAGAAGAGAAGAGAACTGACCATACCCGATTACAGCTAATGCCGCAAGCATTAAAAGAATAAAGGTTTCTTTTGTCCATGCCTTCCGGTTTACTAAAAAGTAAATAGGTAGCAGGATGAATGCAGATTGGTGAATAGTTGAAGCAAGAAGAATTGTCAGAAAATACAGCAGCCATTTGCGTCTGATTAGAAACGTTGTAGCTGCAAATATGATGGAAGCTGCAAGGAACTGGCGAAGACCGTTCATCGATACTAAAAACATGCCCGATGAAATGTATACAAATAAACTGATTTCAATAACCCTTGAATATTGGTAAAGCACTTTAACGATTAATAGGTTTGTAATAAGTGCTGCTGTAAAAATAAGAACTTGAGGATCGTGAGTCATACTCTGTAAAATCATCTGCAAGACCCCGAATCCTATATCCTTTTCCTCAAGAATCTTCCCCCAGGTTAGGTTCTCTTTTTGGAAGTTTTCCATATAGACATATGTATCACCTATATTTGACCTAAGCCCTGAAACAGCTATTAGAATGATCCCAGCAGCAAAAATTAATGATTTATTTGATTTTACTTCCCTAAAATTATCTATACTTGGCTTCGAAAAATAACGGGAGAAGAGAGAGAGCAGGGATACCGCTGCTAAATTTAAATATAAAACCGTCATCTTCTGCTCCTTTCATTTCCTTAGCTAGTTTTAAAATTGATATTTCTATTGGAAAATTGGATATAAAAATAAAGCAGGATGCCAAAAGGTGTTGCAAATAGGGTCTCTAATTTGTATGGCGATTTATAAATGAAGAAAAATTCTTTAACCAGCAAACTTCCTGCAACGTAATGAATACTCTCTCTTACTCTTTTACTTATTGTGGGTGCGTATTTCATGGCCACTTTTCTATAATAGAGAAACCCTCTTGGATTTTTTTTATATTGCTTTAACATATTTAGACTTGATCCATCCTCGCGATATTCAACATGGCATAGAATTTCATTTAGGACGAGCAGTGGATATTCCTGGTCTATTAAAATGTACTTGATATTCAACGGACAATATTTTTCGCCTTCAAATAAGGGGTATGGCTGAACCTTCTTTATTAGTTCCGTTCTGTAGACGAGTTTTTTATCTCCTCTCACTTTATGAATGACATATAAATCAGTGAGTGGTGATTCCTTAATGTGCTCTGGTATTTTTGTTCCAATGATTTCTCCTGAAGGACTGGCATCCAATGCTACAATTCCCGCATACCTTTTATTTCCTTTCCGTTTCCAGAAATGAAGGATTTTTTCCACTGCATCGTCTGCCATGTAATCATCTGAATCTATACAAACATTAAGTTCTGTTACGATATTTTCATATGCTGTGTTATGAGCACCATGCATTCCCTGGTTTTCCTGATAGATGTATGTGATATCTATTATTCTTTCATTCATCCATTGTTTAACAAGTTCTTCTGTTTGATCTGTAGAACCATCATCAATAATCAGCCATTCAAAATCTTTATTTGTCTGCCTTTTCAAACTTTCATAACATTGGTCCAGACAATAAGCCCTGTTGAATGTGGGAGTAAACACTGTCAAAGTTTTCACATCATCACCTCGCAGCCTCTAAGTAAAACCCCTGCGCCCACTTTGAAGTATTTCGAATATCATAGCCATTAGAAGCCAGTGCATCTTGGGGAATATTTCTTTGTTTTGTCTCAAGAAGAATCTTAGGTATTTTTGCTGCCCAGTCTTCTTTTTGACTGATTGGAAGATAGGTTATTAAGTCAATTCCCATATCCGCTTCTCTAGTAATCTTGTCAGAAATGATACATGGAAGTCCTGCTCCCTGGGCTTCTACCAATGTTACAGGAAGCCCTTCGTGAAGAGAAGGAAACGCAAAAAGATCAAATGCTTGCAGCAGATGGTGTATGTCTGACCTAATTCCTAGGAAGCTGACTTTCTCCGACAGATTGAGATTTTTCACTTTTTGCTCCATCTCGTTTCTTAATGGACCGTCCCCTGCTAAAACCAAATGAAGATCCGTAAAGTTTTTAGAGCATTCATTGAAAACATCGATAAGAAAATTATGATTTTTTTGCAGGTTAAATCTGCCTACGTGGCCAATGACGTACTGATTTGTAATTCCTAGTTCCAATCTGATACGGTTTCTTGTTGAAGAAGAATGCTTGAATTGTTCGGAGTCAATACCGTTTTTCAGCAAAATACTTACTCTTCCTCTATCTCCAAAAAGCCATTCTGCTGCAGCTTGTGAGCAGGAAAATAAGTGTGTTGAGGAGGGATGGATCAGTCTGCCTGCATAATCTTTATATGTTTTTGCTAAGAAATTCCCTTCGCTCTGCGTATTGTGGCTATGTGCAATCCTAACCGGTATCCCATACTTCTTTGCAGCCTGCATTACAAACCCGCTCATCTTGTCCAGATGGGAATGAACAATTTTGTAATGCCTGTTTTGACTAAAAAAGGCATTTAGGCTGCGGATATATCGGAAGTGGCCGCCATCTGTGATATATGGGATGCGGTGGATCGTACCGCCAAGTTCGCGGATCTCATCATCAAAAACGCCTTCTTTACACGTAAGAAAATCAAATTGAACCTTTGACCGGTCCATATTTCGGTAAAGATTCATGATCAGTGTTTCTGCTCCGCCCCGATTCATATTCACCACCGTATGAAGCACTCTTACTGGACTGCCCATGCTGCACCTCCTGTATCCTTCATATATTTTGCATACAGAGCTCTGCTTTGCTGCAAAACAATTTTTTCACTATATTGTTTTTCAATTTTCCCTTTACTTGCCTCTCCAAGTAAATGCAGCTGATGCACTGGATAGTTGATCAGCTGCAGCATTCTTCCTGCCATATCTTCCGCATCCCCTGCTTTTACAAGCCAGCCATTCTCACCAGATACAACAAGTTCCTTATGTCCCCTGTTTTCAGTTGCGATCACTGGCAATCCGCATGCCATCGCTTCCATAATGTTTACCGGAAGTCCTTCTCTATAGCTTGATCCAACCGCTGCATCGCATAGAGGCAGGAGGTCTGCAATGTCTTTTCTGAAACCGAGGAATTCGATGAGATGATCGGTTTTCAGTTCCTTTGCAAGCTGCTTGCAGGATTCAAGCAGTTTTCCTTCTCCCGCTAGGAGAAGTTTGGCATTTGGCACTTTGTCTTTAATAGAAGAGAGTGCACGAATGAGAAGCTCTTGGTTTTTGTTCTCATTAAATTCAGCAGCATAAAACATAAGGAAATTCTCTTGTGCATAGCCGAGCAGTTTCCGCTTTTTCTCTCGTAATACTGCGTCCATTGGCTTGAACTGTTCGGTGTCTACTCCGACTCCGTTTATCTGTTCGATTCTGGAACTATTAAAAGGGTGCTGGACGGCTAAGTCGTAGTCTTCTTTGTTAATGGTAATTAAGCAGTCTGTAACAGCAGCCAGCGCCATTTCAATCGGATAATAAAGAATCCAGCTGGAAAGCGGTCCGCCTTTACAAAAATGAAAACCATGAGCGGTGTAGATTGCTTTTGTTCCTCTTTTTCTGGCATTTAATGCAGCCAGACGGGCGATAACTCCTCCCATCGGTGTGTGGCTATGGATCATATCGTAATCATGCTCGCGGATAATATCTTTTAATTCTTTATACGCCAGCCAGTTTTGGCTTCTAAAGGGAGAACGCTGTATTGGAATGTTAAATTTCAAATCTGTGTAAGGGAGCGTCAGATTTCCGCATGCCGCGATATGCACTTCCCAGCCTTGTTCTTTAAACCACTTCATTACCGGTAAATGAAACGCTTTGAAATGGTAGTCAACTGTTGCAACTAAAAGCACTTTTTTCACCATTTGATCTTTGCTCCCATATAAAAAACGCCATAAAGGCGTTTTGTATTTTATCCCGGTACGGAAAGAAGTTCTTTCGCTGCCGGTCTTCTATTGGCAAGCTCTAATAGTTTCTCTCTTAATTCCTGCGAAGTAAGATGCGGATAAGAAAGCAGCAATTCTTCTATATCCTCTATAAGCAGCTCTGACTTCTTGCCGATATAAATTTTTGGGTAAATCTGTTCTTCATGTACTTCCTCTTCTTGCAGCAATTCTTCGAAAAGTTTTTCTCCTGGCCGGATTCCTGTAAATTCGATTTCAATATCTTCTATGGAATTCCCTGAAAGAATTATTAAGTTTTTGGCAAGGTCCACGATTTTAACAGGATCCCCCATATCCAAGACGAAAATTTCTCCTCCATCTGCAAGTGCACCAGCCTGAATAACCAGTCTCGATGCTTCTGGAATCGTCATGAAATACCTGATCATATCTGGATGAGTAACTGTTACCGGGCCACCATTTTGAATTTGTTTTGTAAAAAGCGGAATGACGCTTCCCCTGCTTCCAAGAACATTTCCAAATCGAACCGCCACAAATCGGGTATCACTGACTGTATCCATATGCTGAATGACCATTTCTGCCAGCCTCTTCGTTGCTCCCATTACACTTGTCGGGTTAACCGCTTTATCGGTAGAAACCATAACAAACGTTTCGACGCCGTTCCAGCTGGCCGCCTGGGCTGCATTTCTTGTTCCGATTAAATTATTTTTGATAGCTTCTTCCGGATTTCTCTCCATAAGAGGCACATGCTTATGCGCTGCTGCATGGTATACCACATGCGGCAAATGTTTAGACATAACATGATTCATTTTATTGAGATCCTGAAGCTCCGCTATTTCTGTAATAAATTCAATGCTTTTGTCCTTATACAGCTCGTTCAGTTCCATTTCAATAGAATAAATGCTGTTTTCACCATGACCCAGAAGAATGAGCTTTTTTGGATGGAACTTCGAAATCTGGCGGCAAATCTCAGATCCTATAGATCCGCCTGCACCTGTTACAAGAACCGTTCTTCCTTCGATATATTCAGAAATGCTCCCGATATCAAGCTTTATCGGTTCTCGCCCAAGCAGGTCCTCAACCTGGACATCTCGGAATTGACTGACAGATATCTTGCCTGTGACTAAATCTTCGAGCATAGGCAAAATCTTTGTTTTCGCACTCGTTTTGCCGCATTCCTGGAAGATCCGGTTCAGCTCTTTTTTCTTAAGGGAAGGAATGGCAATTACAATGTTATCAATATTTAGATTTTCAACAGCTAATGCAATCTGTGGTACTCCTCCTACTACGGGCAGTCCCATTATATCGAGGTTTTGTTTTCTTTTACTGTCATCTATAAATGCGACCGGATGCAATTCTGCTTCCCGATTGTTTTTCAGCTGCCTTGCTACCATGGTTCCCGCAGCTCCAGCTCCGATAATAAGAGTTCGCTTTTTATTGGTGGTTCTTCTAATTAATGTATCTCTATATACCCTCCAGCAAAACCTGGAGCCTCCGATAAGCAGCATATGCAGCATCCAGGTCACAGCAAGGAGTCTGAAATAGACATCGTGAAAAGCAACTTCCTGTACAATTCCTGCTGTCATGATTGAAATGGTTACTGCCTTCATTATCATCAGGAGTTCATCAATGCTCGCGTATTCCCAGGCTTTTTTGTACAGCTTGTAAATATAGGAGAAAATATGATGGCAGATGAGGAGCGTGAAAGAACTGATGATGACGGGCACCGTTAATACATGTATATCTGCAGAAACGATAAAGCGGCTGAAAAACACAGCCGTTAGCACAATGATGGAATCAATCAGAATAAGCAAGGACAGTCTTGTCCGATAAGCCAAACTTTGTCACCCCTTTTGTTTTAATCAGTATTTGAAAACCTTAGCCATAAGCTTCTAAATAAAAGTTCATGACTAAAGTTTTCAATAGTAAAAATGGGGCATTTAACCCCTCCTCACATCACACTTATGACGACTGGCGTCTAAGGTTTATTTAAACCCGCAGCGTAACCGAGTGCCTCCGCAGATAACGGTGAGGAGACATTACCGCATTCCATTCGTTCTTTTTAAAGAACAATTTAAGTGTATGAAGTTCAGGAATCGATTTCAGTTCTCTTTTACTTTGCTTCGTTTAAGATGATCCCTAAGATTGCTGTATCAAATGATTCCAGTCTTTTTCTTGCATCTGTTAGTTTCGATTGATCGGTTTTCCCAACTCTGACAACTAAGATCAAACCCTCACATTGGCTTGCCATTACTTTGACATCTGCCGTTTCAAGAAGGGGAGGCGCGTCTAATACTACACAATCATAATCTTTAAGTGCATAATCTATAATGTTCTTTAAAGCTGAAGTGGCAAGCAGCTCTGAATGGTTAAACTTGATTGCTCCGCTAGTTAAAATATCTAACCGTCCAATTTCAGTTCTCCCTACAGCTTCTTCAAGACGGATATCTCCTCTTAAGACATCGCTGAGTCCGGCCGAATTATCGATCTTGAAAGTGGTATGCAAGCTGGGATTTTTAGAATCTCCATCAATTAACAGCACTTTTCTCCCTTGCTGGGAAAATGAAACAGCCAGATTTACACTTGTAGTAGATTTTCCTTCTTTAAACCCTGGAGAGGTAACGATATATGATTTTAATTTATACGTTTCAGGATTGTGCTGAAGGTTCGTGCGTATGGAACGATATTGGTCGGCAATTTTGGACATTGGGTTGAAATATGAAGTCAGCCTGTGTCTGTCCGTTTTTTTAGAAGCAGCTTTACTTATAGGAAACAACAGATTCACCCCTTACAGACAGCTTCAGCCGCTTATTTTTTATATGCGGTGCCGTTTTGCGGTTCATTTTAGACACCGTCCCAAGGATAGGAATACCGGAAATCTTTTCAGCTTCTGCTTCAGAACGGATACTATCATCAAGAGAATCGAGCAGGAAGATCAGTCCTATACTTAGAACAATTCCAATGATTAGCCCCATCATCATTTTTTTTACCGGACTTTCTTTATAAGGCTCAACTTTCTCTGTTGCCTGTCTGATGATCTTCATATTATTAAAATTCAAGAGTTTAGGAATTTCCTTCATATAATGCTTCATTGTGGAATTTGCAATTTTTGCAGCTATGAGTGGATTGGCATCTGTAACCGTGACCTCCACGATTTGAGATTCTCCAGCAGGGGTAACGATAATTTGGGAAGCAAGTGCTTCTGGAGAGCGATTCAGCTTAAGCTCTTCAGCAACTTTCTTCATAATAACCGGCTCACGCATAACTTCGGTCAGAGTGTTAAAAAATTTTGACTCATCCCTAATCATAATCTTTGCTGATGCACTGTAAACTGGAGTTGTATAATAGGCACTGTATAGGCCGCCCGCTGCAGAAAATAGCAAGGCAAATGCAATTAGAATCCATACTCGTCGCTTAATTACATTAAATAAATTCTTTAAATCTATCTCTTTTTCCACTTGCGCCATCCTTTCTCAAGAGAGAATGTTTTGTTTTTAATAAAGAACGAAAAGGTTAAAAAAAAGAGCTCCTGATGTTTATACTATAAGTCTAGTTCTTTATACCGAACGTGTCAACATTAGAATGGATATTTAGCGGAAAATTTACATAGAATTGACATAATTTTAGTGCCATTTACCATATATTGTTCTTCATAAAGAAATTTACTACTTTTTACCTACAAAATCAACCCTAAAATAGTAAGTTTCAGCCATTTTTTCTAAGTAGAAAGAAAAAAAGAAAAAAGACCCGGTGAATACCAGGCCTTTCTTCATCGTCTTGCTCTTCTATTCTTCACCCAAAGCATTACCGAAATCGGCAGAACACCAAACCACCGGCTCCAAAATGGAGTTCGCGTTTCCTTCTTGAATTCCTTCTGCTGCTGTCTCTGTTCCTTTGGGGTATCCATGTATTTTACGACTTGCTGGGTTACGTATTTAACATAGTCATTGGAAGACATGCTCATTCCTCCTGTCCTTACGTTCAGTATGGACAGAATTGGCGGTTTATAATCTGGAAATGATATCGTCCGCTATGTCTTCAGGGGTTTTGCCTGTTGTATTGATTGTTACAGATCCGTCCAGGTAGCAGGCCAGTCTGCTTTCGTATAATTTTTCAATTTGTTCTTTCGATTTTTCTTTTAACAGAGGGCGTGCTGTATCTTCTTTTAGCCGTTCATAAAGGACATCGAAATCACAGTGCAGGAAGAAGATTTGACCTTTTGTTTTTAGAACATGGCGGTTTTCTTCTTTAATCACGGCTCCGCCACCTGTTGTGACGATAGCTGGGGAATCGGAAAGGCTCTGGAGCATTTCTGTTTCGAAGTTACGAAACTTCTCTTCCCCATATTCGGCGAACATTTCTTTAACCTTCATCCGGTGTTTTTCCTCTAATAGCTGATCCGTATCGTAAACTGGAAGGTTTAATTTTTTTCCAAGCTCGATGCCCGCTGTCGTTTTTCCTGCTCCCATAAATCCGGTTAGTATGACTAATCCCATCTAAATCACTCCGTTAATTCGATGGTTTCTATCATACATCGAACCGCAGATTGCGTCTACCATTCATACCATTTTGATATCAATTGTTTAGGGATGCTGTATTCATAATAGGCATAATACTTGGTCTCTTTATTAAGAGTGATTTCCATGGATACACTTTTCGTCTCTGAAGATACAGATACAATCGTAAAGTGAATCGTTCCATATGGATCTTCAATGTTAAAATCTCCTGTTAAACCCTCCCTCACTTTTTTTGTGGATTGAGCCGCAGCCTTATATGTCAGGTGCTGCAGCAGGTAAAAATTTTTCGTGTCAGCATAATATTTTTTCTCTATTACGAGCAAATTTGTTAAATGGATTGCTGTCATGAAAAACAGAAGCACCAGCATGACTGTAAAGGGATAGATAAAGCCGGTTTTTATATTATCCCGCTCCATTGTTCACAGACCTGATTGATAGAGTGCGGGCCTTTCCGCTCTTGCTGGTTACATGGAAAACAATTCTATTCTTAATGACCTGCATTTCCGCTTTTTCAACCTTCTGCAGAACAATCTCATTTCCAGTTTGATTTACCTGTCTTCTCAAATAGGTTCCGTACCTTTGATAGGTAACCTTCTGCTTTAAGCGATTGGTAAAAGAGAGCGTTTCGCCGTTAATTACAGGCGACTCTGCCCCCTTCAATTCGATAGTTGCCTGTTCGCTGAAAAACTCCCATTCCAAATTGCTGATATCCCGGTACCCTTCCATTGATGTGTAAAAAAACATAATTAGCGGAAAAAGCGAGGAAACGATTAAACTGAATATTCCAAGTGAAAGAAGCATATTCAGAAAAGAGAAGCCAGCTGAATCAGTGAATCTGAAAGCAAATCTCTCTTTTTTTACCGGTGGCGTCATTCCAATACATACAGGATTGTTCTGGATCGTTCTGAATTTTATACTGAACCCCTCCTTCTTCAAACATCACTATTTCCTCAAAAGCCTGTCCCATGATCCGATCTGCTGTATGATTTTGCAATTGTTTTATAGCCTGGATTTCCAGCGATGAGTTTTCACGCTCTTGCATCATGGATACGATCCCCGGCAATAAAGTTAAAACAGCTAAACACCAAATGGAGAAGGCGGCGATGGATTCCAGGAGTGAAAAACCGTTATTGTTTGCTGACAACGAACCGCCCCTTTCCCAGATAGAATGTTATCTGATATGTTTGCTGTCTATAGACGATCCGCACTTTCCCGCTTGCAGAGATATTGCCGTTTGCAAGAAACGATACTTTTAAGCCTAATGTGTCTGTAATAAGTTTCATTCCTTCAGGAAGCCGTCTTTTTATCAAATCTGCCGAGACATCGGCCCTGCCCTCTCTAATTCTATAGCCTGTTTCATTTTCATCGAACAGGAGTGTACAGGGAACCCGGATCATTACAGCGTGCTGCTGTGCATAAAGGATGTCCTTTTGAAGCTGATCGAAAAATTGTTCCACAATCAATTCTTCCTGAATAGGTTTGAAGGAAACAATAGCTGTTAATGAAAGCACAGAAAAGATAGAAAGAACGATGAGGGTTTCGATTAAAGTAAAGCCATTCCTCCTACTTTTCCGGTTCAACAATTGCTCCGTTCGAATCCAGAGTCACTTCTGTTCCATCGGGACACTTATTCGATTTAATGTAACCTTCTGATTGAAGCACAGCAATAGTCGGTACTGTCTCTTTATTCATTCTGTAAGCTTCGGCTTGGGCAGAAATCATATTGCGCAAACCGGAACATCCTTTGTTTTGTATATTGCTGCTGTGATTCGCAATGTTAGGAATGGTAACCAGCAAAAGTATTGTAATGACAAGAAGAACAATCAGCATCTCAATGAGTGTGAACCCTTTTTGATTTTTCATATCATTTCCTCCTAAATTTGATCAATCATTTGATACATGGGGAGAATCATGGACAAGTAAACAAGAAGAACAATAAGTCCGACTGCACTGAAAACAGCTGGCTGGATAACGGATGCTGCCGATGATAGCTTGGATTCAAGTCTTGTAAGTGTGTACTGGCTGTATGTATACAGTTCTCTATGGAGCAATCCGTTTTTTTGTCCATATGCTACGATTTCCGGTAGCTGCTTGTCGTAATAGTGCTTGTCGAAAAGTCTTTCAAAATGCTCACCGTCTCTTAACCGATTGATCATTTCTTTTGCTTCCTCACAAAAAAAAGGATGCAGCGTCTGCTCACTGAAAATCAGCAAGCTTTCGTAGTAAGATAACCCCCCTTTAGAAGGGTGCTTAGCTGAAGACTTATATAATAACTGTTAAACAGCTTGAACCCTTCCCTTAGGATTGGAATTTTCATCAGCAGCCTCATTTGGGAGGATGGCTGGATCCGCCTAAAGTAAAGAAAATAATATCCGATGCATACGGCTGCAGCGGAAGGAACGATGACCGCAGCAGCTGATAGGATTTGAAAGCTTGCAAGTAAAGCTGAGTTTAAAGGGGAGGGTTTCATATCCATAGAATCGTAAACTGAAAGAAATTGCGGGGCGATCACATGCTGGACAATGTATAAAACACCTATCATGATAAATATCAGCAAGACAGGATAGCGGAGCATTTTGCTGATTTTTTTGTATTGCTCCTGCTTCCGATAGAGCAGCTCAGCACTTTCATTTAAGGAAAAAGCTAAGTCGCCATGCTGTTCTGCAAAATACAAATAGGTGACAACATCCCGGTGAAATCTCAAATGCTGCATGATTTTGAAAAACGGTGTACCGCGTTTCAGTTCTTCCAGACAATAAAGAAGATCTGTCCGCTTTTTCTTATCCGTTTGAAGCGATAAAAAACGGAGGGCTTCATCTAAGGAATAGCCTTTTTGAACAAGGCTATTTAAACGAGTGATGAATAGTGACTGGTCACTGCTCTTCCATTTAGTCTTCATTTGAGAAAATCCATCTGTGATAGGCGGCGTTGGATAAAAACCCCAGCGCAATCCCCTTTTTAATCACATCTTTCAAGGTTGGGTACTCTTCCGTTTCTTCTTCCCCTCTTGTTTCCTTAAAAGCAGCAGCTAAATTCTTTCCGTAAAGAAGCTCAAAAACTGCCGCTTTCCTTGCCTTTCTCATCTTTTTGCAAAAAGGTGAACATTTTCCCGGACAGAAAGGACACTTTATATCCACAAGTCTTTGAGCAGACACGGCAATGAGTGTCTGCTCTATTTCGGCCTGAGGCACCCCAAATTCCAGCAATCGGTATAGTGCTCCTTTTGCATTTCGCGTATGCATCGTGCTTAGGACCAGATGTCCGGTTAACGATGCACGTATCGCTATTTTCGCTGTTTCTGAATCCCTGATTTCACCCACCATAATGATATCCGGATCATGCCTTAAAATAGCTCTTAAGCCTGCTGCATAGGTGATACCTGCCTTTTCGTTCACCTGCACCTGCATCATTTCCTGATTTCGAGCTTCTACCGGATCCTCCAGTGTAATAATGTTCCGGTTAAAATGCTTTTTTGCATGGTGAAGCAGCGAGTACAGGGTCGTAGTTTTACCTGAGCCGGTGGGGCCTGTAAAAATCATTAAACCGTGAGAATGATAAAAGAAGGATAGAAGCTTTTTAGTTGCAGAGGGAAATAGAGAGATCCGGGATGATAGAGGAATTTTCTCGCTGGACAAGAGACGAATAACCATACTCTCTTCATAGATTGTAGGAAGAGTTGAAAGACGAATTGGGATCTCTAAATCTTTTAACATAATCGATAAAGCTCCGCTCTGTGGCTTTCTTCGCTCCCCAATGTCCATTGATGCTTCAAATTTCAAGTGGGATATGAGGCGCTGAGACACATCTCTTGGCAGCTGCTGCTGTTTGAGGAGATCATCATCAATCCTGTAAAGAACCTCTGTGTAATGTTCTTTCGGAACGATATGAATATCTGAAGCATGAAGCTCGACTGCCTGATTGACCACATTAGCACATAATGCTTCAATTTCCTGCAATGGATTTGCCCCTTTCATCTATTTGATTTGAAGTATAGACTGAAATGGCTAATCCGTCATATTCATAATTTTGCTTTTTGACAATTGAAAACCAGGAAAATATTAAAAATCACCAATAAAAAAACCGTTTTTTATTTTAAAACGGTCAAAAAGCAAAGAATTCATTCGCTTACGTAATAAATGTATGTCTTATTTTTACGGTTAAGTAAAGATGTTTTTTCATAGTAGATTCTATAACCGATTTGCAAAGATTCATGTCCAGTGTATTTAAGTTTACTCTCCTTCGCAAATGAGCCACTTGAAACAAACACGGGGTTATCGTAGCTTGTTGTAATAGTCCGCATATTAACCGCTACCAGGTAAAATTTATATTCAGCCATTTTGTTAACCACTCCATTAATTCTTTATAAAGAACACCTTAAGTCAGATATGCCACTTATTTTTTACAAAAACAAGGGAATTCCTCATATTTATCTTCTGAAAGTATTTTAAGGAACTTAAAAAATCACCCGCCCGGGTGATTTTTAAGAGACTGACATATGAAGCTGACCATTTTTTGTTAACTTGCTTAAGGCTTGCGGATTATAGCCGACGACCAGTTTTTTTCCATCTGTCAGGATGGGCCGGCGGAGAAGCTTCGGTTCATCGGATAAAAGCTTCAGCAGCGATGACAGATTCATATCTTCTATGTCCAGATTCAGTTCTTTGAAGGTTTGGCTTCTCGTGGCAAGAATTTCATCTATGCCGTCTGTCGTCAGCTGGAGAATTTTTTTAAGTTCATCTGCGTTAGGAGTCTCTCGGAACATATGCCTTTCCTCAAAATCGACCTCGTTTGCTTTCAGCCAGTGTTTAGTTTTTCTGCATGAAGTGCAGCTAGGATAAGTGAAAAAAGTTAAGTCGCTCATATGATCGTTCCTCCTCCATAATTTTCAAAGGCTTTTATAGTCAAGTTCAGTTTATTTGTCTGTATTTGTATTGTACATCATTTGTACATACTTTGTACAATAAAAAGCATTTTAATTATCACTCATTGCAAGGTCCCAAATGTAAACGCTTATTTACAATGAAAGGAAATGTCCTTTATAATATAAGTGGATGGACTAGAGGGGTAAGGGAGGAATTTGCATATGGATCGGATGTTTCGTGTGCTGGGATTCTGGACTGGGATCTTTGCGGTCATGTTTTACTTAGGGGAAATGGAAGAAACGTCTTTGTTATTCTTTGCTCAAACGGTATTTTTTGTATTTTTATCCTATCTTAAATTATCTGAACGAATGTACATTTATATTTTTGGAGCCTATTTAACCGTATTCTTTGTCGGATTCACGTATTGGACTACTTTTATGATGGTTCCTGGTCAAGGAGGCCATTAACTTCGTTCTTAATTTTTTCAATATTAAAAAAGAGGCTGATTTTCAGCCTCTTTTTTTATGGATGAGAACATAAAACGATTCGCTTATTCCTTCGTGAGATAAGAGGGATCGGATGGCCCGATTATCTTTTGCTGCTTTTGAAAATGGATTTGGGTCAGAGGTTTCCTGAAGAAAATCTGTAAGACCGTTCTCCCAAAAAAATTCGGTTTTCTTTTGGACAGCAGCTTTCACCCAGCCAAATTCCGCTGCTTTTTTAATATAGGCTGTTAAAGGTATGTCGTAGGTCAAATCCATTTGAAATGGATGCTTAAAGGGGTCGGGGATAAGAATATGGTTTTTGTAGCCTCGGATTGTCCCTTTTTTGCGTGTTTGCAGCTGTTCTGAGAAATATCCATAATCTGCGGTTACGATGTAAGCATTCCCAAGTTTATTCTGCAGATTCTCCAGCAGTCCGAGCATTGCGATGGGAATCTCGGCCCTATATCCTTCCGGCAGGGTGATTTCAGCCCAAATTAGATAATCAGACAGAGAGTCCTGATGATCTTCTCTCGCTTTGAAGATGAGCTTTCCCTGATCTGCTCCCACACCAATCTCTTCAATCCGTCCCTCTCGGTTTTGAGCGATCTGGACGGGCAATGCATCAAATAGTTCGTTGGAATAGAAAACGCCGGAGAATGCGTCAGGGAGCTCCTGTATGGAAGATAGAACGAATACCTCCAGAGAATCAAGCGCCGCCGCATGGTATGGGCTTGTCTCGATACAATAAACCACTCCTTCCTGATAAGAAGAGGGAGATATCCTTTTCCATTCGTTTAAAAAGGGCTGGATGAATGCCCCGGTGCCGCTTCCCATTTCACAAAAAACCGGGGGTATTTCCCCGGCTTCCACTTTTTTAATAAACCATCTCGCCATAACCGCTCCATAAAATTCGGAAATGGAACTGGACGTATAAAAATCGCCTTCTATGCCGATTTTTTGGCTTCCTGTCATATAATAGCCATGCTTAGGATGGTACAGACATAGACCCATATAGTCCGCAAATGAAAGAAAACCTCCATTTTCTTCGATTTGCTGAATGATCAGGCTTTTCAACTTAAAATCCGTTCAAAAAAGGATTTCGATCCATTTCATCCTGTATCGTTGTTTCTGGGCCGTGACCGGACAGCACAAACGTATCCTCCGGCAGATTCATTAACTGATCATGGATGCTCTTGATTAGCAGCTGATGATCTCCGCCAGGCAAGTCAGTCCTTCCGACTCCCTCTTTGAACAGGACATCTCCGCTGAATACAGCTTTTGTTTCCTCATGATAGTAAGAAACGCTGCCGGGAGAGTGTCCTGGAGTATATAGAACTTGAAATGTAAAATCTTTAAATGTAAGCGGTTCGCCAGGCAGAACAAATTCATCAGCCGGTCTGGCGTGAATAGGTCCTGCCTGGAAGAAATGAGAGCCATTCAGCTCTGGCGACGGCAGCCAGTCCTTCTCCTTTTTATGTACATAGACCGGCACGTTCCACCGGCCGCGTACTTCATCGACAGCACCTATGTGATCAAAATGAGCATGAGTAAGCAATATAGCTAATGGTTTTAAGCCTCTTGCCTGAAGAAGCTGATTCAATTTGTTTCCTTCGCTTCCCGGATCAAAGATAATGCATTCCTTATCTTTATTGCTTAACACGTAACAGTTTGTTTGCAGTGGACCTAGCGGAATTCGTTCCCAATTCATAGCAGCACCCCGTTTATTTTCTTAAATTTATGGCTCTGTTAACCTTGCCTGCTGATTAACGCCTCAAATCCCGCTTTTTTAACACGAGTCTCATGCAGTCCGCCCCAATCACCAGAGTGGCAGAATCAGCAATTAACTTGCCAAATTAATTTAGATATATCCTTTATTATTAAGGAAAATCCGAAAACTTTCAATGATTTGGGATTATGCTGAAATACCTTGCTGCTGAAAGAAACCATGGAAAATTTTAACTCGACTTTCATTTTGAAAACGTTTAAAATTGTTATGAGAACTTGTTTTTATTTTTTCCATGAAGCGATTGCAAGGGGGATTGGCAATGGGGTTGGTCATCATCTTTTCATTAATTTCGCTGTTAGCAGTATTTGGGGTATATCGCGCCTTTAAAGAAAAAAACATGCTCGGGATCATGTTTTGTGTCGCAACAGTCGGCGTGTTTGGCTGGTTCACCATTATGACCGTCATCAGTCATGGATATCCGACTCATCATTAGAAAAACCAGCAGCGCTTCATAACTGCCCCGCCAGACATAAAATGATTGCCGGTTTTATGTTTTAACGGTCAGAGCGCGGTTTCACTGCCTAATTAGAATCGTTTGCCCAAAGAAAAGCTGGCCTCAATTAGGCCAGCTTTTTTATGTAGAGCTTCTTAGTTCTTCTTCAAATGCTTTTGGACACTTTCCAGCTTGCCCTGCATTGTTGTTTTCTTATCTCTTCTGTCATCTATCCGGATGTTGGTTGCTACTCTTGATATGCCCTCCTGAAAAGGTGCTTCATGGATTGCTTGGATCACTTCAAATAATACAGGAAGCTCTCCCTCAATTAACGTATTCATGGGGGTCAGCTGGAATGTTATTTTCCCCTCTGACTTGTACCCTTCTAATATGGTTTGGATACCCGCTACATGAGCGCTGACACTTGGTGTAGCGGTTCCAATTGGTATGATTGTAACATCAGCTATTGGCATGAATCTTTCCTGCCCTTCTTTTCTTTTAAGTATATCATAGACTTAGAAGCTAAAACTTGATCAGGGTTTTCAGACTTCCGGTGATCATATCAAATACCTTTTCAAGCTGAAAACCGTATAATACTTTTGTTCCATCCGGGGAGAACAGCAAGGGCACGTTAACGGCATCTTCAAGACGAACCTTTTTTTTCTCATTGGAAAAAGAAAAAGAAATTAAATCCAGTTTACCCGTTTCTTTGTTGTATTCATAGGTTAGAAACTCTTTCCCATTTGGACTAATTTCCGCTTTAGGAATTTCAGCCGTTCCTTCCATCTGATTCAGAGAAGCAGGGAATCGATGAGTTTTCTTCCCATCATGGATATTGTAATCAATCTCTCCATTTACTTGACTCAAGGTGATCCATGCATTTTTTTTTGCATAGACAGCAAGCACCATTTCTGCCGCCAGTTTTTCCTCGTTTTTTTCCGGATCGAACTGATAAATATCTGATTGCTGCAGGCTATGATCTTTAGCAAAGAGCAGTTTGTCTTCTCCATTCCATTCAGCAAATGGAGCATCTATTGGGTTAGCATCTTCGTATCCGCTCAGTGGATGGTATATGGCGGTCTTGTAGGTCCAATCCTCGTTAAATGCTGTCACGAACAGCCGGTCAGAATTGCTTTTACTCCATGAAAAAGCAAGATCGTGTGATGAAAATTTTTCCTCAAACAACTCTTTTCCCTGTGCGTCAATCAAAAGTAAAACAATTTGTTTTGACGAAGGACTGCCCTGCAGCAGGAGGTAATCGCCTTTAGGAGATGTTTCAAAATGAGTAACTGGCATATTGACGCTGTATAGCTCCGATTTTTCACCAGTGGTTAAGCTGTACGTATACAGGATGGTTTGCTGATCCTCATATTCTGCAAAAACAACCGTATGATTCCCCATCCATCCACCAACCATTTGAAATGTCTGTCCATTCGCTTGGTAGGGAACAATGGAATCCTCCTGTTTCTGCTGATTCTTCTCAATATTTGCTTCAGCAGCGGGGATATTTTGCTGCTCAGCATTTGTACAGCCTGCAGTCACCGCTGCAAGGGCAAAAGCTGCCGTCATCACACGGAATCGATTGCTTCTCATACCTTCTTCACCTTTCTTTTTTCCTGCTTACATATATAAGGCGGCCCAAAAGATACCTTCCCCTTTTTTGCGGATGCTTTCATATTGAACTAGCGGAAGAGGATTTACTCCTAACCCCAATTCAATTGTATAGCCGGAACGGCCCCATTCATGGATAAACCAATCTCTGTAGCCGGCGTGGCTGTCAATATTCCGCACTTCTGTATAACCGCTTAATATAGAAAACTCCTTAACAATTAATGCAGCTTCCTCAGGCTCCCGATTTAAATAGCCCCAGTAAATTTCTTCTCCTTGGGTGTGAAAACATAAAAGCCGGTCGAACCCCTTCTCTTCAGATAGTCGAGCCATTGCCCTGGCTTCTGGTTCTGAAAGCGGACAATCTCCTGGATAATCTCTTGGAGCTGGAGTTTTTGGAAGCTTTCTTTCCTTTTCAATTTCCCAATAGGCAGGGAATTGATTATTTAAATCCACACCTCGAATATTCGCTTTCCATTGAGAAAAATCAAGAGATTGATGGTTGATTTGGAGAACGGTTTTCTTTAAATCGCTATCATCCGGAAGGCCTTCAAGGACAAGGTCGACACCATCCGGATTGACCATAGGAACAACCGAAAGGGAGGTATGCGTATAAAGCTGAAGAGAAGAATGGCCAAATCTGGCTTTTCCGTGAACAAGATCATTTGCATATTGTTCAAGCCAATCCATTAATACAGCAGAAGTAATCCATTCGTTTGCGTGGAAGGAGGCATTCATATGAACGTTTCTTTTTCCTGTACCCATTGTTATCTCTATTATAGGCTGATTTCGTATACTTTTTCCAATTATATGAGTGCGAATAAACGGGTACTTTAGAACCATTTTTTCTATATCACGATAGAAACAAGCTGATGTATAGCTTTTTTGTCTAAACACGATGCGTTCTGAAACTTTCACTGCTTTATCGCAGCCCTCCATTGCATCCTCCGGTTCAAAGGCTGACGGGATTGAAAGGCCGGTTAGCCCCCACTCATATCCAGGGATATTCACAATGGCTTCAGATGGAATGGGATCGGTTAACGTCTGATTGGATTGTTCAATTAAAATCGCGGGAATCTCAAAGTACGCTGCCAGGGCGTTTATTTCAACACTTTCTTTCAGTCTGATCTTCAAAGTAAATCCCCCTTTCATACAATTCATTTTATGAGAGGGATACTCCTTTCTGAACCAGTGAAAATGAGCCATTTGTCTATAGAAAAAAGAGAGGGTTTGGTTCATTTTCCCTAAAAAAAGAGCCTTGGTCATGTGACCAAAGCTCCTGAGCCTGCTATTTTTTTTCTGCCGATTTTTGTTCTTCTTTGTTGTAGAATCTTAACAAATCGCTATAGATAATTTTGTCTGAGTAGTCAAGCTCTTTCTTAGCTTTATCAACGTATGGTTCACACACATTTTCATCTTTTGCAGGCTGTCCAGTACTCTTATCGTAGCAAATATTATCGGTGTAGACATATTTATCTGTCACAAAGCTTCCGTCACGCATGACAGTGAATGGAAGGCGATCTTTAGAAAATAGGTCATTTCCAAACTCTACTTGATCTTTTGTATCAATACCCAGCAGGTTCATGATAGTAGGGCGAATATCAATCTGTCCGCCTACAGTATCAATCTCCTTAGGATTCTTATCTGTTACACCGGGAATATGAACGATAAACGGAACACGCTGAAGCTGTTCAGATTCAAAAGGAGTAACTTCTTTTCCTAAAAACTTAGCCATTGCTTCATTGTGATTTTCAGAAATACCGTAATGGTCTCCGTAGAATACAATGATGGAGTTATCATATAGTCCATCTTCTTTCAGCTTCTCAATAAAACGTTTGACAGCATCATCCTGATATTTAACTGTAGTAAAATAATTATTCAGTGTTTTACTGTTCGAATCGAATTTATCAATGGTTATATCTTCTTCACTTAATTCAAACGGGAAGTGATTCGTAAGTGTAATGGACTTGGAATAAAACGGCTGCTTCATTTCTTTCATATGGTCTGCCGTTTGTTCAAAAAACTCTTTATCCTTAAGCCCCCAGCCAACGGAAGTTTCCGGCGTTACCTTATAGCTGTTTACGTCATAGAATTTATCATACCCAAATGAATTGTAAATGAGATCGCGGTTCCAGAAAGATTTGTTATTTGCATGGAATGCAGCTGTTGTATATCCATTTTGCTTCATAATCTCCGGAGCAGCATTGAATTCGTTGTCAGGGTTTGTAAAGAAGACAGCTCCCCTGCCAAGCGGATATAAAGAATTTTCTACAAGGAATTCTGCATCAGAAGTTTTCCCCTGTCCTGTCTGATGATAAAAATTAGTGAAGTTGTAACTCTGTTTTGCCAAATCATTCAAATATGGAGAAATCTCCTGGCCGTTCAATTTTTTTTCATTCAATACAAATGACTGAGTAGATTCAAGAGAAACCATAATGACGTTGCGGCCTTTAGCGATTCCCTTCATATCTTGATTTGGCTCTTTTTTATTTGCTTTAATATAGTTTTGAATTTCTGTTAAATTTGTGCTGTCTGCCATTGCACGCTGTGCAGACGTTTTAGATTGAATAATTCCATCATAGACATGGAAGTTATATACACTGATGTTTTTAACAAGCATTTCACGGTCGAAAGATCTTGTTAGCAGCTGCGGGCGTTCTGTTTCAGCAAGGCCAAGATTAAAAAAGAAGATCGCTGCTACCAGTAAATAATATGCAGAGCGTTCTTTTCTTGTTGCCCGAGACTCAGAGCGGAAAGCAGGTTTCCTAAGCAGCCAGAACATGATGATCAAGTCTACAAACAGCAGAATATCAACAGGCTGGAACAATGAAGAAATACTGCTTCCAAGGTCGCCCATGTTGCTTGACTGGAACAATACCGGAATGGTAAGGAAATCATTAAAGAATCGGAAAAAGACCATGTTGGCAAGCAGGATAACAGTTAGCAGGATGCTGACTATAAATACATACCCGTTCCTGTTCTTTTCCTTCATAAACAATCCGATTCCAAAAATAAAGAGCAGGAAGCTGAGCGGATTGATAAAAAGGATAAATTCCTGTTTCCAGTTTTCAATTTTAATGTCGAAACTAGTTTTATAGACAATGTAAGTTTTAAGCCACATGAACAATGTAGCTATGAGCAAAAAAGAAATTTTTGATATTGAGTTTTTACGCATTCATTTACCTCCTCGTCCGGCAGAACTGCGCATTGCTTTCATCTATTCTTTTCCCAAATAAAGTAAAGGATTTATTAACAAGCTAAATCATATCTTAATACTTCGTTTACAAAAAATCAATGCTTTTAATACTTAGATTACATAACAATGGTAGAATTATATTTTGACTGTAATCTATACCCCTTGCAGAATCAAGGCAAACCGGTTTATATTACAGCTTGTTAAAGACTTTTAGTTTTTATTACATATTCTTTTTAAGCAGCTGTACCGCTGTTTTGAACAAAGAGCTAAGAGAGGTTGATTTTTACCGGTATCCATTAGTCAGCATCACAGCAATTTTTAGAATCGTGCCTTTATAGATGCACTTCTTATACATTTCACCATTTTAAGCTCAAAAACATTCATAAAAAAGGAGCCTCATGCAAAGGCTCCTTTTTAATATGCACATACTCGCTTTTCCCCATTAATATTCAGTGAGTAAGGTTTTCGCAAGCCAAGCTCCGCCGATTACACCTGCATCATTTCCAAGAGTGGCAATTTCAATAGCTGCCCCTTCTGCGACTCTTGGGAAAGCATATTTCTTAAAGTACTTCTCTACATGCACCCTCAAATATTCACCGGCTTTTGAAACCCCGCCGCCAATTACGATTTTCTCCGGGTTAAGGCCATTAGCCAGGCTGGAAAGGGCAAGACCAAGATGGAAGCTCACAAATTCAACGGTCTCCTGAGCAATGACATCGCCTTTAGCTGCGAATTCAAAAACGTCTTTAGAAGAAATTTCTCCTGTTTCATTTAGTGCATTCCTCAGCAGGCTATCCTGATCAGACTCCCCAAGCTTTTCTTTGGCAATTCTGACAATCCCTGTTGCGGATGCTACTGTCTCAAGACAGCCTGATTTGCCGCAGTTGCAAGGAGCTCCGCCTTCCGGAATAGATGTAATGTGACCGATTTCTCCTCCGGCTCCATTAACGCCGTGGATGACGTTGCCATTTGAAATGATACCGCCGCCGACTCCGGTTCCAAGAGTCACTAAAATGACATCCTTCGCTCCATCGCCTGCACCTCTCCACATTTCGCCGATTGCTGCAATGTTCGCATCATTATCAATCACAGCAGGGAGACCTGTTTCCACCTCAAGATGGTCTTTAAGCGGATAGTTCAGCCAGCCAAGATTGACCGTTTGATAAACAAGTCCCGATGCAAGATCAACAGGGCCTGGAGCACCCATTCCAATTCCCGCCAATCTGGATTTTGTTTCCCCAAGTTCCTGCAGTTTTGCATCAATCGCTTTCGCAATATCCATTGTAATCGTCTTTCCTGTTTTATCAGTAGGGATTTCCCACTTGCTGACCATTTCTCCGTAAAGGGAAATAAAAGCCATCTTAATTGTGGTTCCTCCCAAATCTACACCAACCAGCCACTTCTCGCTCATGTCTCTCAGTCCTTTGTCTAATAAATTAAGGAAACCGCTTGCACAAAATTAATTAATTAACGTTCTCTTTTCTCCCGCTCGATCTGTGCTTCGTGGCGAAGGATCAGCAGAGCCATTTGGAAAACCTGCGTTTCAATCAGCTTTGATTCATAAAGCTGCCTAACCTCGTCTTCCATCAGTTCGAGGTCTGCCACCCGGTCCCCGATATAAATAATTGTCCCGTACTTTTTTAAAAGCTGTCGGACATCATAAACTGTATTCAAGCCTTCACCTCATTTATTGCACAAGTACTTCCATATATAAGGTATCGGAGAATGTAAGTGTAGTCAAGAAAAAAAAGCCTGAATTTATGCAGATACAAACAGTTAAAATGGCTGCAGGAATCCCCTGCAGCCATCCATTTAACGTCACCATCTTGAATAGCCGAACGCCGCAAGAGAAACAGCCAGAACCAGTCCTGCTGCAGCAGCCAATCCCTGTCTTACCGATTTGGACTGCGAAGGCAGCTGCACAGCAAATGCTGCAGCCATGCCGCCAATAAGTCCGCCTATGTGTCCTGCGTTATCAATATTGGATATTGTGAAACCTAAAGCAAGGTTGATGCCAATCACCACCAGGATGTTTGGTCCGATCGTGCGCAAAAATAAATCACGCTGGACGACGCCAAGATAAAGCAGCGCACCAAAGCAGCCGAAAATGGCTCCCGAAGCACCGGCTGAAATCGATGTATTAAATGCAAAGCTTGCGAGGGTCCCCATGATTCCAGAAAAGAAATAAATCATCAAAAACCTGGCTGAGCCGAACATTTTCTCAACCGCTTCTCCAATGAAATAAAGCGCCATTGAGTTCATCAGAAGATGAATGAAGCCAATGTGGAGGAACATGGGCGTAATAAGCCTCCACCATTCACCTTCCATAATATAAGGATTGAATTTAGCACCGAAGTTCACAAGCGTCTGGTTATTCTGGCTCCCTCCTGCAAGCTCCATAAGGATAAACACAATAATTTGGATTGCAAGGAGAATTTTTGTGAATCTTGGTTTCCCATACTCAAACAGCTTTCTTTCCTGAGTTACCCGTGTATTTTCTTTCTCAATAACCTTGGCCCTGTAAGAATGAAGCTCCTCGTAGTCCGTGATTTCCGGAAGTTCTTTTTCCAGGCGGACAGATAGCATATCCTCCATTGAAATAATGCCCTCAGACCTGATTTCATCATAAATAAGTACATTTTTAAGTACAATATTTCCGTGGGAATAAGGCTTTTCGACAAGATGCTCCCAGTCATCCACAGGAGCGAAAGCGGAAATATAGATGTTTAGAATATTCATGGATTTTCTTCCAGCATCTTTCCGGATTTCATCAAACATACTCGCCGCACGTTCCATATCCTGCTCAAGCCTGTTTCCCCAATCTGCATCCATTCTTACAAAACGGACAAGCTGAAAATCAGCAACCCGCTGGCTTTCCAGCCAAACTTCATTTTGATCCTCTGCCATTGTGACAAAGCGGTACTTTCTGTCCATCAGCTGACCGATGATACTCCAATAAAAAACATCCTGCTCTAACGCCATTGCAACCTCTCCAGCACCCATTTTTGTTATGGATATTATATCAAGACCCTCCTTGAAATAGAAAGGGTTAACACTTGCATTTGAGGAAATGAAAAAAGCATCAGATGAATTTCTGATGCCTCATTCGTAGGTTTTAGGGTTCTCACAAACTTTGTTCCTATGAATGCGGTTTGTTGCTCACATTCCTTCGGGAGGCGGGTGGTGAGGGCCCAGGTCCCCTGCAAGGCGCACAGCGCCTGCCGGAGTCTCGCCTATCCCGCATGCTGCGAGAGGAGTCCCCCACTATCCGCTCGTGCTGTTAAAAGAATGCTTTATGCAGAAACTTATCTCTTACAAATGGAATTCTTAAGGAAAGCCGGATGAAAAATGCCCGCATTGTCTGGTTTCCGAGAATCAGGTTCAGTAAGCGGTATCTGAATTGGTATAAAAGATAACCGCCAAGCAAAGCAAGCAGGTAGCCTATTACTCGATTCATAAAAATCCCTCCTGCTCATACTGTTTGCCGACATTCTCGATTTTATCCGTATCTTTGTAATTTTTAACAGGCTATTCTCAGGATGTTTAGAATAGGAAAACCACAGCGGCAGATAAAGCAGCTGCAATACAGATGGAGATCATATTCACTGCATCGTTATTCAAGAACGAGTATCCTTGAACGACACGGCCTTTTACACTGCAATGTATTTTCTTCTCTGTTACTTTTCCGCATACAGGACATTCGTACTTTACTTGTACCGTTCCTCCCAGAAGTGTATCTGCCAGATTTCCTCCGAACCCGACCAGCGCAATCATTAGTCCCCATGTCCAGTCCAGATTAAAAACAAAGACGGAAAGAACCGCGATGAAACCAGCGCCGGCTGCAGCGGCAGCGGTACCTAGAAGAGAGACTGCTCCCGACGTTCCTTTTACAGTCTTCTTTAAAGACAGCAGCATGCGAGGAGCTTTTTTACTGAGTGTGCCAATTTCAGATGCCCATGTGTCTGAATTTGCAGCTGCAATCGAAGTACAGAAAACAGCAGTCCACAAATCCGCTCCGGTCAGCCAAAATAGGAAGCTTGCAATCGAAGAGATTCCGCCATTTGCCATAACCTGAACAGAGTCCCGGCGGTCACCCTTTTCCAGCATCTCATCCAGCACTTTTTTCTTATTCCGCTTATATTTGCTCAGCAGACTTGAGCTGGCGAAAAATGCTCCAAGCAAAAACAGTCCATGAAAGCCATACCCCAGATAAATTAAAAGTCCGATCAGGCATGCGGCGGCGGCACCGCTTAAGGTCAAAGACCTGATTTTCCATCCTGCCAGTGAAATCAGCCCGATTAATAGAAGCCCTATGATATGTATGGGATTACTCACGGCAATGAAGCACCTCTTTTTCAGTTATGATTCTTTGAACAGGTACATCAAAGTTTTCGGAAGGAACAAGAGGAAGAACCTGACACGAAAAGGCAAGAGACACTGTATGGCCGGTAAAATTCTGCAAATAACGGTCATAATATCCTCCGCCATAGCCAATGCGGTAGCCTCTGCTGTCAAAGCATAGCCCTGGTACGGCCAGCATTTCAATGTCACATTTATCCACCGGATCCGTCATACTTGGAATAGGCTCTTGCAGCCCGTAATATACAGTTTCCAGCTGGTTAAATGATGTAATTACCCTGAATTCCATCTCTTTCGATGCCGGAAAACATTTAGGGACCGCAATTCGTTTTCCCTCTTTCCAGCCTTTTTCGATGATGCTCCTTGTATTTGCTTCCCTATTTTGTGAAATGGTTAACCCGATTGTTCTGGCATTTTTCCAAAGCGGGGATGTTAGGAATTGCTGTTCTATCAATAGAGAGTACTCATTATATTGAACATCGTCCATTTTTTGGAGCTTAATTTTCATCTGCTCCCGTAAGCTTGTTTTCTTCATTTTTTATTCACCGCTTTTATATGTACTGATTCTATTATATATGCAAGCTTTTACATTCACAGTAAAATCCATAAAAAAAACAGCAGGAATGAATTCCCTGCTGCTTACTTTGTTTCGCGGTGCACTGTCATTTTTTTCTCTCTGGAGCAATATTTTTTAAGCTCCATACGATCCGGGTTATTACGTTTATTCTTTTTAGAGATATAGTTACGCTCACCACAGTCAGTGCAAGCAAGTGTAATATTCACACGCATGATTATCCCTCCAAACTGTTCAATCATTAAATCTAATCAGACTTTAACATCATACCACTGATACTCTAGAAATTCCACTTTATTTTTCATTTTTGAAAGTGTTTTATTTTGTTTGTGTAAACCTCATTTGTTTTCAATGCTTCTTCAGGGCGCTGATCCATTGTAATGATGGATAATACGGCATCATTCTTCAACGCAGCGATTCGTGTCCAATTGCCTTCGCCGTGGTGTATGTTGACTCCTTCAGATAATCTGATCCGTTCAAAATCTTCATCTGAAATCAAACGGCTGAGCACCCTGCTTTCATAACCGGAACGGCACGACACGTGCTGGCAGGCAGCATTGGAGTAAAGTGATAGCTTATCTTTCAGCGAGGGGTCCTTATTAATCCCCTTTAGCAGGGCGGAAAGCAGCTGAACGGGTGTCTCCGCTTCAGGCAATTCAAAACGGTGATGGAAGATTTCGTTCAGGATTGAGGGAGTGATCGGCAAATCCCCATGCGCTCCTTTTAATTCAAGTGTTTGCTCCCGCTCATCCAGCCTGAAAATTAAATCCAGCCTTTTATTAAAATTTGCAGGTTCTAATTTTACGATGAAGGGCTCTTCCATCAAATCCCGGTAAAATCGGTAGGAGAGTGCATCCATTTCCAAGCCGTATTTCAATGCTGAAGATGCTTTTATTCCCATTTCTTCAGTTTCAAGGAAATGATTGTGCTCTTTTGCCAAACCGGATAATCTCGTCTTTGTGCCGGCAATTTTGCTTGAAACGAGGGTTGCTTTGGAATAATGCAATTCGATAGATTTCTCCAATTCAGACGGCAGGATTTGCCCTGCCCCATCGAATAGCATAATGCTGCATACATGATCTGTTGAGAATGCATAAACCCCCATGCGGTGAAATTTATAGCATCCATATCTTAAAGCAGAGGGGGGGACCGGGTCTTCCTCCATATAGATTGGACAGCCAAATGATCGTAAGGAGTCAGTAAAGAGATTGGTTACTAAAGAGGAAAGGGCACTCCCGTCACTACCTGCGATTACTCCGGTTTTACCGCATGCAGCTGCGAATGCCTGGGCCAGCTTAACCGCTTTGATGGTACCTCCCTCTTCCATGGATAGATCGATGCGGCCTTTAGTGTAAAAAACCTCCTTTTCCGCAAAATACTTCGCAGAAAAAGTATCCTCTAAATGTGTTCCTTTAGGAACTTTAGTGCCCGGCCATACCCGTACGTGCTCTTTGACCACATTTTCACCCTCCAGAACTACATTTTCACCTAATACCGAGCCGTTGTTGAGTTCACTGAAAGCTTTTATTTCACAGCAGCTTCCTAATACTGAACCGCTGATATGGGTGCAGGAGTGGATTTGCTGATGACTCCAGCAAATGGATTCTTCGATTCGGGAACCTGCTGCAATGTGAGATCCGTCGCCAATTATTGCATATGGACCGATTTTGCAGCCCTTCTCTATTAATGTCCCTCTTCCTATTAGTACAGGCCCTTCTAAAACCGTTCCTTGTTCAATTACGGTTCCTTCTCCTAAACAAATCATATCCTTTAAATCATAATAGGAGAGACATTCAGGAGAGAGATTGTTGATTCCGCAAAGCAAGTCAAATTGAGCCGCCCTGTATTCGGAATGAGATCCAATGTCAGACCAATACCCTTCTGCCTTATACATTTGTACACCTCTTCCAAGGAGTATGGGCAGAATATCCTTACAAATGTCCTGAGGTTCATCCTCTGAGATGTAATGAAACAATTCGGGTTCAAATATATACATCCCTGCGTTGATATATTCGCTGTATACCTCAGTTCGATAGGGCTTTTCCATAAACTCGACAATACGTCCGGACGGATGGGCGATCATGCTTCCATAATCACCTGTCTGGATTTTTCTGACAGCAAAAACAGTACCTATGCATCCTGACCTTTTATGTGCGTGAATGCCAGCATGCAAATCAAAATTGCAGATCGTATCACCGCTTACAACCAAGAAGGCTTCATTCAAAAAATGTTCACCTAATTTCAGGCAGCCAGCCGTACCTAACGGATATTTCTCTTTAATATAAGTAATCTCGACTCCGAAGTTTGATCCATCCCCAAAATGCTGTTCTATGATACTGCTTTTCCAGCATAAAGCCATTAAAATATCATTTATTCCATGATACTTTAGATATTGAATGACATATTCTAGAACAGGCTTGTTCAGCAAAGGTACCATCGGTTTGGGCAATCTGGTTGTCAGGGGCTCCAGTCTTGTGCCCATCCCGCCTGCCAGAATTACTGCTTTCATATGAAACCCCTTCCTCTCACATGTGCTGCAGTGATTTCTTGTATAGATTGATTGTCTTATTTGCTGCTGAACTCCAGCTGTATTTTTTTGATTCATTGAGTGCTTTCATACCAAGGACTGCTGCCTTCTCTGGATGATTCAATAGCTCTTGAATCGAACGTTTTAAATCGTCTATGCGGGAGCTTTTATAAATCATACCGCTCTCATTGTGTACGATCATTTCAGGAAGTCCTCCAGCATCGGAAACGACTATCGGCTTCCCCGCCGCCATAAACTCAAGGGCCGCCAAGCCAAAGGGTTCGTAACGGCTTGGAATGCATGCTACAGCTGCATATTGTATATATCTATTCAGTTCATCACCCTTTATAAAACCTGGAAATATGACGTCTTGATGAACCTCTAAAGATTCTGCCAGTTTTTCGTATTTTTCTTTTCCCGGTCCTTCTCCCGCAATGATCAGCTTCAATGCAGGATGCTCGCTTTTAATTTTTGAAAAAGCCGTGATTAAGTCCTCAAATCCCTTTTCAGGCACAAAGCGGCCCATCGAAAAGATATATGGACTAATAAAAGGATTTCCCAAAGAATTTTTTTGGAAAGGAACAGCTCCGTTATGGATTACAGATATTTTCTTAGAATCTGCCTCTTCAAAGAGAATTTCTTCCCGCATAAAATTACTGCAGACGATTAGCTCATCTGCTTCTTTTATCAGCTTCTTTTCCATTTCATGAATCATTTTTTCAGCGGGGGTTTTCAGCACCTTTTTTCTGCCGGTTTCCAAGGAGTGAATGGTAGCGATTAGAGGGATTCTGTACATTCTTTTAGCATAGATAGCCGCTCCAGCTGTCAGCCAGTCATGGGCATGTACAAGACAAAACGATGGCTGAAGGGATTGGATCGCCTTAATCCAGGTTAGATTAATGTTCACCATCCATTCATAAGAATTATCGTATTCTTCATTCTGCAGCTGCGGACGGTATATCGTAAAGGAATGCTGCTTTTCGTATTCTGGCTCATGCGATGGTGCCGGTAAGGTAACTAGCATTCCATGAGTTTCAGCCGCGGAAAGCTCTTGTGTTAATTGTGCAGCGTGTGTTCCGAGTCCTCCCCATATTTGTGGAGGATATTCTGTTGAAAACATTAGGATGGGCGCATTTTTCGAAAGTGGTTTCATTGGATTATTTCCATTCTCCATAATCAGTGTAGGCGGAAAAATAAAGCCGGTAATCTGCATGAGACGGGTCATTCATCCTATCAGAAAGATCTAAGGGGATATCTGGTGTTTTAGCTGCAGTCAGCATCATGTTGGAGGAATTAAAAAACAGTAATTTTAATTGGAAAGCACAGAACCCTAATCTTGTATGCAGATCCATCTTTCCAGTTGAGGAATACATCGGATAGTCATAGCGGATCGGCTGTTTTGAACCATCAGGATATAAAGAAAGTCTTATTATCTTGTAAAGGCTTTCATAATCTTCATGCATGAGAATGGAAGATGCTCTTTCCGTGACCGCTGAAACATGCCATTCAGTGATCAGCAGGGATGAGACTTGCTTTGCCTTTATCCAATCTGTACCTGAAGTTTCTTGAGCCCGGTCGAAATTCAATCCGCTCTTTCCTCATTTCGCTGTTTTTCTTAACTATAATGCAAATTTCACATTGGTACAACTCCAAGCATGTGAACAAGTGAAATTTAACGAAATTCCTATAATTTATAGGAAAAACCATTAAAAAATTCGACAAACTATGATATAAAGAATAAGTGAAAACTTTATTAGAAGGTGAAGATTAAATGGAAATTGTCATCGTGGTATTGCTGATCGCAGCCATTGCCCTATTGGTGTACTCGTTTACGAAGAAGGATAAGGTCCAGGAAATCGAAAAAGATCTGGATCAGCTCCAGCTATCAGCCATGCAGGAGATTTACAAGCTTAAGAAAAAAGTAAAAGTGCTGGAAGAGGAAATTTTACAGGATGACATCCAGTCGCTGTCTCAAGAAGAGCAGCTAGACTATCATATCGAGAAAAAGGTTATTGCGAAGTATAAGCATGGAATGACGGTTGATGCCATTGCAAAATCAGAAAATATTTCTGTAAAACAGGTTCAGGCCATCATCAAGAGGAACGAGAGGATTCTAACATGAGCAGAAAAGGCATACAAGCTTTCTCCGCCGGGATCATCACCGCTACCGCTATCCTTTCCATTTCTTATTTTCTCACACCTAAAGAGGCAGCTGAATCTGAAAAAGCAACAGAAGAGCAAGTATCTGCCTATCTAGCTAGTGAAGGCCAGGTTTCTGTTTCAAGAGATACGTACGAAACCCTTGTCAAAGCGAAAGAAGCAACTGTATCGGAACCAAGCAAAACTGAAGAGGCACCAGCTAAAACTGAAGAAACACCAGCTAAAACTGAAAGTCCTTCAAAAAAGGAAACTTTCCGCTTCTTTATTTATGAAGGAACAAGTACAGCTGAAATTGCCCAAAAGCTAGAGCAAGGAAAGGTTATTAAATCCGCGAATGAATTTGCTGACTACCTGATCGATACTGATTTACATACAAAGGTTCGTCAAGGCGGATATAAACTTCCTACTGGATTAAGCAATGAAGAAGCAGCAAAATACCTCATTAAGCAATAACAAAAACTCCGCTGAGGATAATCAGCGGAGTTTTTATTAATTATTCAAATCATAGTGTCTGCCTTTTACAAGGTAGAAAATGTTTTCAGATATATTTGTCGCATGATCAGCAAATCGCTCTAAATAACGGCTCACAAACAGCAGCTGAGTAACCTGTGACATGGATTCACGGCTGTGCTGAGTCAATTCAAGCAGCTCCCGGATCGTCTGTCCATAATAATTATCTACCTCATCATCCATATCAGCCACTTTTTTAGCAAGAACAACATCTTCCTCGTTAAAAGCTTTAATGGATAATGAAAGCATCTCAGTTGCGATCGCATGCATTTTTTTAATGGTCTCTATCGGTTTGATAAGAGGATCATCCCCGATTCGAATAGCAGATTTCGCAATATTTACAGCAAAATCAGCCATACGCTCCATTTCATTCGATATTTTAATGGTGACCATAATCCTGCGCAAATCTGTCGCAACCGGCTGCTGCTTCGCAATAAGCAAAATGGAAAGATCATTAATTTCCTCATCCAGATTGTCGACAGCTTCATCCTCTTCCATAATCTCTAAGGCCTTCTCAATATTTTGATTTTCCAGCGCATCGATTGATTTAGCTAAAGCAATTTCAGTAAGACTTCCCATTTCAATTAACATTTCTCTAAGCGTATTTAAATCAAATTCAAATTTTCCACGTACGACCATGTTGTCAACCTCCAACTATTTCTTTTATTTCAATAGTTTACTCTTTTTCCTTAGAAAATGCATGAAAGATTCAAATCTCATACGTTCAAAAAAAGCCGCGCTGAACAAGCACGGCTTTTTTCTATTAGCCGAAACGGCCAGTAATATAATCTTCAGTTCTTTTATCTGCAGGTGTAGAAAAGAGCTTGTTCGTATTCGAGTACTCTACCACTTCTCCATTCAAGAAGAAAGCTGTACGGTCGGAGATACGTGCGGCCTGCTGCATATTATGTGTAACGATGATGATGCTATAGTTTTGCTTCAATTCCTGAACAAGTTCTTCTACCTTTAATGTAGAAATCGGATCAAGGGCAGATGTTGGCTCGTCCATGAGAATAACATCCGGCTCTATTGCAAGGCAGCGTGCAATACAAAGACGCTGCTGCTGGCCGCCGGAAAGTCCATATGCATTTTCTTTTAGGCGGTCCTTAACTTCATCCCAAATTGCTGCACCTTTTAAACTCTGTTCAACAATCTGATCCAAGACTTTTTTGTCGCGGATTCCGTGAATTCTCGGTCCGTATGCAACGTTGTCATAGATGGATTTGGGAAAAGGATTTGGCTTTTGGAATACCATTCCTACTTGTGTTCTCAATTCTTCAACACGGTAAGATTTATCAAAAATATTTTGTCCGCGGTAGATGATTTTACCGGATGTGCGTACAATCGGAACCAATTCGACCATGCGGTTTAAAGTTTTAATATAAGTAGATTTACCGCACCCGGATGGTCCGATAATCGCTGTTACTTCATTTTCATATACATCAAGGTCGATGTTCTTCAAAGCTTGATTATTGCCGTACCAAAGATTTAGGTTATCTGTTTTATAAACAACACTTTTATTAACATTTGCTGTATCTGTACTAATACCTGATGTTTGTTTATCTTTCACAACTGTTTTAACTTCCATTGCGAAAATCCTCCTTCACCTATAGAACCATTAAATTGTATTAATATCTTTTAGAAAATTTATTTCGAATCAGCACAGCAACTGTATTCATTACAATCAGGATAATAAACAATATTATTATACCAGCTGCAGCTAGATCATGGAAATCCGTCTGCGGTCTGGAAGCCCAATTGTAAATTTGAATAGGCATAACAGTAAACGTACTCAACAGTCCGTCCGGCAAGTAGTTGACGTATGCAAATGCGCCTACAACGATAAGCGGAGCTGTTTCCCCTACTGCACGGGAGAATGCAAGGATGCTTCCCGTTAAGATACCCGGGATCGCAGTTGGAAGAACGACACGATAGATTGTTTGCCATTTTGTAGCACCCATACCAAAGGATGCTTCTCTAAGCTGTCCAGGCACAGCGCGGATTGACTCCTGCGATGCAACTACGATAACCGGAAGAATGAGCAAAGCCATTGTGAAACCAGCTGCCAGGATGCTTCTTCCAAGTTCAAAATAACGGACGAAAATGGTTAAGCCCAAAAGACCGAATACGATGGATGGAACGCCTGCAAGGTTTGAAATATTCATCTGAATAAATCTGGTGAATTTATTCTTCTTTGCATATTCTTCAAGGTAAATTGCAGTCCCCACTCCAAAAATCAGAGCAACAGGGATCGTAACGCCCATTACCCAGAGAGTTCCGATAAAAGCTGCCTTGATTCCTGCGTTAGAAGGCCGTCTGGAAGCAAAGTTATTAAAGAAATCTGCTGAAAGGAATTCATATCCTTGAGTGAATATCCGATACATTAATATTCCCAGTACAACGAGTGAAAAAAGAGTAGCAATCAAAAAGATTGACTTAAAGACTTGATTATTAATAAGGCGTCTGCCCATCTTCTTTTCCACTTGAGCTTGATCGACTAATTTCATCTTAGTACTCCTCTCTAAAGCGGCGTGAGATGTATTGAGCCAGGATGTTCATTAGGAGAGTGAACACAAACAGGGTCATTCCGACAGCATAGATACTGTAGTATTGGGTTGTACCAAATCCTGCATCCCCAGTACTTGCCTGAACGATATAAGAAGTCATCGTCTGAATGGTTTCCGTAGGATTAAAAGTAAAGTTCGGATTTGATCCGCCTGCAAGTGTTACAATCATTGTTTCACCGATTGCACGGGAGATCCCAAGAACGAAAGACGCTACAACTCCTGAAATTGCGGCAGGCAAAATAATTTTAATGGCCAGCTCGAATTTTGTTGCCCCCAACGCCAGTGCACCTTCACGGATGGCATTAGGCACAGAGCTCATTGCATCATCTGAAAGGGAAGCAATCATCGGAATGATCATAATCCCAACTACAATTCCCGGGCTAAGCGCGTTAAAAAACGGAAGATCCGGGATCAGCTTTTGTAATAGAGGAGTAACGAAAGTCAATGCAAAAAAGCCGTAAACGATGGTGGGAATACCAGCAAGAATCTCAAGTATCGGCTTAACGATTCTTCTCACGCGGTCTGAAGCATATTCACTCAAATATATGGCTGCTCCAAGCCCGAATGGTACCGCAACAATTGTTGCAATCAGGGTTACAAGGAGAGTTCCAGAAACCAATGCAGATATTCCATAAACCTTATTTTCGTCTCCTGAAGCAAAAGGAAGCCATTCTGTTTTCGTAATGAATTCAATGAATGGAACCTGCGAGAAAAAAATAACAGTTTCTACAATTAACGTGTACAAAATTCCAAGTGTGGTAAGAACGGAAACAATTGCTGTTAGCAATAAAATTACCGGTACTGCTTTTTCAACCAATCTGCCAGAACTATTCTTGGCTTTTTTCTCTTTTATCAGGTCGCGTATTGATTGACCGCTTGACATAGCCATTTTTTGAAAACCCCTTTCCCTATACATAGGAAGGTGAGAAGCATTGCTGCTCCTCACCTATTAGATTGTTCAGGTATTATTTCGTTGCTTCTTCAAACTTAGTCATTTGCTCTTTTGTTTCGTCTTCTGGAAGTTTAACATATCCAACTTCTTCAGAAAGTGTTGGAGCATTTTCCAAGTAGAATTTAACGAATTCTTTAACTTGCTCTTTTTCTTTAAGAGATTTATTGCTTACATAGATGTATAGCGGACGGGAAAGCGGATTGTAAGAACCGTCTTCAATTGTTTTGTTGGATGGTTCAACAGCTTTTCCTTCTTCATTTACAATTGGTACAGCTCTCATAGTGTCTTTGTTTTCGAAGTAGTAAGAGTATCCGAAGTAGCCAATTGCGTTTTTATCGTTTTGAACACCTTTTACAAGAACGTTGTCATCCTCAGAAAGTGTTGCAGATTTAGTCATTGGGTTGCCTTTTTTATCGTTAGCTTCAAGGATAGCTTCTGTGAAATAGTCATATGTTCCGGAATCAGTTCCTGGAGAATAGAATTTGATTTCTTCTTTTGGCCAAGATGGATCGATATCAGACCATTTTTCTGCTTTGCCGTTCTCAGTCCACATTTCTTGAAGCTGATCTACAGTCAATTCTTTTACAAAGTCATTCTCTTTGCTTACAACAACAGAAAGACCATCGTTCGCAATTTTAAATTCAGTATATTCGATTCCAGCATCTTTAGCAGCTTTAGCTTCTTCATCTTTAATTGGGCGAGATGCTTGAGAAATATCAGTTTCACCTGCAACGAAACGCTCGAAACCGCCGCCTGTTCCAGATACACCGATTGGTGCTTTTACATCAGGGTTTTCAGCAGAAAATTCTTCAGAAACAGCTTCACCGATTGGCGCTACTGTAGATGAACCGTCGATTGCGATTTCACCGGATAGCTTTTTATCTGTCTGTTCTGTTTTTTCGCCTTCTTTAGTTTCGCCGCCATTTCCGCAAGCAGCAAGTGCTAGTACAGAAGATGCCATAATAGTAACAGCCATAAATTTTAAGCTTTTCATTATTTCTTTTCCCCCTAAAGTGGTGTTTTTGTCCTACTTGAATAAGAATACCGTTAGACTATTAACTTGGTTTTAACCAATTGTTAAGGTTTTGTAAATATGTGATGCTTTATGTCGGTTTTTGTGACAAATAGACCCATTTTTTCTCAAAAAAAGAGCACTCTGGCTTGAGTGCTCTTATTATGGCAATAGGGCTTGAAAATTATTCTAGTTAATCGTTTATCACCTTCTGCTCAATTTTTTCCATATTCTTTTCTTCTAATTGTTCCTTATCATGTTTAGATTTTAGTTCATAGTACTTATCCATTATTCTTTTGCTGATGGTTCGATTGATTGGATGGGAATTGGAACTTTTATCATACGCCCACGGAACAACCACCGAGAAGGCAATCTCAGGATGATCATTTGGAGCGTATCCGACCATCGTTAGGTTATAGGTAGGCGAAAGAAATTTGCTTTTCACAGGACCATCATAAAAAGCCTGTGCCGTTCCGGTTTTGCCGGCCGGCTTATAATCTGCACCCATGAAGTATGGATATCCTGTTCCGCCCTTCTCCTGCATGACTTGTCTGAAGCCTTCTTGAACCCTTTCAATATTGCTTTGGCTCATTTCTAGTTTATTCAGTATCTCAGGCTGAGAGGATTTCACAACCGGCCCAAGACCTTCTGAAGGAGCGGGCTCCCTTATTTCCCTGACCATCTGCGGCTTCATCCGGTAGCCCCCATTCGCAATGGTTGAAACATATTGGGCCATTTGCAAAGGTGTATACGTATCATATTGGCCAATTGATAAATCCAGCAGCAATCCCGGTGTGACATCTGATCCCTGATACCCTGTTGCTTCATTTGGCAGATCAATCCCTGTCGGAACGCCAAGACCGAATTGGCTGTAATAATTCCGGAGCACACTGAATGTCCCTGTATCAAGCGGCAGAGAACCATTTTTCTTATACTTTCCTCCGGCCATCTCAATAACCGTTTTAAACATGTAAACATTTGAAGAACGCTTCAGCGCTTCAAGATCATCAATGCTTCCCATGGTTTCATGTGATTTTTTTGGAGGCGAGCCTTTAATGAAAAGCGGTTCATCCAGCAAAGTGGTGCCGGGTTTTATCGCTCCGGACTGATAGCCTGAAAGAACGGTTGCCCCCTTGACGGCAGAGCCCATTGTATAGGAAGAAGTCATTGCACCGAGTGAGAAATCCTTCATTTTTTGCCCCCCGCTGCTATCCTTTACAATTTGCTTGCCTGCCATGGAAAGCACCTCACCATTTCTCGGATCCATCATAACAACAAATGCCCGATCCAAAAGCTCAGTGCCTGATTCTTTTTTTGCCGCTTTGAGCTCTTCCTCAATAATTTTTTCAACTTCTATTTGAAGTTCAATATCCATTGTCAGAATTAGATCTTTTCCGCTTTTGCCTTCTGAAATCATTTGGGTTTCCAGGATATTTCCTTCCCGGTCTGTTATATTCTTAGCCCTGGCCTTCTCCCCCTGCAGGACATCTTCATACTGCATTTCCAGATAGCTTGTACCTACCCTGTCATTCAAGCTGTATCCTTTAGCAAGGAAGGTGTCCCTCTGCTCCTTGGGAATTCCCTGCTCAGGTGAGGAAATGTTGCCGATCATTGTACGCAGCATTGTATCAAATGGATATTTTCGTTCCCAGTCTGTTGTAATGTCTACACCTGGAAGCTCATCAAGATGTTCGCTTACCGTTGCGAATTCCTTCGGTGTAACCTCTTTATTTTTAATAATTTGCGGAGTCATAGCATATCCGGCATCCATTTGCCGTTTAATGGCAAGTACTTCAAGCTCTTCTTTAGAAACCTTTGCTAAATCTTCCTTTGTAATTCTGCTTAGCTGAAGATCATACAGCTGGTCTTCGGATATCTTGCCTTCTCCTGCCTTTTGTCTGTCTTCATCCGTTATTTTTTTTTCTGCTTCATCAGGACGTGTAATAATCCAATAATCTTTTAAATCTCTTTCTGTGATCTTGTCCGTTTTTTGATCAATCATTTTCGCCAGGGATTTAGCAATAGCCAGCCGTTCTTCTTGGCTTGTCGCCGAAGATCTGGTGTATGTAATCGCGTTAAGCGGCTCATTGTCCACTAAAGTACTATAATTCCTGTCATACATTTTTCCTCTCGGTACCGTGGAACTCACATCGACTTCCTCTTTCCTGTCGAGTTCCTTCTGATAGTCCTGGCCATATACAATCTGGACAATGCCAAGTCTGAGAACGATTCCGCAAAAAACGAGGAATACGATCAGGAAAAGGGCATTTAGGCGGACTGGCAGAAACCTTTTTCTTCTGCTTTTCTTCTCTTTCGTCATTTTACACCACCTTTTAAAGCATTTTTTCAGAATGATGAAAGAAAGACACCCTATGAGGGTGCCTTGTCTATTGTATTATTTTTTCAGTATCATTTCTACTCAGGCACTGGATTGTTACAGAATTGTAAGGATTACAGTTAAGTACCGTTTTCCCCATCCATTAAATTGGATTCTGCGACAAGAATTTCTCCATCCTCCCTATTGATGGATTCAGCTGGCTCCTGAAGATGAATTCTCCTTACAAACAGGTAAATGAGAGCGTGTCCTGCTCCAATCACCGCTAAATAAACAGGCAGTGCCTTCTGAACATTGAATAGCGTGACGACCGTAATAAACCCTGCTATGGAAACGACCCTTCCCCCATTTAAAAATAGCTCCCTGATCACCATGTACTCGACTCTTGCCCCTGCCGCATTCCATGCTCTCCCAATTACATCATAGGTAAGCGATACATACGGAACGAGCAGCGTTGGATAAGCGATGGCAATGCACACTGCATAGATCAACAGGTTTTGATAAGACATCTTAAATAGAATCAGGAATATTGAGACATAAAGCAGCATTCCCCCTGCCAATATGGCTTTTTTCCGGATTTTTTTCGTAATCAGCCGTGACGCAGCATAGTAAGCGATAAAAGCAATCGCTGAGTTAATCATTCCAAATGTCCCTAAAGCAAGTTCACTTCCGGTGGTGATAAAAACGAACACCCCTATAACAAAAATAAAGGTGCCCTCCCGCAAGCCCTGAAAAAAGTGGGCAATCGTTATCAGCTTCCAATTCGAATCACTTTTCCTTTGAAGATAAACCTGTTTAATCAGATATTGTCCGTTAGATGGTCTTCTTTTAATAAGAAGGCTCATTCCTACTGCACAGGCAAATAAGATTAAAGAGATTGCAAAAATAATTTTATAGCCGCCATTACCAGAAAATAAGGAAATAACCAAACCTGCCGAAATTGGTCCAATCATCCCTGCAGATGAGGTTAAGATTCCTAAAAATCCGTTAAAAAAATCCCTTGTTTCCGGTTCGGTTATTTCAAAAGTCAGTACATTGAAGGCAAGCCAGTAAAACCCGTAGCCAATCCCGAGAAGGGCACCCATTAACACTAAAAATTGATTTGCATGGGTTCCAATGATGAGCACGAGTACATAAAAGATGGAAAGAAAAAGCACACCAAGCCTTAGTACAATAACACGGTCAATTTTTTTGGCCCATCGTCCCGCTAATATAAATGTAAGGGGCTGCATGATGGCAATCGATAAATTGTAAATACCCAGGTCCGCAAATTCTCCCGTTTGTTTCCAGAGATAGACATTTACAAAGGAGTTGGACAGCGCAATACTGAGGGAATACAGACCGCCGATCGTTAGCAGCATAAGCAGGTCTTTATTGATTTCGATATTACCGATGAGTTTTTGCATTTTGGACATAGCAAAACTTCCTTTCTGTCTCGTACTAGTGTGGCACGAAGAAAGGGAGTTATGTATTCAAAAACAAGACAAAAAAAGAAGCAGGGAAACTCCCTGCTCCTGTAAAATTTATTTTGCTGCTTCGTAGCGTTTTGAAACCTCATCCCAGTTTACAACATTCCAGAAGGAGCTGATGTAATCAGGACGGCGGTTTTGGTAGTTCAAGTAGTATGCATGCTCCCAAACATCAAGTCCAAGGACAGGAGTTTTACCTTCCATGATTGGAGAATCCTGGTTTGGAGTGCTTGTTACTTCAAGTTCGCCATTGTTTACAACAAGCCAAGCCCAGCCGGAACCGAAGCGGGTTGTTGCAGCTTTTGCAAATTCTTCTTTAAATGCGTCAAATCCGCCAAATTTGCTGCTGATTGCGTCAGCAAGAGCGCCAGTCGGCTCTCCGCCGCCGTTTGGAGAAAGGATTTGCCAGAAGAATGAATGGTTTGAGTGACCGCCGCCGTTGTTGCGTACAGCCGTTCTTTTTTCTTCAGGAACTGCGTCCAGGTTGGAGATTAGTTCGTCAATGCTTTTACCTGCAAGGTCTTCATGCCCTTCAAGTGCAGCATTCACGTTTGTTACGTACGTATTATGATGTTTCGTATGGTGAATGTTCATTGTTTCCTTGTCGATATGAGGCTCCAATGCATCATAAGCGTAAGGCAATTGCGGAAGTTCGTAAGCCATTTAAAATCTCCTCCTTAGTATATTATGTATTCCAGCAAAAGGACCAGGCCTTAAGCTTTCTGCAATCAGCGTACCAAATTAAATCAAATGTTTCAATGAATATGATTGGCTTTTGATACCGTTATCATTCACACGGGTTCAGGAGTCCGTTTACAGAACAACAAAGAGGAAGTACCCGATCATGATGAGCTGAATTACGCTTTTGGCAAATACGCCTGATATAAATCCAATCAGCGAACCAATTCCCACTTTTACAGAGGTTTTCAAGTCTTTTTTGTGCACAATCAGTTCTGCTATTACCGCTCCAATAAAAGGACCAATCAGAATTCCGGCAATCGGAATGGCAAAAGGGCCGACAAGAAGTCCAATCGTACTTCCCCAGATTGCCGCTTTGCTCCCGCCGACTTTTTTAATGCCAATTAAGTTGGTCACATAATCGGCCGCGAACAGCACTGCCACAAAAATCCCTTCGATAATCCAGAAGGTGTAGCCGAATTGATCAAATCCGTAAAACAATCCATAAAGCAGGAAGCCCCCGACCACAAACACGACGCTTGGAATGATTGGGTAAATCAGTCCTGCAAAAGCAATAGCAAATGCTGCGATGATTAATGCCCAATATAAGAAGTCCATTTTTTTATCCTCCATTATGAAATACGAGCAAACGCACATTGTGCTCTTGCTTTCATTATATCTTAAACGGACTATAATTAACCTTTATTTCCGATAGCCTAAAACCGCTTCCGCTACATTTACGCAGTGGTCGCCAATTCGCTCCAGGTTGCTCACTATATCAACATAGACCATACCAGCCTGTGCCGAGCATTCCCCGTTGTTCATTCTGATAATATGCTTTTTCCTGAGTGTTCTCTCCATCCGGTCAATCCGGTCTTCCGCCTCAAGAACGCGGTTGGCAAGTCCGATGTCTCGGTCATCCAGAGACTGAACTGCATGTTCAAGCGTTTTAACGGTTAAATCGAACATTTCCTCGAGGTCTTCTATAGCCTCGTCCGTTATTTTTACTTTGTTCGATAGCTTATAGTCCACTAATTCAATGATGTTTTCGAAATGATCGCCTACCCGCTCAATGTCCCTGACAGTGTCAATTAAAACAGAGTGTTCAGCCGACTCATTCTCATCCATTTCATTGCGGGATATAAGGATTAAATAGTCCGTAATTTTGCGGTCAAGATTGTTGATCACTTCTTCAATCTGGATCGCAGATTGTGCGTGCTTCTGCTGATTGGTTTTTAAATAGCCATTCGCTTCTTTTAGCCCCTTTACAGAGAAGCGCCCCATTCTCAGCACTTCTTCTTTTGCCTGACCAAGTGCAATGGAGGATGATTGTTCTATAAATAAAGGATCCAAATGCTTTGAACGGTACTCAATGGACGGATCTTCACCTGGAATAATCTTTGTTGCCGCCCAGGCAAGCGCCCCGATAAATGGAAGCTGAATAAGTGCATTTGTTACATTAAACGTGCCATGTGCAAAAGCAATCGTCATTGCCGGACTTAAATTGAGATTTGTCTCCAGAGATTCAATAAAAATCGTGTACAATGGCAAAACAATTAAAAAGATTGAGGTCCCTGCCAGGTTGAAGATGACATGAGCCATCGCTGCCCTTCTTGCAGCCAATGAAGCACCGATTGATGCGAGTACTGCCGTAATCGTTGTGCCAATATTATCTCCAAACATGACTGGAAGAGCCGCATGCAAATCGACAAGATTCTGGCCGTATAACTCCTGCAGAATACCGATTGTTGCACTCGAGCTTTGAACTACACCTGTCAGCAGCGTCCCTGCTAAAACTCCAAGGAGCGGATTAGCACTTAGTCCTACAGTTAAATCCTGAAACAGAGACAGGGTACCAAGCGGCTTCATACCGTTCCCCATTAATTCCAAACCGAAAAAAAGAGCCCCAAAACCAAATACGACTTGTCCAGCATAATGAACCTTTTTATTTTTAATGAAATACAAAAGGATGGCTCCGGCAGCTATAATCGGAAGTGAATATTCCGACACGTGGAATCCAATAATGAAGGCTGTCACAGTAGTGCCGATATTTGCCCCCATAATGACTCCAATCGCTTGCGGTAAATTCATAAACCCTGCACTGACCAGACCGACTGCAATAACCGTCGTTCCGCTGCTTGATTGAATTAATACGGTAACCGCCATTCCAGCAAGAACCGCCATAACAGGATTGGTCGTAAACCGGTCGAGCATATCGCGCAGCCGGTTACCCGCAGAACGCTGTAATCCTTCTCCCATATATTTTATTCCAAATAAAAAGATCCCCAGTCCCCCCACAAATTCAAAAATCACTCGTTGGAGATCTAATTCCATCCGTATTTCCCTCCAGCTTTCTCTCTTTATTACGTTAATCAAGTCAATTATTAATGGATTGTGTATTTATTGTAAAGCTTTTTCGATAAAAAGACTCATATTTTTACAAACATGGATATTTTCATTCAGCAGGACGAAACTTGTTTATACAGCTGCTCAAGAGTAAAATAAAATGGGATTGAATGATAAAGGAAGTGAACGCGTGAACGTATTCAAACAGCTTGCAAAAAGTCTTTACTCTCCGAAGGATATCGCTTCGTTCCGATTTCAGGGAATTGGAAAAACTATTCTTTATGTATTCATATTGAGCCTCGTGACCATCGTGCCGGCTTCTATTTTCCTTGGCCTGACAATCAGCAGCAGCATCACTGCTGCTCAGCAGACGATTCAAAGCGATCTTCCCGGCTTCGCTATTAAAAATGGAGAACTCACAGCCGAAACGGATAAACCTCTTGAAATTAAGGATGGAGAACTTTTCATCGTGCTGGACCCGACCGGATCGTTCACTTCAAAGGAACTTGAACTAAAACAGAATGCAGTTGGAATCCTGAAAAAGGAATTTGTTCTTGTTTCCAACGGTACTGCCCAGTCCATTCCATATAATAGTGCGGGTAACTTCAGTATTACAAAGGATCAAATTGTTGATTTTGCGGATCAAACCGGACAGTTAAAGCCTGTTATTATTGGTGCTGCCATCGTTCTGCTTTATTTAATCTCCTCATTTTCCAAGTTTGTAGAAGTGACGATTCTGGCTTTATTAGGGCTCATCATCCGCAGCATGCTCAAGAAAAAAGTGAATTACAAGCAATCCTGGGTTATGTCGGCCTATTCTGTCACTCTTGCCACATTATTCCTGACGATTATGAATGCTGTTCAGGCAGCTGTACCGAGCCAGGGCCTTGTCATATGGTTCGTTCATCTTGTCATGCTCTATCTTTCAATAAAAGAGGTTCCTTCAAAGAAAGAACCCGCTGTCATTGTTTAAATGTAAAAACGGCCGAGCGTGCATTCGCTTTGGCCGTTTTTCGAACACCTTTTTTTATTTTGCCAGTTTAAACTCGTTTGTCAGGCTTGACAGCTCATTGGAAAGGCTTGTCAGTTTGTTCCCAATCTCATGGGTGTGATTGATTTGAACCATCTGCTCTTCAGATGAGGCGAGCATTTGTTCCGCACTTGCTAATGTCTCCTGGGAAACCGATACGAAGTTTTCAGTTGACTGCTCCATCAAGGGCATACTTTCCTGAAGAGAGTGCATATTGCTGTTCATCTCTTTAAGCTCCGCATTCACACTTTTCATTTCTTCCATTAAATGATCAAACGAATACCTCGATTCTTCCGCAGCTGTTAAATGCGATTTCAGGCTGCTGTGGAGCTCTCCAAATTCATTGGATGCTTTAATTGAGATATTTTCCATTTTTTGAACAGAGCCTTTTATTTCTTCCGCTGCTTTTGAGGATTGATCAGCGAGTTTTCTGACTTCATTTGCAACGACTGCGAAACCTTTACCAGATTCCCCCGCCCTTGCTGCCTCAATTGCAGCATTTAATGCCAGCAATTTTGTCTGCTCTGAAACCGATTGAATTAAGCTGACTACCTTTGAAATAGAGCTGGAATGGTTTTTTACCCCGCGAATTATTTCATTCATTTTCTCAAATTCCAGTCCGAACTCATGAATTTCGCTGATAAGACCTGAGATCTTTTTCCCTCCCTTGTCCGCTGACTCATTCATTCCTTCCGCACTTTTAAATAAGTATTCCATGCTTGTTAATGCGGTTTTAATTTCTCCTTTCATCTGATTGAACGCGGCCACGCTTGTTTCCGATGTAGCAGCTGTCTGTTCGGCACCCATTTTTACCACTTTGATGGCTTCCACAAGCTGTTCATTCTGATCCAGTACATCAGCAGAAGACGCAGTCAGTTCAGAGCCTGTTTGTGATAAGTCCAGCGTGGTTGAATTCATATTCGATATCATCGTTCTCATTTGAGCAATCATTTGATTAAAGCTTGTCACTAGCGATCTGATTTCAGGAATATTGGTCTTTATTTCTTTTCCTGAATCCAGACTTCCCTCTCTTACCTGTTTCATTACAACTCTTAACTGGGATAGCGGCTTCGTCAGTCCTCTTACAAAAAATACAATCAAGATGGTAGCAATCAGAATGCTGATAGCTACTGTCCATGCTGTAAAGTTCGCCAAGGAATAGATAGGAGCCAGATAACTCTCTGTCTCTACAGCTATAATCATAATTCCTTTTAGCTCCTGAATTTCCTTTATGGACAGAGTGTAATCTACACCGTTTATTTTTTTGTGAACAATGGTCTGCTTTTCATTTTTCGCAAGATCCCCTAATTCTTGATACTTAAGTTCTTCCCCGGTACCTTCAAGCATTGTTACCTGCTTATCCTTTAGAAGGTAAAAATCTGCGTTCAAGCCATCCTGAATCAGCTGGCTGGATTGGTTAGGCAAAACCGTTTTATTAAATCGCTTGTTAAATCCTTCTTCGTCGCCAATATACGCGAACATCAGATTACCGGCTATTTCATTTGTTGTATTCACTTCCCGCTCAAGACGGTTTTCGATTATGGAAATGGTTGTTTCTTTCGCTTTTTGATAAGAAGTGATCCCAACTACTAATACGGAGGTAACAAGTATAAATAGAACAAGTGCGATGATCCGTGTCTGAAGGCTAAAGCCATTTTTGATTCCGCTGGAATTTTTGCCAAGGTTTGAGGCTGATTTCATGAACCGTTCAGCTGACTGTTTAAAAGCAAGAAAATATTGTCTATCCGGAAGCCGTCTTAGCCATATTCGTTTCATAAATGGAAAATTCTCCTTTTAAAGTACATAATGTGAAATGTAATTAAATTATCCCAAAAAAATGTTAAGGAAGTGTAAATTTCACATTAATTTTTGCGGGTTTTTGTCGAAATTTAGTTCTTTTATCATGTTTTATATCCATTATTTTTCTTAAACTTAGGTATTAGGAATCCATTTAACATTATTTTGATTGGACAAGCATAGGATGAACTAAGTCTAAAATTAAGGATGATCAGCCAATGAAAAGACTCATTCTGCTGTGCTCGATCGCACTGCTCACATATATCATTTATTATGATTTAAGCAGGGGGACCCTTCCCAGGATGGAAGAGGAGAACATAATGGCGGCCTCACAGCCTGTAAAGAAGGAGACCTTTAAAAAGCTTCATGTCCAAAAAGGGGAATCCGTTCTCATGATCATCAATAAAGTAAACGGTCATTCCATTCCGGTCCCCCTGGAAACTGCAGCAGAGGATTTCGAAAAGCTCAATCCTGGAATAAAAGCGAATAGAATTCTTACCGGACACTCCTACAAATTCCCTGTTTATGAGTAGCCGTTTTGTCTAATTCCTTGTCAATACTGCTAAATGACTGATACAATATGATAGGAAAAGATATCATTCCGGTTACCAAACCTATATGAATAAGGAGCGATCCACTCGTGGGTGAAATCACACATCGTACAAAGACTCGTCCCGTCAAAGTCGGTAATTTAACGATTGGCGGAAGCAACGAGCTGATTATACAAAGCATGACCACAACTAAGACACACGACGTTGAAGCAACGGTTGCAGAAATTAACCGTCTCGAGGAAGCTGGCTGCCAGGTCGTTCGGGTTGCATGTCCGGATGAGCGCGCTGCAGATGCGATTGCTGAAATCAAGAAGCGGATCAACATTCCTCTTGTGGTTGATATCCATTTTGACTATAAACTGGCTCTTAAAGCCATTGAAGGCGGAGCAGATAAAATCCGGATTAATCCTGGTAATATCGGCCGCAAAGAAAAAGTAGAAGCTGTGGTAAATGCGGCAAAAGCAAAAGGCATTCCGATCCGCATTGGAGTGAATGCTGGATCCCTTGAAAAACGGATTCTTGAAAAATACGGCTATCCGACTGCAGATGGAATGGTCGAAAGCGCGCTGCATCACATTAAAATTTTGGAAGATCTTGATTTTCACGATATTATCGTATCAATGAAAGCTTCCGACGTTAATTTAGCGATTGAAGCATATGAGAAAGCTTCAAAAGCATTTGACTACCCGCTTCATCTCGGTATAACTGAATCAGGCACCCTGTTTGCAGGCACTGTAAAAAGTGCAGCAGGTTTAGGAGCCATCCTCCGTATGGGAATCGGGAATACCCTGCGCATCTCGTTAAGCGCGGATCCTGTTGAAGAGGTTAAAGTAGCAAGAGAGCTCCTTAAATCATTCGGACTTGCTTCAAATGCTGCAACGCTGATTTCATGTCCAACATGCGGACGGATTGAAATCGACCTGATCAGCATTGCAAATGAAGTAGAAGAATACATTTCCACCATTAAAGCACCGATAAAAGTTGCTGTGCTTGGATGTGCAGTAAATGGGCCTGGTGAAGCCCGGGAAGCGGATATCGGAATTGCCGGAGCACGCAAAGAGGGATTGCTGTTCATGAAAGGGCAGATTGTCCGAAAAGTCCCTGAAGAAACCATGGTCGAAGAGCTTAAAAAAGAAATCGATAAATTAGCGGAAGCTCATTACGCCAAAGAAGCGGCGGAAAAAGCAGAAGCTCAGGCATAATGACAGAACGGGCACTCCCAAATGGGAATGCCCGTTTTTTTGCTCATTAAAAAAATGGTGTTACAAACAGACCCAGGACCAGGGAAACTGCTCCAATACCGATAGCCCATGCCCCAAGGGTTTTAGCACCCTTCCTTCTCGCTACAAATCCAACAATAATTCCCGCTGCTCCCAAGATTACGGGAAGGAGGAAAAGTGAGATAACAGAAAGAGCGATCGCTATATACCCGGTGGACCTGCCTTCAACAGCCCCATTACGTTCATCATCTGCCACCCGTTCCTCTTCACGGTATGAACCAATCGGAGGTGCGATTTCTGCAGCAGATTCCTCTTTATATTCACGGTGCTTTTCAATTTCCATTAGTTCATCACGGTTATTCAGGCCATTAACCTGATCTGAGTTCGTCATGTTGCCGTGATCTTCAAAGTGTCTTTCGTCTGCCATTCCTTTCCCCTCACTTTCAGATATAAGGAGCATTCCTTAGTATGCAGAGGAGTGTTCATAATTATGCCTCTAGCCATTCTTTTTGTGCACCGCTTTGTGATACACTTGGAAAAGATTAAAAAAGGAGTGTCGGCATGCTGCGTTTAGGGATTGATATTGACGGTACCATTACACCGCCAGAAACCTTTGTTCCATATTTAAACAAATCATTTAATAAGCAAATAACCCTTGATGACATAAAGGATTATGATTTAACGAAAGCTCTTGAAGTCAGTTACGAAGAATTGAATCAATGGATGGCGGAATTTGAACCAATTATTTATGGTGAAGCGCCTGTTTCAAAAGGAGCTAAAGAAATCCTCGGAAAATGGAAAAAGAAGCATGATTTAATATTCATCAGCGCACGCGGTCATCACCTCTATGATACGACCTTGAACTGGTTTGAGAAAAATCAGGTTTCGTACCATAATATCGATTTAGTCGGTTCACATGACAAGCTAGAGGCTGTTAAGAAGCACGGGATCGATGTGTTTTTTGAGGATAAGCATGATAATGCCTGCATGATTGGCGAGACGTTTAACATTCCCGTTATTCTTTTCAACACTCCTTATAACCAGGATCCCGTTCCAGAGCAAGTCGTCCGGGTTAACAGCTGGTTTGAGGCAGAAGAATGGGTCGATCGCCGGGTGCTTGAGCAAAAAGAGAATCGGTAATCGGGAAAAAAATAGGGGCAGTCTAAAAAGTCCTGCTGAGAGGAAATGATTGAAAGGGAAATCCCCGGAACGCTGTGTGAGCATTCCGGGGATTTTGTATTTTAAAATAAGCACTTTGAACAATTATGGGTTAGGCTGATCGACTCCTGCCTAGAGCAGCGGGACAGGCGAGACCCCGCAGGAGCTTGCACAGCGGATGCTCATCGCCCGCCCTGCTGGTCGCAAAGCATCATCTGGAGCGCGAAATCAGCCAAAAAAATCCAATTTCAAAAAGCGAAAGGAGCTTTAAAACCTAACTTACTGGACAGCTCTATCTTTTGTTTGTTAAACACAATCAGGACAGGTCCCGTATATCTCAAATTTATGGCCGCTCACATCATAGCCTTCAAGGTCATCCTTCAGTTTATCCATTGGGCATGAATGAAGCTCTTTCGTTTTTCCGCAGTCCATACAGATAAAATGGTGATGATGATGAGCGTGATTGCAGGTGAACCTGAATTGTTTCTCCCCGGATAATTCAGTGGTCTCCAGGATGCCAAGTTCAGCGAATAAGGATAAATTCCGGTATATTGTATCAAAGCTAAGACCGGGATAGTTGGACTTCATACTTTCGAGAACATCCCGTGCAGTTTGATATTTATTGCAGTCAGCAAAGAAGGAAAGCATTTCCTCCCGCTTGTTTGTATATTTGTAGCCAGAATCCTTAAGCATTTGGAGCGCTTGCTCAATATTCATTGTACATGTCCCCTTTTGAACTTGCTTGCTAAAATTGAAAGCACCAAGATGATAATATTCAATACCACAATCGTACCGCCTGGAGCTAAATCAATTTGATAGGCAAGGATTAACCCTATAATAACAGACAATTCACCGAAAATAACAGACAAAAACATCGCTTGCTTAAACCCTTTGGCAATTCGAATGCTTGCTGCCACCGGCAAGGTCATTAATGATGAAACAAGCAGGATCCCGACAATTCTCATGGATGCGGCTATGACTAAGGCAACGGTCAAAATAAAAATAAAATGGATCCATTTTGCCTGAATGCCAGAAGCTGACGCGTGTTCTTCATCGAATGAAAGAACAAAAAGCTCTTTATACAGAAGACCGATAATAAGCAAAACAAAAATGGAAATGCCAATCACGATCATCAAGTCAGACCGTGTAACCGCTAATACACTCCCAAATAAATAATTCATTAGGTCTTTATTGAATCCGTCTGCAAGGGATATAAAGATGGCTCCAATTCCGATTCCACCGGATAAGATGATTGGAATCGCCAGTTCCTGGTAGTGCTTGTAAAGGCCGCGGAGCCTTTCAATCAATAAAGAACCGGTAACAGAGAAGGCCATTCCCATATAAATCGGGTTAGCTCCTGCAAGGATGCCAAATTTCTTTTCAAGGAAAAGGCTGACCGCAATCCCTGCCAGTGTCACGTGACTCAGGGCATCCGCAATAAGCGAAAGACGCCTGACCACAATATAGACACCGAGCAGCGGAGCGATAAGCCCTATTAGAAGGCCTGAGAAAAATGCATTTTGCAAAAATTCAAATTCAAAGAACGGACTAATCATGATGATGCCCCTCCCCGTGATGGTCATGGGTCAAGACATGAACAGGATGACCATAGTAATCGGAAAGCGACTGTCCGTTCAATTCATCGAATTCTTTGGGAGAGCCATGGAAGTGAAGCGTTTTATTCAAACACGCGACCCGTGTTACCTTATCTGAAATGGTGCCTACATCATGAGTTACTAAAATCAGTGTTATCCCAAGCCGGCGGTTTAAATCCTTCAGCATGCGGTAGAAGCTTTGAACAGAAGCAGAATCCACTCCCACTGTCGGTTCATCCAGGATGAGGAGCTTCGGCTCACTGACAAGAGCCCGGGCAATAAATGTCCTTTGCTGCTGGCCGCCTGAAAGCTCTCCGATGTTTCTTTTGGAGAATTCACTAAGTCCAACCGCATCTATGGCTTTTTTCACTTTCACACGATCTGCTGCTTTCATATAGCGGAACAATCCAAGCTTACTTGTAAGCCCGCTCGCTACTACCTCAAAAACAGAAGCTGGAAAGCCTGTATTAAAGCTGCTCGCCTTTTGTGAAACAAAACCGATTTCGTGCCAATTCTTAAATTTTTTCAATTCCTCTCCAAAGAGCCGAATCGATCCGCTTTGCGGTCTAAGCAGGCCAAGCAGACATTTAAGAAGAGTGGTTTTCCCGGAACCATTCGGACCGACGAGCCCGATAAATGCTCCCTCTTCCACCGTTAAATTAATATCATCAAGAACTTTTGTCCGATCGTATGAGTAGGATAAATGCTCAATTTCAATAACAGGATGAATCATCCTTTTCACCTCTTGCTTTGCAATAATTAAAGTAAGAACGATTACGATTTACTTATCAAAAATAAAATGGCAGCTTTTCCGCTAACCATTTTATATAACTATGAAAGTATACATGCCTTCCCTTCTTTTGTAAAGACAATCAAATTAGTGGATGGCGGACTTAAATCGTGCACCATGTGTTTCCTGCGTGTTCATGATGGTGATAAATGCATTTTCGTCAATTTCATGAATAATAGACTTCAGCTTTGTTACTTCCAGCCTTGTGACAACTGCATAAATAACTTCTGTATCTTCGTCTGAATATCCGCCTTTTCCCTTCAGCTTAGTTGTACCGCGGCCCAGCCTGTGCAGGATCGCATCCGAGACCTCTTCGAACTGCTCGGTCACGATGATGACGGCCTTTGTCTCATCAAGGCCCTGTATGACTGTATCAATGGTTTTGAATGCTATGTAATAAGTCATTACCGAATACATGGCCTGCTCTGGGCCAAATACAAATGCTGCCCATCCAAAAATGAAAATATTGATGAACATAACGAATTCCCCTACAGATACCGGGAGCCGTTTTGTCATTAAAATTCCAAGGATTTCTGTTCCGTCCAGCGTCCCTCCATTCCGAATGACCAAACCAACTCCGAGCCCTAAAATAAGCCCTCCAAAAACAGTAGCGAGAATCGGCTCCGTTGTGAATGGGTCAACATGATGAAGGGACTGCTCAATGATTGCCAAAGCGATAACCCCGAATATAGAAGAAATCATGAAGGTTTTTCCGATGTGTTTGTAGCCGGAATACATAAAAGGAAGATTCAGCACAACTACAAGTGTACCAAAACTAATAAAAGCTAGTCCTGCGGGAGTTATGTGGTCAAGAATTAGAGATATACCAATAATTCCGCCATCAATGATGTTGTTGGGGATTAGGAAAAGCTCAAGTGCAGCGGCTGCCAGACCCGCTCCGATAATGATCATGATAAATCGATAGATGGTTCTTCCTAATTTTTCTTTGCGATGCTGTCTTTTTTCCATAGCCCTCTCCTTTTTCTGCTTATTTTCATACATGAAATACTCTTAAGCCCATATGTATATGATATCCCTCTTCATATAGAGGATTGAAGCGGCAAGGCCTCATCCTTCCGCACACCTTAGGCTTTAATCCATACATTGTAGTGAGAGGAGGTTTAATTTTGATTTTATTTCAAAAGATAGTCAATCAAAAGGTCAATTCCATAACAGCCGATGAACTGCTTCAGCTGGCTAAACAAAATCAGCTTTCCATCAATCCCGCTCAGGCAGTCCAAATTGTTAAAGTTATTAAAGGGAAAAATGTGAACATCTTCAATGAAAATGAGAGAAGAAAACTGCTTGCCAGTATTGCAGCGATTACGTCCACAGCTACGGCACAACAGGTGGATTTGCTGTTCAAGCAGTTTGTAAAATAGCTTATGTAAGAGAATTCCCTGCTATTACGGCTTTTGTGCAATTATAAAAAAAATACAGAAAGGCTGTCTTTAGGAGACAGCCTTCTTCTTGTTTATCCCGGTTTAGCGGGCAGGAAATCTCCCGCTCATGGAAGTTTCACTTTATTGACTGACGATTTTTTCTAAAACTCCATCATCAAATTCTTTAGACCGAATCATTTCAATCTCAAATTTGTATGGCGGTTTTTTATTTTTTTTATCTTCCCCTACATAGGGGGTTTCCAATATTTTCGGCACTTCCGCCAGAGAAGGATGGTGCACGATGTTAAGAAGTGCATCAAAGCCAATATGACCGAAACCGATATTTTCATGCCGGTCTTTTCTGGCACCAATCGGATTTTTGCTGTCATTGACATGAAGGACCTTCAAACGATCAAGTCCGATGATCCGGTCAAATTCCTCTAACACCCCATCAAAATTATTGATAAGATCATACCCTGCGTCATGTGTATGGCATGTATCAAAGCAGACAGATAAATGTTCATTGTAATGAACACCGTCCATAATCCGTGCAAGCTCTTCGAAGTTTGAACCGATTTCTGAGCCTTTTCCCGCCATCGTCTCAAGTGCAATTTGAACCGGCTGATCCTTGAGCAGCACTTCATTAAGTCCCTCAACGATTTTCCTGATGCCCTCTTCTGTTCCAGCCCCGACATGTGCACCTGGATGGAGCACAATTTGTTTTGCGCCAAGTGCCGCTGTCCGCTCGATTTCAGATCGCAGGAAGTTTACTCCAAGTTCAAAGGTGTCCGGATTAACGGAATTTCCAATATTGATGATGTAAGGGGCATGGACAATGATGTTGTCCATGCCGTTCTCTTTCATATGGGCCTGTCCGGCCTCGATATTCAGATCTTCAATTTTTTTGCGTCTCGTGTTTTGAGGGGCACCTGTATAAATCATAAAGGTGTTTGCTCCATAGGATGCTGCTTCCTGGCTGGCCGCCAAAAGCATATGCTTCCCGCTCATCGAGACATGGGAGCCGATTCTAAGCATGCAAATCCCCTCCTATTTCTCTCTTCTCTTGATTCGGCGCTGCTTTTTCTTGATTTTATCCATTTCCCATTTCATGTGTCTTTTGTAGCCAGGCTTTACTTTTTTAGGCTTGCGGATCCCGTGTTTCGCACGCTCATCGGTTTCTCTATCTGTTTTCGGACGATTTTTTCTGCGATGACGGTCATCTGCATCTTTAAATTCAGTGCCTTCTAAATCTTTGTATGCAAATGATATGCCCATTTTTTCAAGCTTAGCCAATGCATCTTCATCGGAAGTTTCATATATGGTTACTGCCAGACCTGAATACCCGGCACGCGCTGTTCGTCCCACACGGTGAATGTAGAAGTCCAAATCCTGAGGAAGTTCATAATTGATGATATGGCTGACACCTTCAATATCAATTCCGCGCGCAGCAAGATCCGTTGCAACAACGTATTGATATTCCAGATCGTTGACCTGTTTCATTACCTTTTTGCGTTCACGCGGAGGAAGTCCACCATGGATACGGCCAACTTTTAGACCTTTTGCAGCAAGCTCATCAGCAACGGCATCGGCCATTTTCTTCGTATTGGTAAAAACAATCGCAAGATATGGATTATAAGCAAGCAGCATATCATGGACGAGTTTCGTTTTATTGCGGTGTCTCAGCGGCAACAGCACATGCTCAATCTTCTCTGCGGCAGCCTGCTTAGGGGCAACATGAGTGAATTTTGGATTGGCCATGTATTTTTTCAAAAACGGCTTCAGTTTTTCTGGAATTGTGGCTGAAAAAACGAGCATTTGAAGCTGTTCCGGCATTCCGCTTGCAATTCGGTCCACATCCTCAAGGAAGCCCATATCCAGGATCATGTCGGCTTCATCGACGACGAATGATTTCGTATTGTTAACATGCAGGGCGTTTACTTTCAGCAAATCATGCAGTCTTCCAGGTGTCCCAATGACGATTTGAGGCTGCTGCTTCAGCTTATCAATAGAGCGCTGCTTGTCAGTTCCCCCAGTAAAGCATCTTGCCTGAATGTCCTGATCATGGTGGCTGATCAGTTTAAGAACTTCCTTGTAAATCTGATTAGCCAATTCTCTTGTCGGTGAAGTAATTACTACTTGTACAGATTGGGAAGCAGGGTCCAGGTTATTTAAAAGAGGAAGCAAGTAGGCGTGGGTTTTTCCTGTCCCGGTTTGAGACTGGCCGATCACACTTTCCCCTTTTATGATCGAAGGAATAATTCTCTCCTGTATTTCAGTTGGCTTATCAAAGCCCAATTCTTTCACTGCGTCTATTAGAAACGGTTTAAGCTTTAATCGTTCAAATCTCTCCATAGTATTATAAAACTCCCTTAATAATTTGCCATCCTGTCTGTTAGACGTTCCGTATCTGGACAGGTTTAACCATTTTCACATTATATACGATAACAGCCTAAAACACCAACCTTGCAAAGTCTTTTCCAGCGAAAAGAAAAACCTTTTTTCCGCTTGCGCATATTCTATAGCAGGTAACAGGATAGAAAGGAGTAAGACTATGTTTCCACAAAGACCTATGCCGCCGGGCGGCATACAGGGTAGAGGATTCATGCCGGGGCCATTTTCAGGCGGCAGACCGATTGCTGGCAGAGGCGGACCATCTTTTCCTGGAATTCGTCCATTTAACGGGCAGACACCAGGAGGAAGAGGCATTTTTCAAGGAGGAAATTTCGGAGGATTTGGCGGTCCTCAAGGATTTGGCGGCGGTCAGGGCTTTGGAGGCAGCCAAGGATTTGGCGGGTTTGGAGGCTTCGGCGGACAGGTTCCCGGCGCCCAGCAGGCAGCCGGTGCAGGCAGCGGAGGAATTAGAGGATTACTATCCCGCTTTATGCCTTCAGCAGGCGGTGCAGGAAATATTGCAGGAGCAGCCCAGCAGGGAATCTCTGGTCTTGCCAATCCGTCCAATATAACAGGGATGCTCGGAAATGTTCAAAAAGTTCTTGGTATGGCTCAGCAGGTGACACCAATGGTCCAGCAGTACGGTCCATTAGTAAGGAATCTGCCGGCAATGATCAAGATTTTCAGTCAAATGAACAGTGATGACGGGGAAGACAGCAGCTCTTCTTCTGAAGAACAGCCAGAAAAAAAAGCTGATATACAAACGCCAGCCAAGAAAAAGACAGAGTCTTTATCAAGGAAAGCTGATTACAGTTCAGAGCAAGAAGATGAATTGTCTGAAAGGGCTTCTGCCAGAAAAGGAACGTCAAAACCTAGACTTTATGTATAAGAGTTTTGTATTCTTCCTCCCATTTCGCTATAATAATGTCAGGTAATGAGAAAAAAGGCCGGTTATCGGCTTTTTTCATTTTCGTTCCCTGATCATCCTTTAGGAGGAAGATACATGGATGTAATTAAAATTGCTCCGCGCGGATATTGCTATGGTGTTGTAGATGCGATGGTCATTGCGAAAAACGCGGCAATGGACAAAACCCTGCCAAGACCGATCTACATTTTAGGTATGATCGTTCATAATAAACATGTTACAGATGCTTTTGAAGAAGAAGGAATTATCACTTTAGACGGAACAAACCGTCTTGAAATCATGGAAAAAGTAGACAAAGGAACCGTCATCTTTACAGCGCATGGCGTCTCACCTGAAGTCAGACGCATCGCCGAAGAAAAAGGACTTGTGAGCATTGATGCCACATGCCCGGATGTTACGAGGACACATGATTTAATCCGGGATGTAAAAGGAAAAGGCTATGAAGTTATTTATATCGGAAAAAAAGGCCATCCTGAACCAGAGGGTGCTGTGGGAGTGGCTCCTGAAATTGTTCACTTGATTGAGACGGTAGAGGATGCCGACGCACTTGAAATCAACTCCGAAAAAATCATCGTTACGAACCAGACGACGATGAGCCAATGGGACGTATACGATATTATGGAAAAGGTAAAGGAAAAATTTCCGCATGTTGAATTCCATCAGGAAATTTGCCTTGCTACCCAGGTGCGCCAGGAGGCTGTTGCAGAGCAGGCAAAGGAAGCTGACTTGACAATCGTCGTCGGTGATCCTAAAAGCAACAATTCAAACAGACTGGCACAGGTATCGGAACAGATTGCCGGAACACCGGCTTATCGGATCTCCAACCTTTCTGAGCTGAAACTGGAATGGCTGAAGGGCGTTAAAACAGTTGCAATCACTGCTGGCGCCTCTACTCCGACCCCTATTACAAAAGAAGTTATTGCTTTCCTTGAAAAATACGAGGATGATGAAAACAAGGTTTGGGATGTTGTCCATGCTGTACCGCTGAACAAAATCCTGCCGAAAGTACGAGCGAAAAAATGAGAAAAAGGTGTTCCCGCAAATTTGCCGGAACACCTTTTTTAAATCATTTATTAAACAAATTTAAATGGATCTGTATGAACGGCAGACGGAACAATACTGACCTCATATTTCTTTTCCTCACATAATGAAAGCATTATTTCTGTTACTCCCTGCTTCATTACCTTCTCTACGTTATGGCCTGGGTCCACCACATTAAGGCCCATCATTATGGCATCATGTGCCGTGTGATAATAGAGGTCTCCCGTAACATACACATCTGCTCCGCTGAATTTAGCGTCATAAAGGTACTTATTTCCGTCTCCGCCCAGTACAGCACATTTTTTAACTTTAGCATCTAAATCTCCAACGACCCGGACCGTTTCAACATCCAGCGCTTTTTTCACTTGTTCCGTGAATTCCCTGAGTGTGATTTCTTCCTCAAGCCTGCCGATTCTTCCAAGACCCATCACTAGCCCTTTTTGATCCAGAGTGTGCATATCATAGGCGGGTTCTTCATACGGATGTGCCTTTATCATGGCGGAAACCACTTTTTTCTCAAGGTTCTCTGGGAAAACCGTTTCCAGTCTAAATTCATCTGCCTCTTCAAGCTTCCCTGCTTCCCCAATAAAAGGGGCTGCTCCTTCTAAAGGCAAAAAGGTCCCTGTTCCTTGAGCAGCAAATGTGCAATGGCTGTATTTTCCGATAGCGCCGGCCCCAGCATCTCCAATAGCTTTCCTTACCGTTTCTATATGTGAAGAAGGTACGAAAACCGTTAATTTCTTGAGTTTTTCCTCAATCACAGGAGATAAAACTTTGGTATCCTGTAAATTTAATGCCTGTGCCAGCAAATCATTGACACCGCCCTCTGCAACGTCCAAATTCGTATGGGCCGCATAGATGGCAATGTCGTTTTTTATGCATTTTTCAAGCAGCTGCCCCGCAGGCTGATCGGTTCTCAATGCTTTCAGCGGTCTGAAGATCGGCGGATGATGGGCAATGATTAAATCGACATTCAGGCTAATGGCTTCATCGACTACTTCGTCCAGAACATCCAGTGCAATCATAACCTGTTTAACCGGTTTATTAAGGGTTCCCACTTGCAGACCGATCTTATCTCCTTCGACTGCATATCGTTTAGGAGAAAAGCTTTCAAACAGTTCAATGATTTCATACCCGTTCGGTATTTTGCTCATTCCAATACCTCCGATGCCATGGTTATCAAAGTCTCCATTTCTTCTCGTCTGCTCATTGATTCATCTGTATTCTTTCCCTTATCAATTTGAGCTGCGACACTTTCCCAGTGGCGTTTTTCATGCTTCCATTTTTTAATAAATACGTCATTTTTCTCTTCCATCAAAAATGGTCCGAATAAAATCGCTGATTCCTGTTTTTTTCCTCTATACGGATTGAGCGGCTCGCCTTTTTCTGCAACAAGCACCTCATAAATTTTCATGTCCTCTTCTAAAATTTCTTCCTTTATAAGCTCCCACCCATTTTCAATCAGCCAAGTCCGTATAAAATTCGCGTTAACATTTGGCTGAAGAATTAGCCGTTCTGTCTTATCAAGCTTGCTCTTTCCCTCCTCGAGGATCTTAGCAATCAGACCTCCGCCCATCCCTGCAATGGTCACACATGTGGCCTCAGAAGGGCTCAATACAGAAAGCCCATCCCCTTTTCGCACATCAATCTGTTTCGTTAATCCGGTCCTCTCCACCTGTTTGACTGCCGACTGATAAGGGCCTTCCACCACCTCGCCCGCGATAGCCTTTTGAACATTGCCGCTTATCACAGCGTAGCTGGGCAGATAGGCGTGATCTGATCCAATATCGGCTAAAACTGCTCCTGATGGAATGAAGTTTGCAACTGCGTGTAATCTTTTCGATAATTTCAATTCATTCATGTTGTCACCTTTTGTCCGTAATTTATGTATACCTTCCCCTATTTTAGGTGAAGAGCTTCTTCATGTCCAACAGGCAAAACAAAAACCCCTCTACAGGGGTTAAAGACGAATTATTTTAGTTCCGAAACCCATTTTGCCATTTCATCGAGTTTCTTTTCATCCGGAACCAGATTAGCCGGCATCCCGCCGCCCCCGTTTTTAATTTTCTCCTTAATTCCATTTACATCGAGATCATTGCCGGCTAGTTTCGGGCCTACACCGCCCTCGTAGTTTTCGCCATGACAGGAAATGCATTTCCCTTTATAAATTTCTTCAGGAGACAACTTTGAAATGTCTTCTGTTTTCGGCTTCTCTTTCTCACCGCCAGCCATTTCTTTTCCATCACCAATCCCTTTTACTGAAAAAAAGAGCATTAATCCTATACCGAAAAGAGCAATTAAGGCAAAAGGAATAAGCGGATTCCGTTTCATTTTTTCTCCTCCCAGACTTCGTCTCTCTCTATGTAATGATAGACGTAAACTTCCTTCATTTTACTTTATATTAGTAGGAAGGAAAAGAGAATAAGACCAATTTCATCCAAAAACCCATCTTCTACCCAAATTATGTTCAGCAGCCGATCTGTCTTGCAATAACCATTCTTTGAACTTCACTCGTTCCTTCGCCGATTTCAAGCAGCTTTGCATCCCGTAAATATCTCTCAACGTGGTAATCCTTCATATAGCCATAGCCGCCATGAATTTGAATGGCCTGATTCGTGACTTCCGAACAAATTTCAGAGGCGTAGAGCTTGCACATGGATGCTTCCTTCGTAAAAGCTTTCCCCTGATCCTTAAGCCAGGCTGCTTTATATACCATCGTTCTGGCGAGTTCGATTTTCAACGCCATATCAGCAAGCTTAAATTGAATAGCCTGAAAAGTAGACAAGCTTCTGCTAAACTGCTTTCTTTCTTTAGCGTAATTAAGCGCTTTTTCAAAGGCAGCTTGCGCAATGCCCACTCCCATTGCTCCTATTCCAATACGGCCGCCATCCAGAGTAATCAGGAATTGTTTAAACCCTCTGCCTCTCTTACCCAACAGGTTTTCCTCAGGTACCGAAACATCCTCCAGAACCAATTCTGTCGTATTTGAAGCGTTCAGACCCATTTTTTCGTAATTATCAATAACGGAAAACCCTCTCGCATCGGTCGGGACAATAATCGCACTTATTTCCTTTTGGCCGCCTTCTCTCCCTGTTATTGCGGTTAAAGCTAAAAATTTCGCATAGGATGCATTGGTGATGAAGCATTTGCTTCCATTAATTACGAAGGCCCCATTCTTTACTACCGCTTCAGTAGCTGTTCCGCCTGCATCAGACCCCGCGTTAGGCTCTGTTAAGCCAAAGGCTCCCAATGACTCTCCTGAGCAAATTTTAGAAAGGTACTCCCGCTTCTGCTCTGCTGTACCGAATAAATTGATTGGCGCTCCCCCAAGTGAAATGTGCGCAGAGTATGTAATTCCAGTCGAGGCGCAGGCTCGGCTTAATTCCTCTGTCACGATGGCAAAGCTCACGGTATCTGCTCCAGCTCCACCGAATTCTTCAGGAAAAGGAAGGCCGAGCATTCCCATATCTCCTAGCTTTTTAAATATTTGCTTTGGAAATTCCTTTGTTTTATCTCTTTCTTCAGCTCCCGGCGCCACTTCAGCATCGGAAAATTCCCTTATTGTTCTTTGAATCATTCTCTGTTCAGCCGTTAACTCAAAATTCATCCAATCCCCCCTGAATATTGAACACGCTTACATTATTATTATAAGAGGAAAGGATTATTTTCACAACTTTTTAAAAATTTAATATTTTATGCTTGTCAGCTGCCGCATTAAAAAAGGAAAGACGCAGCTGAAAGCAGAATTCCAGCGGATCCAGCAATAAAAAAGGTTCGCATTTTAAAGCGAATAGCGAAAAGGATCCAAATGAAGCTATGTATTATGATGGCGATAGCGGAGGAAGGTCCTTTGGGCAGCGGTGCAAAGCTGATTCCCGTCAGGCTAAGGAGCAGTAACAGCAGGAACAGGACACCCATATAATAAAAAAACATTCCCTGCCTTCTGCTTTTATTTAGAGCTGGAAGAACACTTAACACAAATACTGTCAAAAGGCCTATTTGCATTGGCGGATTCATTTCAGTAAAATAGATAAAAAGTGATAAAGGAAGAAGCAGCAGGATTAAATACGGCATTATTAAGGCGGATCGCTTCTTTTTCTTAACCGGTTCTTCTTGCTTCCCGCCTGTGTATAAGGCAAGCAGAAAGTCACAATATGTCTCAGGAAGCAGCTTGTTGATCTTCCAATGCTTTATTTCATCGATGATGATTTGTTTTCGTTCAATTTTCATTTGTGTCATTCTCCGTTTGTCATATTTATCCCGCTGAAGCGGACAGAAAATCCCAGCTCAAGGCTGCTATGAAGCTAAGAAAATAGCACGGGTACTGATAGCCCGGATGATCAAACTAACGGCAAGCGGTACTTTCTGCGGCAGTGTCTGAATGACCCATATCCTGCAGGCCGCAGCAACTAGCTGAAATGAAACTCCACTATGGAATTTTCACTTTATAGCTATATTTTAATAATGTTTGCTTCGCTCGTAAATACAAATAAATAAGTAAGCGCTTTCGTTTACTATTTTGAATCAGCATCGGGCACGGCTGATGCGGCAGACCGCAAATCGCTGCCGCATCTAAACCTATCCCTCTGTTCCCGCAGAAGCCTTGCACCTTCTGTAATCAGCCTAATAGAAAAACCGCCATCTTTCAGGCTGGAGTCTTTTAAAAAAGGCATAAAAAAAGAAAGACGGTGACCCGCCTTTCCTTTTCTATTCCAAGAAATCCTTAAGACGCTTGCTTCTGCTTGGGTGACGTAATTTTCTCAAAGCCTTTGCTTCGATTTGGCGAATACGCTCGCGTGTTACACCAAACACTTTTCCAACTTCCTCAAGCGTCCTGGTACGGCCGTCATCTAAACCGAAACGGAGGCGAAGGACATTCTCTTCTCTGTCTGTCAGCGTATCAAGAACATCCTCAAGCTGTTCTTTGAGCAATTCGTAAGCTGCATGCTCAGATGGAGAAGTTGCATCCTGATCTTCAATAAAGTCGCCGAGGTGTGAATCGTCTTCTTCACCAATCGGTGTTTCCAAAGATACAGGCTCTTGAGCAATTTTAAGGATTTCCCGCACTTTTTCCGGGGTCAAATCCATATCTTCTGCAATCTCTTCCGGTGATGGCTCACGGCCTAGGTCCTGCAGGAGCTGCCTTTGAACACGAATAAGCTTGTTAATGGTTTCGACCATATGAACAGGAATTCTTATCGTACGTGCCTGATCGGCAATAGCTCTTGTTATAGCCTGGCGAATCCACCATGTTGCATACGTACTGAATTTGTAGCCCTTGCGATAGTCGAATTTCTCTACCGCTTTCATCAGACCCATGTTTCCTTCCTGAATCAAATCAAGGAAGAGCATGCCGCGTCCAACGTAGCGTTTAGCGATACTTACAACCAGACGTAGGTTTGCTTCTGCCAAACGGCGTTTAGCCTCCTCGTCTCCTTCTTCTATTCTTTTGGCCAGCTCGATTTCTTCATTAGCAGAAAGAAGATCGACACGTCCAATTTCTTTTAAGTACATCCGTACCGGGTCGTTAATTTTAACCCCAGGAGGTACACTGAGATCATTCAGGTCGAACTCTTCTTCTTTAGCTAAATCCTGTATGTTAGGGTCTTCTGCTTCACCGTTTTCACCTTGAAGCTCAACGCCCTGTTCACCAAGAAATTCATAATACTCATCCATTTGGTCTGATTCCATTTCAAAGCTTGACATACGTTCTGCAATTTCCTCATATGTCAATGAACCACGCTTTTTGCCGATCTCCGTTAGCTGATCTTTCACTTGTTCAAGCGTCAGTTCTGTATCATGGGTTTGTTTGTCAGCCATTGGATCCCCTCCTTCCAAACTCTTGCAGCCTTTTCAGGCAGTTAAATTTTGCGCTGCCTTATTGTAAGACTGCTGGGTTGCTATAGATGAACTCCATTAATAATGGATGGTCATTTTCGAATAGTTAAGACTTAAATGAGCGTTTGAGCTGAACGATTTCCATGGCAATTCTAGCTGCCTTTACAAAATCCCTCTGCCTTTCCGCTTCATTTTTTTCAGCTTCTTTCTGCTGAAGATCCCGGGTTTTCGGATGATTTAGAATCTGTTTTATATAGTCCTGGATCTCGAGAGGAGAAGGCTCATCACTAATTTGAATCATGGCAATGTCTGACACGGCAGACATAAGCTCTTTGCTGGGAAGCCTTTGGATAAAAGAGCTGATCTTTTCATCAGTTGCTTCTTCATAATAGGCATATAAATAAGTGGCAATTACCCGGTGTTCTTCAATATTAAATTCAAGACCGATTGTATCCAGCACCTTTTGGGCGGCATCCCTGTTCTTGAGCATATGGGCCAGAAGCATCCGCTCTGCATTATGAAAGGCGGGCAAGAGAGTCTTGCGTTTACGGGAAGCCATTGGCCTATCCGCAGCAGCTTTTTTTTGCTCCCTATTGTCTTTCGGCCTTCCAGAGGTCCTAAGCACTTCAGACAGCCGTTCCTTGAGAATGCTCATATCGAGTGAAAATTCCTGAGAAAGCTGCTTTAGATAAATCTCCTGTTCCAGCGGATTTTGCATACCGGCAAATTCTTTTAATATCTGCTCGATGTATTGAAGTCTTTCCGCTTCGTTTTGAAGATTTCTCCCTCTTTTGTAATAATGCATTTTAAATGCCATCACCGACACGCTCGCCCCTATTACATCCTGGCGGAACTTTTCGGCTCCAAACCGGTTAATGTAGTCATCGGGGTCAAGTCCATCCGGTATCATTGCAACCTTGACGGCTGCTCCGGCCTGGTTCAATGTTTTTGCCGAACGCAATGTCGCTTCAAGACCGGCTTTATCCGAATCATAGCAAATTACAACCTCAGCACTGTTTCTCTTCAAAATCTTTGCCTGCTCCTCTGTCAGTGCAGTGCCCATTGCAGCTACAGACTGTTCAACTCCTGCCTTAGAAGCAGAGATTACGTCTGCAAAGCCTTCGAGAAGTACAGATTGCTGATGCTTCCTAATATGTAGCCTTGCTTTATGAAAGTTATAAAGCACTTTTCTCTTATTAAACAGTTTGGTTTCAGGGCTGTTTAAGTATTTTGGCTGTTCATCTGTCAAAACCCGGCCAGAAAAGGCAATGGTGTTTCCGTGATGATCTAGAATCGGAAACATAATCCGGTTTCTGAAACGGTCAAGAAACTCATTTCCATCGTTTTTCTTAACCAGCAGACCTGCCTGTTCCATGAGCGGAAGGCTGAACCCTCTGCTCGAGAGGAATTTAGACACAAAATTCCAGGAAGGCAGTGCGTAGCCTATTTCGAATTGTTCAATTGATTCCTTTGTAAATCCTCTTTGCAAAAGGTAATCCAACGCGTCCTGGCCCTCTTTTGTATTTACCAGCAAATGGTGGTAAAATTTCTTCAAGAGGTCATGGGCTTTCAGCATTGCCGCTGTATCATCATCCTGCTTTTCATGGCTGGAGGGAGAGACCTGCGCGACTTCTTCGGGCAGGGCTATTCCTTCTTTTTCGGAAAGCTGCCTTACAGCCTCCACAAATTCATAGCCTTCCATTTGCATCAGGAAAGAAAATACGTTTCCTCCTGCCCCGCAGCCAAAGCAATGAAAAATCTGCTTATCCGGTGAAACAGAAAATGACGGAGTATTCTCCCCATGAAATGGACAAAGGCCAAAATAATTGCGCCCCTGCTTCTTTAACTGGACATATTCTCCGATGATATCGGTGATGTCCACAGACTGCTGTATTTTATTGACAGCATCCTCAGGAATTCTCTGAGCCATTCTAACATCCCCGTGTTTGAAGTATTCGAGACTAACTAATCAATCCCTGCAATATTCGACAGGAACTTTTCCAGAGATTCTTTAAATTTTTCCCGGTCGGCATCTAAAAAAGGTTTTGGACCTTTTGAATGGACGCCCTCTCTTCTTCCCTTCGCAGACAAGTACCGATACTGCAAAGCCGTTTCTATATTATACTCTGTATAGTGTTTACCCCTTGGAGTTAAAACCGTAACGTTCTTTTTCAGGAGTAAGCCTGCCAGCCCAATATCCTGAGTAATCACAATGTCCCCAGGATTAATATGGTTTACAATGTAAAGATCTGCCGATTCTTTATCTGTATCAACATAAACCCACTTTTTCCCCAGCGTTTCGCTCGTCATGTGATTGTATGAAGCGACAAAAACAGTCTCCGCTTCATATTGATCAGCCAAATCAGCGATTTCTTTCTTCACTGGACATGCATCAGCATCCACTAATATTTTCAGCTTTTTTTCGGCATTTTTCTCTATTCTCCATCACTCCGTTAAAATCCTTCTTCCAAAGCAGAATCATTATAACAACTAGCCTTGACTAAAAGAGAAATTTGAATAAAACGTGATGAACCCGCTTGACGAAGCTGATAGCTAACACCATTGTCGAATAATTTTCGCGTTTTGTTCTTGACAGATACTAGTAAATAGTTTATTCTACCGCCTTAAAGTCTAAACCTAAAAAGTGTAATTTTATCACAATTTTTTATTATAATACAAAGTCTCCAATTTTTCTATGCTTTTTACTTAAATTTGAAAAAGGAATTTATGTACTTCCTGAACTCACGCCAAATGAAAGCCCGGCTGAAAAATTCAGCTGGGCCCGCGCCCGCAGGATGCGGGACTATTCTGCACATTACAGCTCCGCTGCTAAATAAAAATCAGACTATGTTTTGCAGCGCTTCACTGGTTCTGTCAAAATAAAAATTGTCCTCTTGCTATCATGCTCATTTATTCATAATGGTTTGAATAATATTAGCCGTTTCCTCTACAGCTTTGTTTGAAACGTCGATCACGTTGCAGCCAATGCGTTCCACAACTTTGTCAAAGTATTGGATTTCTTCATTGATCCGGTTGATGTTGGCATAGATCGCCTGGTCATTTAATCCGAGCGATTTGAGGCGCTCGCGTCTGATGTTATTAAGCTTTTCTGCACTAATTCTTAGGCCGATGCACTTTTTAGCCGGAATCTTGAAAAGCTCTTCCGGCGGTTCCACTTCCGGGACAATTGGAACATTGGCTACTTTAAAACGTTTGTGTGCAAGATATTGGGATAATGGTGTTTTGGATGTTCTTGAAACTCCGATAAGAATAATATCGGCTTTCAGCAGACCTCTTGGATCTCTGCCATCATCATATTTAACGGCAAATTCAATTGCCTCAACCTTTTTGAAATAGTCTTCATCAAGCTTGCGTACTCTGCCCGGCTCATATTTTGCTTGAATCCCATAAGATGTTTCCATTTTATCAATCAGCGGACCGATAATATCATGAAACGGCACTTTTCTGACAGATGCCAGCTGAATCAGGTAGTTCCTCAGCTCTGGAACCACAAGTGTAAAGCAGATAATGGCTCCGTCCATTTGCGCATATGACACGACTTCTTCAAGAGTTGTTTTGTCTTCCACGTATGGAATTCGCTTGATCATCGTATTTGCTGCGGTTCCATTGAACTGGCTGATTGCTGCTTTAACGACCAGTTCTGCCGTCTCCCCTACTGAATCTGATACTACATAAACGACTCGGTTATTCATCCCGTTCCCCCGCTTCCTATGCTAAATTATATCGTTATCTGCAAGTCTCATCAGAATCTTGGTCATATTGGTTTTCGTAATTCTCCCAATGACCTCAAATCCTTTTTCAGTATCCCGGATAATCGGAAGCGCATCGATCTGCTTCTCAATCAGCGATTTTGCCACATCCATAATAAAATCATCATTTCTGCAAACTGTGATGTTCGGCATTCTGGTCATAATAATATTAACCGGGATTGAAGCTAATTCTTGTTTGCCGATGCTAGCCCGCAGCAAATCTTTTCTGGAGAGCACGCCCACGAGCAGGGAATCCCTATCCACTACAAATAAAGTGCCTACGTCCTCAAGGAACATCGTAACGATTGCATCATAGACTGACACATTCTCGCTAACGACCACTGGAATGGATTGAAAATCCTTAACCTGAAGTTTTTTAAGCTTGTCACTTAATAGCTGATTGCCCGTCTTTCCAGTATAAAAATAGCCAACCCTCGGTCTTGCTTCCAAATATCCCGACATCGTTAAAATTGCGAGATCCGGCCTTAAAGTAGCTCTGGTCAAATTTAATTGATCTGCTATATGTTCTCCTGTTATAGGCCCATTTTCCTTCACGATCTGAAGGATTATTTCCTGCCGCTTGTTCAGTTCGATTATACTCACCACCAGTTCCGGCATTCTGCGGCTGTTCGTTTTCACTTCCGCAAAGGATTATGTAAATGCATGACGCTTGTTCTATCCTCATTATATATGAAACAGTCCAGAAAAAAAGTCATGATATTAAAGCATTTTTCTAAGTGAAACTCCCATGAGAGAAGGCTTCCTTTCATTCAGGGGCCGTATCCTTGGAATAAAGCTTTGGATCCTGAAAAACAGGATCCAAAGAAAGTTTATTTAACGATAATAGAGTTGGTTTCAGCGAAAGAACGAATGACATCAGCCAGCTGCTTCATTTGAGCGAGGCGGTTCATTTTCACTTTCTCATCCTCAGCCATAATCATCGTGTGATCAAAGTATGACGTAATTTCCGGCGTCATCGTTTTCAGCTCATCAAACGCACGAACGAAGTCCGAGGATGCTGCAGCCATATAATAACCGGAAATGGCTTTTTCCGCTTTGGCATGGAGAGCCTTTTCGTGTTCATTTTCAAACAATGCCGGATCAACAGCTGTATCATCTTTTGCCTTTCCAGCTATATTAAGTACGCGGGAGAAGGCTTCAATGGTTTCTTTGAATGATTCGGTACCGGACTCGGAAGCCAGTACATCCGCCCGTTTAATCATGGATGTTACCTCTGCTTCAGAAGATTGCAGAATTGCTTCAATTAAATCGTAGCGAATATTCCTTTCTTCCATAACATACTTCGCTCTCATCTTGAAAAATCCTGTTAAATCCTCTATTAGTTTTTCCGGTTCCGCCGCTTCAAGAGTAGCCAGGGAAAGCTGGAATAGCTCCTGAAGAGGAATCTTCCAATTATATCCAATAAGAATTTGAACGATTCCGCTTGCCTGCCTTCTGAGTGCGTAAGGATCCTGTGATCCGGTTGGGAGCATTCCAATAGAGAAAAAAGCCGTAATTGTGTCCAGTTTGTCAGCAATCGCAACGACCGCACCAGCCTCGGACGCAGGAATCGGATCTTCAGAGTGCCTTGGACTGTAGTGTTCATTGATTGCTGCCGCAACCGTTTCCTTTTCCCCTAAAAGCCGGGCATATTTTTCCCCCATTACACCCTGTAATTCAGGAAATTCATATACCATATGGGAAACGAGGTCAAATTTACTGATTTGAGCGGCACGTTTTGCATCTTCATGGACTTCTTCATTCAACTCAAGACGGTTTGACAAGGCGTCTGACAGGGCGGTTACTCTTCTTACTTTATCCCCCAATGAACCGAGCTCTTCGTGGAAAACAATCTTTTCAAGCTTTTCTGCCGCCACGCCAATTTGCAGTTTATGATCCTCATTATAAAAGAAGGCGGCGTCGGAAAGACGTGCTCTTAATACCTTCTCGTTTCCGCGGGCAACTTGTTCAAGATGTACATCGTTTCCGTTTCGTACCGTTACAAAGTAAGGAAGAAGGACACCTTTTTCATCCTTAACCGGGAAGTAGCGCTGATGTTCCTTCATCGTCGTTACAAGAACTTCTTCAGGCAAGGTTAAATAATCTGCTTCAAATTTTCCATATAGGGCCGTCGGGTATTCCACCAGATTGCTTACTTCCTCGAGTAAATCTTCATCAACTGGAATAACCCAGTGATTTTTCTTTGCCATTTCATCAAGCTGTTGTCTGATCATCTGCTTACGTACAGCCGTATTTGCAACAACATATTGTGCATTCAATTCGTTTTCATAGCTGGCTGGATCTGTTATGGATACAGAAGCCTCCCCCAAGAAACGGTGCCCGCTTGTTTCAGTACCCGTGCGAATGCCCGCCAGCGCAAACGGTATAACCTCAGAGCCGAATAATGCAATGATGGATTTAATAGGGCGGGCATAGCGCATGTCCTGGCTGCCCCATTTCATGTTTTTAGGAAATGTAAGACTTGAGAGCACTTTATCCATGTTTTTAAGAAGGTCGATTGTGAATTGGCCCTTTACATGCTTTTGAACATGAACATACTCTACACCGTTGATTTCTTTAAAATAAATATCCTCCACTGAAGCACCCTGGCCTCTGCAGAACCCCATTGCAGCCTTGCTCCAATTGCCTTCTCCATCGAGAGCGATTTTTTTCGCAGGACCTTTCGCCTCTTCTGTTACATCTTCCTGTTTCTCTGCTAAACCGGAAACGAAAACAGCAAGACGGCGGGGTGTTGAATACAGTTTCATAGCTCCAAAGGGAACAGAATGGTCATTGAGCCATTTCTGCACTTTTTCTCCAAGCTGATTCATTGAATCTGTAACAAACCTTGCCGGAAGCTCTTCTAGTCTGATTTCAATCAGCAGGTCACGTTTATTCATGATTTTCCGCCTCCTGTTCCTTTACCATTGGAAAGCCCAACTTTTCTCTTTCATCATAGAACGTTTTGGCCACTTTTCTTGCAAGATTCCTTACTCGGCCAATATAACCTGTTCTTTCGGTTACAGAAATGGCTCCTCTCGCATCAAGCAGGTTGAAGGTATGGGAGCACTTCAGCACATAATCGTAAGCTGGATGTACAAGACCCTGATCCATTTGACGATGTGCTTCTTTTTCGTAAACCGTAAACAGGTGGAAAAGCATCTCTGCATCCGATGTCTCAAACGTGTATTTGGAGTGTTCATATTCCGGCATGCCGAAAATATCCCGGACGGTAAATCCATCCGTCCATTCCAAGTCAAATACGTTTTCTTTATCTTGAATATAGGAAGCAAGACGTTCAATACCATATGTAATTTCAACTGAAACAGGCTTGCACTCTAAGCCGCCTACCTGCTGAAAATACGTAAATTGGGTAATTTCCATTCCATCAAGCCATACTTCCCATCCAAGTCCTGCACAGCCCAGTGAAGGATTTTCCCAATTATCCTCTACAAAACGAATATCATGCTCCAGCGGATTAATTCCCAATGCTTTTAGGGAGTCAAGATACAGCTCCTGAATGTTATCAGGGGATGGTTTCATGATTACTTGAAATTGATGATGCTGATATAGACGGTTCGGGTTTTCCCCATAGCGGCCATCAGCAGGACGGCGGGATGGTTCTACGTAAGCCACATTCCAGGGCTCCGGTCCAATCGCTCTTAAAAATGTATAAGGACTCATCGTCCCTGCGCCTTTTTCGGTGTCGTATGCCTGCATTAAAATACAGCCCTGCTCTGACCAATGCTTTTGCAGTGTTAAGATCATGTTTTGAATATTCATATAGATCCCTCCAAAAGGATAATAATTTCGGCAAGGAAACGAAAAAACTCCCGTCTCTATGCCATTATTGAATGACATAGGGACGAGAGTTACCCGCGGTTCCACCCTACTTGGGACTTCAGAAGACATCAGCTTCTTCGTTCCCCTCTTTTCATAAAACATGCTCCGGAATGCCTTTCTCAGCTGCTTTGCATCCGGCTCTCACCACCCCGGACTCGCTATGACGAAAGCTTAAGCTGATACTTCTTTCCTTCTTCACATGATCAAAATTCGATTAAATTATATACGAATCATAAAGAAATTTGAGTTGGATGTCAACCTGTTCAGCTACAGCTGATCCCGTAAACTTTCTATTTGGTCCAAAAATCGTTTTGATTTTAAGTACAGGCCCGAGTATTCCTGATAATAACTGTTCAATACGAGCTTCAGTTCATTTTTCGTTTCGGTTTTAACTGAAATCTGGCCAAGCCTGCTTAAATCGAAGAAATACAAGAGACGCAGAAGTCTAACCGCTCCCTGTGAAATAACGAGTCTGAATGGATCTTTTTCAAAACAGCGGTGGCATAAAAACCCCGCTTCTCTGATTGAAAAGTGAAAGGTTCCATCTGTGCTGCCGCAATTGACACAGTCATTCAGATGCGGAGTAATTCCCAGAACCGGAAGCATCTTCAGTTCAAACATTCTTAGCAGAATATCAGGATCCTGCCCCTTGTCGAGATGCTGGAAGATTTGCAGAAAGAGCTCAAAAAGAAAAGGGTTTCTTTCCAGGTTGTCAGTCCCCTTGTCCAGCAGCTCTGCCATATAGGAGGCGTAAGCAGTCATAAATAAATCTTCTCTGATCGACCGCATTGAAACAAGTGTTTCGGCCTGCTGCAAACTGCCCAGCCCCGATGATTTTTGAAATAAAAAGGTTCCATAAGTAAAAAGCTGAGTCATAGCTGCAAGGCGGCTATTTGGTTTTTTTGCTCCCCTAGCCATCACTCCAACTTTGCCCAGCTCTCTTGTATAAATTGTAACTATTTTATTGTTCTCTCCATAATTAGATGAACGTATGATGATTCCTTCGCATTTTTGGAGCACCTTTTTCCTCTCCATCCGAAAGGGCCAGAAATCAAATCAGCGGAAAATCTGGACTGATTAGCTCATCCTCTTGTGATTCGGGTCCATCAGCATGCTCCTTTTCCATTTCCTTAAAAAGAAGATACGTGTCAATATTACCTGTCTGATAAAATACTTTCCAGGTAAAATCCTTCATGTTACCCCCACCTTTCGTCAATAAGACCAGAAAAGCTTAATCCAATTTTCTTACTGATAGGATGACCCTGGCTCCCTTTAATCATGTTAAACAAAATTTGCTAAATTGTGCTATCTAATTTTTTACTGCTCAATATTCATCTTCTCTGAACCCATAATCTCTGAGCTGATTCATTTTATTTCGCCAGTCCTTTTGAACCTTCACCCAAAGCTCCAAAAACACTTTCGATCCTAAAAGGGCTTCAATATCCACCCGTGCACGCTGTCCGACTTCCTTGAGCATTTTTCCTTGTTTTCCAATAACAATACCTTTTTGCGAATCCCTCTCAACGATGACAGTAGCTGCCACATAAACCGAAGCGTTTTCCTCCCTGCGTTCTATTGCATCAATGACGACTGCAACCGAATGAGGAATTTCTTCCCTGGTTAAATGGAGAACTTTTTCTCTAACCAGTTCGGAAATAATAAAGCGTTCAGGATGATCTGTCACTTGATCGGCAGGATAATACTGCGGACCTTCCGGCAGATACTTTTTAATCTGTTCAAGAAGAGTTTCAACATTATTCCCCTGCAGCGCGGAAATCGGCACTACTTCCTTGAACGGGTACAGCGCTTTATACTTTTCAATCAGCGGGAACAGCTGATCTGGATGCAGCTGATCTATTTTATTGATCACTAGGAAAACGGGTGTTTTAACTTCTTTAAGCTTTTCGATAATAAATTCATCGCCTCTGCCATAGCCCTCCTCTGCATTTATCATAAACATAATAATGTCTACTTCCCGCAGAGTGTTTTGTGCAACTTTCATCATAAAGTCGCCAAGCTTATGTTTCGGCTTGTGAATTCCCGGGGTATCAATAAAAATGGTTTGAGAGTCGTCTGTTGTCAGAACTCCCTGGATCTTGTTTCGGGTAGTTTGAGGTTTGTCACTCATAATGGCAATTTTTTGGCCGATTACCCGATTTAAAAATGTTGATTTACCGACATTTGGCCTGCCGATAATAGAAACAAAACCTGATTTATACTCTTTGTTAGTCATTTAAATCCTCCGCTGAAAATGCTCCCGGCAGCAACTCACCTGCTGTAAGCTGTTCGATATCGCCGTTCATGTTCGTTAGTATTACTTTCATATCCTTGCTGCAAAGCTCGGAAATTACCTGCCGGCACGCGCCGCACGGCGGCACCGGTCTTTTCGTATCTGCAACTACTGCTATAGCTTCGAAGTCCGTTTCACCTTCAGAATAAGCCTTAAACAGGGCAGTTCGTTCTGCACAATTGCACATGCTATACGCGGCATTTTCTATGTTGCATCCGCCAAATACCCTACCGGATTTGGTCAAAAGTGCAGCGCCTACCTTAAATGTTGAATAGGGCACATACGCTCTTTCCCGTGCTGTTTTCGCTTCGATAATCAGTTGTTCTGTATTCATGCCGCATGTCATCCTTTCATTTTCAATCAGCTGCGTCTATTTCTATTTTACCCGAAAACACCCTCTATTTCACGTATCCTCATAAAATAAAGAATAAATAATTAGAATATTCTCAATTATAAGAATTCGATAAGCTTTGGAGTAAAGATGAGCATTCCAATAATAAATGCTGCAATGGCAGCCACGAAGACAGAGCCTGCAGCAGCATCTTTTGCAGCTTTCGCCAGCGGGCGCATTTCCTCCGTAACTAAATCCACTGTCCGCTCAATTGCCGTATTCATAAGTTCTAATGACAGCACTGCGGCAATTGCCCCTATAACCATATACCATTCCACTAAACTGATTTTCAGAAGAAACCCCGCAGCGATGGCCAGCACCATTAGTATACAATGGATCTGAAAATTCCTTTCATGCCGATACACATGCATGAGTCCTGACCAGGCAAATGCGAAGCTTTTCAACAGTCGTTTAAATTCAGATGCTTTCTGATCTTGTAAGCCCATAGGAATCTAAAATCCCCTTCTGCTTAGTAAACATTTCCTTTTCGTCTTCCTCCGTCAAATGATCATAGCCGAGCAAATGCAAAAATCCGTGAACAGCTAAAAACCCAAGTTCTCTTTTAAAACTGTGTCCATAGTCAGCAGCCTGTTCCCTGGTTCTTTCAACAGAGATGATAATATCGCCCAATACCGGAGGCATGTCCGCTCCAATAATCTCGATCTCATCTTCTCCCTGCTCTTCCATTGCAAAGGAAATCACATCTGTCGGCTGATCCTTATCCCTGTATTCCCGGTTGATTTCCTGAATTCTGCGATTATCCGTAAACGAGACCGATACCTCAGCCCCGTCTGTTGTCTGCTCTGCTTCTGCAGCAAATTGCAAAAGCTCCTCTACAATATTTATCTCCTCTGAAGACAGCTCCTGTGTTTCATCAGAAAAATCAATAATAAGTCTTTTACTCATGCCTGCTTCACCTTCTGTTTCGTTACTTCCGGATACTCAATGCGGGAGTGAAAAATTCCTTTTAGGGATTCACAAAAAGACTTCGCCACAATATCCAGTTCTTTTAATGTTAAATCACATTCATTAAGCTGTCCATCCTGGAGACGGTCAGCAATGATTCCTCTAACCAGCTTTTGGATACGCTCAGGTGTTGGGCTGGACATGGAGCGTACTGCTGCCTCAACACTATCGGCAATCGATATTACAGCGATTTCTTTGGTCTGCGGCTTAGGTCCCGGATAACGGAACTCTTCCTCCAGAATTTCATCCCCGCGTTCCTTCGCTTTGTAGTAAAAATATTTCAAAAGGCTCGTTCCATGATGCTGTTCGGCGATATCGACAAACTCTTTCGGCATCTTATGCTTCCTCAGCATATCCGCACCATCTGCAGCATGGGCAATGATCACATTTTTACTCAGCTGAGGTGAAAGCTTGTCATGGGGATTATCCATCTTCATTTGATTCTCAATAAAGTATTGGGGACGTTTTGTTTTCCCTATGTCGTGATAATATGCTCCCACCCTCGCAAGCAAGCCGTTTGCTCCGATCGCTTCACAAGCAGACTCAGACAGGTTGGCTACCATTACGCTATGATGGTACGTACCCGGTGTTTCTGTGAGAATTTTTCTGAGGAGCGGGTGATTAGGGTTTGAAAGCTCAATAAGCCGCATAGTCGAAAGCAACCCGAAGCCTGTTTCAAAAAACGGCTGAAATCCCATCGCCAGTACAGATGCTGCAATACCTGAAACCGCCGACATAATGAAATAGCTTCCAATTTCGAAATTCGAATAGTTTCCATTTTGTATCATAGTAAGCGCTGTAATCATCAAAATATTGACCAGCGCCACAAACAAGCCGGCCTGCAAAATTCTTGAACGTAAATTATGCTTATTAAGGAACAGCACACCTGCCAGGCATCCGGCCAGGTAATAGATCCCCATATTAAAATTAAATGTTCCTGTAATTCCTTCGTTAAAGATTATGCTTCCGCAAACTGAGAGAATGATGCTCGAAAGAATTGCCTGCCTCTCGCTGATAAGCAATTTAACCAGCATTGGCCCCATTGCAGCCGGAACAATAAGTCCTATGTACGTAATATCAAGCTGCTGGAATAGACTTATCGCCTTCATAAACGTTAGCGATATAAAAAATACGAGAAAGAAAAGAAGCAGGGAAAGATTCTTTTTTTCTGCTGTTTTCCGCTGGTTTTCAAAATAATAAATCAAGATTGAAACTGTGAGAAGAACAAAAATCAATAAGCCCAAAAACGGTTTAAAGGATTGCTTATTATTAATAAGACCTGCTATATCCAGCTTATGATAAATTTCAGGGGTAATCGTCTGCCCGTCTGAAACAATAATCTGACCTTGTTTAATGACACTTTCCTTCACTTTGTCTGCAGCCTGCTGACGCTTTTCCTTTGTAGCGGCATCGTCATAAATATAATTCGGAATGACTGCATATTGGCCGATTTCGATGGAGGATTGAAGCATTTCAGATGTTAGCGGAGTATATTGGAGCTCCTTCTCTACCTGCTGTTTCTTTTCCTCAAGTTTATCTGTCGAAATTTCCTCGCGCATCACTTTATTAACAGTGGTCACAACCGATTCTTTAGCCACCGTCAGTTCCTCTGTCGAAGCTCCGATAAGAGGCAGAAGTGTATTTTTTGAAATTTTTTGCTTAAGCCCGTCTGCCAGCTTTTTTTCAAGAAGAGCATACTTTTCTTCTGGAGAAAGCGGTTTCAATTGTTTCTCCTTTGCCGTTTCATCAGTTTGGGCTGCATCGCTTTTCACTTCGTTTAACGCCTCTTTATTCACTTCTATAGCAGAATTGTATATAAAATTAACAAGCTGGACCCTGCTGTCCGAATACTCTTCAACAAGCCTGTACTGATCCTCTGTCTGCTGATACGCCTCGTTCTTTTTTCTCTCCGTTTCCTCTCTGTCTACTACATTGATCGGGGAGTATAGTGTTTGTTTTGATATATCGAGCAGTTTGATATCGAGGTTTTGAGGTTTGACGTTCCCGTAAAGGGTGGCGAATAAAATAATTCCAAAAAGCACATACAGAATATAGTGAAGGAATCGGTTTTGATTAATGAGGTCAATTTGTTTTTTTAAGCCTGTCCGTTTTTTCTTCATGTAAAGCACCTCCCGCTGCAGTGAAGTAAGCTCAAATGGGTGATGATACATAGACAGATGACCCGGTGCGGGTCATCTGCCATCAGTTCTCATTTTTTTGATAGGCTTCAATGATTTTTCCAACAAGAGGATGTCTGACAACATCTGCCTGCTCCAATTCAACAAAGGAGATTCCCGGCACATTTTGAAGCATGCTGCGGGTAATGGCAAGACCGGATTTAACTCCTTTTGGCAGATCAACTTGTGTGATATCGCCTGTAACCACCATTTTTGAGCCGAATCCCAATCTGGTTAAGAACATTTTCATTTGAGCATGAGTGGTATTCTGCGATTCATCTAAAATAACAAATGCGTCATCCAGCGTCCTGCCCCTCATGTAGGCTAGAGGAGCAACTTCAATGGTTCCGCGTTCCATTAGACGCTCTGTGTGCTCTATGCCAAGGACATCATGCAGAGCGTCATAGAGAGGCCTTAAATAGGGATCTACTTTTTCTTTTAGGTCCCCGGGTAAAAATCCGAGGCTCTCTCCTGCTTCAACAGCGGGCCTTGTCAGCACGATTCTTTTAACTGACCCGCTTTTTAGTGCATTGACCGCCATAACGACAGCCAAATAGGTTTTTCCTGTGCCCGCCGGACCGATCCCGAACACAAGGTCTGATTGCCTTATGGCAGATATATAATGCCTCTGACCCAATGTTTTAATGCGAATGGGTTTTCCTTTTGCATTTTTCGTAATTTCTTCGTTAAATAAAGACTGGAATTCATCGAGTTTTTGTTTCTTCGCCATGCTTACCGCATAGATTACGTCCCTTTCGGATATGACAATCCCTTTGCGGATAACGCCTAGCAAAGCCTGCAATATATCATCAGTCAGCTGGACATTAATGGAGTCTCCAGAAACATATACTGCTTCACCGCGGGTCACGATGGTGACATGAAGCTCTTCTTCGAGCCTTTTGAGGTGAATATCCTGATTACCGAAGAGCATCATAGCTTCATTCGGATTTCCTAACTTCTGATTCATTGACACTAAGTCTTCTGGCATTCTTTAGTCTCCCTGAACTATTGGTGTGGTTTTCACGATATCTTCAATTACCTGGTAAAGTATTTTCAATTTTACTTTACCATTCTCATTCCTTTGGTGCAAAACTTTTTCGCCCGAGATCCGGCCGTTTTCTCCAATTTTTTGCATTAAGTCCTCTTTACCCATTTCCACTCCGGCTTTAACGGCTTCCTTTACTGTGTAACTCCTGGTTACTACTTCCTTTTCCCTCTTTATTTCTTTTATATACGCAAACGGGGTCTTCCACCCCAAAAATTGCAAATCTCTTTTGTCCTGTTCCTTAACAAAAACGGACGGATCTTCTTGTCTGTAACCCCAAATCTGCAGATTCCATCCGTTAATTGAGACAAATTGTTTTTCTGTTAAATTACCGTTGAAAACGCTGAAATCCGTCTTAAGAGGTACTTCGACTTCTGTTTCATACCATGTTTCGCCAAAAATCTTTGCCTTTGCCGGGATAGCTTTTTCGCCCACCATCCCCGAAACAAGAAGCTGGCCCTGCTGCACATGATCATGAACCATAGCCAGCGGCTTCCCCTGCTCTACATAGATCCTTGTTATAACTGCTTTTTTCTTTGCGACGATATTGCGGGGGCTTGCGTATTCCTCCTGATCCGGCATATTTTTTTCTACCACTTTCAAATGATAGGATGTCCCTTTTAATTCCACCCCGACCCAGGTTAAAGCCGGAATACGATTAGTTAAGATTTTCTGAATGTCATCTGAATCATAGGTCAAGAACTGAACAGCTCCTGCTTTTACTCCCATCCGGTCCAATTCCTTTACTATTAAATGCTCGGTTTCCGGCTTAGCTCCATGGACTTCAATTGACCAGATCATATTGGACAGCAAGAACAGCACGCCCAAAAACAAAAGCATTCCCAGGACAAATCCGCTGTTCTTGTATGATCTTTTCACAACAAAGGGGAAGCCGTTTTTCTTTGAAAAGCTGCATTTGCAATCCTGCTTTCTCCTTACAGCCCGGAAAGCATGTACATCTTTCAGCGGAATAAAAAAGGAAATCGATTGATCCCCTTCACGCTTCACTCTCCAGACCGATATACCGCTGCGGAGACATTCATTTATCATCCGCTCAAGGCCGGTACCCTCTGCTTTAATTTGAACATAGCCAATCCAAAAGTTTGTCCAGCTGTTTTTCACACCGTTTCTCCTCCATTCCCCCATTGCGGTTACTGTTCAAGGTAATGAACCTGCTCTATTTTTCCTTCAAGCATAATTTCCTCCGGCAATATCGTTCGGATCACAAAGCTCTTTCCTTTTATTAAAAGCTGTCCCTGTTTAAGGAGAAGCCTAATTTCCTGATCGGAGAACTTCAGGAGCCCCCGGTGGTTTTCAATATATATATGAATCTGGCCCACCATCGTAATTCTCGGCAAATCCATCATGACATCAGGCGGGAGTTCAATGGTTTTCGTTATCCATTCTGCAATACGGCTGTTCCATTTTTTAGCCATAAAAAAGAACCCCCCTTTATCTCATATGTATGAAATTATTTATAAATATATGTATAAACCCTTGATATGATTGTCCCTGTGAGATTATATTCGGGAGGAAAAACAACTATGCCAGTAGCAGCTATGATAAAAAACGTTGGAGTATAGCAGTTACAATACGTGGAATCGAAACATTTCATTTTTTTGTACCTTAGGGTTATTGAATAATGTACAAACTGATAATCGAATGACAAAGCTTATAGCAACAAGAGAAACAAAGCATTGAATATGGTTTTAAAAAAGTAAAACAGAACAAAAAGTCATTAATAAGCCGAGAATTTGATAGGAGTCTCTCTGAAATCAAGGAAAAGTACACTTTAGAGTACAAAAAGGCTAATTGAAAGAAAAATTCAGATTGGATTCAAGTAAAACCACCATTTATAAAAAGTAAAACATCCATTCGGATGAAACCCCGCCTTTTTTATAAAACTGGGATTTTATGAAGACCATCAAATCTTTTCACCTCCCCGCTATTTTAATACTAAGGTGAATTTAAAAAGACAATAGTTCTTGCAAGAAGATAAGACATGATTCTAGAGCGTGGCTTATCCTATTGAGGATATCCAGTTCTGAGGCAATTTGAACTTAAGTACATTCACCCAACATAGTGCATAGCATATTTTTATAACCTGGGAAAGGATTGAGAAAAATGCACTATGCTCCTTATATGTATCCATACCAGTATCCATATCAATACCCATATTATGTGAATGGGCCAATGAATTATTATGGAAGACAATCTGTTTACTGGACGTATCCTAATGAGATCATGCATGCAAACAGCTTTGATTCTTTTCGCTCTTCTGGCGGAGCCGGAAATATTTTATTAACAGATTACGGACCAAATCCATTTACCATAAATATCAATGAAGCAACGAAGCAAAACAATACTTATCGTACTGCTTTATGGACAGGAACACATTTACAAGTGACTTTAATGAGTATTAATCCTGGTGAAGATATCGGTCTGGAAATTCATCCTGATGTTGATCAATTCTTGCGGATTGAACAAGGCCAGGGGATCGTACAAATGGGTAAAAGTAAAAATGACTTAAACTTTAAACGAAATGTTTATGATGATGATGCGATATTTATACCTGCGGGAACATGGCATAATGTAACAAATACAGGTAATGTTCCGCTGAAACTTTACTCAATCTATGCTCCTCCTAACCATCCATTTGGCACTGTTCATGTCACCAAAGCAGATGCAGAGGCTGCGGAAGAAGGAAGCGGTCATAACACTGGAATTACAGGTGTTTTTGGCAGGACTCCAGATGAATGGGTACAGTACACGGAATTTTTGGTAAATGAAGGGTTAGAGGACGTTAAAAGAGGAATAAATGCTACACACATTCTTCAAGAATTTATTCTAATGGGCGTTCTTGTAGGGAAAGGGTATTTTCCCAAAAAAGCATATGAAACAGTAGAAGAATGGGAACGAACAGGAGAATCAAAACTTCTTCAGCAAAGCAAAAATATGTAGAATTAGAGTAAAAGCATATAGTTAAGAGAAAAAAATCCTTTTGATAAAAGATTCACTTAACCTTTGCTAACTTTAGAATCTAATAGTTAACATTACTAAGGAGTATGATTCCATACGCTGAGGAAGAAAGGACTAAGATTAAGACTCGTCAAGCTGAAGGCATAGCCGTCAGCAAAAGCAAAAGGCAAACACCTAGGAAGTAACACAACTATTACATCTGAATTTGAGCATGTTTATAAGCAATGGAAAGCTGGAGAAATCACTGCAGTTGAAGCAATGAAGAAATCAAATATGACAAAGGCTGCACTCTATCGTAGAGTTAAGGAATATGAAGCAAGCTAAGGGCTTCTCAAGCGGTCTCGATTCTTTTGCAATTAAAATGGAAAAGGTGAGGTTTACACTAAACCTCACCTAGACCACTTTCATTCAATTGTAATCATGCCATCCCCCTATATTTCCACATTTTCATGGGGGCTATCTACAGACCATGCCTTCAATTGGTTCACCCATACATCATTACAATCGAAGCAACACTCAAACGGTTATCCTTTGCTCTTATGACTTTCCCTTCATCTCATACATAACGTAACCCCCTATAAAAAAATTCAAATGTATGAGAGAAGCGGGGGTCTGATTGATAAATCTTGCGGTCTTATTTTCTCTGTCTTGTATAATGAGGATTTACAGAACGCGGCTTTCCAGTGATTTCTGCCCAGATGATTCCCTGGACGGCAGGGCTTTGAACAGCTGATTTTTTCCGATGCTTTGCTGCCCTGCTAAGCTTTACCACACTCAGTTCGTTCTCAGAACCCCGGTGATCCGGCTTCTTATCCGTTTTATGCTCTCTTTGAACCCTCTCATAAACCGTTTGCACAGTCTCCTGAAGCTGCTTTTCCGGTTCCTGGTAAGCGACCGGCCGGGAATTTTGCTTTTTCTGTTGTTCAGGGTTTTTTTCTCCACTCTTGAACACTCTGGAAAAGAAGGCACCAATCAGCCATAAAAGAACGGCTGATACAATCGGGTTTTCTGCAATCGCACGAATTAGCGATTCAATGGCATCCATTAAATCCCCCTCCTATTCTACTTAGAATCATCCTCCGGCCCATTCATCTTTCCGATTGAACCTCTCATATCGGTATCGGCAGACAGGTTTTGAATGTTTAAGTAATCCATTACCCCCATATTGCCGCTTTTGAGAGCATCTGCCATTGCAAGAGGAACAGCAGCTTCTGCTTCTACCACCTTGGCGCGCATTTCTTCCACCTTCGCTCTCATTTCCTGTTCAGATGCAACAGCCATTGCTCTGCGCTCCTCAGCTTTAGCCTGTGCAATTTTCTTGTCTGCTTCAGCCTGGTCAGTTTGAAGAATGGCTCCGATGTTTTTACCTATATCCACATCTGCAATATCGATCGAGAGAATTTCAAACGCTGTACCGGAATCCAGCCCTTTATTTAATACGGTCTGTGAGATCATATCCGGGTTTTCAAGGACTTTCTTATGGTTATTTGAGCTTCCGATTGTACTGACAATCCCTTCTCCTACCCTGGCAATTATGGTTTCTTCACCAGCTCCGCCTACTAAACGCTCAATATTCGCTCTGACTGTGATCCTTGCTTTCGCCTTCATCTCAATTCCATCCATCGCAACCCCTGCAATAAAAGGAGTCTCGATGACTTTAGGGTTTACGCTCATTTGTACAGCTTCTAAAACGTCCCGCCCGGCAAGATCAATGGCCGCGCATCTTTCAAACGTCAATTCAATATTCGCCCTTTCAGCAGCGATCAGCGCGTTAACAACACGGTCGACATTACCTCCCGCAAGGTAATGACTTTCCAGCTGATTAGTGGTTACACCGATGCCGGCTTTATGTGCTTTAATCAGCGGGTTAATCACCCTGCTCGGCGTTACTCGGCGCAGTCTCATCCCGATTAATGTAAAAATACTTACTCCGACCCCTGCAGCAAGTGCAGAAATCCAGAGCATGACTGGTACAAACGTAAAAAATATTCCTAATAAAATAACAGCTGCAGCAACTAATCCTATGGTTAATAATGTAGATGGATCCATATTCATCCTCCTGTCAAGATAAAGACTCTAATTCTCTTACGACCACACGGATTCCTTCAGTTTTAACAACCTTCACCTGTTTTCCCTTTTCGGTAAATGTCCCTTCTGATACGGCATCGACGCGCTCTCCATCAATTTCTACAGTGCCTGCAGGACGGAGTGCCGTTAAACAAATACCGGTTTTCCCTATCAGCTCCACCCTGGAGCGATTGGAAATATAGCCGCTTTTCGTATCCACAGCATCATTTAAAATAAACTTCTTAAAAAATTTCATTTTTTTACCAAACACCTTTGTAAGTAGGATGGAAGCAATAATGCAAACTGCAGCTGCAATTCCGATGGAAATACCCATCCAGACAGGATTATCAGCTGAAATAATCATACTGTATCCGATAGCAGCCACCCCTGCAAGACCGATGATTCCGCCTGGGAGGAAGAGTTCTGCAATCAGCAGGATCATCCCTGTAATAAAGAATAGTACAGCACCCAGTCCGGCCAGGCCTGCAGCCAAGTGACCAAAGAAAAATAAAAAGAGAGCAGATAATCCAAGGAAACCAAAAATACCAAATCCAGGGGTATACAACTCAAGAAGCAGCCCTAAAAAGGCAATGGTCAAAAGCAAGGGAATGATGACCGGGTTTGTCAAAAATCGAGCTGCCTGTTCTGCAAAGCTCATATTAGCTGTCTCCGCATTTGCTTTTGAAAAATTCAGTGCAGCGAGAACTTCATTCATCGAATCTGCTTCCCCTTCTGCATAATTGACTTCCAGTGCTTGTTTCCCGGTCAGAGTAAGCAGTTTGCCCTTTCCTGCATTGTATTTGGGAAGATCAATGGAAGCATCCGCCATAGCAAGGGCATATACCGGATCCCGTCCGCTGCTCTCTGCTGTTTCTTTCAGCTCTGCAAGCCAAAAGGACTGGGTCTTTTTATCAGCATCGTCACCATTCCCTTTTATAACAGCTGCAGCACCTATTTTTGATTGTTCGGTAATGTATATGGAGTCTGTACTTAATGCAATGTAGGCACCCGCTGAAAGAGCTCTTGTATTAATATAGGATGCAGTGGGGATTTTTGTTTTTCGAAGCTGTTCTGAAATATCCAAAGCAGCTTGAAGTGATCCCCCAGGTGTGTTGATATCAAGTACAATCTGCCTCACATGTTCTTTTTCTGCACGTTTAATATTCCTTTCAATAAACACGGCCAGTACTGAGTCCACTTCGGTCTTCACCGGGATGATCAGCACTTTTTCATTTTCAGAGCTTTCTGCTGAATTATTGGGTCCTGACACCATGCAAATCGCCATCAGTATGATAAAAACGCTCGCAAATTTTATCAGTTTAATCGGTCATTCCCCCCTTCCAGTTTCCCCATAATGGATATACGTATTAAAATTGGAAAAGATTCAATTTTTGGACAGAAAATACAAATAGAAGACAGAGATTTCCACATAACTAAAAACACCTTGCCTAATGGCAAGGTGTTTTGCTAATTATTATGATAGCTGCTGCTGTACGAGCTTATTGACAAGGGAACCGTCTGCTTTGCCTTTTACTTTAGGCATGATCGCAGCCATTACCTTGCCCATATCAGCTTTGGAAGATGCGCCAGTCTCTTCAATCGCATGATTGATGATGGCAAGCAATTCTTCATTTGAAAGCTGTTCAGGCATGTACTCATTGACGATCACAATTTCAGCTTGAAGTTTATCTACCAAATCAGAACGATCAGCGTTTTTGAATTCCTGGAGGGAGTCCTTACGTTGTTTAAGTTCGCGAGAGAGGATTGTTAATTCCTCATCTTCAGACAACTCGGATTTGTTAAGCTTGATCGCTTCATTTTGCATGGAAGCTTTGACCATTCGTATAACAGTGAGTCTGTCTTTGTCTTTATTTCTCATCGCTTGCTTCATATCCTGATTTAAACGATCAAGAAGACTCATGCAATACACCCTCTTTTAGAATTTGCGCTTTCTAGCCGCCTCTGATTTCTTTTTGCGTTTTACGCTAGGTTTTTCATAAAATTCACGCTTTCTTGCTTCTTGCAACGTGCCTGTTTTTGAAACGGAACGTTTAAAGCGGCGAAGAGCATCTTCAAGCGATTCATTTTTCTTAACTACTGTTTTAGACATGCTATTTCCCTCCCTCCGAATACACCAATCGACGAATGCTTCAAAGTTGTCATGCTTATTTAAACATGTACTTTGCAATTATAATATAATAGGAGGAAATGGTCAACCAAAACTCGCTGTAACCCTTGAATTACCGCATTTTATTCAATAATCGGACTTTGAGCTTCCTCCACTGACAATGCTGATCCCTGCGCTTGCTCCAATTCTTGTTGCTCCCGCTTCAATCATAAGGTCTGCTCCGGCACGGTCACGCACTCCGCCAGAAGCTTTAACTCCCAGATCAGGACCTACCGTTTTTCTCATTAAACGGATGTCTTCAACCGTTGCTCCTCCTGTGGAGAAACCTGTAGACGTTTTAACAAAGTAGGCACCCGCTTTAACGGAAAGCTCACAAGCAAGTGTTTTTTCTTCATCTGTCAAAAGGCAAGTTTCAATAATTACTTTTGTCAGCGCTTTGCCTTTTGCAGCTTCCGTTACAGCACGGATATCCTTTTCAACAAGCTCTTCATTTCCATCTTTAAGAGCGCCGATGTTGATAACCATATCTACTTCTGCTGCTCCCTTTTCAATCGCATCCTTCGTTTCAAATGCTTTTGTTTCAGGTGTAGATGCTCCTAGCGGAAAACCGATAACGGTACATACTTTGACATCTGTACCTTCCAAAAGACGGGCGCATGTTTCAACCCATGTTGGATTTACACAAACAGAAGCGAATTGATATTCTTTTGCTTCCTCACAAAGTTTTTCAATCTGAGCCTTGGTCGTGTCAGGTTTTAGTGCTGTGTGATCTATCATTTTTGCCATTTTTTCAGTCATGTTTGTAACCCCTCTCAACTAGTTGTCGGACTTCTTACCTCTTCTATTATACATAGACAAGACGTTCAAGTCATTACCTCAAAATCGAAGCACTTTCCAGCGGCTCTGGCAACTGGGTCCGACGACTATACGCATTAGGAATTTAGTGAAATAAAATCGCATGAACCTTAATTCGATTTGAAAATACCCTATTGAATTTGCCGTTAATTTCCGATTCAGACACTCCCCTTAAGCGGGCGGAAGAGTATCATTGGTTCTTTGCGATCTCCCCTGACTCGCTTCTCGCGCCTTACGCTCCAATCAACATTCTGCTTTTCAAAACCAAAAAAAAGAAATCCGAAAACCGGATTTCCTTTTTTAAGAGCTTAGTGGGATAGCATCCTTGGGCTCTTCTAAGACTCTCACGAATTGGCCTTCACTATAAGGATAACCGGCCTTTTCAATTTTTACCCGGACAATTTGCCCAACCATTTCCTCTGATGCCTGAAAAACAACTTTTAAATAGTTATCTGTATAGCCGACATATAAGCCGCTTCCAGGAGCCTCTTTGTATTCTTCTTCAGGAATAACTTCCAAAACGTCACCTTCATAGGAGGACGCATATTCCTTCGCAAGCTGATCGGATAGCTCAATTAAGCGATGAACACGCTCATTTTTCACTTCTTCATCCACTTGATCTTCCATTCTTGCTGCAGGGGTGCCTGTCCGCTTTGAATAGGGGAATACATGCAGTTCAGAGAACTTATGCTCTTTAATGAAATTGTAGGTTTCCATGAACTCCTCTTCTGTTTCACCAGGGAATCCAACGATTACATCCGAAGTTACCGCTAATCCTGGGAGGGCTTTTTTGAGGCGCACAAGTCTTTCCGCAAAAAATTCCATTGTATATTTTCTTCTCATTCTTTTTAGAACGGTATTTGAAGCAGATTGAATAGGAATATGCAGGTGGCGGACAATTTTATCGGATTGATCCAGAACCTCAATAACCTCATCCGTGATTTGGCTTGCTTCAATGGAGGAAATCCGGATTCGTTTCAAACCCTCTACCCGTTCATCCAATGCACGCAGCAGGGCAGCAAAATTATAATCCTTCATATCTTCCCCGTAACCGCCAGTATGAATTCCAGTCAGAACAATTTCTTTATAGCCTGAGTCTACAAGCTGCTGAGCTTGTTTAATTACTTCTTCCGGGTCTCTGGAGCGCATCAGTCCCCGAGCCCATGGAATGATGCAGAACGTACAGAAGTTGTTGCAGCCTTCCTGGATTTTTAATGAAGCTCTTGTACGATCGGTAAAGGCCGGTACATCAAGCTCTTCATAAGTTCTTGCTTTCATAATATTGCTAACACCGTTAATCGGCTGTCTTTCTTCGCGATACTGGGCAATGTAATCAAGCATTTTCACCCGATCCTGTGTACCGACAACTATATCCACACCCGGGATGGCCATAATTTCTGCCGGTGATGTCTGGGCATAGCAGCCGGTAACACAAATAACCCCGTCAGGATTTTTTCGAATTGCCCGGCGGATGACCTGGCGGCTCTTTTTATCCCCTGTATTTGTAACCGTACATGTATTGATGACATAAACGTCAGCTGAACTTTCAAAATCTTTCCTCTCATAGCCAGCTTCTTTAAAAAGCTGCCAAATGGCTTCGGTTTCATAATGGTTTACTTTACAGCCTAATGTATGAAACGCAACGGATGCCATATATCTTCACCTCATTAATTCAAAATGGTAGGAAACCGCTGAAAGTGCATACAGCGGAGCGGTTTCAGTCCTTAAAATCCTGGGTCCAAATCCTGCAGTTACGAAGCCATGCTCCTGAAGAAAATCAATTTCCTCAAGCGTAAAACCGCCTTCAGGTCCTGTAGCAACAAGCAGTGACTCCCCAGTGGACAGCTGTTCAAGAGCTTTTGAGAAACTGCTCTTTTCACCTTTTTTTGCTGATTCTTCATAAGCTGCAATTTTCACACCGTACTCTTTGGAAATCTGGACGAGCTCTTTTAAAGAAACCGGGTCATTCACTAATGGAATGCGGTTGCGGTATGATTGCTCGGCTGCTTCCTTCGCTATCTTTTGCCAGCGTTCGGTTTTCTTCTTGGATTTTTTATCATCCAATTTTACTACAGAACGAGCCGCATTAAAAGGGATAAACTTAAGAGCACCGAGCTCTGTCCCTTTTTGGATAATCAAATCCAGTTTATCCCCTTTAGGCAGCCCGCATGCAATCGTAACACGTACCGGCAGTTCTTTATTTTCAGTCACCCATTCTGCGACATTGCATTCTGCCTCATTTTGCCCCGGTTCGGCCAGAGTGCATAATGCTTCCTCTCCATCTGAAGTTACCCAAATGATTGAATCTCCCTCTCTCATCCGCATAACCTTTATCATATGATGAAAATCGTCGCCTGCTGCTTTAATAGAGGATCCAATTTCACTTTTTGGTGTATTGATAAAATAACGCTGCATCATAATCCCTCCAAACGCCGGTCCTGAAATTTTAAAGGGGCGACTGAAAGAGCCGGCCCCAGTTAAATGTGCGCATCAGATGGCACGATGTTCGTTTTTCCTTGCTGTAAAAGCAACCCAGTCTTCCATAACAACCGTTTCCGAGATCTCAAACCCCGCATTAATAAGCGCATCTCTCACATCGTTTTTCTTATTGAGAATGATGCCGGATGTGATAAACCATCCTCCGTCTTTTACAAGGCTATATGCTTCATCTGTAAACTTTAAAATAACCTCGGCCAATATATTCGCGACGATGACATCTGCTTGTTCGGAAATTCCGGATAGCAGGTCGTTTTGAAAAACTTCGACCTGTTCATTCACTTTGTTGAGAACTGTATTTTGCCTGGCGCTTTCCACTGCCACTGGATCTAAATCCATCGCGCTGACACTTTCAGCACCCAATAAAGCAGAAGCGATGCTGAGTACACCTGATCCTGTTCCAATATCAATGACCCGGTCCCCTTTATTTACAGTACGCTCTAATGCCTGTATACATAAAACCGTTGTAGGGTGCGTACCCGTTCCAAACGCCATACCAGGATCAAGTTCGATAATGAGTTCATCCGAATGAACCGGCTCATATTCTTCCCAGGTAGGAACGATGGTGAATTTTTCTGATATTTTCACAGGATGGTAATATTTTTTCCAGGCTGTAGCCCAGTCCTCTTCATCCACTTCGCTCGTCGTAAGCTGTTTAGAGCCTAAATTAATCCCATACTGAGATAACCCCTCAATAGAGTCCGTGATTCCTTCAACCGTTTCGGCTAAAAAACTGTTCATTGGCAGGTAGGCCTTAATAATGACTCCCTCAGCAGGATAGTCAAGAGGATCGAGGTGGTAGATTTCTCCATAAACACTTTCTCTGTCCTTTAGCAGGTCCATTTGGTCTTCGATTACGACACCGCTCGCTCCAGCTTCGTGTAGTATGTTAGAGATTGGTTCTACTGCTTCCTGTGTTGTATGGATACTGATTTCTGACCATTTCATCCTCTGCCAACTCCTTAATATTTAATCGCCTTTAATTGCTCTTTTTACTTTGTCGAAGAAGCTTTCTTCATTCTCATCAGGCAGGTTGCCAGTTGTTTCAGCAAATTCTCTGATCAGTTCTTTTTGCTTTTCTGTGAGGTTTGTAGGAGTGACCACACGTACGACAATATGCTGGTCTCCTTGTCCATATCCTCTAACATTCGGAATACCTTTTCCTTTCAGGCGGAATTTAGTGCCAGCCTGTGTTCCAGCAGGAACTTTAAGCTTCACCTTCCCCTGAAGAGTAGGAACTTCAATTTCATCCCCTAATGCTGCTTGTGCAAACGTTAGAGGCATTTCACAATATACATCGTCTCCGTCACGCTCAAAGAAATCATGCGGCTGGATTTGGAAAACAACATATAAATCGCCTGCCGGTCCGCCATTGATTCCTGGCTCACCCTGCCCGGATACACGAAGCTGCTGTCCATCATCCACGCCTGCCGGAATGTTCACTTTGATTTTTCTGCGCTTCTTCACTGTTCCATCGCCGCCGCATGTGGAGCACTTATGTTTAATCATTTTTCCAGTTCCGCTGCAATAATGACAGACTCTGCGATTTACGATACGGCCAAATGGTGTGTTCTGCTCAACATTCAGCTGACCCGAACCTCCGCAGTGTGAGCAGGTTTCCGGTGATGTACCAGGCTTAGCTCCTGAACCGTGACATGTATCGCATGTTTCATCTCTTGGAATTTCAATTTCCTTTTCCAGTCCAAATGCCGCTTCTTCAAACTTCAATGACATCGTGTACTGTAGATCGGCTCCCTGGCGAGGGGCATTCGGATCTCTTCTCCGGCCTCCGCCTCCGCCAAAAATAGAACTAAAAATATCATCAAAGCCAAATCCGCCGCCAAAGTCGCCGCCCTGTCCGCCGAATCCGCCAAATCCCTGATTCGGATCCGTATGACCGAATTGATCATAGTGACCGCGCTTCTGATCATCGCTAAGCACTTCATAAGCTTCTTTGATCTCTTTAAATTTCTGATCGGCATCTGCCTCTTTATTAATATCCGGATGGTACTGTTTCGAAAGCTTGCGGTAGGCGCGCTTGACCTCCTCTTTCGAAGCATCCTTGCCGACGCCAAGTACATCATAGTAGTCTCGCTTACTCATAATCCTCTCAACTCCCGAATTCTCACATAAAGTAAATTGTATCATTTTTTAATGAATAGTAGCAACACAGAAAAGCGGAGGGCGCTTGAACGTGCCGACTGGGGCATTGGAGCTTTCGACCGAGAGGCGCTCTTTGCCTCGACCGAGGAAGCGAAATGACCCTGCGGCACAGCGCCCGCAGCTAGACAACACAGAAAAGCGGAGGCGGCTCGTTCAGGCCCGACAGACGGTGGAGCTGGAACTGACAAAGTCGCCTTTTGACTTTGACAGGGCCAGCGAAGCGTCCGAGGGACTAGCCGCCGCAGCTGGACAACACAGAAAAGCGAAGGGCGCTCAAATAAGGTTGTTCTGCTAAGACCGCGACGTCCTGTCGCAACGCAGAACTGACCTGCATCGTTCAGGCCCGAGCTGGAACTGACAAAAGTCGCCTTTTGACTTTGACAAGGCCAGCGAAGCGTCCGAGGGACTAGGCCAGTCAATACATAAAAGCGGAGGGGGCCTGTTATAAATAAGCACCAAACCGGCCTTCCTCCTTGCCGCTCATGCTGCATGAAGCGTTCCCATGCATTTTATTGCTATAAGCTTCCGCCTGTTCTCAGCTAATCGTAAAAAAAGTCAAAGTCAAGGCAAGCCTGACTTTGACTTTTCTAAGGAAAGTGCTTCGTTTATTTCTTCTGGTCTTGGTCGTCTACTTCTTCATAATCTGCATCAACAACATTATCGTCTTTTGCAGTTTGGCCTTCTTGACCCTGCTGCTGTTTTGCTGCATCTTCATAAAGCTTCATAGAAAGCTGCTGGACGATTTCCTGAAGTTCATCTTTTTTCGCTTTGATTTCTTCAAGCTCATTTTTCTCAATCGCTACTTTAAGTGCATCTTTCGCATCATTAGCTTTTTTCACTTCTGCTTCGTCCACTTTGCCTTCAAGGTCTTTTAGTGTTTTTTCAGTAGTGAAAACAAGCTGATCCGCTTCGTTGCGAACTTCTACTTCTTCTTTGCGTTTTTTGTCTGCATCTGCATTTTCTTCCGCTTCTTTAACCATGCGGTCGATTTCATCATCACTCAAACCAGTAGAAGATTTGATTGTGATGGTTTGTTCTTTATTCGTGCCAAGATCTTTTGCACGAACATTAACAATTCCGTTTTTATCAATATCGAAGCTTACTTCGATTTGAGGAACGCCGCGTGGTGCCGGCGGAATATCCGTTAGCTGGAAGCGGCCAAGTGTTTTGTTGTCTGCTGACATAGGGCGTTCACCTTGAAGAACGTGGATGTCCACCGCTGTCTGGCTGTCTGCAGCTGTTGAGAACGTTTGTGATTTGCTAGTTGGGATCGTAGTATTGCGGTCAATAAGCTTCGTGAATACGCCGCCCATTGTTTCAATTCCAAGAGATAGAGGCGTAACGTCAAGTAGAACGACATCTTTAACGTCTCCTGTGATTACACCGCCTTGAATGGAAGCTCCAAGTGCTACTACTTCATCCGGGTTAACACCTTTATGCGGCTCTTTGCCTGTTTCTTTCTTGATTGCATCCTGTACAGCAGGAATACGTGTAGAACCCCCAACAAGGATAACTTTATCAAGATCGTCTCTTGAGATGCCGGCATCTTGAAGTGCCTGGCGCACAGGAGCCATCGTACGTTCAACAAGGTCTGATGATAGCTCTTCGAATTTCGCTCTTGAAAGGTTCAGTTCCAAGTGAAGAGGTCCAGCTTCCCCTGCAGTGATAAATGGAAGCGAAATCTGAGTGGAAGATACTCCTGACAAATCTTTTTTCGCTTTCTCAGCTGCATCTTTCAAACGCTGAAGCGCCATTTTATCTTTAGAAAGATCAATGCCGTTTTCTTTTTTGAATTCAGCTACTAAGTGATCAATGATTACTTGGTCAAAATCGTCTCCTCCAAGGCGGTTATCACCTGCAGTGGAGCGAACTTCAAACACACCGTCTCCAAGTTCCAGAACGGATACGTCAAATGTACCGCCGCCGAGGTCGTAAACAAGGATCGTTTGATCTTCGTCCTGTTTATCAAGACCGTAAGCAAGCGCTGCAGCAGTAGGTTCATTGATAATACGCTCAACTTCAAGTCCTGCAATACGGCCGGCATCTTTTGTAGCTTGGCGTTCTGCATCGTTGAAATAAGCTGGAACAGTGATAACAGCTTTTGTAACAGGTTCGCCAAGATAGCTTTCAGCATAGGATTTCAAGTGCTGAAGGATGACAGCTGATATTTCCTGAGGTGTGAAGTTTTTGCCTTCTGCTTCAACTTTATAGTCTGTTCCCATATGACGCTTAACTGACATAATCGTATTGGGATTTGTAATAGCCTGGCGTTTTGCCACTTCCCCTACCTGACGCTCGCCGTTTTTAAAAGAAACAACGGAAGGTGTCGTGCGGTTGCCCTCTGGATTAGGGATTACTTTTGGTTCTCCGCCTTCAAGAACAGCGACACAAGAGTTCGTTGTACCCAAGTCGATACCGATAATTTTGCTCATAATGTTACCTCCTCAAGTTATGTATAGATTATTGACTTACTTTTACCATAGAAGGGCGAATAACCCGGTCTTTTAGTTTGTAGCCTTTTTGGAACTCTTCAATGACTGTATTGGGTTCAAATCCTTCTTCTTCACCCTGCATGACAGCCTGATGCAAATGAGGATCGAACGTTTTCCCTACAGTCTCGATTTCTTCTACACCCTCGCTTTTAAGAGCTTGAACGAGCTGGCGGTGAACCATTTCCATCCCTTGCAGAAGAGATTTAGTCTGTTCATCGGAAGCTTCAACCTTAAGAGCTCTTTCGAAGTTATCCAATGCAGGAAGAATTTCAGAAATCAAATTTTGTGCGCGGTACTTTTGGACGGATTCAGCGTCCATTCTTGCTCTGCGCTTAAAGTTTTCAAAGTCTGCCTGAACGCGGAGCAGCTTGCTTTCAGATTCGTCCACTTTTGATTCAAGGGAAGCAATTTTCTCTCTCGCTTCGCTAAGCTCGTCCGTTTCAGTCTCCGCTTCTGCGGTTTCTTCCTGAGAAAGAGTCTCCTCATCTGAAAGAGGGGATTTTTCTTCTGCTTCTTCTGCTAAATCACGTTCGTTTAAATCTTTTTCATTTTCCACAATCTTTCACCTCCCTTAAATGCATGAGAAAGGGGATGGGTTTTGCCGCTCCCCATCCTTCTTTTGTTAAGGCTGTTCTGCTGGCTTTGCGCTTATAGAACAACACTTTTCAGAAGCAATTTCATCTTCAGCTGTAATACTGATCAGACATCGCTTTTGAAAGCCCCCCTGCAACCTTTTGGAGCAAGCTTACCACTCTTGAGTACTCCATCCGGGTGGGACCGAGTATGGCAATTGTCCCGATTTTCTTATCGTCAATTGAGTAATCTGCTGTAATCAGACTGCAGTATTCCATAGCAGTGATCTGATTCTCTTTCCCAATTGAAATGGAAAGCCCGGTATCTTTGCTGCTTAGTAATTTATAAAACAGCCGTTCCTCATCAATCATCCTCAGAAGGGTTTTTACCTTTTCAAGATCACTGAATTCCGGCTGATTCAGCATATTGGTTTTTCCGCCGAAGAACAGCTTTTCCTGATGATCTCTCGGCAGCAGACTGTCCTCAAAGGATTTAAGGAACATTCCGTAATTCTCAATATGCATTTTCAAAAGACTGGCTACTTCCTTGTACATTTTATCCTTAAGTTCAGAAAGTGAAACCCCTGAAAGACGTTCATTAAGGATATTGACGACTTTTTCTAAATCGCCTGGACGTACACCTTCCGGAAGGGAAATCGGTCTGCTTTCAACATGTCCCGTATTTGTCACCATAATGGCAACTGCAGCATTTTCGCTGATTGGGATAATTTGCAGGTGTTTAAGCTGATTTTCATTCACTTTTGGCCCTAGCACAATGGTCGTGTAGCTGGTCATATCCGAAAGGATCTGAGCAGACTTCTGAACCATTTTCTCCAGTTCAAAGATCTTTTCCTCAAAAAGAGATTTGATCAATCGAACCTCATTGCTTGCCAGTCTTTTAGGAGACAGCAGATGATCGACGTAATACCTGTAGCCTTTCTCTGAAGGTACACGTCCTGAAGAAGTGTGCGGTTTTTCAATAAAGCCCAATTCTTCGAGATCTGCCATTTCATTCCGAATGGTAGCTGAGCTAAAAGATATCTCTTCTTTTTTGGACAGGGTTCTGGAACCGACAGGCTGAGCTGACTGGATGAAGTCATCAACAATTACCTGCAAAATCAGCAATTGACGATTAGTTAGCATCTGTCATCACCTCTGTTAGCACTCGTAGTAGCTGAGTGCTAATACTATTAACAAATTATCAAAACAGAAAAGAAAAGTCAATTCAAAAGTCTTCTTTTTTTAAGGTTAAGAAAGCCCGATAAACGACTGAAAAACCTCATTACCGAGAAGCCTCCCCTGAACTGAAAGAAAGATGCTCGATTCATCCTCTTCAAGCAGTCCTTTCTGTTTTTGAACCTTTATCGGCTCGCAGAAAACATCCGTCAGTTCTTTACCGAATTTATTTTTAAATACTTGCTTGCTGACTCCGGCACTTTTTCGAAGTCCGAGGAATAGCTCTTCTTCCATTTGTTCGTCTTCAGTTACTTTATGCCGGGTTGTGATCGGGGAACCAGACTCATCAATTAACGCCATGTATTTTTTCAAAGGACCGGCGTTCACTTCCCTCATCCCATCTACATACCCATGAGCCCCCGCGCCAAAACCAAAATATTCTTCATTATCCCAGTAGGTGAGGTTGTGCCGGCTTTCCATTCCAGGGGAGGAAAAGTTGCTGATTTCATACTGATGAAATCCTGCTTGCTCCATTCTCGACATTAAGAGTTCATACATACGTGCCTCCTCCTCCTGAGGGGGAAGCGGCAGTTTTCCTTTTTGAACAAGATTGTAGAAAACTGTTTTCGGTTCAATGATCAGGGAATACGCAGAAAAATGCTGCACGTCAAGACTTAGTGCCAAATCCAGCGTTCTTTCAAAGTCTTCTGCAGTCTGTCCGGGCAGACCGAACATTAAATCAATACTCAAGTTGTCAAAGCCTGCTTTTTTTGCATCTTCAACTGTTCTAAGCACGTCCTGCTTCCGATGCACTCTGCCTATTTTCTCCAAGAGCCTGTCTTCAAAACTCTGGACCCCAATACTGAATCGATTGACTCCAAAACTTTTAAGAAGCCTCATTTTCTCGTAGGAGAGGTCCCCAGGGTTTGCTTCGACCGTAAATTCAATCTGCTTATCTGAAGGAAGAAGATGGCGGCTAATTGAGGTCATCAGCTGTGTAAGCTGTGACTCATCGAGCGCTGTCGGAGTCCCTCCGCCGATAAAAATGGTATCAAGCTTCTGTTTATCATGTTTTTGCATCACTTGGGCAATTTCTGTATTTAAATAGTCTAGATACAATTCAACCGGCTGGTTTTGGATAAAAATCTTATTAAAATCGCAATAATGGCAGATGTATTCGCAGAATGGGATATGGACATAGGCTGCTTTCACCATGATGGGCACTCCTTTTTAAAGGAAGATGCCGCAGAAACTCTGCGGCATCCCTTATCATTTTTAGTTATCATCCATTTTAAGAACGGCCATAAACGCTTCCTGCGGTACCTCAACTGAACCTACCATTTTCATGCGCTTTTTACCTTCTTTTTGCTTTTCAAGAAGCTTTCTTTTACGGGAAATGTCTCCGCCGTAACATTTAGCCAGCACGTTCTTTCTCATAGCTTTAATCGTAGAACGAGCCACAATTTTCTGGCCGATTGCTGCTTGAATAGGCACCTCGAACTGCTGGCGCGGGATGAGATCTTTCAGTTTTTCAACAATCACTTTACCTCTGTCATATGCACTGTCGCGGTGAACGATAAAGGATAAAGCGTCAATTGTTTCATTGTTAAGCAGGATATCCATTTTGACTAGCTTGGATTCCTTGTAGCCGATTAGTTCATAATCAAATGAAGCATAGCCTTTTGTACTGGACTTCAGCTGATCGAAGAAATCGTACACAATTTCTGACAGCGGGATTTCATATACAATGCTCACTCTGATTTCATCCAGGTATTGCATGTCGATAAAAATACCCCGCTTGCCCTGGCAAAGCTCCATAACGGCACCAACGTAATCGTTCGGAACCATAACCGTGGCTTTAACATAAGGCTCTTCTACGCGGGCAATTTTTTGAGGATCCGGCATATTGGATGGATTATCAATTTTAAGCTCTTCTCCATCTGTCAAAAACACTGTGTAAATAACACTTGGTGCGGTTGTAATTAAATCGATATTAAATTCACGTTCGATACGCTCCTGGATGATTTCCATATGCAGAAGTCCAAGGAATCCGCAGCGGAAACCAAATCCCAGTGCCTGAGACGTTTCCGGCTCATATTGAAGTGCAGAATCGTTCAGCTCCAGTTTCTCAAGCGCTTCCCGCAAATCATTGTATTTGGCCGTGTCAATCGGATAAAGTCCGCAATAAACCATTGGATTTAGTCTGCGGTAGCCAGGAAGCGGCTCGGCAGCACCGTTTTTCGCACTTGTAATGGTATCACCAACACGGGTATCACCGACATTTTTAATGGCTGCGGTAAGGAAACCAACATCCCCTACCGTCAGTTCGTCCTTCATGACAGCTTTCGGTGTGAATACCCCGAGTTCAAGAACTTCAAATTCTTTGCCTGTAGCCATCATTCTGATTTTCTGTCCGACTTTCACGGTACCTTCCATGATTCGAATGTAGGCTACAACGCCGCGATATGAATCATATAAAGAATCAAAAATCATTGCTTGAAGAGGGCCTTCCGGATCTCCTGTTGGAGCGGGAACTTTTTCTACAACCTGCTCTAAAATCTCTTCAATTCCAATCCCCGCTTTAGCTGAAGCGAGAACCGCCTCTGAAGCATCAAGACCAATAACATCCTCGATTTCCTTGCGGACACGTTCCGGCTCTGCGCTTGGAAGATCAATTTTGTTGATGACTGGGAGAATTTCAAGGTTGTTATCCAATGCCAAATATACATTGGCAAGCGTCTGGGCTTCAATTCCCTGTGCGGCATCGACAACTAGCACAGCACCTTCGCAGGCTGCCAGGCTTCGTGAAACCTCATAAGTGAAATCGACGTGTCCAGGTGTATCAATCAAATGAAAAATATATTCTTCGCCATCTTTCGCTTTGTATGTAAGCTGAACGGCATTCAATTTAATCGTTATTCCGCGTTCCCGTTCAAGATCCATCGAATCCAGGAGCTGAGCTTTCATTTCCCGTTGAGTAATGGCCGAAGTCTTCTCAAGGATTCTGTCTGCTAAGGTGGATTTACCGTGATCAATATGAGCAATTATCGAGAAATTACGAATTTTAGACTGTCTTTTAAATTTATCCTGATTATTCATGATCATCTATCACTCCTACAAAACTGCGCATTACGCTAGCATTGATTATATCAATTGGAAATTCAACATTCAACTAATGTTTTGAAAGGAGCAGATTTCTTGCATACAAAAGGGGGCGGTATAAAAAGTCCTGCTGAGAGGATATGCTTGAAATTGAAACCCCCGGGACGCTGTAGGCGCATTCCGGAGGTTGTGTTTATATAGGAATGTTGGACAACTATGGTGAGGCTGATTGGAACGGAAGATGCGCGACTTTTGCTAAGAGCAGCGGAAATCAGCCGGATCCAAAATACTTTTAATCAGAGGAAGCAAATTTTGAAAACCGCTTTCTGGACAGTCCCCCGGTTGCTATTTATCTTTTTCCCCCTTCACGGCAGAAATCAGTTTGCCAAAAAGGTTTTCAATACCAGAGGAAATTCCTTTAGCAGCCTCCGACAAAGGATTGAATGCTTCCATGCTTTCGAGCTGCTTTCTTTTCGTTTCCAAATCATGGCTAGTAATCGATTGGCCGAGAACAGAGGCCTCAATCTCCTGATCCTGTCTGCTGTTTTTTATTATGAATGCACTTTTCATATCTGGATTATCATATCCCTGGAGATTTTTCATTCCGTTCCCGGCAATCTGCATTCCCATTAGGACACCTAAGAAAAGAAGTGCTGCAAAAAGGGTGGTTTTCAGCATGAATTTTCCCATTCGAATCCCTCGCGTCTTTTTATTTCTTCTCTGTCTTGACGTCAGCCTGAACTTTTTCAGCCTGCCAGTAAAATTCGCTGAATACATCAGCAACAGCCTTTGTCGTATTTCTCAATTCTTCCATATTATTATCCACTCCCCCAAATTCCATAAGGAGGGAATTTCCAGATAAATCCTGATTAAACAGTCCGTTCGAATTTTTTATTTTCAATGTGACCCCTTTACTAAGACCGGGATATTTTTCAGACAGTTTAGCATGAAGTGTTTTAGCGAGTTCAATGTTTTTTTCGCGATTCGTATTCTTCCCCCCTACCACAAATACAAGCTGAGCATAGGCTTTCCCCTTTATCGATACAGTTGTATCAGCATGAGGTCGGGAATCACGGTGGATATCGATTAGATAAGCAAGATCCTTGCCGGAAGTCATCGCTTCTTGTACGACTGGTCTTGCAGCAGAGTAGGACTGGCTATATTTCATTTTCTTGTCCTTTAATAATTTCTGAATATCTTTTTGCTCAACACGGGTCCCGACTCCTTGAGCCTCCAATTCATCGGCCAGCATTTTTCCTACAAGAGTGACGTTCGCACTTTTGTGAAAGGCATCGTCCGGATTCTTGGATGGATCTTTAAACAGCGGCAAATATGATTCTGTATTGTGCGTGTTGTAAATATACACCACTTTTTTATCACCTGTATTTTGGACCGGAGGCTTAACCGTCCCCTCCGTCTTAGCTGAAGCCTTTCGCAGCTCCTCAATTGATGCCTCCCGTTCCTGAAGCTGCACTTCTTCAGGAGGTGCAGATTCAAAAGGAATAATTGTGCTGTAATTGCCCCCTCACCCGCAACAATGATTTCGCTGTCATATAAGGAAAACCCCGGAAGCTCCCTTCCAAGCAAGCTCCTCGGATCATTCAGGTTAATACTTGCGGCGAGCTTCAAGAACATAGAGGACCAATCAGCTGGCTTGCTTTCCACCGGCAGCGCCTGCGTGAAGTAATGATTTTCAGTTCCCATTAAATGAACGAACGCTTCTCCTGCAATCCCGTCTGCGAGACTGTGAATGGAAGTTGAAGCTGGACGGTATTGAGGCTTTAAAGAGGTAAGGACCCCTGACAAAACAAAAATAAATACAAGGCCCATAAAGGCCGAAATGAGCAGTTTTTTAATGCTTGTCCCGCTGATCGCCATTATGGGGGCTGTGCTTGTCCGTTTCATGCAAATCCGTCCTCTCGCAGAATGTCTTATACATTCTATGGACAATCTGCGAGAGTTAGAACCAAAATGCTAGTGTGTGTAAGTGCCTCTATTATCGTGGCCAATATGTCCGTGAAGGGCTGAATTCAGCCCGCTTGCAATGACATTGGCCATGTCACTGATGAATACATCCACTTCCTTCGGTGTGACCATTAGGTTATGCCCAAGCGGATTTAACACTTCATGAATCAGCGCGCGCTTTTCTTCCTCTGGCAGCGTCCCGATAATACCCAAATAAGTTTGCCGATGTTCCTCGCCGGGAAGATCTTCATCGCTTAATTTTTTGCGCTCTCCAAAAGACATTCCTGCCGGGACAAGCGACCTGGATGGGCGGTCTCCCTGTGCCATTTCCCTGCCAAAATGCTTCAGGATATAATCAATCGTGTCGCTTGCGATGGTGACGGCGTCCACTACGGTTGGTATACCGATGGCAATCACCGGGATTCCCAGTGTTTCCAGGCTTAATTCTTTTCGTTTGTTGCCTACACCGGATCCTGGATGGATCCCTGTATCAGATATTTGAATTGTCGCATTGACCCGCTCAACCGATCTCGCTGCAAGGGCATCGATTGCAATTATAAAATCAGGTTTGATCCGGTTGACAACTCCTAAAATAATGTCGCTCGTTTCAATTCCCGTGAGCCCCATTACTCCAGGCGAGATGACACTGACTGGACGGTAGCCTTCTTGAACATTTTCCGGCTGCAGCTCGAATAAATGCCTTGTCACAAGAAGATTTTCCGCTGCAATCGGTCCAAGTGCGTCGGGCGTAACATTCCAGTTCCCCAGGCCTGCTATCAGGCATGAGGCCTCTTTATTAATTCCAAGGTTTTCGATGAATTTGCTGAATTCCCTTGCAAATACACCGATTACCTCCTGCTGCAGATCCGTATCCTTTTGTCTGATACCGTCTGCTTGAATGGTCAGATAATTGCCGGCTTTTTTACCCGTAGCCTCCTCGCCCTCTTTTTTGATTTCTACAGAGGTGAGTTTTATTTCCCCTTCGGTCCGTTCTTTGACGATTATTCCCTTCACTTCTCCATTATCTGAAGGATTAGGCTGAGATTGACTTTTTTCCTGCTGTTCCAGCGCAAGGTCTCTTGCTTCAATAGCAAGATCAGTACGAACGGTATAATTTCCTAAATCAAGCGAGTCACTCATTATTTTCCCTCCTGTTAATCATCCTGGTTTTATTTTTTCCAATTAGAAGGTGAGCCATTCTTAAAGTAAGCTATCAACGAAAATTCCTTGTCAGAGGTATTGCATAACCGTGCGGGGTCTGATAAAATATCTCTTGTTCTCTATGTTGGAAATAATATCGAGTTAAATAGATCTCGATTGCTTTTTTTAGGAGGTGAATCGGATGCCAAATATTAAATCTGCTATTAAACGTGTAAAAACAAATGATCAGCGCCGCGCTCATAACGCAACACTTAAATCTTCTATGCGTACTGCAATCAAAAGAGTTGAGTCACTAGTTGTTAACAACGATGCTGACAATGCAAAAACTGCTCTTCAAGAGGCTGCTAAAAGAATTGATAAAGCTGCTCAAAGCGGAATCATCCACAAAAACACTGCTTCCCGCTACAAATCCCGTTTGACTAAACAAGTTAACGGTTTGTCCGCGTAAGCAATGAACAAAGAGGGCCGGCATATTGCCGGCCCTCTTTTCTTTGTGCTTTTTACAGCCTCCCCTGCAATTAAACATGGCTGTTTTACAGGAACGGGAGCAGAACTTCACCCCGCAGCAAATCGCTTGCAGTAGACCAACTACCCCTAAGCAGCAATCATTCTTCTCAAAATTAGCCTTTTTAAAAAAACCCTGTTTAACTTGGCTTTTGATTTTCGCTTCAGGCGTTCGCTTTCCGCGGGGCGGGCGGTGAGCCTCCTCTGCGCTTTGCGCTTGCGGGGTCTCACCTGTTCCGCTGCTCCCGAGGGAGTCTCACGCCTTCCGCTCCAATCAACAGGTGATAAAAATCAACTTCATGCTTTTACATAGCCTTTAAAAAAGTATGATTCTTTTTATTTCAACGCTTTCCCCGGTCTTGCAAGCTGCATTAAGAACAGCTCCAAGATTAATACCTTATTCATTCCTCCTATTTTCATACCGTAATCTGCATCGGCAAGACGCTTCATCAGCTGCTTCAGTTCTTCTTCATGAAAAGATGATGCCTGCTGGGCTGCGAGCTTTATTCTAAAAGGGTGAACTTTTAAAGTACCGGCTATTTGCGGCTGTCCATAACCTCCTGCACTCAGCTGCTTAACTTGAAGGATCAGACGGAATTGCGAGGAAATAAGAGACAGGATTTTTATTGGCTCCTCATTTGCCTTCAATAAATCATGGAGGACATGAAGAGCGAGATCGGCTTTCCTGGCCGTCACATGATTAATCAATTCGAAAATATTTTGTTCAAGCGTTCTCGCTGTCAGTTCGTCCACCAGCGATTTGGCAATGACTCCTCCAGGCCCGGTATAAGCCGAAAGCTTGTGAATCTCCTGGTCCATCATCATCAAACTTCCGTTGGTTAAAGCTACAAGATGCTCTGCTGCATCAGACTCCATTTCGGTTTCCTGTGCTGCAGCCAGGGTATGCGTCCACTGAATAAGCTCCTGTTCTGACAAAGATTTCGCCTCGCCAATCACAGCATTCTTCTTTATGGCCTTTGAAATCTTTTTGCGCTCGTCTAATTTTTCATATGGAGCTTGTACGATTAAAACAGTATAAGGTGCGGGTTCCTTAAGATATTGTTCAAGTCTCTCTGTATTGTGCTCTATTTTCTCTTTTTTCTTTTCTCCAGTCAGAAATGAAGGATTCTTAAGGAGAACCACTCTTTTTTCTCCCATAAAAGGAAGGGTTTCTGCATCTTCAATAGCCGTTTCGACTGCTGTCTCTTCCATATCATAAATAGAGAGGTTAAAATCCTTTTCTTCTTCTTGAAGGGCGGCGGCAATCAATTTCTTCACCGATTGTTCCAATAGATACGTTTCTGTTCCGATCAGCAAATAGACCGGAGACAGATTTTTAGTGTTTATCTGCTTCCAAAACTGCAGCACATTGATCCAGCTCCTATGTAAAAAAACTCTACACTCATCGTAAAGAGTTTCCTTCTGTTTGGCAAGGTGAAGCCCGCCAAATCTTTTATGAAACGGAGGAGGGAGAATCCCCTCCATCCATATATGATAAACGTCCTTTTGCAGGTCCCGGGTTCATTCTGCAAAAAAACGATGCCGCAGCTTCTTCTTTATTTTGTGTGTAAAGCAGCATAGTATCGCTGTTAAGATCTTCTATTCTTATACAAGCGCAGGATGGATTTTTTTTCTAGTTTCCCTTATACTAATGAGGAAACAGGAGGGGTAAATGTGAATGAATTTGAGAAAAATGTGCAGAGTAAACGTAATGACGCTGTAGATTCAGGAGTTGGTTTTGCTGTTTCCTTCGGATTTTTTGCAACCCTTTTCATTATTGCAACGGTCATCAAACTCGTTGCATCCTGACGTTATATGCGGAAGTAATTCTGATGGGAGAGACTGGCGTTCAGTCTCTATTTTTTTTATTTTTGCTGCCCGGGTTTACTACATCGTATGGCGGATGGGTTCTAAAGGTTCCTGTTTCCCCGTTAAAAAGGAATTGAATGGTCCCTTCTGTATCCGTTCTGAGCGTCTCCACTCCTTTCTCCTTCAGCCTTGTTAGTATTTCCTGATGGGGGTGGCCATATCTGTTTTTCCTTCCCGCTGATATAATCGCAGCGGATGGCTGAACCCTTTCCATCATATCAGCAGATGTAGAAAATTTACTGCCATGGTGGCCTGCCTTTAAAACATCTGCTTTCAAATACTGATGCGTATTAACCAATGCGGCCTCTCCTTCCTTTTCCAAATCCCCTGTTAGAAGCCACCATTTCCCACCCAAATTAAATCGCAGGACGAGCGAATCTTCATTTTTGCTATCACTCCACTTTAAAGGCCAAAGGACCTGAAATTGGATTCCGTTTTTTCTAATGATCTGCTGCCCTCTGGCCGTTTTTACTGCAGCTCCTCTTTGGATGGTTTCTGCAATAAGTTTTCGATCGGTTTGATCACGGACAAATCCTTCCGGTACGATGAGTTCCGCTATACTGATTTTATTCAGAATATGTAAATATTCGCCCGTATGATCCTGATCTGCATGGCTAAGAAACACTGCATCAAAGTGTGATATTCCTTTTGATGACAAATAAGGAAGAAGCGTGTAATCTGAAAGCGGTTTTTTCTCTCTCTGCTGCTTCCATTCTGCATTCTCTTCGTGAAATACGAATTTCCCTCCGGTATCGATTAAGTACGTTCCCTTTTTATACGGCAGTTCAATGACAATGCAATCGCCTTGTCCTACATCCAGAAACGTTATAGAACCATTAGGATCTGTGAAGGGAAGAATGAGATCAATAATGAGCAGCCCCGCTATAATTGAAATAGCACCTATCGTTTTTTTTATCCCTTTTTCCATCGACCAAAAACAATAGATGACTCCTGCCGTATAACAAAGGAGGAGTAGACTTGGGGGTTTTCCAAGTTTAAGAAGAAAGGGATCCGCAGCAGAAATGAATTCGGTCATTCTGTTGGTCCAATCTATCATCCAATTGGCAATCCGGATTCCGCCTTCCCAAAACGGGATTTGCATGGAGGCCATAAGAAAAGAAATCAAGGACAAAGGCATAAGAATGAATGAATACAATGGAACATAGCAAGTATTGACGAGCAAACTGAGGAGGGAAATTTCCCAAAAAGAAGATAAAATGAGAGGCATTGTGGAAAGCACCGAAAGAAAGGTGAGAATCAGATTCTGTAGATGAATTCTTCCGCGGTGCTTATTAAATACTGCAGCAGACATTAAGAGACAAAAACTTATAATGAACGTGAGCTGAAATCCGGCTTGAAATAAGTGCATGGGGCTTGACGCGAGCCAAATAATAAATAGGAGCGATAACAGCTTTAGCGGATGAACCGGCCATTTCATAAGAAGAAATAGCAAATATAGCTCTGCTGCCAAAACCGCTCTTATCACTGAGGGAGAGCCCCCTGCTATGATCAAATAGGAAGGCAGAAGAAAGAATAGCAAGAGGGCAGAAGTTTCTCTGCTCAACCCTATTCTCATCATCAGAAACCTCCCTGCTGCGGCAATCAAAGCAACCTGCATTCCCGAGATAGCCAGGAGATGAATGAGGCCGATTCTTTGATACGCCTTTTCTGTATCCTGGTCAATCCATTCCCGCTCTCCAAATATAAGAGCCTGTACAATTCCTGCTGATTCAGGCGGGAAAGACCTCAGGATGAATAACAGCCCTTCAGATCTCCATTTAAGCAGCGCAGCTTCAGGCGTGGAACCAATTAGGCAATCACTTACGCTTGATGCCGTTAAAATCCAGTGAATGGATTGCGCTTCCAAGTATTCTTTATAATTGAAGCCATTTGGAATAGTTGGATTGAGAGGATATTCGAGTGTTCCTTTCACCTTGCAGCTCATCCCTCCCTTTATTGTCTGCAGTTTTTGTTTCACTGCTTCATTAGGAATAAACAATCGGATTGCGATTGTTTCATGGCTATCGAGCCTAAGCCTGGCGCTGAAACGATCTCCATCCGTAACGGGATGCATGGTAAGCATTCCTCTTCCCGTAAAGGCTCCTTCATTGAGTCTGCTTTGGCTATGATGGGTGTGAAATGAGGACAAGAATAAAAAGATAAAAAAAGCGGCAGCTGCCAAGACACTTGCTCTCGCCCTATTTTTCGAAGCATGAAGCAGGCATCCTCCCAAAACGAGGAGGATGCCTGCCCATTCTAACGAGTATTGGACCGAGATGACAGCAATGACAGAGGCAGCTGCACTTAATACGTAATTCACACAGGCGCCTCCTAATAATATGATCAGGACCCCGACATAACCCGGTCAGCCCTTCTTCTCAATTCATCCATTACAGAATCATCATCAACCAGCTCTTTTAACCGGCTGAGCAAATCTGCCAGCAGCTCGTCCTTTTCCCCGTTTTGAATACTTTCCTGCTGCCTATGCTCTACCTGCTTTACTTTTACACCAGCCTGCTGAAAAAGCTCGATGGCATACGGATGATTCTTGTAATCTGCAGAGTAGAAAACCGATTGTATCCCCGCCTGGATAATCGCTTTGCAGCACTGCAGGCATGGAAAATGAGTCACATAAATTTCTGCATCCTTTGTCGGCACGCCAAATTTTGCACATTGTAAAATGGCGTTCATCTCGGCATGAATGGTCCGGACACAATGGCCTTCAATGACATAGCATCCTGAATCAATGCAATGATCTCCGCCAGCTATGGACCCATTGTAGCCTCCGGCAATCATCCTTTTTTCACGTACAATGGTCGCCCCGACCGCAAGCCTGGTGCATGTACTTCTCAATGCCAGCAAATGGCTTTGTGCCATAAAATATTGATCCCATGAAATGCGATTCATCATTTATCCCTCCGCTTTTGTACCTTCTATTATTTTAGCGGTGAAGGAAATCCTCCGTCAAAGGTTAATTAACCTGTATCAAATCTTCCAGCTTTTCATAGGTTTTATCCCCGATTCCCGAAACCTCTTTTAATTCCTCTTCGGACTTAAATTTTCCCTTTTCTTCCCTGTATGCTAAAATGGCTTCCGCTTTAGAAGGGCCTATACCCGGGAGCGTCTGCAGATCTTCCAGTCCAGCCGTGTTGAGATTGACCTTCCCTGCGTCTGACGAGGCACTTCCTTGAGCAGCGATCGTTCCCTGAGAGAGCTCTGTTTCCACTGTTTCTCCTTTAACAGGGATATATATAGCTGTACCATCCTCCAAAACCGCAGCCAGGTTAACTTGCTTCCCATCGGCAGATTCCAGCAATCCTCCTGCTCGATCAACAGCATCCTTCACCCTGCAGCCTTCCCATAATTCATAAACTCCCGGACGATGGACGGATCCTTTTACATCCACCATAAACAATTCTTTTTTCGTACTCGCTTCCTTTTCATCTGCCGCTTCAGTGAAAGCTTCAGCTGTGCTATTATCCTGAATTTCAACACGATCAGGGATTACCTGGGTTTTTTCTGCCTTTTCCGGCAGTTCTCTAGAAAACATTAAAAATACAGCTGCTAGCAGAATGAGAGACCCTGCAATCAATAAAACTTTATACTTCTGTAAAAAATCCATGAATCACCTCAAAAGATTATATTTGGAATAAGTAAAAAAGGAGCAGCATAATGTGTAGGAGAATAGGCAAGTGAAGGAGGGGAAAGCCATTGAACATCGGTTTTATTGGAACGGGCAATATGGGAAGGATACTTATCGAGGCTTTCGTTGAGTCAAAGGCGATAAAACCCCAGGCAATTCATATAACGAATCGGACTTTAGAAAAAGCTCATCATATACAATCGGAGTTTCCAGGAATTCATGTGAGCGAAAACAGCGAAGAGATTGCGAGAACATGCTCTTTGATTTTTCTTTGTGTGAAGCCGCTTGATCTGCATGCATTAGTGACACGTCTTTCTCCGCAGCTGACGAAAGATCATTGTCTAATTTCGATTACGAGTCCCGTTTCTGCAAATCTTCTTGAAACCATCTCTCCCTGCCAAACGGCCAGAGTGATTCCCAGCATTACCAACCGTGCACTGAGCGGAGTGTCGCTCCTCACTTTTGGAGAATCGTGCTCGGAGGAGAACCGGGCTTATATTCTTCAATTATGTTCTCGCATATCAGAACCTGTTCTCATTGAGGAGAATGTAACCAGGGCTGCATCTGATATTGTCAGCTGCGGGCCGGCATTTTTCAGTTACCTTCTGCAACGTTTTACTGATGCGGCCGTTCAGGAAACACAAATCAGCAGGGAAATGGCGGAGCAGCTTGCAGCAGGGATGATTACGGGAATGGGGAAGCTGATTGAAACCGGGCATTATACACTGCCTGGCCTGCAAAAAAAGGTTTGTGTTAAAGGCGGAGTTACCGGTGAAGGAATCAGTATTCTTGAAAAGGAGCTTGGGAACGTATTTGAGCACTTGTTCAGGAAGACACATGAGAAGTTTGATGAAGATCTTTCGCTGGTCGGGGATCAATTCAGGAGCCATCACTAATTCAAATTCGTCATCGTTCTGTATATTCCTTCAATAAATTTAAAAAAAGCGAAAAAAAAGGACGCAGCGCGCGTCCTTTTTTAGTTACTGGTTTTTCTGGCAGCAAAAAAAATCCGTTCTGCCTCTTCACTTACCGCACCCGGCTGAAAATCTCCAAAGCACTCAAGGACTTCAAATCCTGCATCCTTCAGCCAAAGAAAGATTTCCCCGGTTTCGTATGTCCGCTGCTGATGAAATTCATCAATCCGGCTGTAGCGCTCCTCATCATCTTTGACAAAAAAGGTAAGCTCATGCTCAACTGAATGTTTTTTTTCCCCTTCAAAGCACTGCCAGATCAAGCTCACATCATCGCCTGCATCAGCAAATGTTGAACCAGCAAGTATGTGCTTCATTTTATAAATGGAGTGAATATCAAAAAGGAAAAGTCCATTATCGTGCAGCATTTCAACAACGGATTTGAAGGCACTTTGCACATCTTGTTCTTCAAGCAAATAATTCAGGGAGTCGCAGTTGATGATGACAGCATCATAAGCAAGATCGTGGCCCTCCATCTCTCTCATATCCTGCTGAAAGAAAGGAATTGGCATCCTCTTCTCTTCTGCTTTTTGGATAGCGAGAGCGAGCATGTCTTCACTTAAATCTGCACCAGTCATCTCATAGCCTTTTTCATGAAGCAATACGGTGATTTCACCAGTTCCGCACGCTAAATCCATAACTTTCCTGCCTGTGTTTCCGTACTTTATTAGTAATGAATCCAGCAAGTCGGCCCAATCCTGATAAGGGACATCCTCCATCAGATGATCATAGACACCCGCAAAGCCCTGATACATCATACTTCAAGCAGCTTGGCCACATCTTCAGACGGGGCGTCTCCCCAAAGTTTTTCAAGATTGTAATAAATACGCTCATCACGGTGAAAAACATGCGCTACAACATCGCCAAGGTCGACGAGAATCCAGCGTGCTTCATCGAATCCTTCCATTTTTTTAACCTGTATTCCATTTTCGTCCGCTTTATCTTTAATCTCACGGGCAATGGCCTGAACTTGTTTATCTGAATTTCCGTGGCAGATTAAAAAATAATCTGCAATAAGAGATAAACCCTTCATTCGCAATGCGACCATGTCTTCTGCTCTTTTATCATCCGCTGCAGCAGCAGCCAGCTTTAAAATATCTTTTTCATTCATTCTGAATTCAAATCCTCCCGTTTTGCTAAGATTAAATCGTTATAAGCTTCAATTGTCATTGGATAAACAGCCTGATTTTTCTTAAGCAAAAACATAATTGTGTTTTGCAATGATAGAATCATCGCTTCATTCAAGTCCCTTTTAGCAGCTTCTCTTGCCTCTTCTGCACCCGGAAACCTTCTTCCGGGTTCAATATAATCCGCAACATATATGACCTTTTCAAGTACGCTCATACCAGCCTTGCCTGATGTATGGTAACGGATTGCGTCAAGTACTTCCAGATCTTCTATACCCGCTTCTTTTTGAACAAGGTAAGCGCCTGCTGGTGCGTGCCATAATTCTTCGTTATGGATAAGCAAATCTCTCCTCATGTTCTGATTGAGAATAATCTGCCTCATTTCTTCCTTTTGCCTGAACTTTGCATAGTCGTGGAAAATAGCAGCCATTTCCGCCTTCTTAACGTCCGCACCATATTTCCCCGCAAGTTCAATAGCCGTTTCCATGACCCCAAGGGTATGCTGATAGCGATGGTCTTTCAGCTGTTCCTTTACAATTGCCAAAGCTTGCTTACTTTCCATACAGCCCCTTCTCCTTAATTAAGTCCATTATTTTATCCTGCAGCAAAAAACTTGTTGTTATGCCTTGTTCAATCCTGTGCCTGATCATAGACGATGAAACGTCAAATTGAGGAACGTCGACCATGGTCAAACTGTAGGCTGTATCCGGAGAATAACCAGGCCTGCCCACTCCCACAAAACGGACCATAGATAAAAGCTGATCGACTCGGTTCCATTTTGGCAAATATTCAATCATATCTGCTCCGATGATAAATGAAAAATGATACTCAGGATATTTTTCCCTCAGCAGCACAATCGTATCATATGTATAAGAAGGACCGGTCCGCTCAAGTTCGATTGGTTCCACCAGGAATCCCTCTTTTCCGCTGATAGCAAGCTCGAGCATTTCGCAGCGGTCCATCGGACTTGAATGCTCCTCATCCTGTTTATGAGGGGGAAGGCTGTTTGGCAGGAACCATATTTCATCCAAAGAGAGGGCAGCCTTTACTTCGCTTGCCATAAGCAGGTGACCGAAATGGGGCGGATCAAATGTACCGCCAAAAATACCAATTTCCTTCATCCATAAATCCCCTTCGTCAGTTCGGCAGCTTAATCTGCTTATTCTCCCGTGATTCTTTATAAAGGACAATCGTATTTCCGATAATCTGTACAAGCTCTGCTCTTGCACCCTTTGAAAGTCTCTCTGCAACTTCATCTTTATCTTCATCACAATTTTGAAGAATGCTCACTTTAAGAAGTTCTCTTCCTTCTAGAGCTTCTTCAATTTGCTTAATCATATTGTCATTGACTCCACCCTTGCCTACTTGAAAAATAGGGTTAAGGTGGTGTGCTTCCGCACGCAAAAATCGTTTTTGTTTACCTGTTAGCATATTTATTTGCCTCCTAATTTTTCCAAAACTACTGATTCCATGAGCTGAATGTCCGGCATTTTCCCTGTCCAGTGCCGGAAGGAAAGCGCAGCCTGATAAATAAACATTCCAACCCCTGGAATAACGCGGCAGCCGCGCTGTTCCGCATCCTTTATAAAAGCTGTTTTTATCGGGTTGTATATGATATCGCTCACGAGCGTTCCTTCTGAAATATTTTCAAGGGAAATCGGCTGGTCATTTATATTAGGCGACATTCCAATAGAAGTCGTCTGTATGACAAGGTGATATTCAGCAAGATGACACTCCGCTTCCTCGAGACTCAATGTCCGTCCAGGAACAGCTGCATCATATTCTTGAATTATGGCCAATGCTTTTTCTTTTGTTCTGTTGGCCACGTCTATTCTGCCTGTCTGAGCATGTGCGAGTGCGGTATAGATTCCTCTTGCAGCTCCGCCTGCTCCAATAATCAGGCATTTCATTTCAGATAGCGGGGACGTTAAGAATGGTTTAATGGACTCCAGGTACCCTGGACCATCTGTATTATATCCGGTCAACACGCCATCCAGGTTAACGATCGTGTTGACGGCTCCCATTTCTGCAGCTGTCTTATCCACATGGTCTAAATAGGCGATTACATTCTCTTTATGGGGAATGGTTACATTGACTCCCTTTATGCCAAGAGCCCTGATTCCGTTAACCGCTGCACCAAGCTGGTCTTTTTCAACATGAAACCTGTGGTAGACTGCATCCAATTTCTGATCCTTAAAGGAGCGGTTGTGAATGTCAGGTGACATGGAATGGCCAACGGGACATCCGATTATACCATATAAATCTGCCATTTAAGCTCCCCCTTTATAGAAGTGCTTCAGATAAGCGAGTTTCTTAAGCCGACATAAACGCCTTTTGGAGCGTAGGCAACAATTTTCTTATTCGGTTCGTTCACTGTAATCCATCCTAAGCCTGAAAATACAATATCCGTTTTCTCCTGCTTGATTGTAAACACATGCGGAACAAGCTCAGGAAAATCTTCGAGCTGATCAGGTCTCGGCGGGGATAAAAGCTCTCCTCGATGGGTTTCATACAGGGTATCCGCCTGCTCAAGCTTTGTCCGGTGAATATAAAGCTCATTCGGGATGTAGCAGGTGAATGTACTTCTTCCTCCATGAATAAAATCGAACCGAGCCAGCCCTCCAAAAAACAAAGTCTGTTCTTCATTCAGCTGGAACACTTTGGGCTTGATCTCTTTTTTAGGGGAAAGGAGCTTCAAATCATCCTGATTCACAAAATGAGCCATCTGATGATGATTAATAATTCCCGGAGTATCATAGAGTGCAGAACCGTCATCCAGTGGGATTTCAATTAAATCCAGGGTGGTGCCAGGGTAATGAGAGGTTGTAATTAAATCCTGTTCCCCTGCCACTTCTTTGATGATCCTGTTGATAAATGTAGATTTACCTACATTCGTACAGCCTACAACATAGACGTCTTTACCTTCCCGGTAATGCTCAATCGCTTCGGCCACTTCTTTGACTCCCTGCCCTCTCGAAGAGCTCACTAAGAATATATCGATTGGTTTCAAACCGTTTTCTTTTGCTTCACGCTGCATCCATTGAATCAGCTTCTGTTCCTTTACTGATTTAGGCAGAATATCAGCTTTATTGGCTACAAGCAGGATTGGATTGTTTCCTGCAAAACGCTGTATCCCGCTGATCCAGCTCCCGTTAAAATCGAAGATATCGACAATCTTAACAATTAGTGAATCTGTTTCCCCAACCCCGTGAAGAATTTTTAAAAAATCTGCATCGGTAAGTGCCACATCTTGAATTTCATTGTAATTTTTCAGTCTGAAGCAGCGCTGGCATATTACGGGCTCTCTGAGCAGCGCGCTTGGGGGTGTATACCCGACTTCTCCAGGGTTTTCGGTTTGAATAACGGCTCCGCAGCCAACACAGGTAATTTCTTCTCTCACTGCTTTTCCTCCCATTGAATCATGCCTTTTTTCTTTAGTGTGTCCATGATTCTGCGCTCAATTTTGCGGTTGAATTTTGTCATGGCACCGTCTGTTGAAGCTACAGGCACCACAAGAATCGTATGGAATCCGTTCCGGTTCCCTCCAAGCACATCTGTCAGGAGCTGATCACCGATCACTACAACTTCTTCTTTTTTCAGCTGCATATCATGAATGGCTTTTCTGAATGCACGGCCCATTGGTTTCCTGGCTTTGTAGATGAACGGAATACGAAGAGGATCTGAAAAATCCTTCACGCGTTTTTCGACGTTGTTTGAAACAATGGTTACTTTAATTCCGCTGTCATTCATCTCTTTGAACCACTCGATTAATTTAGGCGTGGCACTGGGCCTGTCCCATTCTACAAGAGTGTTATCCAGGTCCGTGATGATTCCTTTTATATTGCGTTCCTTAAGCTTATAAGGGTTAATCTCGAATATACTTTTAACAAATTCGCCTGGTAAAAACATTTTTAACAAGGGGCTCACACCTCTAAGTTCATATTTAGCCAGTATCCATCTTACCCAATTTCGACAAATCTTTCAAAAAAATCTTCAAATAACACCGATTAATGGTAATTTAAAGAAAATTTTTCGACAGATACCGGCTCTATCCTACACCTGTGGATAACTATATTCACATCATCCAGCCTTTTATTTCAAAATTTTCCAGATTTATAAACAACATATTAACAGGTTATCCACTTTTACTTGTGGATAACAGAACGATTGTTCCTGTACCATAAACATGTTAGATTTAAGACAGTCATATAGAACTTACTATCCTATGCTTAAAAACGAGCACGTAGTCCATTTTCTCCCGGGAGGTGACCCGCCAATCATTTGGCCTGCCAGTATGCGAAAATTATCGGATGAGCTGCTGATTGAATCCTATTATAAAGCAACCGAATTAAAACTCAGCCATGATTTTATTGAGTTAATCGAATCTGAAATAAAGCGCCGCTCTCTTGCCCACATGCTGAGAAATTCATAAGCAGGGTTTTGAGAGCTTTTCTTTTATTTAGCCATACCCTATTTAACATGCATCAAAATCATGAATGCAAGCTATTATAACACGCCTGTGCCTCTAACCTCCACCCGGCCTGCAGGATGAACTGAAGAAGACACCTCAAGTAAAAGAGGTGCCTCATCTGCAAGATCCGCCATAGTACCAATAATATCCTCCAAATACCAGGAGCAGAATAAATGCCACGATAAGAATGGCATACCAAAATCCGCAGGAAGCATTAGGCGGAATGTAAGGGTATGGATAGGGCAGCGGTCCGCAGCCGGGACTGCATGGATAATATCCAGCTGACATATAGAAGACCTCCTTATGCACGTTCTCCTTAGCAGCATATGTATGTACCTATGCCAAGGTATAGGCTTCTGTCCGGACCCCCTGAGCAAATCATCTATTATTTTAATAGGCCGCCGTCAAGAATCGCCTGATAAAGGATTCTTGCTCCCTTTGGAGTCATATGATTCCCGGATGGATCGATTAGTCCCGATGCGATCAGAGCTGTATCTGTGTCTCCTCCAGCTGCCCTCACCATGTTCCTCCAATGGTCAATAAGCGGGAGCTGTTCCCTCTTTGCGATTTCTCTTACGATCTCATTATAGGAATTATGCCAGTTCCGCGCGCCCTTTCCTGCATCATAATAGATTTTTTCATATCTTGAATAGTAAAGCTTGTCTTTCCCGTTTCCTTCCACAATCGGCAGGCACGTAATCAGAATAGGATGCCCGCCGTTTTTTCTAATTTCATCTATAAAATAAAGGAGATTCGCTTCAAACCTTTTTTTTGAAACCCTTGGCTCTCCGCTTTGCAAAACCACCGCATCATTCGTACCGAACATAATAAAGACGGTTTCAGGATGGCGATTTAAAACATCCTTTTTAAATCGCTTTCTCGCATCCTCGGTTGTTTCGCCTCCTATACCCGCGTTGTATATATTAACTTTCCCCTGCTGTGATAAGTTGAGCAAGTTCACCCATTTTTCATTTTCAGGATAATCCCTAATGGGGTAATTCGCACCCCTTGTATTGCTGTCTCCAAACGCAACCGCATTGTATTCGTTATTTCCAGCACCGCACCCGGCTGCCAGTGAGAGACATAAAATAACTAAAAGCTTTTTCAACTCCTGCACCTCCGTAAGCTATACAACACTATAATATAGAACGGCCCGTGTTTCAACTGCGGCAAGCTGGCCATGCTTGCCGGTTTCACTATTCTTAACTTTGTGATAGTAAACAGACACGGGCAGGCCCTTCCCTACATACACATAATTAATAGGCGATTGCCTACATAACGACCCTTGGAGGTGCTTATTTGTCCGGATTATTCACAGCGCTGGCCTATGTCATGAGGGAAATGGTTTTTCTTGTAAGCTACGTAAAGAACAATGCGTTCCCGCAGCCACTGTCATCCAGCGATGAAAAGAAATACCTTCAGCTGATGGCAGAAGGCGATGAACATGCCAGAAATCTTTTGATTGAGCATAATTTAAGGCTTGTCGCACATATTGTCAAAAAGTTCGAGAACACAGGTGAGGACGCCGAGGACCTGATTTCGATCGGAACGATCGGACTGATCAAAGCAATTGAGAGCTATTCACAGGGAAAAGGGACGAAGCTTGCAACATATGCCGCAAGATGTATTGAAAACGAAATTTTGATGCATTTAAGAGCGTTGAAAAAGACTAAGAAAGACGTGTCCCTTCATGATCCGATTGGTCAGGATAAAGAAGGAAATGAAATATCGCTCATTGACGTTCTTAAATCCGAGAGTGAAGACGTTATTGATACCATTCAGCTGAATATGGAGCTTGAAAAGGTGAAAAAATTTATCGATGTGTTAGAGGAGCGGGAAAAAGAGGTCATTGTCGGCCGATTCGGGCTCGACTTGCAAAAAGAAAAAACGCAGAGGGAAATCGCAAAAGAGCTGGGCATATCAAGGAGCTATGTATCTCGCATTGAGAAACGGGCGCTCATGAAAATGTTCCACGAATTTTATCGTGCTGAGAAAGAGAAAAACAACAAAAAAAAGAAAAGATAAGGAGAAAGGGTTTTCCCCTCTATCCTTATCTTTTTTCTTTAGCTAACCGCTATCCTTCTCCACAGTGAGGTAGTTCATCATTTCCCTTTTCATCATTTTTACCGCTCCTTTCATGATTTTTGTTAAGCTTGCTTACAGCATAAGCTGACGGTTCTTAACTTTCTCCATCAGGTTCCTGACACGCTTTTCGTCATTCAATTCATCTTTTGTTTTAATGTTCCGTTTGAAAGTTACCGTTACAAACAGTAAATGGATGGTCATGATATCACCTCCTTTAAAGGCGAGGCGCCAAGGGTTCTCTACGCAAAAAAACACCGCAGGAAATACCCCGGGCGTCCGTCTTGTTTTAAATAGTAAACGCCGCAGAGTAAGCAAATCGCTTAGTCTGCGGCGTATATTCCAATCGTTAATGAAAAAAGAACATACGTTAGCTGCAAACCGGCCAATGAGATTTGATTACTTTATTCAATTGTTTAAGCTGATACGCTTTAACAGTCATCATCATTTTAACCGGCCTCCTTTGAAAAATTTTATTTACATGGTAATTATATCCACAATCTTTATGAATGTAAACCGATTTTTCTAACTTTTTGAAAAATAAGCCAAATGCCCATAAAAAAAAACGAATCGATCCTACTGGTATACTTAAATAAGCAATTAATTAAAAAATAACCTGCAGAATCATCTGCAGGTTATTCGGCTTCTTTTTGAAGTTTTTTATTAAAGGAAAGAGAAATGTTAAAACAAATAATTGCGCCGGCCAGCATAAAGGCAGAGGCACCCATCATGGTAGATTGCTCTGATACCTGGCCGGATTCAACAAATACTCCTATATAGAAAAATGTCCCCAATGCTAACAGGACGAACGCATAATTTTTGAAATCAAGGACTAAATCCTGCAACTGCTTTTTCAAGCTATATCACCTGCCCGAAAATATTTTGACAATTACTAGGATAACATAGCCTGGCAGACTATCTGACTTGTAATATCAGGAAATCAGGATAAAGCCTGCTTTAAATCATCAATTAAATCAGCCGAATCTTCTATTCCAACGGAAATCCGAATCAAGCCGTCTGTAATCCCCAGCTCTTTCCGGCGTTCTGCGGGAATGGAAGCATGAGTCATTCTAGCCGGTACTGAAATCAGACTTTCTACAGCACCTAAGCTCTCTGCCAGAGTAAAATATTTCACCTTGCTAAGCACTTGATCTGCTTTTTCCTGACTTCCGACATCAAATGAAACCATTCCGCCGAACCCTGATGCCTGCCTTTTGGCAATCTCGTGGTTCGGGTGATTTTCAAGGCCAGGATAATAGATTGTTGAAACAGCTGGATGCTCCTTCAGGAAACGGACAATCTCTTGCGTATTTCTTTCATGCGCTTCCATTCTGAGGCCGAGTGTTTTAACACCGCGGATCAACAGCCAGGAATCCTGCGGTCCAAGAACCCCGCCTGTAGAATTCTGAACAAAATGGAGGTCTTCTGCAAGCTGCTGGCTGTTTACGGCAACAAGACCGGCCACTACGTCACTATGCCCTCCGATATACTTTGTCGCACTGTGAAGGACAATATCTGCTCCCTGGGTAAGCGGAGTCTGCCAATACGGAGTACTAAATGTATTATCTACGATTGTCAGCAATCCTTTTTCTTTTGCAAGACGGGCTGAAGCCTCAATGTCCGTAATTTTCAGCAGCGGATTGGTTGGTGTTTCCAGATACAATGCTTTTGTATTGGATTGGATGGCTTCTGTAATATTTTCTAAATTACTAGTGTCCACAAAGGTCGATTCAATGCCCAGTCTGTTTAATACCTTTGTCATCACACGGTACGTTCCGCCATATACGTCATCTGTCATGATGACATGATCACCGCTGCTGAACAGCATCATGACTGCTGAGATGGCTGCCATTCCGGATCCGAATGCGAAACCAGCATGTCCTTCCTCAAGATCTTTAATTAATTCTTCCAATGCATGTCTTGTAGGATTTCCTGTTCTCGAATACTCATATCCTTTATGCTCGCCCACGCGCTCCTGCTTATAAGTGCTAACCTGATAAACCGGCACATTGACTGCACCTGTCTGTTCATCGCCCGGGATTCCTCCGTGGATCATTTTAGTCAGCTTTTTCATGACTAGATTCCCCCTTCGTAAATTTTTTTGCTTAAGTACCGTTCACTGCTATCAGGAAAAATGGTCACAATCATGCTTCCCTCTTTGGCAGTCTCAGCTTCAATTAATGCAGCGTGAAGTGCAGCCCCCGATGAACTTCCAACAAGAAGCCCCTCTCGCTTGGCAAGCTCGGAAACTCTGCGGAAGGCATCTTCATCTGTTACCGTATGAATGGAGTCAAAATACTCCTTGTTCATGTAACCCGGCAGAAACTCCATACCGATTCCTTCTGTTTTGTGTGGCCCTGATTCTCCGCCGTTCAGAATGGATCCTTCAGGTTCTACAATGCACGTTTTAACATTGGGATTCTGTTCTTTCAGGTACTCAGCTGTTCCCATAAAAGTTCCGCCTGTTCCGGCTCCTGCCAGAAAGATATCAATTTTCCCCTCCAGCTGCTCCCAAAGTTCCGGACCGAGGGTCTTATAGTAAGTAAGCGGATTGGAGGGATTTCCAAATTGCTGAGGGCAGTAAGAGCCGGGTATTTCCTTTATAAGCTCCTGGGCCTTATCAATGGCTCCCTTCATACCGAGACTGGTGGGTGTATGAACAATTTTTGCCCCCAGCGCCTTCATGATTTCCTGCTTTTCCATGCTGAATTTTTCAGGAATGCAGAACATAACCTGAAGATCCTCATGGATTGCTGCCAAAGCAAGTCCAATGCCCGTATTGCCGGCTGTCGGCTCAATGATTGTGCCGCCTTTGGCTACTTTTCCGGTCTTAAGTGCATCTTCAATCAGTTCCTTTCCAAGCCGGTCCTTAATGCTCCCGCCTGGATTGTAGAATTCAAGTTTTGCAAAAAGACGGGTGCCGTTCGGAAGCGGAAAATGCTTTATCTCCATAAGGGGTGTTGACCCGATCAGTTCGTGGACACCTTTGACTACTTTCATCCAAACACCTTCTTCATAACGCAGCAGGATGGATTCATTCTGCTGTGCTTTTAATTATTTCAAATTGCGGACAATACGAAGAACATGCTCCGCTGAATGAAGACCTGCTTTTTCAAGGAACTGATCAAACGATACATCTGATTCCTTGCCCGCAATATCTGAGAGTGCACGGATGATGACAAACGGCACCTGGAATTGGTGGCAGACCTGAGCAATAGCGGCTGCTTCCATTTCTACGGCATACAGGTTCTCAAATTTCGTGCGGATATAATCAACCCGCTCAGGATCGTTCATAAACGAATCACCCGTTGCAATCATCCCTGTAACCACTTGGATTCCTTCAATGTTTTTTGCCTCGGCTTCCGCAATCTCCAAAAGCTTGGGATCCGGCAGATAGGCTGAAGGAAGTCCGGGTACCTGACCGTATTCGTAGCCAAACGCTGTCACGTCCACATCGTGATGACGGACCTCGGTCGAAACCACGACGTCTCCAACATTTAAGGATTGATGAAATCCGCCGGCAGATCCCGTATTGATTACATAATCAGGCTTATAGCGGTCAAGCAGGAGTGCTGTGCTTAGAGCAGCATTCACTTTTCCGATTCCTGATTTAAGAAGGACGATTTCTTTTCCCTCGTACATTCCTTCTGTAAATTCACTGCCTGCAATCAGCTCGCTGCTTTGACCTTCCAGCTTTTCTCTTAATATATTTACTTCTTCTTCCATTGCTCCAATAATAGCTATTTTCATTAGGACAACCCTCTTTACTCTAAAATTACTGTTTTACTGCTTCCATAATCCATACGAATGGATTCATTTGTGTAAAGGTCACAATGAATCCATGCTTTTCGTATATTGACTTCATCACAACATGGGTTGTGTAATATTCTGTCTCAAGATCCAGAGCGAGGCTTAAAAACTGCCTTCTTCTCGATTCTTCAATCTTCTTTATATACGCATCCCGGTCAGTGAAAACAGTATCAGCAAAGATTATTTTACCACCTTTGGCAAGCATGCTTCCATAAATCCCGACGGCTTTATCTTTTTCTTCATCCGTAAGGTGGTGAAAAGCATACGTGCTTACAATCGAATCAATCTGCTCTGCAGGTTTTGGGAAATCAAGAAAGTCTCCATCTGAAATCAAGATGTCTGCAGGCAGTTTTTCAATTGCCTTTTCTCTCATTGCATTTGACGGTTCAATGCCATATACCTTTTTCCCCGCAGCATGCAGCAGGGCTGTCAGGTTTCCAGTACCTAAACCAAATTCCAGAACCGCTGATCCCGATCTGTTCGTTACTTCTTCAAGTATGCTGCTATAGTTTTGAAATACTTCTTTATATTCAACGTCATGTCCGCTGACGGTCGTATCATAATCAGAGGCCCACCCTTCAAACAACTCCAAAAATTCTCTGCCCATGATGACACTCTCCCTTAAAAACTTAATAATTCCTATGTGTATAGTATGAATTTAAATAAATAACTGTTCAAAGATTATCATATTCCTGTGAGAACCTCAACCTAAATGTTTTTCATATCCCGCTGCATCAAGGTTTTTGGTAAACTAAGAGAAGAGAACAGAGGAGGAAAACAGGGAATGAATTTTCAGCTTGATTATCTTAAAGACAAGGTAGAATTTTTTGAAGCTGCCAGCATAAAGGAATTGGAAAAAAGAATTGCCGAGCAGATTGATCATAATAAAGCTATTCTGATGGAGGTTCATTCGGTTTCGCATCAAATGCATGTCCTTGAGGATGGGCGCAGATTTTACAGCGCGGTCGTTCATTTTAAGACGAACCTGTAAATTAGCTTCCCGCAAAAAAGAACGCTGCCTTGAATCGGCAGCGTCCTTTTGTTTATTTCTGTTCAACTGTAAGAGGTTTCCATCCTTCATTTTCAATGAACTGAAGGGTTACTTCGTATTTCTCATCAGAGTTCTTTGCAGAAACGGTTCCTTTTGCATCGTTTGGCGAACCATTGTTTCCTATAAACCAGATGGTCATATTGTCTTCCGGAATTCCAGTTGCTACGCTCATTGCCCTGGTCATTTCCTTCCAATCCGCTGAGCCTTTATCATACACTGTGGTGTGTTCACCCTTTTGTTCAGTACCTACAGGCTCCCATTCAGAGCTTTTCGATTCCTTGTCCGCTTCTGCTGCTTTGTCTTCCTCATTCTGCTTTTTATCATCAGCAGGCTTGGATTCTTCCTTGGACGCTTCATCACCGGATGTATTTTGTGATTCTGTATCTTCTTTGTCTGTTTGCTCAGACGCAGTTTCTTCGCTTGTCTCTTCGCTTTGTGACTGCTGGTCAGAGATTTTGCTGCTGGAAGTCTGCTTCTTTTCGCCTCCAGTAATAAGCTGGTAGCCGACGGCCGCAATGAGAATGAGCACGACAGCGATCATGACATTCAATACGACATTCGTTTTTCTGCGCTTATCGCGGTTGCCATAGCGGGTTCTATTCATCATCTTCACTCCTCTTCCCACTTTCTTTCTGTACTATTCTATCAAAGGAGCAGGAATCTAGCCAGTTTTGATTCAATAGAATCATTCGAGGCCGGCCGCTATATCAAAAAACACTTGATTCGCAGCCGCCCTGCTTGCAATCGTATCAGCATCCACAACCACTAGAGCGTATCTTGGACTGTCAGATGGGAAATACCCGGCAAACCATTTGTTGATCAGATTATGCCCTTCTGCGTCCTTTCTCCCGGTCTCGGCTGTACCTGATTTTCCTGACACCTCAAAAGGAAGCGTCCGAAATTTTACTCCTGTGCCTTTTTCATCGGAAACAACCAGCCTCAGAAGCTTCTGGAGCCTTTGAACGGTATAATGATCAATCGATACATTCGCAAGCTCTGAATCCGGGAAGCGGTACATGGATGTTCCGTTTTTGTATAAAATCTCTTCAGCCGTTTTTAATTCCATGCCCTTTCCTCCTCTTGCGATCGTCGCCATCATATTGGCAATTGCAAGGGGAGTGACCTGGACATCTTTTTGGCCGATGGCGGTCTGGGCAACCGCTTTTGGGGAGCTCTTATCCCTGAAATCAGACCAGACAGACCCCTGCTTTTCTTCTGGAAATTGTTTAAAGCTGCTGTAATGGAACACCGATCCCTGCCAGCCCACCGGATGAATTAAACCCATTTTCTCAGCGGTTGTTTCCATATAATCCGGCACTTTTTTTATAAGCTTATTTGAAAGAACGTTAAAGGTATAATTGCAGCTTCTTGAAAAGCTTTGCTCAAAGCTGAGTGACCCCAGCTGCCGGTCCTCCTCCACATCACCATATGGATTCAAATCGCAATTGTAGCGGGTGGACGGATGATCAAGGCCGTTCTCTATCGCTGCCGCAGCGGTCACAATTTTAAAAATAGAGCCTGGCTTCATACTCTCTAGCATATAGTTGCTTAAGCTTGAAGCGGAACCGTTCACATTCAAATCAGGCTTGCTGGCCATCGCTAAAAGGGAGTTCGACTGAATGTCAATTAGAACAGCTCCTCCTTTTTTAATGCTAGCCTGTGCAAGAGCGTTTTCGGTTAGCTGCTGCATGTCTGAATCGAGGGTTGTTTTAATTTTCACCGGGTAATGCGGACTGGAATCGGCAATATATTTGACGTTCACTCCGAAAAGGGGGTTGTTGTTTGCATCAACATGATAAAGAAGCTTAGTCTCTGACTCAGGCAGCAGAAACGCATCAAACGCCTTCTGCAGGCCCGCTGCACCTATTTTCATATTAATAGGCAGCGTTTTATCAGGGTATCTTTTTTTGGCCGTCTCCGGCATTTCAGCTGTATATCCGATTATGTGCGAGGCTGATAATTCACCGGGCTTTTCCTGCACCATTACTCCATAGACCCCAGGAATTTTAAATTCATTGATTTTTGTCAAATCGGATTGGGTAAGCTCCGCCCCATCCTTACCAGACAAGATAACCGGTTTTTTTGCTCTGGAGACAAGAGAGTGGATAATTCCCTCTGACATTCCTGTAATGGCAGCTACTTCTTTACTTGGCCAATTTAAGCTCTTAATAAAGGGAAACAGCACGAGGGACGGCTCAACCCCGGCAGAGAGGGGTTCACCATTTCGATCCACAATGCTGCCCCTGCCATCATCGATTAAAACGGATTGCGTACGCTGTTTCACGCTCTCTTCAATCAAATTGATTCGATGGCTTCCGAACGATTCGGTCCGAAAAAGCTGGAGTTCAGCAAGTCTTGCTGTCAAAATCAGCAGAAAAATGGTGATTACAACGCAAACAGATACGATTCTCTTTTTAATTGTACGCATAAAAAAACCACCTCGTCACCATTGTCGACGAGGCGGTCATACTTTAATCGGATCTTATTTAATTTTTACAATTTTAACCTGCATTTCACCGCCTGGTGTCTGTACAGTTACTTCATCGCCCACTTGTTTTCCAAGAAGACTTTTAGCGATTGGAGAGTCATTGGAAATTTTTCCTTCAAAAGGATCTGCTTCCGCACTTCCAACAATTGCATAAGATTCTTCTTCTCCATTCGGAAGCTCTTGGAACGTAACCGTTTTTCCAAGTGCTACTGAATTAGAATTCGATGTATCCTCTACAATGATTTTCGCATTGCGGATCATGTTTTCAAGCGTTGTAATTCTTCCTTCAACAAACGCCTGCTCTTCTTTAGCGGAATCATACTCGGAGTTTTCAGAAAGATCACCGAAACTGCGCGCAATTTTAATCCGCTCGACTACTTCTTTACGACGTACAGTTTTCATGTACTCCAATTCTTGTTCGAGCTTTTCTTTTCCTTCTTTCGTCATCGGAAATTCTTTCTCTACTGCCATCGATACTCACTCCTTCTGAATCAGCTGTCCCCCGAAATTTGGTATGTAAGACCTGTTAATAATACAAGAGCGAGGGCAATGATGCCCTCACACTCTTTTTTCATATCGAGAATTGGCGTTCAATCTGCCTGAGCGCGTCTTTTACATGAAACGTTTAACAATCTATACATAATATGGGCACAGTGCTCTATATCTATGCTATGTTATTACAAAATAGCGTTTTGTTCAAGAATTGTTTGAATTTTTGTTACCATTAAATCGATTGCCACGTGATTTTGGCCGCCTTCAGGGATAATAATATCTGCATAGCGCTTTGTAGGCTCGATGAACTGGTTGTGCATCGGCCTTACAACGGACACATATTGCTCAATAACCGAGTCAATGGAACGTCCCCGCTCCTTAATATCCCGGAGGATGCGGCGGATAATCCGAATGTCCGCGTCGGTATCCACATACATTTTAATATCCATAAGATCTCGAAGACGTTCATCTTCCAAAATGAGAATTCCTTCAAGAATGATGACATCCTTCGGCTCTACCTCAATAATTTCTTCAGATCTAGTATGAATTTTATAATCATACACCGGTTTTTCAATCTTTTCATAGTGAAGAAGCTTCTTCAAATGGTCAATCAGAAGATTGTTATCAAAAGCCAGCGGATGATCGTAATTGGTATTGAGCCGCTCTTCATATGGAAGATGACTCTGATCCTTGTAATAATAATCCTGTTCAAGCATCATAATGGAATGCCCTTTAAAATGCTCGTAAATTGCTTTCGTTACACTTGTTTTTCCTGAGCCGGATCCTCCGGCAACCCCTATCACAACGGGTTTTTTTCCCATTTATCCTAGAACCCCTTTCGCATCATGTTGTAAGGATAAACCGGCCGGTCCAATTTAAATGTCACCGTTTGAAGAGGGTGCCGTGCAGCATCCAATTCTTTGCCTTCTTCATCATATACCGCTTCAATCACAGTCCGGAAGTTCTCAAGCTCAGGTCCGAAAAATTCAACTTCATCTCCCGGCTTAAAATAATTCCGCTGCTGCAAGGTTACCGTCCTGGATTCGGGATCGTAGCCCAAAACCATTCCGACGAAATCATATGCTGTCTTTTTCCCATGTAAACCAAACATTTGCTCTTTGTGCCCCGGCACTCCTTCAAAAAAGGCAGGTGCTGTATCACGGTTCGCACATTTATCAAGCTCTTCCAGCCATTCCTGCTGAATGACAAAGTTGTCCGGATCCGCACAATAGGCATCTATCACTTTGCGATAAACGCTGACTACAGTTGCAATATAGTGAATGGATTTCATGCGGCCTTCAATTTTCAGGCTGTCAATCCCCATTTCAATCATTCTTGGAATGGACTCCACTAATTTAAGATCTTTTGGACTCATGGCAAATGGCGAATCGCTGTCTCCGAACAAAGGAGTTTCCTCTCCATCTTCCTGTTTATAAAGATCATAATCCCAGCGGCAGGATTGGCAGCACCCGCCTCGGTTCGAGTCGCGGGCTGTCATATGATTAGAAAGGGTACAGCGTCCGGAATAAGCAATACACATCGCCCCGTGAATAAATGTTTCGATTTCGATGTCCACTTTTTCCTTCATTTCGCGAATTTCATCTCCGCTTGTTTCACGTGCCAAAACAACCCGCTCAAGGCCTTCTTCCTTCCAAAACTGAACAGCCTTCCAGTTGGATAAGGATTGCTGGGTGCTCAGGTGAATTTCAAGCTTTGGCGCAGCTGTTTTACATGTCTCAATAATGAGCGGATCAGCAACGATAATTCCTGTAACCCCTGCTTCTTCAAGTCCTTTTAGATAATCGGCAAGTCCGTCCATATTTTCATTGTGAGCAAAAATATTCGTTGTCACATAAATTTTGGCATTGTACTGATTGGCAAACTGTACGCCTTCTGCCATTTCTTCCTGTGAGAAATTATCGGCATTTGAACGAAGTCCATATTCGCGTCCCCCGATAAAAACGGCATCTGCTCCATAACGGACAGCAATTTTTAATTTTTCCAGGTTTCCGGCCGGTGCCAGAAGTTCAGGCTTTTTAGTAATGACCCGTTTTCCGTTAACGATCTTGGAAATAGAATCTTTTACGGCGTCCATCTGTGTGCCTCCCTATTTATTTTCATGACTAATTCTTCAATAAACGGTTTCTTTAAAGAAGAATCCAGTATCCAGCGGGCGGTGTTCAGGCTGAATCTGCTCGATTTCTTCAAGCAGGCTGTCCTTTGCCTCGTCATATTGATCCCTTGCTTCGATGCAAAGGTCGATGGCTTTTCGATATTTTTTAGTTACTTCGATTACATACTCACTCTTTTGGAGAATTCCGTCAATCTTAAAGGAATCTACTCCTGCATCGATGAGTTCCGGCAATTCATCAATAATGCACATATCGTTCGGGCTCATAATGTGTGTCCCATTCTCATCTTCAAATACGGGATATTTATTTTCGCGTTCTTTATCATGCAGCAAGAGGCCCGTATCCATTTTGTCTTTATTGACAACTTCCATTTCTTTGCCTTGATATAAATAGTAGTTGCCGATTAGTGAGCGCTTGGATTGAAACATGCACGTCATGCCGTGAACCTGAATTTCGATTTCAACCTCGGCATTTTCCTTGGTTTCAACAATTGCATCCATATTCAGCTCTCTTGCAAGCACGGCTCTTTTCGCGCCTTTCCTGCCCCAATAATTGCATGTATACCAGTTAGTTGCCGTTGTTTCTGTATTCCAGTGAAGTTTCATTTCCGGCAGCGTTTCGCGCGCTATCATTAAAACAGCCGGATCGCCAAACACAATCGCGTCAGCACCTGCTTCTTTAAGAAACAGCATATAGTCAGCCAATTCCCCGATTTTATCATTATGAAAAATCGCGTTCATAGCAGCGTAAACTTTTACACCTTTGCTATGGGCGATTTCAACCGCTTTTTTAAAATCTTCGCGATCGAATTCACCAGCGAGACGAAGTCCGAATTTCTGTTCTCCGATTATAAATGCAGTTGCCCCTGCTTCCGCAAGCGGCTCCAAATCTTTGAGACTTGAAGGAGTTACTAGCAATTCTGGTTTTTTCATATTCACTCACCTCTTTTAATGCTCACGGCAATGCCATCGCCGACTGGGATGATACACGTTTTATAATCAGGATGGGACATAAGCCAGTCGTTGTAGCCCGCTATTTTTTTAACGAGGCTCCGTATGCGTTTATTTTCAATCTGGTCCTGTTCTTCTGCTACAAGACCTTTAAATAAGATGTTATCGGTAATAATCATACCGCCTTCAGTCAGCATCGGCTCATATAGTTCAAAAAAGCGCTGATACTGGCCTTTCGCCGCATCAATAAAAAGAGCGCCGTAGGGTCCTTCACTTCGTATTGCATCAGAAAGCTCGAGGGCATCACCAAAATGAACGCGGATTCTGCTGCTTAGACCCATCTGTTCAATTCGTAAAAGTGCCTGATCATATCTTTCCTGATCTCTTTCAATACTGACAATAGAGGCTTTTGGAACAGCGGATGCCATGCGGATGGCTGAATAGCCAATGGCAGTTCCAATTTCAAGTATACGATGGGGAGAATGAATCCGAAGAAATTGAAGCAATACTTCCATTCCCGCCGCTTCCATAATCGGAACTCCATGCTCACGGGCATAGATTTCCATTTCCTGAATAGCCGGGGGGCGTTCGGGTATCATGCTTTCCATGTAGATTTGAAGCTTTTGGTCAAGCATTGATTTGGCCTCCTTGCGCAAAAAGAAGAGTTCCTGTTAAGAACTCTTGCCTTAATTTAAAACCAAAGTCTTGGTCTTCATATAACCTGATATATTTTAGCATAAAAAAACAGGGAATGAAAATAAAATTCATTCCCCGTTTTCCCTCACGATCCTTTTCTGGGACCGGTTATATGCTTTTCCTTCAGCTGGTTATGCTCTTTCAGCGTTCTGGAATAATAAACGGTACCATCCGGTGCTGCAAGGAAGTACAGATAGTCGGTGTTATCCGGCTTCAGTGCCGCTTCCATGGACATATTCCCGCTGTTTGAAATAGGCCCTGGCGGCAGACCTTTATTTTTATACGTATTATATGGCGAGGAAACCTTCAAATCTTTATAGGTAACCCGGTCTTTATGCTCTCCCAGTGCATACAAAACCGTTGGGTCTGTCTGCAGAGGCATGCCAGACTTTAAGCGGTTGAAGAAAACACTCGCGATCTTCTTTCTGTCTACCTTACCTGTTGCTTCTTCTTCAATGATCGAGGACATCGTAAGGAAATAATGGACGCTCCATTTTTTCTCTTTCATTTGAGGCAAATAAGGCTTAATCCTTTCATCTGTCTCGCTGATCATCTTTTCAAGAATGGTGTCCAGAGACGTTTTTGGATCCGAGAATGGATAAGTCGCTGGATACAGGTAGCCCTCAAGCTTATATTTAGCGGTTTTTTTATCAATTTCATTGGTCAAGGTATTCGGATATTTCTTTTTCATCGCTGCAATGAATGCTGGGTCCTGAATTTTCTTTAATACATCTTCCTTGGAAAATTCACTGTTGTTTTCAATGATTGCCGCGATTTGCGTCATTTGATGGCCTTCCGGTATGGTAAACTGTATGGCGATGTTTTCTGACATTTTTCCTGTTTTAAGGAGCTGAATCATGTCATCCATCGTCATGGATTTACTCATTAAATAATCTCCGGCCTGAAAATTGGTTTCATTTTTAAATTTCACATAATACTTAAACACCCTGGCATCTTTAATGATTCCTTCTTCTCTAAGCTCCGCAGCTATTCCAGAAACAGATGATCCTAGAGGAATCGACACTTTTACTTGGCTTTCGTCAGAAGGATCCACTGGACTCAATGCGTTCTGAATATATATGATGCCTGCAATAGCGATTGCTGCAAATGCAATCCCGACCACAAGGACAATTCGCCACACAATTTTCCGGATTGATTTTGCTTCTTCCTGTTTTTCAAGCAGTGTATTATGTATGGATGGTTTGTTTTGTTTTTGCTTCATCCTTTTCCCCCTTTCGCTTCCGTATATTATACTACAAAATTCTCTTCCTTTCGTCACTAGCTAAGTAAAAAAAGAAGCCGGGAATACAATCCCCGGCTTCTAATCATTTGCATTTAGTTTTCTTCTTCTTCCTCATTATCGAAGAATGTGTTCATCATTTCTTCAATCATGTCCCACTCTTCTTCTGTTTCAATCGGCTGCAGTTCGCCATCTTCGCCATTTTCGCTTGGCGTGAAGCTGGATGCATGAATTTCCACATCTTCTTCGTCTTGATCTTCACTGCTGATTGGGTAGTAAAGAACATAAGATTTTTTGAATTCATCTGATTCAAATGTAAAAAGGATCTCGCAAAGCTGTTCGTTTCCGTTTTCGTCTACTACAGTAATCTGTTTTTCACCATGTTCCATGTCTATTCACCTCGTTAAGTAATCTCCGTTATCGGAGGCTGTCAAGATATCCTTGAAGAATCATGACGGCGGCCATTTTATCAATGACTTTTTTGCGTTTTTTTCTGCTTACATCTGCTTCAATGAGCATGCGTTCTGCAGCCATTGTTGTTAATCTCTCATCCCAGAGGACTACTGGAAGAGAAAAAGTCTCTTCCAGCAGGGAAGCGAATCTTTGACACGCTTCCCCTCTGGGACCAATTGTGTTATTCATATTTTTCGGAAGACCGACGACAATCTTGTCCGCCTCTTCCGTTTTAATGATTTCAGAAAGCCTCGTCAGACCATAGTCTCCGCCTTCTTCATTAATTTTAACCGTTTCGAGTCCCTGAGCTGTCCAGCCCATAAGATCACTGACTGCTACTCCGATTGTTTTCGTTCCATAATCCAAACCTAATACTCGCATCTATTACTCCTCACGATGATTTTGCAGGTACGATTTAACAAGCTCTTCAATCAGCTCGTCTCTCTCAAGCTTGCGGATCAAGCTTCTTGCATCACGGTGACGGGGAATATAAGCCGGATCTCCTGAAAGCAAATAACCGACGATCTGATTGATCGGATTGTATCCTTTTTCCTTGAGTGCATCATGTACCGTAAACAAAACTTCGTTCACATCTGTTTGAACGGAATCGTCCGAAACGTTGAATTTCATTGTTTTATCGAATGAGCTCACTGTCTGCACCTCTTTCTCAAGTTCACGCTCGAGGACTTGATCCTGCTCGTCCTGACTCTTATCACCATTCTACACTAGAAATGAGAATTATAAAACGGATTTAATCCATTCCTCCGCATAGTTTAGAGCAGATTCAAGTTTTTCAGGGTCTTTTCCCCCTGCCTGAGCCATATCCGGACGGCCTCCGCCGCCTCCGCCGCAGCGCTCTGCCACTTCTTTTACGAGCTTGCCGGCATGCATGCCGCGGTCAATAAGATCCTTGGAAACGCCTGCTGCAATGTTTACTTTATCACCATTTGCAGCCCCTAACACGATAACGGCAGATCCGAGCTTTTCCTTCAGATCATCTAGAATGGCTCGGAGGCTGTTCATATCTTTCGCGTTCACCTTGCTTGCAAGAAGTTTAACGCCATCGATTTCCGTCACCTGGTCAGTTAAAGAGGATGCTTCAAGGTTGCCAAGCTTGGACGTAAGGGATTCATTTTCACGCTGAAGATCTTTCAGCTCCACAGTAAGAGCATCAATACGAGCCGGAACCTCTTTTACGTTCGTTTTCAGCTTAGCAGCGGCCGCTTCCAGAATGGAAATTTGCTCATTCATCGTTTCATAAGCGGTTTTGCCTGTCACAGCTTCAATCCTCCTAGTACCTGCTCCGATACCGGATTCAGAAACAAGCTTGAACATGCCGATTGAAGATGTGTTATCCACATGGCAGCCTCCGCATAGTTCAAGACTGTAATTTCCAATTTGAACAACACGGACAATTTTGCCGTACTTTTCACCGAATAAAGCCATTGCACCCATTGCTTTTGCTTCATCGATCGGTTTTAAGTCAATGTTTACACCGATGCCGGACCAAATTTTTCCATTCACAATCTGCTCAATTTGTTTTAGCTCGCTATTCGTAATCTGGCCAAAATGGGAAAAATCAAAACGCAGGCGGTTTTCCGTAACCAATGATCCTGCCTGATTGACGTGTCCTCCGAGAACGTCCTTCAATGCCTGATGCAAAAGGTGAGTCGCAGTATGGTTCTTCACAACACCTTCTCTTACTTTACGGTCAACGGCAGCTGTAACGGAATCATTGGCTCTTAATGTTCCTTTTTCAATAATTACACGATGCAAATTCTGGCCGTTTGGAGCTTTTTTAACGTCTTTAACGCGCGCTGTGAAGTTTGCATTGGAAATGGATCCTTCATCTGCAATCTGTCCGCCGCTCTCAGCATAGAATGGTGTCTGAACAAGGATAAGCTGGATTTCGTCTCCTTCAAATGCTTCGGAAACAAGCTCGCCATCTTTAACAAGAGCAGCAGCTTCTGTTTCAACAGTAAGATGATCGTATCCGACAAACGTACTTTCCGTTTTCAGATCACCAAGCACACCTCCCTGAACCTGCATTGAATCGACTTCCTGGCGAGCCGATCTTGCCCGTTCACGCTGTTTTTGCATTTCAGACTCGAAGCCCTCTGCATCAATCTTCATTTCTTCTTCTTCCGCATATTCTTCTGTCAATTCAACCGGGAAGCCATATGTGTCATAAAGGCGGAAAACGTCAGCGCCTGGAATGACATCGTGTCCAGCTTCTTTTTGCTTTTTGATAACTTCAGATAAAATAGCCAGTCCATCGTTTAACGTTTCATGGAACCGCTCTTCCTCGTTTTTAATGACCTTTTGAATGAACTCGGTTTTCTGTATAACTTCAGGGTAGAAGGCTTCCATAATTTCCCCAACTACGGGTACAAGCTCATACATAAACGGGCGGTTGATATCGAGTTTTTTCGCATAGCGCACAGCCCGGCGGAGAAGACGGCGGAGAACATAGCCGCGGCCTTCGTTGGAAGGAAGAGCTCCATCCCCTACAGCAAAGGATACAGTACGGATATGATCGGCAATAACCTTGAACGCCTCATCCTTCTCTTTGCTGTCATGGTACTCCATTCCGGCAATTGCTGCAGTCGCCTCAATAATCGGCATAAATAGGTCTGTCTCATAGTTGGTCGGCACATTTTGAATAACGGAGCACATCCGTTCAAGTCCCATCCCTGTATCAATATTTTTCTTCGGAAGCGGCGTATAAGTACCATCCGAATTATGGTTGAATTCAGAGAAAACAAGGTTCCAAACTTCTAAATAGCGCTCATTTTCGCCCCCTGGGTATAGCTCAGGATCTTCCGAATCGTTACCGTAAACCTCTCCCCGGTCATAGAAAATCTCTGTGTTCGGTCCGCTCGGTCCTTCACCGATATCCCAGAAGTTCCCTTCAAGACGAATGATGCGCTCTTCCGGAACGCCTACTTTAGCCGTCCAAATCTCAAATGCTTCATTGTCCTCAGGATGGATCGTAACAGAAAGCTTGTCAGGGTCAAAGCCAATCCACTTCTCGCTTGTAAGGAATTCCCAAGCCCATTCAATCGCTTCCACCTTGAAGTATTCTCCAATTGAGAAGTTTCCAAGCATTTCGAAGAAGGTATGATGGCGGGCCGTTTTCCCTACATTTTCAATATCGTTGGTCCGGATGGATTTCTGCGCATTGCAAATCCTAGGGTTTGCAGGAATTACGCGTCCATCAAAATACTTTTTAAGAGTAGCAACCCCGCTGTTAATCCACAGCAGAGAAGGGTCTTCATGCGGAACAAGTGATGCGCTTGGTTCTACTGAGTGCCCTTTTTCTTTAAAAAAATCAAGAAACATTTGGCGTACTTCTGCAGACGTTAAAAATTTCATTTGTATATCCTCCTTAGTATGTATGCCGGGCGGCTCCGAAAAACAAAAAACTCCCGTTCCTGTACAAATCCTTTAGATTTGCACAGGGACGAGAGTTGCTCGCGGTACCACCCTGATTATGGATTCCAACACATCCATCAGCTTCATTGGACCTTAACGCGGTCTCAGGACGGCAGGACTTTTACCTGCACTCAGGAATAGCGTTCCGTCACCCTTCATTAAACACCCTTTCAGCCTTGGGGCATTCTCTCTGGAAATGGACTGTGACCTACTCGTTTCCATCAGCGTTTATTACCTATTATACCGTAGATTATAGACAATGCCCGCCCGCCTGTCAATCATGCCGGACTAGCCGGACTCCATGCTCCAAAACGACCCTCAGGACAGCGGTGACAGGTACGGCGATAATCAGTCCGAAAATTCCTGCAAGCTCACCGCCAGCAGCGAGCGCCAGCATAATAACAATGGGATGCATATGCAGGCTTCTTCCAACAATCAGAGGACTGATTACGTTTCCTTCAAGAAATTGCAGAACCAAAATGATAATAACCACGGTAATCACCGTTTGTGTCGACATCGCTGCCGCAAGAATCAAAGCCGGAATTGCACCGATCACAGGACCAAAATAAGGAATCACATTCGTGACCGCTATAATCATCCCAAGCACAAGCGGGTACTTTACACCAAAGAACCAAAGAGAAAGAAACGCCAGCAGTCCGATAATGACACAAACAAAAAACTGGCCCCGAATGTAGCTTCCGAGAGACTCATCTGCATCCCTCAGCAGCTCCTTTCCACTTCTTCTCCATTTTTTCGGCGTCAAATACCAGGCAGTTTTTTTCAACAGCGAAAAATCCTTCAGCATATAAAAAACCAGAAACGGAATAAGCGTCAAAATCACTGCGTTATCAAACAGCGAACGAATGGAGTAGATAATGCCATCAATCATTCCTGACAGCCACTGCTCCGCCTCTCCAAGCAAACCCTCCACCCGATGATGCAGCCCCATCGGCCAATGATCCGTCTGATCCCTGATCATCGTAAGCCAGCCCTCATAAAGCTTCACCATCCGCGGCGCATTCGCCGAAAGTTCCATCAGCTGATTAATAAGCAGCGGAATCCCCCGATAAAATCCATATCCAATCGACCCGAAAAACAGTAAATAAATAATGAGAATCGAAAGCGTTCTTGGAAGCCCCGTTTCATGCAGCTTCTCTACAATCGGATGAAGCAAATACGTAATAAACGAAGCAATCAAAAACGGTATAATAATCGCCTGCAGCATAATCCAAAACGGATTCCACACCATTCTCAGCTTAAGAAATAAATAAAGGGATAATAAAGACAGCAAAATAATTCCCGCTCTTAGCAGGATCTTTTTTTCTTTCACGGGGCATCCCCTCCGGAGATTAGTTTGGGGGGAATTGGGGGGGATTATGCAGGGGGCATTCGATTTATATATTGATTTTATAAGCAGTGGATCTGTAACTGCCTGTCGTATCCAAGTTCAAGGATTTCAATAGCCTTTTTACAGTAGAGCTGGAAGACAGGTTTAAGAAGGATTTTGCCTCACGATTTGATATCGAATTTTGAAACAAATGGGCGTAATCCTCTAATGCTTCAATATGTGCATCCTTTGAAGTGATTCCACATAAACCGCACATCCACACTGAATTTTTAAGCCTTCTCATTGTTAACTTCGAACACTTAATACAATAAACCCCCGGCAAGATATTATGTGTGGAAATTTGATGCTTTGACATCATGTTTTTTTCTAGATCAGAATGAGCAGCCAATAGTTTATTACTTAATTCGTCCAGCTGTTCTGATGTAAGGAATTCTTTTTGGTATACCTTTTCAAGTTCCTTTATTTTGAAAGGGATTGTATTACAATGAAGCACCTTACGAAGGATATCATGATTATTTTGAGAGGTTTCAAGCATGGTACGAGGATTTCCAATTGCAACGTATTCCTGTATAGGAAGTACAGGGAGGCTGTTTTTTCTTAACCAATTTACCAATTGCAGTCTTTGCCGTTTAACTTGCACAATTGGATCGGGAAAGGGCTCCTTTATATTGTTTTGAATTCTAATGAGCTGATTGAAATCAGAATCGAAAATTAGGGTTCCTGCTATATTCTTCACTTCAAGAATAGTAATAAATGACCGAGATAGCAACAGTACATCTATCTGAAAAAAATGGATGCCGTCATGCAGCCTTAAATCATGGAATATTTGATAGGTCTCTGCTGGAAGAAAGCTAAGGGGATATTCCATTTCCTTTTCTCCTTTATATCCCGCTGTTTGAATAGCTAAGTCTTGGAGTACAGCTTCATAGTTAGGATGATCAGGGTCGAGTCTTCTTTTTAATGCCTGAAGTTGCTTCAGAGAACGAGGAATTTGCAGGGGTTTGTTAATCATTTAAGACTCTCCTTCCAATGTCACTCATTTTAATTCCACTTCCGCTAATAAAACTCCTTCTACATTATTATTGCCGGGCAAAATAATTTTACGGGCAATTTCTTGTCGATTACGGGCAACTATTTGTCGATTGCGGGCACAAACGTGTCGATATCAGGCAGTTCTGTGTCGATTACGGCCAAACCGACACAACTCTCTATTTTCCGACAAATTCCGCACCCGCATACATCCTCCAAAACAATAAAAAACCCCCGCAACATGCGGAGGTTTCCACCAACTGCAATTAAAACATTTTCTTCATCTGGCGCTGCCAGTTTTTTTTCATTTTGCGGGTATTCATGCGTTTGCCGCTCATTGCGTAGGTTGCGGCAGCGCCGATTCCCATTGAAATTATTGAGGTCATGGTGCGGTTCATGGCGTTTTCCTCCTTTAATTTCGAATTTAGATTACAGTACGGTCTTTTTCGTCAAACAAGTCATCAAGTGAGCTTAAGGTACCGTCCTCTTCAACCTGATGGGTTAAAATCATTCCTTTGGATACCGAAAGCTCGATAAAGCAGCCCCAGCAATAGTACTGGTTTACTCCTATTTTTCCAAGGTCCTTGCATTGGCAGTTCGGGCATTTTAACAAACCGGGCACACCTCACTCTTGAATCACATCCATGACGATGGCATCTTTGCTTACCATAAGTTCCTCGCTTAAGGGGTTTACTTTTTTTCGCCCTTCGGTTAGATCAGCGAAGAATCCGTCTGTCAGTTCGTATGCTACGATTGTGCCCAGTTGTTCTGTAAAATATACGTCTTCCAAAAGCCCGAGCTGTTCTCCGGTTTTCGAATAGACGGTTTTGTTAAACAGCTGCCCATTGCCGCGGAACCGGTAGTCTTCTTTCGCAGCAGCAAGCGGCTGCAGCTGTTCCGGATCTCGCACCATCACTCCGTCTTCTCCTACTGAATCAATGCAGGCCAGCGGAACGAAGCGGTCTTTCTTGAATAGGCCTTTGCCGTCCATAATGAGTCCGGAAACACGCCCGTCTGTGCTGATGACTAAATCCGTAATTTTGCCTATGCAGGCTGCATTTCTTGCATCAAAAACCGGAAGTCCCTTTAATGTTCCGTATGTCCGCAAGATGATCTCCCACCTTTCCGAACACACTTAGGATTCTTCCTCAACCTTAAAGTCATACGGCGTAACGTTTTCCAACCGGTTAATCACATTAGGTTTGATATTTCCCAAATGTGGTATTTAATAACAAGCAATCATACCAACACTGAGGACGTGATTTCATGAATGAACACAAAGATGTCGAGGTAAGAGAAAAGAGGAAGGATTCAAGTCTTGTTGCATCTACCTTTATCAAGTATGCCGCTTATCTAATCATCTTTTTCGGAGTCATTTGGTTTTTAATCAGCTATATATTACCGATGTTTAATTAAAAAAGCCGCCTGGCACTCACCAGGCGGCTTTTTTACATAAAATCAAATGGTGTTATATTTTCCATTCCAATATTCGCATCGCTTACATCAAACGGCAGGAGCTTCTGAAGTTCATCTTCTTCTTCTGTAAATTTATTCAGCCTCTGTTTTAATGAAGTTTGGCGCTCCAGCTGATCTCTGTTTTCAATTCCGCGTATAAAGGCTTCTTCCTCCCCGCACATGATCAGGAATTTTTTGCTTCTAGTGATCGCGGTGTAAATCAAATTCCTGCGGAGCATACGATAATAGCTCTTTACAACAGGCAAAACGACGATTGGAAACTCGCTTCCCTGCGATTTATGGATGGAACAGCAGTAGGCATGGGTGAATTGCGAAAAATCGGACCGGGTATAGGTGACTTCGTTTCCATCAAAGGAAACGACAATCATATCTTCTTTTTCCGTATTCTCTTTCGCGTAAAAGATGGATTCAATTTCGCCCATATCACCGTTAAACACGTTGCTTTCCGGCTGATTGACAAGCTGAAGCACTTTATCGCCGATCCGGTAGATGAGGTCGCCGAATTTCATTTCCCGCTTCGTACTCGAGGCCGGATTAAAAATATCCTGCAGCAGAATATTAAGCTGGTCAATTCCCGCTGGTCCTCTGTACATAGGCGCCAGTACCTGAATATCCCGGGCCGTGAAGCCCTTTTTTTTCGCATTCTCGACTACTTTCCGAACGACTTCTTTAACCTGGCCGGAGGCGCATTTAATAAAGGAGCGGTCCGAGGTCGGGTTTTTCAAGTCGGACGGGGTTTTCCCATCTTTTATGTGGTGAGCGAGCTCGATGATCGATGAACCTTCCGCTTGGCGGTAAATATCAGTCAGCCTGACAGTCGGCACTTCCTTTGAGGCAAGCAAGTCCCTTAAAACCTGACCGGGGCCGACAGAAGGAAGCTGGTCTTCATCTCCTACCATGACTACCTGAATTTGCTTTGGCAGCGATTTAAAAAGCTGATTGGCGAGCCAGATATCGACCATGGACATTTCATCAATGATTAAAAGCTTTCCTTCAATCGGGTTATCCTCATTGCGGTCAAATCCCTCCGATCCGTTCCAGCCAAGAAGCCTGTGGATGGTGACGGCGGGCATTCCTGTCGATTCACTCATTCTTTTTGCAGCCCGTCCAGTGGGGGCGACGAGCAAAATCGGAAAAGGCTCATCTTTTTTATATTCGCCGGGGTCCAAAGAACAGCCGTGCAAATCAGAGTATAGTTCTACAATTCCCCGAATGACGGTCGTTTTACCGGTACCTGGTCCGCCAGTTAAAAGCAGCATGGGTGTCATCAGAGCTCTTTGAATCGCTTCCTTTTGGCTTGGTGCGTATGTAACCTTCATTCTTTCCTCAAGATTGCCGAGGGACAGCAGGAATTCAGATTCCGGGAACAAATCATCATATTCAGTTTGCTCGAGGATTTGCTGAATGTGCTCGGCTACTTTCTTTTCAGAGTAGTAAAGGATTGGAAAATAGATCCTTCCTTCATCGGCAATCAGCTGTTTGCTCTCAGCAAGCGCTGCAATCTGTGCAGAAATGTTTTCTGTGCTTACCTGCCCTTTGTTTGAGGCAGTGAGGAGCTGCCTGGTCTTTTCAATTAGCTGGTCCTCCGTTAGGTAAACATGACCTTCCTGTGAACTCGACTGTTCAATGGTATACAGACAGGCGGCATTGATTCGTTCAGGACTGTTGCCTGAAATTCCTAAATGATGCGCCAGTTCATCAGCTTTTCCAAAGCCTATTCCCTCAACGTCTTTAACAAGCTGGAAGGGATTTTCCTGGATTTTTTCAAGCGTCTGATCCTGATACTGCTGGTAAATTTTCATTGAAAGCTGCGGACCGAATCCAAATTGGGACAGGGAAATCATTATTTGCTCCAGTCCCTGGTGCTGCTTTAACGTTTGGGCAAGGATGTCGGCTTTTTCTTTGTTCACCTTTGGAATTTTATGAAGGACAGACGGATCCTGCATGATTTTTGAAATTGCGGCTGTTCCAAGCTGTCCTACAATGATTTCCGCTGTTTTTTTCCCGATGCCTTTAAATAAGTCACTTGAAAGATATTGGATGATTCCTTCTTCTGTATTGGGAATATCTTTTCTGAAGTGATCGGTTTGAAATTGCATGCCGAACTTCGGATGGTGTTTGACCACTCCGTAGAACAGGTAGGTTTCTTCTTCAGCAAGGAGAGGAAAATAACCGGTTACGGTAATTTCTTTCTCATCGAATTCAAGATTGGACTCCAGCAGTTTTGCCTTCAGAACGGTATAGAGGTTCTGCTCGTTATGGAAAATCACCGCCCTTATGACCGCTTTGACAAAAGGCTTTTCCTCATGATTAGCGCTGGAAAGCTCATCCATCGATATTTGCATTTGCTTTTCCTCCCCTCCTGTATAATTGTTTCTTTAAGATTTGCCCAGTGCATCTGCCATTAGCTTTTTGCCGTTTAAAGCCAATACATGATCGGGCTGAATGGAAACGGCTTTTGAAAACATTTCATATGCTTCCTGTCCTTTTTCTTCAAAGGAATAGGCTACCCCAAGGTTATAATAAGCATCTGCATGATTCGGATCCAGCTCAATCACCTGCAGGAATTCCTTTGCTGCATGCTCGATTTGTCCTTGAGATGCCAGGCACAGGCCGTATTGAAAGCGTGCATCGGCATCTTCTCCGTTCATTTCAACCGCTCTCATAAAGTACGGAAGCGCTAATCTTTCCTTGCTGAGCTGGATGAGGGACATTCCTGTCATAAAATAAGCATCTGCTTCTTCAAGCCCTTCATTCATTGCCAATGTAAAGGATTTTGCTGCCTTTTCAAACTCGCCTTTTTCATAATAGACATTGCCTTTTCCGTATTGTGCAGTAGCTGATTTAGGATCAAGCTCTAGGGCTTTACTGAAAAAGTTTTCCGCTTTGCTGAATTCATTTATGGAAGCAAGCAGATTGCCGAAGTTCACATACAAAACCGGGTTGGAAGGTTCTTCACTAATTGCTTCCGTAAAATATTTAGCCGCCTGCTCCAGCTCTCCCTGCTGCATGGATTGAATGCCTAATTGATTTTTATCCATCATCAATCTCCTCACATTATGTAAAGTAAAAAGGACTGCTCAAATTTCGCCAGACCCATCATACAGCTCTAGGCTGATTGGCCGAACATCCTTCGAGACAGTCCTGCTTGCATTATCCTACGTACATTAATTTCTTGCTGTCTTTAAATACTTCATCGATCGTACCTCCGCCGAGGCATACATCTCCGTCATAAAATACAACGGCCTGGCCCGGGGTCACCGCTCTAACCGGTTCGGCAAACGTTACTTTGGCTGTCGTTTCATCCAGCATGGTTACTGTTACTTTATTATCGCTTTGACGATAGCGGAATTTAGCTGTGCAGTCAAGATCGCCTTCGGGTGCTTGACCTGAGCCCCAGCTGATGTCGGTTGCGATAATCGAGTCTGAGTAAAGCAGATCGTTGTGGAATCCTTGATCAACAAACAAAATATTCCGTTTCAAGTCTTTACCGATTACGAACCAAGGCTCTCCGCTTCCGCCGATTCCAAGTCCGTGCCTTTGACCGATCGTATAATACATCAAGCCGTCATGCTTGCCCATTTTTACACCTGACAAGGTTTGCATTTCTCCAGGCTGTGCAGGAAGATAGCCTCCCAGAAACTCTTTGAAATTCCGTTCACCGATAAAGCAGATGCCTGTGCTGTCCTTTTTAGCCGCTGTCGCCAGTCCGGCCTCAGCAGCCAATTCGCGTACCTTCGATTTATCAATACCCCCGAGCGGGAACATCACTTTAGAAAGCTGTTCCTGTCCAAGCTGGTTCAAGAAATACGTTTGGTCTTTGTTTTCATCAACGCCGCGCAGCATTTTGTATACGCCGTCCCGCTTTTCCACTCTCGCATAATGCCCTGTTGCAAGGTAATCGGCGCCGAGGGACATAGCATGCTCAAGAAATGCTTTAAACTTGATTTCCTTGTTGCACATCACGTCCGGATTTGGCGTTCTTCCTGCTTTATATTCATCAAGGAAATAGGTAAATACCTTGTCCCAGTATTGTTTTTCAAAATTCACTGCATAGTAGGGGATGCCGATCTGGTTGCATACCCGGATTACGTCGTTGTAGTCCTCCGTGGCTGTACAAACGCCGTTTTCATCGGTATCATCCCAGTTTTTCATAAAAATGCCGATCACATCATAGCCTTGCTCTTTGAGCATGAGCGCTGCGACAGAGGAGTCAACCCCTCCTGACATTCCGACTACTACTCGCGTATCTTTTATTGCTTTTTCCATTTGCTCTCACCTCTATTCTAAGCTGTAATCCTTTTTACGATTTCGGCTATTTTTTGAGCAGCCTGCTCAACCTCTTCGACTGTATTTCCGAGTCCAAAGCTAAAGCGAATGGACGATGCAGGCCGGTTAGAATCTTTTCCATACATGGCTGTCAGCACATGTGAGGGATCGATCGAACCAGCTGTGCAAGCAGATCCGCTTGAAGCGGAGATTCCTGCTAAATCCAGGTTAACAAGAAAGGATTCAACATTTGTACCGGGAAAATATACGTTCAGGACATGAGGGAGGCCTTTTTCAAGTGACCCATTTACTTCAAATGAAACACCGTTGCTGCGAAAAACTTCGGCCATCTTATTTTTCATGGCCTTGTATTCCTGCACCTTGTCTTCTCTCATATTCTCAGCGAGTACAGCTGCCTTATGCAATCCCGCTGCTCCTGCAGCATTTTCAGTCCCTGCCCGCCTTTTCAGCTCCTGCTCGCCGCCGAATACACGGGGCTTGAGCTTTAGGCCGGTTTTAATATACAAAAAACCAATTCCTTTAGGTCCATTAAGTTTGTGGCCTGAAACAGACATCAGGTCGACATTCAGCTCCTGCACATTCAAGCTTAATACACCAAATGCCTGAACGGCATCTGTATGGAAGACCGCCTGATGATGTTTCAGCCGTTCGCCTATTTCCTTAATCGGCTGAATCGTTCCAACTTCATTGTTTCCGTACATAACGGTAACAAGAATGGTTTCTTCGGTAAGTGCCTGATCGAAATCCTGAAGTGAGATTTCTCCAGCTTCATTAACCGGAAGATACGTAACCTGGAATCCTTCCTTCTCCAGAAACTCACATGTGTGCAGAACAGCATGATGCTCAACAGCTGTCGTGATAATGTGATTTCCTTTGGAGCGGTTTGCGTACGCGCTGCCGAGGATGGCCAGATTATCCGCTTCTGTTCCTCCGCTGGTAAAAATAATTTCGTTCGCCTTCGCACCGATTATTGAGGCAATCTCATCTCTTGCTTTATCCAAAATACGCCGGCTTTCTCTGCCATGCGCATGGATGCTGGATGGATTACCGAACGTTTCGGCCATAAATGAAGTCATCGTATCTATAACAGCTGGATGCATTGGTGATGTGGCTGCATGATCCAGATATATTCGTGACATGTTCTCACCTCTTACAGGTTAAATGTAAAACATATAGGATTCCTGCTCGCCGTCGGAATAGCTCGCAAGGTCTTCAAGAGTCGTACTGTCCAGTACATCCTTGACAGCATCCCGGATCCGGATCCATAATTCCCGTTTAGCCGGCTCTTCATCCTCCAAAACTTCTACGGGGCTAATCGGTCCCTCAAGCACTCTGATAATGTCACCGGACGTTATGTTCTCCGGCTCATCTCCAAGTACATATCCGCCGTAGGCGCCCCTGATGCTTTTGACAAGTCCTGCATTTCTTAAAGGAGCAATCAGCTGCTCTAAATAATGCTCGGACAAATCATTTGTCTGAGCGATGCTTTTAAGCGAAGTTGGACCTTCGCCGTGTTTTTTTGCTAATTCAATCATGATTGTCAGACCGTATCTGCCTTTTGTCGATATTTTCAACCAAAACACCCCTAATCCGGTATCGTTCAAATTACAGTCAGACGGGATCAGACTGCTCTATATCAATTATCCTTAAAATAAAATCTATAAAAGTTCATCCATTAAATAAGGATTTCCTGTTTCTGCTATTTGTAATTCCATGAAAACCTATGTCATTATACCATAATTAAGAGGGTGTCCGCTTGAAAACCGCAGGACCGATTGGAATATTATAATGAAATAGAACTGGTATTGCAAAGAATGTGTACCGCAAATCTCCTCCCTGCAAACAAAATGAAAACATACTATAATAGGGAGCACACATGATATTTTTGGGAGAGATCGAATTGAAGCCTCTTGCTTATAGAATGAGACCAAGAAAATTGGATGAAATAATTGGACAAGAGCATTTAGTTGGTGAAGGCCAGATCATCTCCAGGATGGTAAATGCCAGACACCTGAGTTCAATGATTCTTTACGGACCGCCAGGCATTGGGAAAACCTCCATTGCTACAGCGATTGCCGGAAGCACAGAAACGGCATTCCGGACATTAAATGCGGTCATTCATAATAAAAAAGATATGGAAATTGTCGTTGAGGAAGCGAAGATGTCGGGCAAAGTCATTCTAATTCTTGATGAGGTTCACAGGCTGGATAAAGCGAAGCAGGATTTTCTTTTGCCTCATTTGGAGAACGGGAGAATTGTGCTGATTGGAGCGACAACGAGCAATCCCTATCATGCCATCAACCCTGCAATCCGCAGCAGATGCCAAATATTTGAACTGAAGGCTTTGACGGAGGCAGAAATTAAGGAAGCACTGTCAAATGCAATCGTGGATAAGGAACGGGGTTTTGGAGAAAAACAAATTTCCGTTTCTCCTGAAGCTCTGGATCATCTGGCTGCCGGGAGCGGCGGGGACGTAAGGTCATCGCTCAATGCATTGGAGCTTGCCGTTCTTTCAACACCTGAGGATCAGGAAGGCGTCATCTCGATCGATTTAAAAACGGCCGAGCAGTGCCTTCAAAAGAAGGCATTTGCTCATGATAAAGATGGCGATGCCCACTATGATGTCCTTTCCGCCTTTCAAAAATCCATCCGCGGCTCAGATGTTAATGCAGCCCTTCATTACTTAGGCAGATTAATAGAAGCCGGCGACTTGGTGAGCATTGCAAGAAGATTGCTTGTCATTTCATATGAAGATATTGGTTTAGCGAGCCCTCAAGCTGGTGCTAGAACGCTCGCAGCCATTGAATCTGCTGAACGACTTGGATTCCCAGAGGCAAGAATTCCCCTTGCGAATGCGGTCATTGAATTGTGCCTGTCTCCAAAATCCAATTCTGCTTATAAAGCATTGGATGAGGCGATTGCAGATATCCGTTCCGGCAAATCCGGCGATGTTCCGGCATATTTGAAAGACGCCCATTACAAATCGGCTGGAAAACTTGGCCGCGGAATCGGCTATCAGTACCCGCATGACTATGAAAACGGCTGGGTCAAACAGCAGTACTTGCCGGACAGCATTAAAAACAAGATCTACTACACTCCAAAAACAACTGGCAAATTCGAACAGGCGCTTGCACAGGTATATAAAAAACTAACCGGACAGCAGGACAAATAAACAAGGACACCCTTTGCAGGGTGTCCTTGTTTATTTGATTTAAGCCTGATTTACCGGACGCACAATAACTTCATTCACATTTACGTGATCCGGCTGGGACACAGCATAAAATACCGCTTCTGCAATGTCTTTCGCTTCAAGTGGTTTCATGTCTTCAGGGACCATTTTCTTAAACATGCCTTGAACCTCTTCATCCGTAATATGGTTCGTCAATTCAGTCTGCACGGCTCCAGGAGAAATATTGGTCACCTTAATAGCGGTTTCCGCCAATTCCTTTTCCATTCCCATGGACAGAGCGCGGACAGCGTATTTCGTTGCACTGTATACAGCTGATGTCGGGAATACTTCATGTCCTGCAACAGAGGAAACGTTAACGACATGTCCTCTTCCGGCTTCAAGCATTCCCGGCAGAACAGCATGGACCCCGAACAATACTCCTTTAATATTCACATCAACCATCTTTTCCCACTGATCTACAAGGTCGTTTTTCAGGAAGGACAGCAGCATGACTCCCGCATTGTTGACAAGGATATCAACCTGTCCGAATTTCTCTTTCGCCTGTTTTGCAAGCTGCTCTACATCTTCCTTGGAAGTTACATCTGTAGTTATAGCGAGCACTTCTGAAGAATAGGATTCTTTCAGCTCGTTTGCCAATGTGGAAATACGGTCTTCGCGGCGTGCTGCAAGAACAATGTTAGCCCCTTCAGAAGCCAATTTTTTCGCGATTGCCTCTCCGATTCCGCTGCTTGCACCTGTAATGATAGCTGTTTTCCCTTTAATTGAATTCATGATAATCTCTCCTTTTTTACTCGACTCCCTATCTTTACCCTTTTAGAGCATGAAATAACAAAAAGGAGAGCATTAAAAAAAGCAGCATCGAAGGCTGCTTTAATCATTTACCCGGCTTATTTTAATATCTTTGAGCAATTTCATAATGACGTGGCCGCCCATGATAAGACCTGCTACAGATGGAACCCACGCGTTGGAAGAAGGCGGCATTTTCGCTTTGCGGATCGGGGCATCATCTTTTCCGACCACCTTGCGGACATCTTCACGAATCACGATTGGGCTTTCATCTGAAAACACGACTTCAATCCCTTTGTGGATTCTCTCTTTTCTCAATCGGGTGCGAATGACTTTGGCAATTGGATCTGTGTGGGTTTTTGAAATATCTGCTATCTTAAACCTGGTTGGATCAGTTTTGTTGGCAGCACCCATGCTGGATATAATCGGTATATTTCGTTTCAGGCATTCTTTCATTAAATGAATTTTGTATGAAATTGTGTCGGATGCATCGATCACATAGTCGAGGCCGTAGCTGAAAAATTCCTCATACGTTTCTTCGGTGTAAAACATCTTGAGTGAGATCACTTCGCAATCAGGATTGATTTCCTTTACGCGGTCTCTCATTAAATCTGCTTTCGGCTTGCCTACTGTAGAAACAAGCGCATGAATTTGGCGGTTTACATTGGTAATATCCACATCGTCTTTGTCCACTAATATTAAACGGCCAACACCTGAACGGGCAAGTGCTTCTGCTGAAAAGGAGCCGACTCCCCCGATTCCGAGTACAGCAACCGTACTGTTCTTTAAGATTTCAATGCCTTCTTGGCCAATTGCTAATTCATTTCTGGAAAACTGGTGCAGCATATTCATTCACTCCATTACTGTATGTTTTATTGGATTTTAAGTCATAAAAAACTGCATGAGCATCCTTGCCCATGCAGGTTATTGATTATTTCGATGGGCTAAAGTCCCAATCGTGCCGTCGTGTTCATCCTTTGTTTTGAACCCGCTCTCAGCAGGTGGGTGCCCTGTTTTGAAAGTTCGCAAGTCCTTATAAAAGGCGTTTGCTCATTTCAAAAACGCGGGCTCCCAATCAAAAAATTGTTCGGTCAAAATGTAAGGTATCCAACGAACACATCAGGACTCTTCCCCGTCTTTGAAAAGATTATACTATACGAAATTTCCGTTTTCAAGGGGAAACAGAAGGGTCGTTTCTCCCATTTTCTGTTATCTACTTTCTTTTTCTGGCGATATGAAGATCATCCAGCTGTGCGTCGCTTGCCTGGCCCGGTGCATCTGTCATCAGGCAGCTCGCACTTGCTGTTTTAGGGAAGGCAATGGTATCGCGCAGGTTGGTTCTTCCCGCAAGCAGCATCACAAGGCGGTCAAGTCCGAGTGCGATTCCGCCATGCGGCGGAACGCCATACTCAAATGCTTCAAGCAGGAATCCAAACTGATCCTCTGTCTGCTCCTTGCTCATGCCAAGCAGGGCAAACATTTTCTCCTGTATTTCTTTTTCAAAAATACGGATGGATCCTCCGCCGAGCTCATATCCATTTAACACTAGATCATACGCTTGTGCTTTCATTCCGGCAGGATCACTATCAAACTTATCCAGGTGCTCGCGCACAGGCATCGTGAACGGATGGTGGGCAGCGTAGTAACGGTTTTCTTTTTCATCGAATTCCAGAAGCGGCCAGTCCACAACCCAAAGGAAATTGAACTTGCTCTCATCAATCAGTTCAAGTTCTTTACCCAGTTTTAGACGAAGGGCGCCCAGAGAATCTGCTACCACTGATTTACGATCTGCAACGAAAAGCAGCAAATCGCCAATTTCTGAATCAGCCGTTTGAATTAAAGCATTTTGTTCTTCCTCAGAGAAGAACTTCGCAATTGGTCCTTTTAAGCCGTCCTCTTCCTGCTTCAGCCAGGCAAGTCCTTTGGCACCGTAGGGCTTAACGTATTCAGTAAGGGCGTCGATATCTTTTCTGGAATATTTGGAAGCACCGGCTTTCACCGTAATCAGCTTAACTTCTCCGCCAGATTCCACAGCGCCGCTGAACACCTTAAAGCCGCTGTCTGCCACAAGCTCTGAAACATTCACAAGTTCCATGCCGAACCGGGTATCTGGCTTGTCGGAACCGAAGCGGGACATGGCTTCATCAAAGCTCATTCTTGGAAGTGGAAGCGAGATCTCCAAACCTTTCGCCGTCTTCATCACGTAAGCCATCATTTGCTCTGCCATGTCCATTATTTGATCCTGGCTCATAAAAGAAGTCTCTATATCGACTTGGGTAAATTCAGGCTGGCGGTCTGCACGCAAATCTTCATCACGGAAGCAGCGGGCGATTTGATAATACTTTTCAAAACCGGATACCATCAGCAATTGTTTGAAAAGCTGAGGGGATTGAGGAAGCGCATAAAATTCCCCTTCGTGCACACGGCTTGGCACAAGATAATCACGTGCACCCTCAGGTGTGCTCTTTGTCAAAATCGGAGTTTCCACATCCAGAAATTCCTCATTATCCAGGAATGACCGGATTGCTTTCGTTACGTCAGAGCGCATTTTGATTGTATTGTATAGTGCAGGTCTTCTTAAATCCAAGTAGCGGTATTTAAGCCGAACATCCTCTGATACTTCTTCCGATTTGTCCTCAATCATAAAAGGAGGGGTTTTAGAAGCGTTTAGAATGGAAACGGATGATGCATGAACTTCAATACTGCCTGTTTTTAAATTCGGGTTAACGGTTCCATCTGCCCTCTTTGTAACAGTTCCTTCAATATCAAGGACATACTCGCTGCGTACATTGTTTGCCGTCTCCCAGGCTTCTTTAGCTTCTTCAGGATTTACAACAATTTGTACAATGCCCGTTCTGTCGCGCAAATCGATAAAAATCAAGCCGCCAAGATCGCGTCTTTTTTGTACCCAGCCTTTCAAAGTTACTTTTTCGCCAACGGCTTCCGGTGTAACTTCCCCGCAATAATAAGTTCTTCCAAACATGTAAACCTCTCCTTACTTTCAGTTAAGCTCTGTTAAACTTGGCTGTTGATTTCCGTTGCAGGCGCTCGCTTTCCGCGGGGCGGGCGGTGAGCCTCCTCGCCGCTTTGCGCCTGCGGGGTCTCACCTGTCCCGCTGCTCTTAGCTCGGAGTCTACGCGCCTTCCACTCCAATCAACAGGTGTTAAAAATCAATATCAGGCTTTAACAGAACCTTCAGTTAAAATCATTTTGATCATTAAAACCTAGGGCATCATTGCCCGTTAATGCGGGATAAAATAACTGTAGCAAGTTCTGTAATCGAGACTTCCTGCTGCTCGCCTGATTCCATATCTTTTAACGTGATGGCTTCCCTTTCCAGTTCATCTTCGCCAAGAACAGCGACAAATCGAGCCTGTAAACGGTCTGCAGCTTTAAACTGGCCCTTCAGCTTTTTGTTCTCATAATCTCTTTCAGCAGATAAGCCCGCTTTTCTCAAATTATTAAGGATCGAAACGGAACGGTCTTTTGCACTGTCCCCCATATAAGCCACATAACAATCGATTGAGGACTGGATAGGCAGCTCTGCCTGTTCCGCATCAATCGCTGCAAGGAACCGCTCAAGACTCATGGCAAAACCGATTCCCGGGATTTCCGGTCCGCCCATCTCTTTGACGAGTCCGCTGTAGCGGCCGCCGCCTGCAAGAGTCGTAATTGCACCGAATCCTTCCGCGTTGCTCATGATTTCAAATGCTGTGTGATTGTAATAATCGAGCCCGCGTACAAGGTTTTTATCAACGGTATATTCAACGTCCAGTTCAGTCAGGTAATATTTCACTTTTTCGAAATACGCTGCCGATTCTTCATTTAGAAATTCAAGAATGGATGGTGCTGATTGAACAAGCTCATGCTCCCGGTCTTTTTTGCAGTCAAGAATTCGAAGAGGATTTTGAGCAAGACGCTTTTGACAGTCTGAACAGAACTCACCTATTCTTGGCTGGAAATGCTGAACAAGTGCTTCTTTATGTGCAGAGCGGCTATCCTGATCCCCGAGGCTGTTAACGACAAGCTTCAAGTTTTTCAAGCCTGCTTTCTGATACACGCTCATTGCCAGGGAAATAACCTCTGCATCAATTGCAGGATCATCGCTGCCAATCGCTTCAATACCAAATTGGACAAATTGGCGGTAGCGGCCAGCCTGAGGTCTTTCATAACGGAACATCGGACCGATGTAGTAAAGCTTAACAGGCTGCTGCGCCGCTGCATGCATCTTGTTTTCTACAAAGGATCTTACAGCAGAAGCCGTTCCTTCCGGACGAAGGGTAATGCTCCTCCCTTTGCGGTCCTCAAAGCTGTACATTTCTTTTTGGACGATGTCTGTTGATTCGCCGACACTTCTTAAAAATAATTCAGTGTGTTCAAAAATTGGTGTGCGGATTTCTTTATATTGATAGGCGCTGCATACCTCTCTTGCAATATTTTCGATAAATTGCCACCGTTCAGATTGTCCCGGCAAAATATCCTGTGTCCCTCTTGGAACTTGAAATGCCATTTTTCATCACTCCTGCATCATTAAAAATAAAAATCCGCTTCAGAAACTCCCTTTTCCAGGCAGTCTCTTGCCTTCAAGCGCGCTCCAGTCAACAGAGCTAAAAATAAAAAAACTCCCATCCCTGCATAATCGCAGGGACGAGAGTTAATACCCGTGGTTCCACCCTAGTTGAAGCCCCATTATTCAGGCTTCCGCTCATAACCTTTAACGCCGGCTGCGTCCTTCTCCTACTAAGCGCAAGCTTTTCAGAAAGAAACCTAAGGAGTGTTCATTCATTGGATCATCATGGAGAAATGCTTTCAGCCAAGGCATTTCATCTCTTTCCACGTGTAGTTCCAGCTACTTTTCTCCCTCACTGGTTGTTCATATGTATAACCTTCATGGTTCGAATTTTATCTTATCATACGCATGCACGCTTGTCATGTCAAGATTGGCGCAAATATTTTTTCAAATTTCTTACCTCTCTCAATGTTAAACCAAATTCTGAAGCAAGTTCCATTGAGGATGAATCCTTTCCTGCTTTTGAGAGTGCGTGCAGGTCGGCCGAAAACAAATTTCCCGGTGACTGATGGGCCATTTCTCCTTTTTCACTGTATCTCATTCTGTCAGCCCCTTTCGTAAGATACATTTTAGCCTGCCCAAATTGACGAAAAATTATTTCAAACGAACCACGGAATTGACGATATAATGATAGAAGTCAGGGTTAAAAAGGGGGTTCTTATGTATAAAAGGATAACTAGCTCAATTTTGTGTATGATTCTGCTCTTTACAATCATTCCCGGAGAACCGTTTTATGCAGATGCTGCTCCGAAGGAAACGGCGAAAATCTTAAACGATACTCTTAATATTCGCAAAGGGCCAGGATTAAGCTATGGAATCGAAGCAATTGCACGCAAAGACGAAAAGTATGGAGTTATTGAAAGAAACAAGGATTGGGTAAAGCTTGATTTGCCGGGAAACCGGACAGGCTGGGCTGCTACTTGGCTTGTGCAAATTCAATCAGGAGCAGAAGAAGAGACCATTTATTCGAATGCCGAGGATGTCAGGATCCGCAAAGGACCGGGAACCAGCCATGCTGTCGTTGGCACCTTCCCGTTAGGAAAACAGGCAGTATTAGTGAAAAAGCAGGGCGACTGGTCAAACATCTCGTATAACGGGGTAAGAGGATGGATTTCGTCACGGTATGCTTCTTCCTCCGTAAAGGATTCGGAAGCTAAAAACGCTGCTCAGAGGCCATTAGGATACATAACAGCGTCTTCCCTGAATGTAAGGTCTGCCCCTTCGTCTGCAAGCTCGCTGCTTGGGTCGGTGAAAAAAGGGACTGAAGTTGCCATTTTGAAATCTGAGGGTACCTGGCTTAGAATTTCCTATAGCGGAAAGACAGGCTGGGTAAGCCGTGACTATGTAAAGAGCGGCAGTCTTGAAAGCCAGATTAAAACAGAACAAACAGGTGTAGTAACAGCGGCATCCTTAAACGTCCGGAATGCCCCTTCCCTTACTGGGGGATTAGCTGGAAAAGTGTTAAAAAACGAACAGGTATCCATTCTTGAAGAAAAATACAGCTGGACAAAAATCCGGTTTAACAGAAGTCAGACAGGCTGGGTTTCCTCGCTTTATATCAAAGCATCAGAAACAGGATCTCAAAAGGAGAAAACTCCCAAAAACAGTGGAGCAATACGGCTGATTTCAGACGGGACGAATATTCGTTCCTCCGCTTCCGTAAACAGCTCGGTCATTGCAAGAGGGAAAACAGGCCAGACATACACCGTGCTATCGCTGCAAAACGATTGGTACAAAATAAAGCTGTCCGGTGGCAGGACAGGCTATGTTGCTGGCTGGCTGGCTGAGGACGCGGAATTTGGCAAAACAGTCAATCGCCCGGGAGAGTCAAAGTCCCTCAAGGGGAAAACGATTGTTATTGACCCGGGACATGGCGGTATAGACGGGGGGACGTCAGGATCCGGCGGAACCCTGGAAAAATCCCTGACAATGAAAACAGCCGGCTACCTGTCGGGCGAGCTGCAGTCAGAGGGTGCCAATGTTGTCATGACAAGAAGCTCAGATTTGTATATCAGCCTGAGCTCAAGAGTCACTACAGCTCAATTACGATCAGCGGATGCCTTTATCAGCCTTCATTACGACAGCAGCTCAAATAAAACAGTCAGAGGGATGACCGTTTATTACTATCATTCCTCCGGCCAGAAATTAGCTCTGCCAATAAAAGAGGAACTGATTAAGAATACAAGATCAGCAGACCGCGGTGTCCGATTCGGAGACTACCATGTTATCAGAGAGAACAGCCGCCCATCCATCTTAATAGAACTAGGCTATTTAAGCAGCATTACAGATGAAATGACGGTTAACTCGAACTCCTTTCAGAAAAATGCAGTGCACGGCATTACGGAAGGACTTAAAGACTATTTCACCCAGCAATAGAAAAGCTGAAGAAACGAAAAAGGAAGCCGCAAATGCGGCTTCCTTTTTTCAGCTATTTTCTCCCTCTTTCAGAGCTATCCACAATTAGGGTCACAGGCCCATCGTTAATAAGCGCAACATCCATCATTGCCCCAAATGTTCCTGTTTCAACCTTCAAACCGAGCTGCCTCAATTCATGATTAAACTGCTCATATACCGGTTCTGCTATGTCCGGTTTGGCTGCCGCCATGAAATTCGGTCTTCTCCCTTTTCGGCATTCTCCATAAAGGGTAAATTGTGATACAGAAAGGACTTCACCTTCTATGTCAAGAAGGGAGCGGTTCAGTTTTTCGGCATCATCTTCAAAAATACGAAGGTTGGCAAGTTTATCAGCCAAATATTTCGCATCATCTGCCGTGTCATCATGTGTAACACCTACAAGAACCATGATTCCCCGTCCAATCTTTCCTGTGGAGCTGCCGCTGACTGAAACCTCTGCTTCTTTTACACGCTGAAGAATGATCTTCATTAAAGGAACCCTCCCTTTAGTTCATCAATCTTCTTACAGAGTAGATATCTGAAATTTGTTTAATTCTTTCAACCACCTTATGAAGGTGATTAATGTTTGCAATGGAAAGAGCCATATGAATGGTCGCTACCTTATTTCGGTCCGATCTTCCGGATACAGAAGAAATATTGGTTTTCGTTTCATTCACTGCCTGAAGCACTTCATTCAGAAGACCTCTGCGGTCATAGCCCATGATTTCAATTTCAACATTGTATTCTTTTCTGCCGTCAAGCTGATGCTCCCATTCAACCGGTATGAGGCGGTCCTTTGCATCATCTGTCTGGATATTCGTGCAATCGTCACGATGGACGGATACGCCCCGGCCTTTCGTAATAAAACCGACGATTTCATCTCCCGGAACCGGATTGCAGCATTTGGACAGCCTGATTAAAAGATTGTCGATTCCTTTAACTCTAACACCGGCATCCCGTTTTTTCTGAGCAGGATACTGCTTCGATTCAGTCACCACTTCTTCAACGGCTTTTTCCTGCTCCTCAAGGTCACGCTTTTTGCGCCATTTTTCCGTCAGGCGATTCGCTACCTGGAGGGCTGTAATTCCGTTGTAGCCGACTGCTGCAAACATATCTTCATCATTAGCAAAATTGAATTTCTCATAGACCCGTTTAACGTTATCGGAAGCAAGAATCTCTTTCAAATCAAAATCCATGTTTTTGATTTCTTTTTCAACCCATTCTCTTCCTTTTTCAACGTTTTCTTCACGGCGCTGTTTCTTGAAAAACTGTCTGATTTTGTTTTTTGCCTGCGAAGTCTGGGCCAGCTTAAGCCAATCCTGACTAGGTCCGTAAGAATGCTTAGAAGTCAGAATCTCAATAATATCCCCGGTCTTTAGTTTATAATCAAGGGTTACCATCTTACCGTTTACTTTTGCACCGATTGTTTTATTTCCAATCTCCGAGTGAATTCGGTACGAGAAATCAATCGGAACCGATCCCGATGGAAGCTCGATAACGTCTCCTTTAGGAGTAAAAACAAAGACCATATCAGAAAACAAGTCGATTTTCAGGGATTCCATAAATTCTTCCGCATTCGTGGATTCATTCTGGAACTCAAGAATCTCTCTGAACCATGTCAGTTTCTTTTCGAGTGAAGCATGGTCATCCAATTCTTTTCCTTCTTTGTAAGCCCAATGAGCTGCAATTCCGTATTCAGCAATATGATGCATATCCATTGTACGGATTTGCACTTCCAAAGGATCGCCTTTTGGGCCGATCACTGTCGTATGGAGGGATTGATACATGTTTGGCTTCGGCATTGCAATGTAATCCTTAAAGCGGCCGGGCATCGGTTTCCAGCACGTATGAATGATTCCGAGAACGGCATAGCAATCCTTAATGCTGTTAACGACAATTCTGACAGCAAGCAAATCGTATATTTCATTAAATTGCTTATTCTGAAGAACCATTTTTTTATAAATGCTGTAGATGTGCTTAGGCCTGCCGGAAAATTCAGCTGCAATCTGAACTTCCTGCACACTGTTTTTGACGTCATTAATAACCTCGTCCAAATATTCCTCGCGTTCAGCCCGTTTCTTTTTCATCAAATTCACAATTCGATAGTACTGCTGAGGGTTTAAGTATCTGAGAGCTGTATCTTCAAGCTCCCATTTAATCTTTGAAATCCCCAGTCTGTGGGCGAGCGGAGCGAAAATTTCCAGCGTTTCATTCGAAATTCTCCGTTGCTTTTCCTGCGGAAGATGCTTAAGAGTTCTCATGTTATGAAGCCGGTCAGCAAGCTTTATCAGGATTACCCTGATATCCTGGGCCATTGCAACAAACATTTTCCGATGATTCTCTGCCTGCTGCTCTTCATGGGATTTGTATTTAATCTTTCCGAGCTTTGTCACTCCATCCACGAGCATGGCCACTTCATCGCTGAATGCCTTCCGGATATCATCAAGAGTTACATCTGTATCTTCAACCACATCATGCAAAAAACCGCCGGCTATAGTGGATGGGTCCATATCAAGATCCACTAAAATACCCGCTACTTGAATAGGGTGGATTATATAGGGTTCACCGGATTTACGATACTGCTCACGATGTGCTTCCTCTGCAAAATCGTAAGCCCTCCGGATAAAATCAAGATTGTCATCATCCAAATACCGCTTCGCCCGTTCGATCACCTGTTCAGCGGTTAGGACTTGTTCATTCGCCATGAAATCACCTTTTTTGAAGAAAACTTTATTGTACCTATTATCGTGAAAAAAAAGGGTTCTGTAAAGGGTAAGGAAAATAATTCGAATGGATATCCGGTTTAAGGGGGTAGAAGATATATATCGTGCACCTGATATGCAGGCTTTGTCTGCGCTTACATTGGATTTTTAAAAAAAACATTTTTCCGTAAAATAATTTACACTTCTTGTTTTCTATTCGAAAAAAACTGACCGCAGCCGGCCAGTTTTCTCCAAATAATTTTTAATATTGCATTAATGTCATAACATCGTAGCCATCAAGCTTTTTGCGGCCATCAAGATAGGAAAGCTCGATCAGAAATGCCATTCCAGCAACTACTCCGCCAAGCTCTTCAACAAGCTTAATCGTTGCTTCAATTGTTCCGCCTGTTGCAAGCAGATCATCTGTAATCAGCACTCTTTGTCCTGGAAGGATGGCATCTTTGTGGATGGTGAGTACATCTTTACCATATTCCAGGCCGTAATCTACTTTAATCACTTCCCGGGGAAGCTTGCCTTCTTTTCTTACAGGGGCAAATCCTACTTCCAATGCATACGCCACAGGACATCCGATAATAAATCCGCGCGCTTCAGGACCGACAACTAAATCAATTTCCTTTTCACGGGCAAATTCAACAATCTGGTCTGTAGCATATTTATAGACTTCGCCTTTATCCATAAGTGTCGTAATGTCCTTGAAACGGATTCCCGGTTTCGGATAGTCCTCGACGATCGTTACATATTGTTTTAAATCCATCTTTCGTTTTTCCTCCTCAAACTTGAACAGGCTTAGAAAATCTGCTTATCCGTTCACCAAACAACTCGAGTAATTCACGGTAAGAGGAATACAGCAGCCTGTTTTCCAGCTCCATTTGATCTTTTTTCTTTTTATAGGCAATCGATTCACTTAAATCGCGTTTTCCACCTTGTCGATTAATCGAAATCAGACCATTAGTTATTGTAACAAAATCCAGCTCAAAAAACACCTTAGACATAAAATCTATCGTATCTGCTGTCCAGCCTTTATGCTTCGCAAGCTCCGCACTGTGCCTTTTCAAGTCAAAACTGTCTCTTTTTGCAAGGAATCCATAAAACCATTTAAAATGCTCCCGTGTCGGAAGCGTGGAGAAAAAGTGATCCTCTGTCTGGAGGAAAAAAGCATAAATTCTTTCCGGCACGCCTTGGACAAATAAAGCTGTGAGTAAATCAAGGTCGTCAGGCACATCCATAAACACAGCATACCGGCCATTAAGATTTGTTTTTTCCGCCTCTTCAGTACTTTGAACATGAAGGCAATCAGATGCAGCCCCATCCTTGATAAGCTGCTGCCGCGTTGCTTCTTTAAAGGCAATCAGCTGAGCTTTAGAATTTGGTATCCGTTCCAAAATCGTTTTCAGCTGGCGGGCACCGCGATGATCGAATAACTGCCATCCTTCGACTGCGGCATCCTGCAGCATAAATTGAGGCTTGCGGAAATTGTTCCATTCATTCACGGAAAGCTGGCCAACGACAGACACTTTGGACACGGGCGAAATCTCGTCATGCAAATACCCAAAACCGAATCCTACGCAGTCCACCTGGGAGGCATCCTGTTCAAGGGTAAGCTTCAGATGATTCTGATTCGAGCCGATTTTCCTCATCCCGGTTACCGTTAAATCCTCGATCATCACAACGGGCTTGGGATTGTTCATTCCGAATGGAGCGAGCAAATTCATTTCCTCAATCGTTGAAAGGCTCACCTCTTCTAATCTGCAGGACAAATCAACCTTCGTTAAAGGAATGAAATCTTCCTCTTTAAGCTGATCTTTCGCCAGCATGTTCAGTCTTTCCCGGAGCTCGTCTATATCCTCTGCAGCAAGAGTCATTCCTGCCGCCATCGGGTGCCCCCCGAAATGAGGAAGCAATTCACGGCATTCCGAAAGATTTTTAAAAAGGTCAAACCCGGCAATGCTTCTTGCTGACCCCTTTGCTTTTACTCCTTCTTCATCCAAACATAGAATGATAGCCGGCCGGTAAAATTTCTCCACAAGCTTCGAAGCAACAATCCCTACTACACCGGGATTCCATCCTTTATTCGCAAGGACAAGAACGGGATATTCCGCAGGAGGATAGAGCGTTTCAGCCATCTCTATTGCCTCTTGAGCGATATCCTGCACAATTTTTTGCCTTTCGCGGTTGAGACTGTCAATTTCCGCGGCAAGTTCCGCAGCTTTTTGAGAATCAGCTGTGCGCAGCAATTCTACCGCAGGGTCAGCTGATTGAAGTCTTCCGACAGCGTTAATTCTCGGAGCAATCGCAAAGCCGACCGTTTCTTCGGAAAGCTGGCTGTCCTTCGAGGATGCCTTCTGAAGCAAAGCTTTAATCCCGGGACGATTCGTCTTTTTCAATAATTCAATGCCTTTAAAAGCAATCAGCCGATTTTCTCCATGCAGGGATACTAAATCAGCGATCGTCCCAATGGCCGCCAGTTCAAGAAATGAATCCTGGACGGTCCCAAGGAGGGCATTGGAGACCTTCAATGCAACCCCGACTCCCGCAAGCTCCTTGAAAGGATATCCGCTCCCAGGCAGCTTTGGATGCACAAGGGCGAGCGCATCAGGCAAAACCGGACCTGCTTCATGATGATCGGTGATAATTAAATCTACTCCAATTTCTTTTGCATACTCTGCCTCATCTACAGCCGAAATTCCGGTATCGACTGTGATAATCAGCGAAACACCTGCTTCTTTCTGTTTAAGAAATGCCTCTTTATTCGGACCATACCCCTCTGTAAACCGGTTCGGTATGTAGAAGTCTGCATCAGCTCCTATTTGCTGAAGCGTTTCCAGCATTACAACGGTTGAGGTTACACCATCTGCGTCATAATCACCGTACACACAGATCTTTTCTTTGTTTTCAACTGCACTTTTTATTCTTGCAGCAGCTTGTTCCATTCCATTCATTAAAAAAGGATCATGAAATTCCTGATGTTCCATATATAAAAATGCTTTTGCAGCTTCGGGTTCTTCAATTCCTCTGTTCACAAGCAGAGAAGCAACCAAATTCGAGATATTCAAGCTGTTTGCCAGCTTTTCTGCCTTAACGGCATCCGCATCTTTGACGGACCATCGGGCTTTAGGTTTTAACATTTATTTCACCCCTCAATCACTCTATTATACTTTAGGCGGAAGACCGTTTCAAACAGGTTATGAGGGTCAAACGTTTCTAAGGCTTATGGAAACTGGAAGGAAATTCATTATTTTTATAAAATAGTTTTTTATAGAATAATAGAAATATCAGTGAGTGTTACCAATGAAAAATAAGGGTCAGACAGCAAAAAAGGATGTTACAGAAATTGGTGGTTCTTGATGGAATGCGTATTCATTGCAGGGTTTATTTCCGTCTTCGTTTTAAGATATTGACTAGTTCATCAGCCGGCGTATTTTTCCAGACCTGTTTTAAATAAGCTCCTTCACAAAAACAATCTCCTCCCCATTTCTCAGGCGGATGGCTCTTTTTCCTGTATAACCGTGTTTAAGCAGTCTGCTTGTTAATACTGAGATGAAGAATCCGTGGGACACAACAAGTACATGCCGGCTGTTTTGGGATTCCAGCTCAGAGATGTATTGATCTGCCCGATCAGCTGTCTGCTTCCTGGTTTCACTTTGAGAAGAATGAGAGAAAAACCAGGCGAGCCTTCCGAAGACAATCCATAGGAGATATGGAAGCCTGAAAGATGTCTGAACAAAAGGGGAAAGCGGAATTTCCCTCAAGCTTGGGGTTATGTGAGGCTGACCGTAGAGGGAAGCGGCGGTTTCGGAGGCTCTTGTCATATTGCTTGAGTGGCAGCTGTCCCAGGTTTCTGAACGCTTCATGTTATTCGGTTCGCAAAGAGGTGAATGATCGTAGCTGAAGCACCATTCAGAAAACTCTTTCGATGTCATCATTTTTTTAGGGGGACAATCTACTCTATAATGTCTGATAATAGTTATTTTCATAACAGGCAATCTCCCAAACTCTTTTCTGGAATTTTACCATATTAAGGAAGATCAGAGACGCTTTTTAAGAGATTTTTGTTTTTAATGTAAACTTGGGCTGCTGGGTAGCTCACATGCATCCTGGAGGAAAATCAAGCAGCAACGTTTGCGAAAACCCAAAATAAAAAATAATCCTTCCCTGCGGAAAGGATTATTTTTCAAGAGAATGCAGCAGCATAAGACCCGCTCCTGTTAAGCCGGCGGTATCTTTTAAAGCACTTGCTGATATCCGCTTTGAAATCGGTTCATTCCGAAGCGATCGATAACCATCCAGAGTATGGAAAATTTCAGCAGCAAGCCTGCGATTCCGGTTAATAACGCCGCCCCCAAGCACAATCCGGTGCGGATCAATCGTACAAATAATGGAATAAACTGATTTGGCCAAACGGGCAATTATCTTCTCCGTTTCCTTTGCCTGCTCTCCTGCAAGAAGGTAATCAAACAGCTCCATTTTCTGCTCCTCTATTTTCCCGCTGTATGCTTTCACCTTTTCGGAAATAGCTGATCCAGAAGCTACCTCTTCCAGGGTCCTATAAATAAAAGTGCCGTCTCCGTCCTCTTCCTCCACATTCATTCCAATTTCTCCGGCCATTCCTGCCCCTCTAAAAAAAGCTCCGTTATGAATAATGCTGCACGCAATGCCTGTGCTTACCGTCATAAACACAAAAGTTTCGTTTCGATTCCTGCCGATATGAACCCACTCCGCGTAAGCTGCCATGCATACATCGTTATCGAGGAGGACCGGCATCCCGAAGTCTTCCTGAAGTTTTTTTGCCAGAGGAAAGCTCCTCCAGGGAAGGTTATTGGAAAACAGAGCAAGCCCTTTTTCCCTATCAATTAATCCAGGAGAGCCAGCTCCAATTCCTGCAATACGCTCCCATTGAATATCAGATTTGGCGATGACTTCCCCAACACAATCCTTTACCCGCTCATACATTTCTGCTTCGCTGGACGGTGCAGAAGGGCGAGTCGTTACTGAACCGCATTTCCCTGACTCAAATACGAGTCCTGCCGCCACTTTGGATCCGCCAATATCCAGTCCAATCGCGCACTCCATACCGTTTCCCCCCTGATCAAATCGGAATATGAACCACCTGTGTTAAATTTTTGGGGAGATCCGGATTAAGGCCTAGTAAGCATGCCCGGTAATAAGCTATTTTCTGTACATAAGGCATTGCAAGGACTAAATGGTGATCCGCTGCTCCATTAGGTAAGACAAATGATTCCGTTACCTTCTCCCTGTCCTCTGAAGAAAGGACCGGTCCAAGATAATACACTTCTGCTCCAAGTTTCCTGCAATCCTCCAGGAGCGGCAGATCATATTTCAATGTTGAAGAGGAGCCAATGAGAATGACCGCTGTTTTGTTGCCGGCTATGGAAATCGGGCCGTGCCGGAATTCTAAAGAGCAATAGCTTTCGCATACAGTCTGGGTCATTTCCTTCAGTTTTAGCGTGGCTTCCTTTGCTATGCCGTTGTATATACCGCTGCCTAAATAAATCACGTTTTCCCATTCTATACTCTCAGAAAAATTTTTCACCTTTTCTGACAGATTTAAAGCTTCTTTCATTTTTCCAGGAAGAGCTTTCAATTCGTTCCATGCAGCCGGGTCATTGGCGTTATGCGCGGCATAGAGCTGCAGAGCATACAGCATGGCAGAAAAGCTTTGCGTCATCACCACACTCTTTTCATTCACATGAGACAGAACAATGGCTTCATCACAGCTTATACATAGAGGGGAATCTTCATTGCACGTTACTGCCATGACTGATACATTTTTCCTGTCCCGAACCTTGTTCACAGCTTCTACAGCCTCAGATGTCGTACCGGATCTTGAAATGACCGCAATTCTATAAACGGCATCCTTCGCCAATACTTCATCAGGACACAAAATCAGCTCGGACGCCGGAACAGCTGCTGCAGGTCTGCCCGTTATTTTCTGATAATATTTTGCTGCACTGTGCGCTAGATAATAAGAGGTTCCGCAGCCGGTAAAAAGAAGAATCGTTCCTGGGTTCAGTGCTTCAAATGATAGATTATCCACTGCAAAAAACGTTTTTTCAATTATAGTTCCCTGATCATTGATCTCGTTCAGCGTAAAGCTTTCCATGCTAATCCCTCCGCCTTTGTAATAGGAACCTTACATTGTCTGCCAGTTACACGCAAAAAACCTGCACCGTGTGTTTTATGTGTTCATAGTTCTCAATACGGATGGTGCCGGCTGTCCATTCCATTGCATTTGCAGCACCTGCGGCTGTCCCGCTGATCATCGCTTCTTTCCATCCAAGACCTTTGAACAGTGCAGCTGTAAATCCAGCCAGAAAGGCATCTCCGCATCCGGTTGGGTTAACGGCATGAACTTTAGGTGCCGCTGCGAAAAGAGTAAGTCCGCCGCTATAAAAAATTGAGCCTCTGCTGCCAAGTGTAAGAGCAATTGCATGTGCACCGGCATCTGCTGCTTTTTTAAGATCTTTTGCAATCTCGTTCACATCATTCAAGTCATAGTTCCTCCCAAATAAACCGGTCAGCTCTTGAAGGTTTGGTTTTATAAGAAAAGGCTTTGCTTGAAGTGCTTTTTCCAGCGCCTTCCCGCCCGTATCAAAAATAACCCTGGCTCCCTTTTCAGCCGCTCTTTCTGAAGCTTCAAGATAGGAGTCCTCATTCAGGCCCCTGGGAGACTGCCGGAAAAAAGAACGTATTGACTCTCAGCTGCAAGCTCTGCTAAATCTCTCTCCAAAAATTGCTTCCACTCGGCTGGTTTAATATCGGGACCTTTTTCAAGCAGTTCCGTTTGGATGCCGGCACATCCTGGATCTGCAATAGAGTGGCATGCCCGGCTTTCATCTTCAATTTCCGTAAACCGGCTGTTAATGGAGCGACTGGACAAAGATTCCGTGATAAACCGGCCATTTGCTCCTCCTGCAAAGCCTGCAGCTGTAACGGGAATTTGGAGAGTATGGAGTACTTTGGCTGCATTGATCCCTTTTCCGCCAGGCTCTTTAAAAACCTGCTGGATCCGGTTGATCTCATTCTTCCTGAACCTAGGGATGAGATAGGTCAGATCGGCAGCTGCATTCAGCGTAATGGTTGTAATCATTACGAGACCCGCTGTTTTTCAAATAGAACCGCGATTTTTTCTTTTACCAGCATTTCGACACTTTCTCTTGCTGTCATGAAGTACTTCCTCGGATCGGATGCAGTTGGATGACTGTGTAAATAATTTCTCAGCTCAGCTGCAAATGCGAGCTTTAATTCGGTTGAGTAATTAATTTTTGCAATTCCGCACTGGATTGCTTTCCTTACATCATCATCACTTACACCTGATGCACCATGCATGACTAATGGAATTCCAGAAGCATCCTTAATGGCCTCAAGCAGCTCGAAATCCAAATCCGGTTCGTCCGCGTATACACCATGAACTGTGCCAAATGATGGAGCAAGGAAATCAATTCCCGTCCTCTTTGCAAACTCCCCTGCCAAATCAGGGTCTGTATAGCTTAGCCGGTCTGTTTTTTCGCCGTTCCCTTCATTCCTTGCGATGGAGCCAAGCTCGGCTTCAACCGGTATCCCCATTGCCTGGGAAGCCTCTGCTACTTTTCTTACAAGCCGGATGTTTTCTTCAAATTCAAGGGACGATCCGTCAATCATGATGGACGTATAGCCTGCCCGCAAGCACTGCATCGCGATCTGGAAGGTATCCCCGTGGTCCAGATGAAGCGCGACAGGAATTTTCGCCTTTTCAGCTAAATCTTTAACTGCCGCAACTGTGTAATCAAGCCCCATATAACGGACCGTATCAGGTGTTGTCTGAAGGATCACAGGTGAATTCAGACGCTCTGCCCCATTAATAACAGCCTTCATGATCTCAAGGTTATGAACAGCAAATGCCCCAATCGCATACCCATTTTCAAAAGCATCCTTTACGATTTCTTTTGCCGTCACATAAGACACGTTCAATCCTCCCCTTGCCCATTATTTTTTAAAGTAAGCTGCTACTTTTCTAATGGCTCTTCCTGTTTCCTGGATATCCTGGTCTGTGAAAAATTCGCTAATCGGCAGCTTAATAGCCGTTTTCAGGATTTTTTCTGCCTCTGGACAGCTTCCGTCTTCATAGGTTTGCTCCGTTAAGCTGAACGGGTACTCGGTTCCTGGATAGGCAGACCGGTTTGCAAAAAGAGGCTGCTTGTAAAGGACTTCTGCTATATAACCTGCCTGATTGGGGATTCCCTCTTCCCTTAAAGCCTCAGAGAATTCTTCCCTCGAGCAGGTTAGCAAATTCAGGTCAAGCCTGAACATGTAAAACCAATAGGTCGACACGCTGTTTGCCGGAATTTCGGGAGGAAAGATCCCTTTGATTCCCTCTAGCATTCTAGTAAGCATCTCCCCGAGCTCCGTCCTTCTTGCACACAGGCCGGGAAGTTTTTTAAGCTGTGCAATCCCCACTGCACCCTGCAGCTCTGTCATTCGGTAGTTGGGAGCAAGCGAACTGATTTTTCGGGTAACGGATGAATCAAAGCGGGAGTAGTTTTTATCGGCAAATGCGTGCGCACGCCTGTATGCTTCTTCATTCTGGTGATTAACCGTCACCATCCCGCCGTCTCCAGTTGATATATGCTTGAAATCGTTCGTACTAAAGCATCCAAAATGGCCTATTGTGCCTGTCAGCCTGCCGTTTTGCTTTGCGAGATAGCTTTGTGCACAGTCTTCAATCACAATCAGACCATGTTTATTTGCAATCTCCATAATTTGATCCATCCGGCATGGAGTTCCGGCGAGATGGACGGCTATTATAGCTTTCGTTTTAGGGGTAATCACCCGCTCAATGGAAGCCGGGTCCAGATTAAAGCTATAAGGCTCTAAATCTGCGAAAACGGGGATCGCATTTTGATAAAGAATTCCAATTACCGTCCCCTGATCTGTTATAGGGCTTGTAATGACTTCATCCCCTGCGGAAATTCCAGCAGCACCCAGAGCGATATGGATGGAGGCTGTACCCGAGGAAGCTGCTACACTATGCTGTATTCCGTAAAGAGCATTAAAATGATGCAAGAAGGTTTTCACCTTCGTACCGAAGTGGTAGAAAAGGGTATCCTGTTCAAGCGCTTCCAGCAGTTCCTTTGCCTCTTCAAGGCCAAAGCGCTTCCCTGTGCCAAAGGGCGCCGTTTTTGATTTTCCCCCTCCATGAATTGCAAGGGAATTAGTTTGAATGGCCATCGCGTTCTCCTTTCAGGACGTTTGTGCTTGTTTATGCGAGAGGATTTTCTTTAGGCAAAGGTGACCATAACGGACCTCTGCTGCTTCTGCCGCCAAATCTGCCTTCTTTGGCACCGGTACCCAAATGACTGTATTTGCTCCGGACACCGCTCCTGATACGTTCGGTTCACCAGATGCTGAAACCCCTTCAATTTTCACCTTTCTTCTCGCCCGTTCCCAGATGCTTATCTGTTTGGATGTCCAAAATTCAAATTTATTGGCACGGGCTGCTTTCACTAATTTCCTGAAAGCCTCCGAAACCTTTGGCTGTTCAAGAAAATGAAGCTGATGAAAAAGAAAATGAGCAACACCGCCAATCCGTTTGACTTCTTCCAGAAAAGGATCAATCACGGATGTATCTGCAAGGGCATGATGATCGAGGTCCTGTGTTAAAAAGCCGAGCTCAAGTATGTCATACTGCCGGTTATTTTCGGTATGCCAGGCAATCGGGTAATAAGGCAGACACGTTCCAAATAAAAACCCGATGTTTCCCTTTTTGCTTGGTCCTCTGGACTGATCGACTTGAATGCCCTCTTTTTCACACCACTCAAACAGTTCTCCCCAGCCTTCAAAACGGGTATAGTGATTTTTATTTGTATAGACCGTTTTCAAATCTGCCTTGCTCTTCAAATCCTGCAGCTGACGTTTAAACTCTGACTCGCTCCACAGGCCACCCTCAGCCTCCAGCGCATTGTAATGAAAGGCAAGCTCATGGCCCTCCTGCTTGATCCTTTCATATAAAGGCCGCTCATATCCGGGCTCGATCATGCACCAAGTGGAATAAACTCCGCATTCTTTTAACAGCGAAAGTGTGATATCAGCCGATTCTTCCAAATTAAAATCACTATCATGCGAGATGGTGGCAATATGTTCAATCCCTTCAGGCCATCTCCCGACAAAAGGGACTGTCAGCCCTTTTTCCAAAGCCAGTTCTGCAAGCTTGTGAACGAGTACTTCCCGCCACTTATCCGCATGTGCTTCAGAGAAATATTTCATCCCTGTCTCTGTCGCTGCCCTGTCAATGCTCCAATCCAGTGTAAAGCCATCGTCAGCCTTCAGCAGTCCGTCATCAATTCCAGCCGTACCGTCCGGAGCCGGCTCCCCATCATGCAGGATTGGTTCGACTCCCTGCTGTATTCCGACAATTGAGTATGGGATGTCAGCCTGGCAGTGGACAATCTTTCCATTTCCTGCCTGAATAACCGTCCAAAGCTCTGACAGTATTTGTCCTGCAGGAGAGCCGCTCACTAAAAAGCCTGATTTCGCGTTCCACCCGGCAGGCTCCCCGTTATACCAATGATTTGTTTTCAGAAACCGGACAGGCTTTCGATGCCCAAGCTCCTTTGGCGTGTAGCCATATCCGGCACCCCCGCATACCGATTTGTATCCAGTCCAGTTTGCAAGCTTCGGAGAATCTGATAAATGAATCACAGTCCCCCCTTCCTCCACAAATGAGAGAAGCTGCGTGAGTGCCTGCTGGGATTCATTCAGCAACCCCGTAATGAGCAAATCTATCTCCTCTAATGAAGCGGTTTCCTTCGATAGATTCTGATAGGGAATTCCTAAATGGTCCAGCACTTCTCTTATATAGAAAGCGAAAACATTTTCCTGTTTTGCCCATTTATCTACTGCAGCCTGCTCATCCAGCAGCAATCCGATTTTTGCCATCCTCATGTGTCACACCTGCCCATGCTATTTCTCTCGTTCTTTTTTCGGATAACGATTCTTTCGCCGCCGCGGTTCCGGCTCTGATTTACCGCTTCAATAAAGTGTATAATTTCCAGTGTCTCTTCATTCTCAGGAACAGGTCTCCCTGTTTTTGAAAAATGCACCACTTGATCCAGAAGAGAAGCATAATAAGGTTTATGAGTCCGGCTCAAATTAAAATGCTGTTCCCCGGACTTCATAGAAACGAACGCTTCAAAATCAGCCTGTTCTGTTTTAGTGCCGATTATCGTTCCTGTTCTTGCCCCGCCCCACTCGCACATCACCATTTCCATCTCATCCCTTACGGAAGCCTGAACGCTCTCACATCCCTTTCCCATAATGGAAAAGAGCATTTCAGCTAAGTGGATTCCATACCAGAAATAACCCGGCTGTGTTTTCTCAAAAAGCAGTGGACCGATGCATTCCGCATGATGAATACGCTCATTGCACGCAGACAAAAAGGACTTAAGGTTTTCGCCAAACCTTAGTGAAGAGCTGCTCATCAGCGGCACGTTCCATTCCTTCGCAAAATCGACCATTCTTTTGGCAGAATCTGCGGCAACTGAAAAGGGCTTATCAATAAAAACAGGAAGACCAAACGGACAAACTTGACGGAGCAGTTCCTCATGCCTTCGTCCGTCAACAGAAGTAATCCAAACCGCGTCGCATTTTCCTGCCGCTTCTTCGGGTGTTTCTGAGATTTCAATGTGATATTTATCTCTTACTATTGATGTATAATGCTCTACTCTATTTCTGCTTAATGGAAAATCCTCCGAACCTCCCGGATAGGCCGCCTTAATTGAAACACCTTTAATAAAGTGAGGATTTTCCGGATTCATAACAAGATCGGTGAAAATTTCTGCATGGGACGTATCAAGTCCGATCAACGCTACATCCAGCATCCGCTCATCCTTTCAAGCTGAAATCAAATTTCCATATTGCTTCATGTTTCAAATCAATCGTTCCCGTGGAATTAGCCCTTATGGAATGACTTCTTTTAGCTCTCATCATGTTTACATGTTAAATACATGTATAAGAATAAAAAGGGGCATGGGATTCATAAAACCCAGCCCCCCCTCCTCTCTTACTTCCAATGTTCCTCATCTTTAATCTGGGAATTGTACTCCTCAATCATTTTCTGGCCGCCCATATTCAAATATTCCTCGACCATCTTATCCCAGTCAGAAACCGGACGCTGCCCCGCAATCATTTTTGCCTGTTCATCGAAAAGAAACTGATCAAATTCTTCTTTTTTCTGCTGTGCCGTTTCAGATACAAGGCCATTGACAGGATTCATGTAATGCTTTGTAGACTTGTGCATTTCTTCAAGCTCTTTCGCAAGGCTTGAAACTTTTTCATTTTTATAATCCTTGTAGAACTCATTCACATCTTCATTCGGCGGCCACATTGCATTGTCTACATAGTAGGTAGAAGGCGTTTTTCCCTCTGTAGCAAAATTCGGGTCAAGTACCGCTGTTCCATCCTGCATGGTGTACCCTTTGCCTTCATTTCCCCACCACCAGTCAAACTCTTTATTATCCGGTGTCCGGTCTTCACGCGGATAGAAGGTGCGCCCGAACTCCATCATTTCAAGAATTTTTTCAATCTTGCCCGGATCTTTTGCAAGATCGGCCGAAATCGCGGTAATTCCGCCATAGCCTGAGGTTGCTGTATAACCGGTATTGCCGTCCGGATCAGCGAATGGGTAAAGCGGAGCGAATTCGGCATTCGGCTGAAGCTCCAGTAATCCGGCATAATAAGCCTCCGACATTCCTCTCGGCGCTCCAACGAAAATTCCCGCTTTGCCTGAGAAGAACTCCTTATTCGTATCTGGCCACGTTAGTACCGCATAATCCTGCGTGATCGCTTTTTCTTTGTAAAGGTCGGCAAAAAATTGAATCGTTTCTTTGCGTGCATCGGAGATCATTCCCGGGATATAATTGCCGTTTTCATCTTTATGCAGCCACGACTCTGCATTCCAATAAGCGCCCATGTCAAAATCCGGGTTGATTTTTTCTCCCATCGCAAATCCGTACGTGTCATTTTTTCCATTTCCATCTGGATCCTTTTTGGTGAAAGCTAACGCTACTTCTTTCAGTTCTTCATAGTTCTTTGGCATTTCAAGACCCAGTTTGTCTAACCAGTCTTTACGGATAATCGGAGTCAGGTCAGCTTCAGGGTAATAAGTAGGGATACCATAAATTTTTCCATTTACCTTCATGGACTCCCAAATGTGATCTGGAACATTTTTTAACGTTTCATATTTGCCGATATAATCATCAAGAGGCAAAAATGCGCCTTGCCCCGCCCATTTTGCATACCGCGTGTCCACAGGTTCAAATCCAACCATGTCCGGTACATCCCCTGAAGCTACCACTGCAGAAAGCTTCTCCTGATAATCAGCCTGCGGAACGAATTGAACCTGATAATCCACATTGAATTTTTCATTAATCATTTTCAATCCTGCGCCATCCTTTGGAGGGGGATCCCCAAAACGAAAATCAATGGCGGTTACTGTATATTTTTTATTCGGATCCTTTTCCTTTTCTGCCGGTTTAGAAGCGGTATCATTAGACGTACAGCCTCCTGCCAGAAGAATACCTGCTAATAAAAGACTTAACCCTTTCGCTCTCTTCATCCCAATCCCTCCGTTTACAGTAATTGACCCATGAATTTAACCTGAATGCAGCGTTTCATCACCCTTTAACAGATCCAAGCATCACCCCTTTAGCAAAGTGTTTTTGAAGAAATGGATACACGAGCAGGATCGGAAGCGTGGCGAGCAGGATCGCCGCCATTTGTATAGTTTCAGGCGGCGGCGGACTTTCGAGCATGGCAGCTGTACTGCCGAGTGCTGAATTGGGCTCATTGATGACGACAATCTGCCGCAAAACCACTTGAATCGGCCATAGAGACGGATCATTCAAGTAAAGAATTCCAGTAAAGTAGTTGTTCCAATGCATCACTGCATAAAACAATCCAAACGCCGCAAGAGCAGGCTTGGATAGCGGAAGGACAATTTTCCAGAACACCTGTCCTTCATTCGCCCCGTCTATTAAAGCCGCATCGTGAAGCTCTTCAGGTATGTTCAGGAAAAACTGCCTCATGACAATCAAATAAAATGGACTGATCGCAACTGGAATGATCAGAGACCAAATCGAATTCAGCAAGCCGGTAGCTTTGACCACAAGGTAAGTTGGAATCATTCCGGCACTGAATAGAATGGTAAAGAGCACGAACAGGATGAAAAATCTTTGACCGGCAATCGGGCGGGCAAGAGCATAGGCCATTGTGGCGGTAAAAAACAAATTCACAATTGTCCCTGCCACCGTAATAAAAACCGTAACTCCGAGCGACCTTAAAAAGTTATTGGAGCTGAGGATGTATTCATAAGCATCCGTTACCCACTGCTTAGGCCAAAGCAGAAAGTCATTGTTTAAAAAATCGGATAAGGAAGAAAAGGAGACCGTGAAAATATAAAGAAAAGGAAAAATCATGACAAAGCCTATCAGGAGCAATGCGAGCATATTGAACCCTTCCAGGATCCGGTCAGGCACGGAACGATGGTGCATATCTTTCACATCCATTCATTGTTTAATAGAGGCCTTCCTGTCCAAATCTTTTGGCAAGTTTGTTGGCAGTGACCACAAGGATCAATCCTACGACTCCTTTAAAAAGCCCGACAGCTGTGGCAAAACCGTAATCAGCCTGCTGAATGCCTTTGAAGTAAACAAACGTATCCAAAACATTTCCAACATCCATGTTGAACGGATTCAGCATGAGGAAGATCTGTTCAAAACCGCTGTCCAGAACATTACCCAGTCTTAAAATCAGCAGGATAAGAATGGTGCTTTTTAGAGCAGGCAGAGTAATGTACCAAATTTGCTTCAAACGTCCGGCTCCATCCATAATGGCTGCTTCATATAGCTGCGGATTGATTCCAGACAAGGCTGCAAGGAAAATAATCGTACCCCATCCGGCCTCTTTCCAAATAACCTGAAGGACAATAAGCGGCTGGAAAAAGGCTGGATTTGTAAGGAAAGGGACAGAATCAAGACCTGCCGCCATCAGCATGCTGTTGATGAGACCTTCACTTCTCAAGAAAATCACTGTAATGCCGACAACAACTACCCAGGATAAAAAGTGAGGAAGGTAAATGACCGATTGAACAATCCGTTTAAACGTTTGGCTTCTCACCTCATTAAGCATAATGGCTAAAATAATCGGAACCGGAAAGGCGAAAACAATCTGGAGGAATGAGAGACTCAGTGTATTCCAGATTACCTGCAGAACATCACTATTTGAAAAAATTTTTTCAAAATGAGCGAAGCCAACCCAAGGGCTTTCAACAATCCCCTGAAACGGATTATAATCCTTGAAAGCAAGCACCAGACCAAGCATTGGAATGTATTTATAAATCAGGAAGTAGAGCAGCCCCGGAAGAAGCAGCAGGTATAAATAACGCTGTCTCATAAATGATCGTTTCGCCTTAGCAGCCAGTGATATTTTTCGAACCGGCAGCTTTTCATTTAATTTAGGCACGGCCGGGGTTTGAACAGGCTGATTTTCCATGTGATCCCTCCTTATATACCTGTATAGAACTTGTATTTCGTTATGCAGAGAGTGCCTTACCCTGCTCTGGACGGATGCAGTTTATGAAATCTTCTGCTGCATGCCCACTCAATGAAGCAAACCGGCCCGGATATAGCGAAGAACGGCAAAAGGCCTGGGATATAGAACAAAATCACTCCTATTAATAGAAGTCCTGCTGCCAGCAGAAAAAACGAAGCCGGGTATCCTAACAGAAGATAGATTGCGTTTTTTATATATCCAAAGTTTTTCATATCAAAATTTACATAAAGTGAAAAAACAGAAATAAATCCAAAGAGCCAGACAGCAAGTAAGATAAAGCATAAATAAGAGGCTAAAAGTGCATAAATCGAAGGAAAGGTCCTGAAAAAACTATAGTCAATATATAGAACGGCTCCTATCGTAAAAAAGAGGTATCCAAGCTTATTTGCATTTTTCCATTCCTTCCAGTAATACTCCCGAAACACCTTGCTTGTCTTCTGATCTCCGCCTTTAATGAAAGACCTGACGGTATGGTGGGCGGCGGCTGTAGCTGGGAAAATTCCCAGTACTGCCAATCCAGCGAGTGTATACATTATCCAGAGCACATTCAGCCAGGCCAATTTTGCACCCCAATCACAAAGCTCCATAACCTTTCCGCTAATTCCTTCCAAAGCTCATCTCCCCCTTTCCTTATGAAAGGCTTTATTCCCAAATAGGATTGATTTCGATGCAACTAGCTCTTAGAAAAGAGCCTTACCTTATAAAAGGATTGTTTTGTCAGACTCCGAATCTGCTGTGATTCGGATTTTCAAAGCATCCTCTGCATTAACGGGCAGCGATATATGGCATGTTTCAGAAAGACCTTCCTTTGTGATCTTCAGTTCGTTTTTATCTATTAGCCAGCTGATGCTGCAATCACATTTTTTGCCGTAAATACGCGGAATGATGACGGTCAACAGGGTTTCCTCACTGCTTTCAGCCTCCAGATAAGTACCATATTTCTCTGCGCCCCCGTATATTTTATGAACGGCCATAACCCTTTCTTTCGGCCAAAGTATTTCAGCCGAATGATGATCCCCTTCAATTGTCAAGGATTTCCCAGGCAATGATTCTCCTGTAAAAATTTGCTTGCCGTTTGACCTTATTGCGGATTTTGTGTGAAACAGATAGGTTAATCGATCATGTTTATTCTTTTTTTCAGTCTGATCCCAGATAAGATAAATCCCATGCTTCTCTGAAAAGATCAAGGTTCGCCGGAATCCATTAATTCGCCCTCCATAGCTTTTAGCCGCTTCACCAGTTACCCTTCCCCACCCATCCTTTGCAGCATGTTTGACAATCGCTCCCCCGCCCCTGAGGCTTTGGCCTTTCCCGTTTACTAAAAGGGAATTGTGTCCGATTGTTCCGGTTGTGAAATCATTCCCCGGTCCCGGAACGTAATCCTGGTATCCCGGATCTGTCAGCAGCCATTCCCCTCCTGCATTCAGGATTACACTATTTTGATCAAAGTGATTGTGATCCCTGGCGGAACGGCTTGATGTAAAGGAAAGAACGCTATCCTCTTTTCCCCATCCCGTTCTCATAGCAGCGAGTCCAATAGATTCAAAGACTTTGACATACGGCTGAGTGTAATACTTTTCAGGCGGGAGGGGCTGTATTGGATGAACCGGATAGTGCAGCTGCTCAAGTGATTCTCTGCAAAAATTATGAATATACCATTTTGCTGCCGGGTTTTGATTGCGGCTTGCCAGGAAATACATTAAAGCTGAAAGTTCTAGCTTATGAAAGGAATCCGAGAAGTTGCTGTGTTCCGGAATGCTCCCTGCACCCATCAGCCAGAAAAACTGATCTGGCAATATTCGGCTGAAATACATATGACTGCTTAAGCTTTTGTCGCCTGTTTTTTTCCGGTATGCATCTGCTGCAGACAGCAGGTGATGCACCGCAACTGCTGTATATAGAAGACCTTCCGTTTCCTCAGAAGCTGATTTTTCGTTCAAATAAATCTGCAAATAGGTTTTAGCGGAGTTTATGTAAGTTTCTGTTTGAGAGACTTCTTCCCAAATAACGAGGGAACCGATTAAAAGCGCACATTGTTTTGAGCATACGATGTTATGCATGTCAAAATTTTCAAAGTCCGCGGCCAGCGGCCGAATTCCGTGGGACAGAATGGCATTTCGAATCAATTGCGCATCCCTCTCGGACAGCAAATGGCGGATGGTATCATATCCGATTGCCGCCCCCATTAGGAAATGGGCATTGCTCAAGTTTCCTTCTGAACCGCGGTGCGGAAATTCATACCACCGGGTAAACCCGGCAAGCCCCAATAAGTATTCTTTGATTTTCTCTGCAAATTCCTTCCGCTCCGTTAAGCAAAAGGCGATGCTCAAACCTTTAATCCTTTCCTCTATTCTTCTCGAAAACATCGTCCAATAAGGATATTCCTTATATCCTGGAGGATCCTCCAGCTGATCCGGCTGAAGCAGAGGGATGGAAATGCTCATCGTGTGCTCTGCTTTGCCGTATGTAATTAAAAGCTCCCTTTCCTCTAAAAACTCTTCTGCCTTTGAAATGGACTTATGACAAGCATCCGCTAAAGAGCCTGAGTTCATTGAAGCGGGAGATAGAGACAGGAGTCTTTCTTTTAAAGCGCTTACATCTTTATTTTTAACTGCAGGTACAATCTTTATTTTTTTCCTTACAGATTCATCCCTCCCTATAACGGTAAAGAATGTTTCTCCTTCTTTTTGCGCAATCAGGTGACCATCTGAGACTGAGAGAAGTTCCGGTGCTTCTGTTTTGATTTCAGGAGTGAATCCTTCCGGGCAGTAAAACCATTTGACCTCTGCCTTTTCTCCAACCGCCAGTGTACTTATATCCAACACCTCAAATCTCGCTGTACTCAAGACTATCCCCCCTTTTGCATACATGTATTTCACTTGTATTCACTACAATATGAAAAGACTGGCAATCTATGTATCTACAAATAAATTATCACAATTTACTGACAACTTCAACGGCTTTTTCATATTTTTGGAAAACTATTGAGATAGGAATGGTTTATTTCAGCTCCATGATGCTTGCTTTCCCTATGGTCGGACGATTGATCCCTTTTTATCCCCCGGCGTCTATATAATTTTATCTGTCCCGCTGCTCGCATAGAAGTCTCGGATCTTCGGCTTGTTTTCACATAAAAGAACCTATTCAGATAATTTGAAAAGTTAGGGGAGGGCGCTTTACACGCCCCCTCACTATTTTTTAACCTGAACCGTTACTGCATCACTTTTATTTCCATTCTTCAAGACAGCTGTAATGACGGCTTCTCCCTCAGCCAGAGCGGTCACTGTGCCATCCTGCTCCACATTTGCCACTCCGCTATTGCTTGAATACCATTGAATCTCTTTATTGACAGCAAATTCAGGGATGACGGCTGCCTGCAGCTTTAAAGTTTCTCCCTGAGAAAGAACGGCGCCTTTATCTTTAATATCTACAGCCTCCGCACGAATGACAGGATCCTCGATGGTATAGCGCCATATATTGTTTCCTGTTGACAGGTCATCACCTTCTGCAAAATAGAAGTTCCCCATAGCATCCTCTGCTAATTTTTTTGCCTGCTGTTTAAGAGGGATCACTTCTTTAGTCGATTTATTGATTTTATAAAATGTCTGATCAACTGTGACGTAGAAATTGCCGTCTTTACCTTCCTTCATGATGCCGCCGACCCGATAGCTGCGGACGCCGGGGAATTTCACTTCCTGATAAATCGTCTTTTTCTGATCGGGATCATAAATAAAAAGAGTATCCTGTGCAATTCCCCAAATGTTCCCCTGTTCATCATCATTAAGGTAGCTCACCGATACTTTTCCTCGAACCGGAACCATTTCATTCGTCATTGCAGAAGATGCCGGATCCCACGTAATCAGCTTTGCTTCTTTCTCAACGGGATCTGCCCCTGTTCCTCCAAAAATACTGGATCCTGCATACACGAGTCCTTTTGATGCCTTCACTGAGACAATACTCTGGTTCGGGACAATATTCCGATTTACATTAAGCATGCCGGAGGAGCGATTATATATGGAAAGGGTGCCACCGTTCTTTCCATAGTCCGGGACCGAGCCTATATAAATTTCATCCCGCTCGGGTATCGAATCCATGGCAACCGGGCGATTTTGTTCATTTGGCCCATGCAGGTCAAATAACAGCTTCATATTTGTCCTGCGGTTCCATGGCAGGGAGGAATCGTATTCGTAAATTCTGGCAGCAGGATAAACGCCAAAATACATTTTACTGCCGATGGAGGTCATCCCTTCGACTTGACCAAGACCCGTTTCCTGCTTAGTGAGTCCTGTAAGAGGATTAAAAATCCCCACGTCACCCCCAATGAATCCGCTGCTGTAAATTTTACCGTCCGGCCCTCCCAGAATATTATAAATATTCGTCGGCTGGGGAGGCAGAGAGAGCACGGTTTTCTTCAATGCTCCGGAAGCCAGTCCGTATTTAAAAAAGCGTCCTTCATAGTTTCCAACGAACCCTACAAGAGCAGTACCGCTGAATGGAGTTTCTGATAGGGGCTGGAAGCCGAAACCGATCACAGGCTGTTCCAAATTTACCTGTGCACCCCCGGAGGTCACAGGCTCTGCTGTCTTGGATTCAAGATTGTATTGATAAAGAATTCCTGAGGACGTAAAGAATACACTTTTCCCATCGGGAGCAAGAGGAGAAACCCCTCTGGACTGTGCGGTTGTTTCATAATCGATTTCCATCGTTTTTTTATCTGCAACCACCAGCTTGAATTCCGGCTCAAGTTTAATGAAAAGCTTCCCTCCCTGAACCTGAAGATCATAAACCGATATGTACGATTTGTATTTAGCAGGGAGAACATTTGTCTTTTTGCCGGATTTGATGTCATATTTTATTAAATGTGCATGTGCACCTACTCCCGCGTACACGGCCTTCTCCTCTGAATCATAGGCAACGCTGCGAACATACTCTTCACCCGGTACCATTTCTCCAAAGTCAGTAAATCCTTTTGCCGGGTCATATTCAAATACATGGCCGTCAAAATACGTCCCTCCATAAATTTTTCCGTTCTCTCCTGCCGTCAAATCCCAGATCACTGTCTGCTTCGGAACCGGTTTGCCGAGAACCTCTGCTTCACTGCTTCCCGGAACATATTTATAGAGAGTCCCATTCGGAGTGGAGCCTGCATAAACCGTTCCATCTGAAGCAACCGTCACAGCCCATGCTGCCTCTGCTTCAGGAAGCGGAATAATCCGTTTGATCTGTTCGGTCTCAACATCAGTCACAATGAGCTGTGCAGGTCTTCCTGCAAGGACGGTGTAAGCCATGGATCGGCCATTCTCATCCTTTCCGAAGGCACCCCTCATCGCCATCAGTTTTTCAATTTGGGTACCCATGTCTTGAAAAGCTGGAAGCACCTCAGCTGTCTTTACAGTTTCTGCAATCACATCGCCATAAGGATTGGTAAGCTCCACCTTAAATGTATAAGATCCCGCTTTAGAAAATCTTAGTTCAGTCTTCAATGTTTCACTGTGATCTTTCTTTAAATCGATTTCGGTTGCCAAATCGCCTTTATTTTTAATAACGGTTATCCTTTCCCCGCGATTTATAGCAATCAGATCGCCGGGTCCAGACACTTTAGTGATCTGCACATCAATGTTCTCCGCTCCCCGCCTTTTTACGTTTGCAGCGGAAATTGAGAGTGGAGCAGGTGTATACGCTCCTGTTGAAAGCTGTTCAGGCAAATCGAGAACCGTCTGATAGACAGACTGATTATTATCTTGGATCACTTCCACCACCGCCTCGGTTTTGAACCCTTTGAACTCGGCAGTCAGCACTGTTTTTCCAGGGCTGATTCCTTTAACTGCCTGTCCATCAAGTATAGCAACTTCCTTGTCTTTTATCTTCAGGGAGCCGCCGCTGACCATGGTAACGCTTCCATTTTCCTTTTTTGCTAAAACCGTTACAATTTTTCTCTCCCCAGTTTTCACCTTAATTTTCTCGGGGACAATTTGTATGGACTCTATATCATCATCGGCCGCATTTGCATAATGAGGGAACAGAATCCCCCCAGCTGCAAGCAAGAACAAGACAAAGCCTTTAAAGGCAAGAAGCTTTCTGACTTTTATCATCGTATCCTCCCAATCTTCCTCTATTTTCCTCGTACGCTCTTTCAAATGTAATGAACTGGAAAGAATCCGTCAATTCTTTTAGCGAAATTTTCAGAAAAATGATGAAAATAAGAAAACCGGATTATCGATCGTATCCGGCTAATTGACTATTCAGCAGTTTTTCAATGCGTTCACATGCATCTTTCGGACTCTCCATAGACGCCCATGCAAGATTTAATTCATTTTGGAGAAGCATCATCTCCTGTGTATTTAAATTCAGTTCGCTAACGGGGACAGCATAGGGCATGACTTCTTTAAAAGCATTATAATTTTCAGGATGGATGGCCGGGTTCAAAAGGGTATCATCCTCCGCTGTCTTTTTTAAAGCAGGGATTGTACACCCGCTTTCTTTTAAGATTCTTTGAGACCTCTCCCCTGCCATAAAATCGGCAAGCGCCTGGGAGGCCCCCTTAGCCGCCGAATTCGCACTTACTGCTATCCCGGCTCCCAGCAGCAGGGTCGCTTTTCTCTCCTTTTTCGGGAGCGGCAGAATGTCCCATTGGATGTGCTGATCCCTGAACTCATTCAGATAGTAATAAGTTGTGAGAATCATTGCCACCTTTTCCTTATTGAAGATATCCTCTGCCAGCTGATTGCTGCCATGAGTAAAGATCGGCGATACCCGATGCTTGTACATCAAATCCACGCAATACTGCAAGGCTTCAATGTTTGCATCATCTGCCAGAGTAAAGCGGCTCCGGTTGGAAGTCATAAGCTTTCCCCCGTTTTGAAGGACGAAAACGGGCCAGCGGTGAAAAGAAGAGGAGAAGCAAAATCCGTAATGCTTAACAAGATGCTGATCCTCTATTATTTTCGTGGCTTTTTGAGCAGCATCAAGCAGATCTTCCCAGGTTTCAATCGACTGAAGTCCGGATAATCCTGCATTTTCAAAAATAGTCTTATTAAAGCAGATTACCACTGGTGTAAAAAGAAAAGGGGTAGCAAATACACTCCCATTATGAGAAAACATCTCAAATATTTGCCGGTAGCTGTTTTTCTCTGTCATGTTTGGTGACTGGTACGCATCCATTAGTTGAATTTTATCGGCTTCAGCAAACTCACGAAATTGGGAATCCGATACGATAAAAGCATCTGGGCCTTCTCCTTGTTCAAGTGAATGGATCAGCTGCGGAACGTATTCTGTTTCGGGCATTATTTTCAGATTCACTTTAATATGAGGATGGGCGTTCTCAAATTCCTTCAGAATTCTTCTGGCACTTGGAACTTCATAGGAAGTAGAATACCAGGCCAGGCTGATTGCCGTCGTATTGGCGGCAGAATCCAGCGTAACCCGGTTTCCTTTCCCGGGAATTTTTTCAATGAGCCCCTCCTCAACGAGCTGGGCAAGCCCCTTGCGGATTGAAACCCGGCTGATATCGTATTTATGACTAAGCTGATGTTCAGGAAGAAGGTATTCCCCTTTACGGATTCTGGTACTGACAATCTCATCCTTGAGTTCACTGATGAACTGATTATATTTTCTTTCAAAATCATTTTCTCTGCGTAATTGCATGAGCACCTCTCCTAGCGAATCGCAAACTTTAAATAACGGTCTAAAAATTGAAAGGAATGCTCACGGATTGCGGATGGAAATTCGTGGCCGCTGCTGCCGATCACCCATTCAAATGAATCGTTTTGTCCCAATACATCATAAACCTTTTGCACCTCAAGAATCCCCTTTAAACCCTCTTTCCAATGAGGAAAAATAGGATCATTCCTTCCCATCCATAAAAATAAAGGAACCGGAGCGCACAAGCTTAAAATTTCATGAAAATCAAAGGGAACCTCTCCTCGTTCAATCCATTCGCTGATTACAGGAAAATGACTGAACCAATCCCGTTTTCCCCATCTGTGATGCTCGGGATCCCCTGCAAACATGCTGAAGCCGCAGCTGCATACTGCCGCTTTGATTCGCTGATCAAGAGAAGCTAAAAAATAGGCATTATAGCCTCCCAGAGAGTGGCCGATTACACCAATTCTGTCTTCATCCACTCCCTTCAAGGAGGCCAGCACCTCTGCTCCCTGTCTGTGATCAGCCAGCATTTTTCCAACTGCTGTCCGTTCCGGATAACGATCATAAAAGCTTTTCGTTTGAAACGCCTGATCCCCTTTTTCTATCCGTTCTCCAGCTGTAATAGTGTCCGGTGCCAGAACTGCATAGCCTCTTTTAGCAAGCTCAATCCCATATTGGCGGCTCTTGCGCCCTGACGGATGGGCTATGTCATTTTTTCCATTCGCATCTGTCGGATGCAGAGCAAGAATTCCTGGAACCATCCCCGCTGAAGCATCTGGAATTAATAAAAGCGCCGGGACTTCATCCCCATCCTCTGTGGCATATTTCAGATGCTTTCTTATATACCCGTCCTCTTGAATCATGCTTGTGATTTCATACACAGGTTTGCATAGGGGATTAGTCTCATTAACAATTTGCAGCCACCTTGTCATAATGGAACGCTTTTTAATTTTCCATTCTTCCGCTGAAGGACTGGATAAAATCTCTGCTACCTTTAAATCACTCAATATGGAGCCCAGCTCGATTCACCCCCGTTAAGATCCATCGATAAAAGCGTGTTTCCTGAACAAAAATAGAGGTTGTTTTCGATAATGGCTCCCCCGCTGGTAATCTTCTCGCTCATGCGGCGATAACATGCTGCCGCTGAAGAGATATCCGCTTTGACCACAGCATCTTCAAGCAAAAAGAATACTTCCCTGCCCTGTTGAATGCAGCCGCCTCTGACTGGCTGGCCGAAGGGAAAACAATCTTTTACTTTCGCTGCGGCAAGGGAGGTGCAATCAAATTGAAAAAGGATGGAAGACTGTGTCATTCCAAGTCCGGAATTTCCCAAAATACATATATGCGTAATTTCCTTTTCATAACGAAAAGGCACAGTTACCCTCTCCAATTTTTTAGCCTTCCAATTCAACTTGTACAAGGAAGCGCTTTCTGCCAGCTCCGCTGCGCCGCCGGGAGTCCGGACACTTGTTGATCCAATCATGTTACCTGATGCATCAAATGCCAGACTGACCGTACTTTGTTCCGGTAAAAGCTGTTCAGGAGGCAGAAATGAAAGCTCGCACCTTGATGGATCATATATTCCAACAGAACCACCTCTTTTTCCATAGCCCGGGTAACCGGAAAAAACCACTTTCTTTTCGCATGGATGTATTGCAGAAGCACGCGGACGATGAACGGCATCAGCTTTCAGGATCAGCCTCGGGTTTTCATTTGCAGAAAACGGCTTGTTTAATGAAAACTCGTACAATTTCCCTCCCGCATAAGCACTGCCGAACATAGTATCTTGATCAAGAACGGCATAGGTGCAAATATTACCGCCGCCCCCCTGTTCTAAGCTTCCTATTAATTCCATTCCATTCTGATCCGCCCTAAAAAGCCTCATAGGGTGCATGCTGGTGCCGTAAAGTTTGCCGTCAGGACCAGCAGTGACTGTACTGAGCTCAGCTCCGGGGGTGTGATAGGAAACAGGAATAACCTGATTCGTAAGCCTGATTTTTTTTTCTGTAAGGTCAAACGACACTAATTTTTCTTTGCCGGCAACCTGGCCGTGGCATGTATGAAACCCCTCGCCCCAATATTCGTGCCCTTCCAATGGCTTTTGAATAGAGCGCAGCACCTTTCCGCCGCCAAGCTCAAGCCACGGCTGGGATGGATCGAAGGATCTGAGAGCAGCGCTTTTATACTGAGCGAATACCCTTCCTCCGTTTCCTTTCCTAACGTAGCCTGTTCCAATTCCATCTGTGAGCTGCCCAATCGCCGTTTGCTTTCCGCTTTCAGGATGAAAGGCCGCGATGAAGGGGTTTTCTGTACCAATTCCAGCATACATCCATCCATCCTTTCCTGAAGCCAAAGTTCCAGCATACCCTGACTCAATGTTTAAAGAAGCGAGACTCCTCAACTGATGCTGGTTTGGATCAAACTCTCTTACCATTAAATTCGGGTAGGACACAAAATAAATGAGTCCGTTCCATCCCTCGGTTATCGCAAAGACAGCTGCTTCGTCCTGCACCTCTCCTTTAAAAACAAAATTTCCAGAAAAAGGATCAAGACAGTAAAAAACCTGACCAGCTCCCGAGTAAAACAGACCGCCGGATGAAGCAAATGAGACATAGGGATATTCGCTGTTCTCTATTTGAAGCTGAATTGTTTTGCCGGTTTTAATATTGACGATAAGGAAGAAGCCTTTTGCCGCAACCACAAACCTTTCTTCCCCCATTGAGTTTCTGCATACCGCCGCTGTTCTAGTTTCGCTTAGCTGAACGGGAGCTCCCCAATTTTTTAATAAAATGATCTTTCACCTCATTTGCGGACAGGTTGTATACATGTATAGATTTATATTCTAAAAATTCAAAACTTTTGTCAAGGTAAAAATAAAAACAGCCGATCTTATCGGCTGTTATCTGTCATATGCTTCCGTTCTGTACGGCTGGGAAGCGAGTCATCCTGATGAACAGGCTCTTCCGTTTGCACAGGCTCCTTGCGGACAGGCTGAGTTTTTCCTTCTTCTAATTCTCTCTTCAATGCCTTATTCTCTTTTTTTAGAGAACGTATCCGGTTCATACCTGAATATCCTGCCATTAATGCTCCCATAAGCACAGAACCAAGAACAATTAGTATTAGCGGCCATTTGGATTGGCCTAATAAATAATCCACTTCTACCGGCTCCACATTAATAACAGCAAAAACAGCTACAATCAGTGCAAAAAAGATAACAAGCAATAAACTCCATTGTTTTTTCAAAGCAATTCCTCTCTCTCTAGGGGGTAAATGGATTAACATGGACAAAAACCTTTTGCACCACTTCATATTCCATTAGAGCAGCACTTACTTTCTTTGCGATTTCGTGACCTTCCAAAACCGAAAGTGTCGCAATGACAGAGATTTTCACATCCACAATTGCATAGTGGCCGTGTTCTCTGGCAAAGAGCTCATCAATCCGTTTAACTCCCTCAATATTTAAAATCGTTCTTTTCATTTCAGCTGTATCCTCATCATGCATAACATGATCCAGGGAAGCATGAATCGCTTCACTGCCTACTTTCCATGCAGTAAAGAGAACCAGGATGGAGACAGCTACACCCGCAAAGGGATCAGCGTACAAAAGCCAATCAATCTTAAACCATGAACCGGCAATCGCTCCAAGAATCCCGATTAAAGCTGCAAAGGAAGCAAATACGTCTGAACGGTGATCATAGGCATTGGCAATTAAGGCATCGCTCTTCAATCTTTTACCCAGTCTGTAGTTATACCGAAACATTCCTTCTTTGATTATAATAGCCGCCGCCACTGCGGCAATCGCAATTGCTGAGGGAGCTTTAGCCGGTTTAAAAAATGCTTCAAAGGAGGTCTTGCCGATTTCAAATCCAACAAGAGTGAGCAGCACCGCTACAACGACTGCTGCAATCGACTCAGCTTTTCCATGTCCATACGGGTGATCTTCATCTGGAGGCTTTTTGGCAAGCCGTACTCCAAATAGCACGACCACAGATCCAGCTACATCAGATACAGACATCGCCGCATCGGCAATTAAGGCCTTACTTCCTGAAATAAAACCAATGACCCCTTTTAATACAGCCAGCAGTAAATTTGCAGCAATTCCTGCAATAGCTGCGATCTGCACCTGCTTGAACCGATTATCCTTATTCATAAACTCCCTCCTCTAATAACCGGGCAATTTCATCTCCCCTTATCATATCCTTTGAAAGAGAAATGAATGAGCGTGAACCACGTTCCCCTCGTAAATTTTTGCACAATGGGACATATTATGAGTGACTCTGCCTGTCATAGAAAGGAGCGATCAATGATGGAAAAAACAAATGAATTTTTAAATAACCTGCACGAACGTCAGGAAAAAGATGAAGCAAATCGGAAACACCAGGGAAAAGGGAACGCTGGCAAAGACTCTCCAAGTAAGACCCATAAAGAATAAAAAAGAGGACCGCAGCTTATTGCGGTCCCCTCTTTAGTTATACTTCAGGGTGCTGATTGGAATGCAATTCTTTCGTTTGGTCGTCTTTCTTTTTAACAAACTCTCTCTTTTTCAAAATCAGCCACAGCTGAGCAGCGATAAAGATTGAAGAGTATGCCCCCGAGATTAACCCGACAAGCAAGGCGATCGAGAAATTGCGGATGGATTCACTGCCGAAAATCATCAGTGCAATCGTTGTAATCACGACTGTTAGAACCGTATTGATCGAACGCGTGAACGTCTGCTGCAAGCTTTTGTTCACAATAATACTTAGATCCTCAATTGACTTTACCTTTGTTTTCCTCTGAAGCTCTCGGATTCGGTCAAAGGTTACAATTGTATCATTGATGGAATACCCGACAATAGTCAGGATTGCAGCAATGAAGGTAATATCGACTTCAAGGCGTGTCAGACTGAAGAAAGCAACGATAAAGAATGCATCATACAGCAAAGCAACAATCGCTGATAGTCCCATTCTCCATTCATAGCGGATTGCTACATAAATAACGATTCCCAGGGAGGCAAGCAAAATACCATAGAAAGCATTGCGAGCCAATTCCTTCCCAACTTCAGGAGAAACAGTGCTTACTGTCGGCTCCTTTCCATATTTTGAAAACTGATCCTTTAATTTCGCAATTTCCTCTTTGCTCAAAACACCTACAAACCTTGCTACAGCTGTATCATTGTTCGCACCTGCCAGAACAATTTCATCGGCTTCCATATCAAGGGTTTTAAGCTCTGTTTCAACCTGTTCAGCTGTAATAGGCTTTTCGGAACCAATTTCAACACGTGTACCGCTTGTAAAATCAATTCCCAGATTCAGCTTGAATATCAGGATAATGATAATACCGGCTGCCACTGTTATTCCTGAAAAAGCGAAAAAGGCATTACGGTGTTTAAGGAAATCCACCTTATCAAATCGTGTTGGAGGATCTGTATTCTTATCCGTTTCATAAATCTCAAGCATTTGACTCTTTTTCACGCCAAACCATGACTTTTTCTTATCAAGCCAGCGGCTCTCTACAAGCATAGAAAGCAAAATCCTTGAAAGGAAAACAGCTGTTACAAAGCTTGCAATAATACTGACAAGAAGCATTGTTGCAAAGCCTTTAACAGCGCTCGTTCCAAAAAAGAATAGAACTGCTCCTCCAAGCATCGTAGTTAAGTTTGCATCAAAAATAGTCATGAATGAGCGCCGGTTTCCGGATTTGAAGGCAGAGCGTACAGACTTGCCAAGCTTCAGCTCTTCTTTAATCCGTTCATAAGTGATGATATTTGCATCGACAGCCATCCCGACCCCGAGAATTAGAGCGGCAATACCCGGAAGAGTCAGAACCGCATTCATCCAGTCAAATATTTGCAGGATAAGGAAAATATATGCACTCAATGTAATAACCGCAACCGCCCCTGGAAGACGGTAATAGAAGAGCATAAACAGGAAGATCACTGCTACACCGATAATTCCGGCAAGCACTGTGGAATGGAAAGCTTCTTCCCCAAATTTAGCTCCTACAGAAGTGGAATATGTTTCATCCAGCTGCACCGGCAGGGACCCGGCATTCAGCAGGTTCGCAAGCTCCTGTGCTTCTTTTATGGAGAATTGTCCTGTTATTACAACATCTGTTGTGTCAAATACTTCATTAACGTTCGGATCGGAAAGGAATTTTGGTTCTGCCTTTCCTCTTTCTTCTTTATACTTGTCTCCCGGCTGATAATCCAGCCAAATGACCAGCTGATTTTCCGGCTGCATGGCTACAATTTTGCTTGTAGCGTCTTTGAATTTCGTTTTATCCTTCAGCTTGACGGAAACGACAGGCTGATTGGACTGAGGGTCAAAGGTTTGCTTTGCCGCTCCCTGAACGAGATCGGAACCGTTTAAATATTCCTTGTCATTCACGTCCCGGAATGTAAGCTTTGCCTCAGTGGACAGAATTTCACGTGCTTTATTCTGATCCTTTACACCCGCAAGCTGAACGCGGATCCTTTTTCCTTCGATTTGAATATTCGGCTCGCTTACACCCAGCACGTTCGCCCGGTTTTCAAGCGCACGAACAGTACTGACCAGGGCTTCCTTGTCAATGACATCCCCTTTATTTGCAGGCTTAACATCATACAGAACTTCAAATCCGCCCTGCAGATCGAGTCCCCTTGGAATGTTTCCTGTTACTTCCGGTGTTCTGAATCCTATAATTACTCCAACTAAAACAGTAATGAGAAAAAACGCAAGGATGCGCCCCCGCTTGATCATTATGTATCCTCCTTAGCTACTTGAACCCGTCCGCTACAGCAAATCCTCAAGCATTTTGGTGCCTTCTTCGCTTCCGAACCAATTAGGTGCTTTATACGATTCGACGGCCGCAAAATTCATGAATTCTCCTGCTCTAACAGACATGATGTCACTCACCATTTTATAAATCATCAATTCTTCTTTAGACTTCCACTTCTTTTTCAACAAGTATGTCCACAATTCCTGCTCTGAGACCTGATCATAGCCTAATATCATAAACTCTTCCAGCTTGCTTTTCATAAAAGGCCTGACATGATGTCTGTACAGTTCCGCAGGATGCTTCTCCATTTGCGCACGCTCCTTTGACAATCCTTATAAGCTTTATACCGTACGATAGACCTATGCTTCTAAAACTTGTCATGCTTGGCCATCTCACAGTCATATAGTAATTGTATATGAAAACAAGCTATTTGAGAAGGCAGGGAAGGGAATGTCCAAGCAAACATTTTTAAAAGGAACG